>DASXFR010000069.1:0-129520 GCA_036489495.1 Acidimicrobiales bacterium | reverse complement strand
CCCGGGGCCCGGGCCGACCATCCTTGACAATGAGACAAATATCGCCCTACTGTTTCAAACGTGACGCCGCAGGGGGTGCGACTCCAGGTCGTGAGGACGGAATCGGAGGAGCCTCCGGCCACCGCTGACGCCGCCGGTCGGGTCTCTCCCCACCGGATCCGCATCGTGGATGCCACCCTCGAGTGCATCGCCCGGCAGGGGACGGCCAAGACCACCGTTGACGACGTCGCCCACGGGGCTGGGGTGTCCCGGGCCACCATCTACCGGGTGTTCCCCGGCGGCAAGGACGAACTGCTGGGCGCGGCGGCCGAGACCGAGATGGCCAGGTTGTTCTCCGCCCTCGGGGCCCGGATGGGGGCGGCCGAGGATCTCTCCGATGTGCTGGTGATCGGGATCGTCGAGGCGGTGACCCGGATCACCCGGCACCCGGCCCTGACCTACATGGTCGCCCATGAGCCCGATGTGGTGCTCGGCCACCTGGCCTTCGATGACTCGAACCGGCTGCTGGGGACGGCCGCCCGCTTCATCTCGCCGTTCCTGATCCGATGGATGGATCCGGAGGAGGCCGCCCGGGTGGCGGAGTGGGCCACCCGGATCGTGCTCTCCTACTGCATCGCCCCGTCGAGCCAGATGGATCTCACTGACGCCGACCGGGCCCGCCACCTGATCGAGACCTTCGTGCTCCCGGGGATCACCGCCCTGCGCGCGCCCGACCGGTCCCGGCCGGTCGACCTCACCCCGATTGCCGCCGACCGGGCCATGCAGGCCGATCGGTCCCAAGCTTCCGACCACCAACACACCACCTACCCAACCACCACCACACATTCCAAGGGGGACGTGCGATGAGCATCGACATGAACAACACCCAGGACATCATCGGTCGAGACGAGATCAACGACTTCGAGGCGATCCTGTCCGTGGTCGGGACGGAGGACGCCGACGGCAAGCACGCGGTGCACTCCGACTACGACACCATCTTCACCTGGGACTACGAGAAGGGATCGCGGCCCAAGCTCAACAAGCTCTACGAGAAGGCCAAGAAGGCCCAGTGGAACGGGGAGACCGACCTTCCCTGGGACACCGAGGTGGACCAGGAGAAGCTGGTGGTCGAGAACGCCATCGCCTCGGGTGGCTACACCGCCGGGGTCGACCTCACCGGCACTCCGGCCGAGAAGTGGTCGGACAAGGAGTGGGTCCAGTTCGGGGTGGAGAGCCAGAACTGGACGCTCTCCCAGTTCCTCCACGGGGAGCAGGGCGCGCTGGTGTGCACGGCCAAGATCGTCGAGTCGGTCCCCTGGATCGACGCCAAGTACTACGCCGCCACCCAGGTGATGGACGAAGCCCGCCACGTCGAGGTGTTCGCCAAGTACCTCGACGAGAAGTGCTCGGGCCACTACCCGATCAACGCCCACCTCCGGATGCTGCTCGACGACATCATCGCCGACTCCCGGTGGGACATGACCTACCTCGGCATGCAGATCATGGTCGAAGGGCTGGCCCTGGCCGCCTTCGGGTTCATGGCCCAGCTGACCCAGGACCCGCTGTTGAAGCAGCTGCTGAAGTACGTGATGGCGGACGAGGCCCGCCACGTCGCCTTCGGCGTCCTCAGCCTCCAGGAGTACTACCAGGGCCTCACCGCCCACGAGCTGCGGGAGCGCCAGGAGTTCGCCTTCGAGGCGGCGGTCCGGATGCGGGATCGCTTCCTCCAGCAGGAGGTATGGGACCGGATGGGCATCGACCCCAAGGCCATCGTGCCGCTGGTCCAGCAGGCCCCGGAACGGGCCCAGTTCCAGGCCCTGCTGTTCTCCAAGATCGTCCCCAACTGTCGAAAGCTCGGGCTGCTGGACGCGGCCGACGGCTGGCTCCGGACCAAGTTCACCGAGCTCGGGGTCATCGAGTTCGAGTCGTGGGAGGACACCGGCGAGGAGTACGACTCGTTTGCGGCGGTTCCGACCCCGGCGTCCTAGTCGCGCGATCGGCTCTCGCCAGGTCCGGCGCCGTCCGGCCCTGCTGGTAGCCTGCCCGTTGGTGGTGTCGACTCCGCGGACCCACCTGATGAGGGGCTGACAACGATGGGGCGATTCGGCTCGGTGGTGACCGCCATGGTCACTCCTTTCCACGGCGATGGTGCATTGGATATCGACGGCGCGGTGGCGCTGGCCGACCACCTGGTGAGCGCCGGGTCCGATGGCCTGCTGGTGGCCGGCACCACCGGGGAGGGTCCGGTGCTGACCGACGGCGAGGCCCTCGAGCTGTTCCGGGCAGTGGCCGGCGCGGTGAAGGTTCCGGTCATTGCCTCCACCGGCAGCAACGACACCGCCCACGCGGTGGCCTTCACTCAGTCGGTGGCCGGCAGCGGGGTGGACGGGGTGCTGGTGGTGACCCCGTATTACAACCGCCCGTCGGCGGCCGGGCTGTCCGCCCACTTCCGGTCGGTGGCAGCCGCCACCGACCTCCCGGTGGTGCTCTATGACATCCCGATCCGCACCGGACGCCGGATCGGCACCGACCTGTTGATCGAGTTGGCCTCGGAGGTCCCCAACATCGTGGGGGTGAAGGACTCGACCCACGATGTGGCCGCCGCCGCCCGGGTGGTGGCGGAGACCCCCGACCGCTTCGAGGTCTACTGCGGCGACGACGCCCTCACCCTCCCGTTCCTGGCCGTCGGCGGGGTCGGGATCGTCAGCGTCGCCGCCCACTGGGCGGCCGGGACCATGGCCGAGATGGTGGCGGCGTTCAATGCCGGCGACCTCGACCGGGCCCGGTCGGCCAACCATCGCCTGGCCGAGTCCTACGACTTCGAGGGCTCGGATCTGTACCCGAATCCGGTGCCGGCCAAGGCCGCCTGCCGGGCCCAGGGCCTCCCGGCCGGCCAGTGCCGCCTTCCCAATGCCGAAGCCCCGGAGTCACTGGTGGACCAGGCCCGTGAGGTCATCGAACGCCTCCGCCAGCATTCATCGAATCGCCAGTCGGTTGCCTGAACCCTCCCGGGCCGGCGACGCCAAGAAGCCAGGACACAAGGGGTCGGGCTCGGCCAAGCCGAAGGGCTCCGGCCACCAGCCCAAGGGCTCCGGCCACCAGGCCAAGGCCTCCGCCCCCAAGAAGGATGCGCGGCCGCCGGCGTCGTCGGCCGGTAGCCCCCGGGGCAAGAAGGGCGGCGCGCCGGTTCGGATCGTCTTCCTCGGCGGCCTCGGGGAGATCGGCCGGAACTGCGCCTGTATCGAGGTCGACGGCCGGATTCTCATCCTCGACGTCGGCATCATGTTCCCCGACCCGGACATGCCCGGGGTCGACCTGGTCCTTCCCGACTTCACCTACCTGCGGGAGAACGCCGATCGGGTCGATGCGGTCATCCTCACCCACGGGCACGAGGACCACACCGGCGGGCTGGCCTTCTTGCTCCGGGACTTCCCGGTGGACGTCTACGGCTCCGAGCTCACCCTCGGGCTGGCCCGCAACCGGGTCGACGAGGCCGGACTGGCCAGCCAGGTCAAGTGGATCCCGGTCCGGGACGGCGAGCGCCGGCGCATCGGCCCCTGCGACGTCGAGTTCATCCCCGTCACCCACTCGGTGCCCCAGGCGTTTGCCACCGCCTTCCACACCCCGCAGGGGATCATCCTCCACTCCGGCGACTTCAAGCTCGATCTCCATCCGGTGGACAGCCGGTGGACCGATCTGGCCCGGATGGGGGCGCTGGCCACCGATCCCGGTATCCGCCTGCTGCTCAGCGACTCCACCAACGCCGAGGAGCCGGGGTTCACCCCGTCGGAGTCCACCGTCGGGGCCACCTTGCGCCGGGTGTTCCTCGAGCGTCCCGACCGTCGGTTCGTGGTCACCTGCTTCGCCAGTCACATCCACCGGGTCCAGCAGGTCGCCGACGCCGCCATCGAGGGTGGTCGGAAGGTGGCCACCCTCGGCCGGTCGATGCAGAAGAATGTCGCGCTGGCCCGGCAGCTCGGCCTCCTCGACATCCCCGACCGGGCCATGATCGACATCGAGCAGGTGGACGGTCTGCCGTCGGGACAGGTGTGTGTGATCTCCACCGGCTCCCAGGGTGAGCCGATGTCCGCCCTCTCCCGGCTGGCCGTCGGCGAGAACCGCTTCTTCAAGCTCCGGGACAACGATGTGGTGGTGATCAGCGCCCATCCGATCCCCGGCAACGAATGGTCGGTGGGGCGGGTCATCGACAGCCTCCACCGCCGGGGGGTGGAGGTCATCCACTCGGGGGTCGACGCCGTGCACGTGAGCGGGCACGCCCGCCAGGGCGAACTGTCGACGCTGATGTCGGTGACCAAGCCGGAGTTCTTCATACCGGTGCACGGCGAGTACCGGCACATGGCCAACCACGTCCGGCTGGCCAACTCGATGGGCATCCCCGGCGACCGGATCCTGCTCTGCGAGGACGGCGACGCGGTGAAACTCGACCACGCCGGACTCCGTCGTGACGGCAGCGTTCCCGGTGGGTATCTGTTCGTGGACGGGAGCTCGGTCGGCGACATCGGACACGGGGTGCTGCGGGACCGGAAGGTGCTGGCCGAGGACGGGGTGGTGATGGCGGTGGCCACCATCGATCTCAAGCGGTGCGAGGTGGTGGGTGTCCCCCAGATCGTGACCCGGGGCTGGGCCTATGACGACGACACCGACCGGTTGCTCGACGAGGCGCGAGAGTCGGTGACCAAGGCGCTGGAGAAGGCGTTGGCCGGCGGCAGCCAGGACCACGAGTCGCTCAACCGGGTGGCCCGCAAAGCCCTCGGCCAACTGGTCGGGAACCGCACCAAGCAGCGCCCGATGATCGTTCCGGTCATCGTCACCGTCTGAGCTCACGCCAGGCGTCCCCATAATCGGGGGACCCAGGGAGTATCCTGGCGCCACTGTGTCGACCGCTACCAAGCGTCCGGCGGGTCGATCCGGCGCCTCGCGGTCGAGAGCCAAGGCCGCGGTCCCGGTTCGTTCCCGTTCCCGGGGAAACGCCGCCTCCCGAGGCAAAGCCGCGTCCCGAGGTCGGGGCCGGTCGCGATCCAAGCGAGGGCGGTCGAGTGACGGGATGCTGGCCGGCATGTGGGACGTGGTCGCCGCCCACGCCGCCGACGTCTGGGGCGTGGTGCTGGTCACCGTCGGGCTGCTGGCCGTACTCGCCCTCTACGCCGACGCGTTGGGCCCGGTCGGGCACGGGGCCCGCCGGGTCCTCGGCGACCTGCTCGGATGGGGGCGGTTCTTGGTGCCGGTGGTGGTCACCGCCGTCGGTGTCCGTCTGATCGCCGGCCGCAGCCATGACGAGGATCCGGTCCCCCGGCGGGATCCGAGCCGGGCGGTCCTCGGCGGCACCCTGACCCAGCTGGTCATCGCCGGCCTGGCCGCCCTGGCCGGGGGATCGCCCAAGCTCAGCGCGTCCACCGCCAGCCTGTCGTCGGCCGGAGGTTGGATCGGGGCGGTGGTCGGGAACCCGCTGCGGGCCGGCCTCGGGGGCTTCGGCGCCGCCATGGTGCTGTTGGCGGTGATGGTGGTGGCCCTGGTGCTGTTCACCGGGGTGTCGGTGAGGACCGCGGCCCACGGGGTGAGCGTGGCGACCCGATGGGCGTTCGATGTGGCTCGGGGTGGGCCGGAGGGGAGGTCGAAGGGAGTCGAGGCCGGCGCCGCCGACGATCACCCCACCGACCCGTTCGGCCGGACCCTGCCCGGCGGGGACCCCACCGAGGTGATGGCCGAGGGACCGGATCCGGACATGGGGGTGGTGCCGGAGGTGGCGCTCCCGGTGGTGGCCGGTCTCCCGCCGGACCCGAACTCCGGGCCTCCCGACCCGCTCACCCTTCCCGACGCCGCGGTCAAAGCCGGCACTGGATCGCAACTCGAGATGAAGCTGGGCGCCGGGGCGGGGGGATGGAAGTTGCCGCCGCCGGGGATCCTCAAGCGGCTGAAGCCCCACGCCGTCGACGAGAAGGAGGTGGATGCCGGCGGCACCGCCCTGGTCCATGCGCTGGCCGCCCACGGGGTGGAGACCCGGCTGGTCGGCCGCACGGTGGGCCCGTCGGTGACCCGCTACGAGCTCGAACTCGGCGCCGGGGTCAAGGTGGCCCGGGTGACGTCGCTGTCCAAGGACATCGCCTACGCCATGGCCTCGCCCGACGTCCGCATCCTGGCCCCCATCCCCGGCAAGTCGGCCATCGGGGTCGAAGTCCCCAATCGCCGCCGCCAGCTGGTGGCGCTCGGCGACATCCTGGCCTCACCGGAGGCGGCCAAGGCCCATCATCCGTTGGAGGTGGCCCTGGGGCGCGACATCGCCGGCAACGCCTACATGGTCAACCTGGCCGACATGCCCCACCTGCTGGTGTCGGGGTCCACCGGCTCGGGCAAGTCGTCGTGCATCAACTCGATCCTCACCTCCATCCTCACCCGGGCCACCCCGGATCAAGTGCGGCTGATGCTGGTCGACCCGAAGCGGGTGGAGCTCGGCCAGTACAACGACCTTCCCCACCTCCTGACCCAGGTGGTGGTCGACCCGAAGAAGGCGGCCAACGCCCTGTCCTGGGCGGTCAAGGAGATGGAGCGCCGTTACGACCTCCTGGCTGAGGCGGGGATGCGGGACATCACCGGTTACAACCTGGCCGTCGACGCCGGCCAGCTGGATGATCACGAGGAGGCCTACCGGCTCCGGATGCTGGGGCGGGCCGGCGACGGCGACGAATCCGGCGAGCCGGAGGACATCGAGCCGCGGTACCAGCGGCTGCCGTTCATCCTCATCGTGGTGGACGAGCTGAACGACCTGATGATGGTGGCCGCCCGCGACGTGGAGGACTCGGTCTGCCGCATCGCCCAGATGGCCCGGGCGGTCGGGATCCATCTGGTGCTGGCCACCCAGCGCCCGTCGGTCGACGTGATCACCGGGGTCATCAAGGCCAACATCCCCTCCCGGATGGCGTTCTCGGTGTCGTCGCTGGCCGACAGCCGGGTCATCCTCGACCAGCCGGGGGCCGAACGGCTGATCGGCAAGGGCGACATGCTGCTGGTGACCGCATCGTCGTCGAACCCGCAGCGGCTCCAGGCCCCGTGGGTGGGGGAGGACGAGGTCCGGGCGGTGGCCGCCCACTGGAAGCGCCAGCGACCCATGGAGGTGGTGGCCGGGATCGACGAGGTCACCCGGTCGGGGGTGTCCGGGGAGCGGGGCGCCGATGATGACGACGACGAGCTGCTGGTCCAGGCGATGGACCTGGTGGTCAGGTCGCAGTTGGGCTCGACGTCGATGTTGCAGCGCAAGCTCCGGGTCGGCTTCGCCCGGGCCGGCCGGCTGATGGACCTGATGGAACGCGGCGGGGTGGTGGGACCGTCGGAAGGCTCCAAGGCCCGGGCGGTGCTGATGACGGTCGAGGAACTCGAAGCGCGTTGATCGAGAGCACGAAAGAGGAACCGATCGTCACCGGACCGGTTCCCGGGCCTCCCGCGCCGACGGCCACCGAGCGCCCCCAGCCAACGGGCGGCGACGGCGAGCACCCGACCCACCGCCTCCGGTGGTCACTGCTGGTGGTGCTGGCGGTCCTGATCGTCGGGGTGGTGTCGGTGGAAGGGTGGCACGTGACCCGACCGCTGCCGTTGCCGGTGGCGTCGTCGACCCTGGCGTCGGTGACGGTGCCGGGTGGCCCGCCGGTCCTGCCCTGGCCCTCGACCGGCCAGGGGGCGGTGAGCATCCCCGGCCTCGGCTTCGCGGCCAGCACCGCCGGTCAGACGCCGCTGCCGATCGCCTCGCTCACCAAGCTGGCCACCGCGGTGGTCATCCTTCATGACCATCCGGTGGCGCCCAACAGCCCCGGGCCCTCGCTGACCATGACCGACGCCGACCACACCGAGTACGCGACCGATCAGAGCGCCGACGGCTCGGTGGCCGAGGTGGTCGCCGGGGAGGTGATTACCGAGCGGCAGCTCCTGGAGGGGCTGCTGGCCCTGTCGGCCAACAATCTCGCCTACACGCTGGCGGTGTGGGACGCCGGGAGCACGACGGCGTTCGTGGCCAAGATGAACGCCCTGGCCGCCTCCCTGGGGATGACCAACACCCACTACATCGACGTCGCCGGCGTCGATCCCGGCTCGGTGTCGTCGGCCGCCGACGTGCTGAAGGTGGCGGCGGCCGGCATGGCCATCCCCACGTTTGCCGAAATCGTGGCCGAGTCGAAGGTGACCCTGCCGCGGATCGGGACGCTCCCCAACCTGGTCCCCGAGATCGGTTCCTATGGGGTGATCGGGATCAAATCCGGCTACACCTCCCAGGCCGGGGGCTGCATGGTGTTGGCCGGGCGACGGGTGATCGACGGCAAGACCGCGGTGGTGCTGATCGCGGTGATCGGACAACCGGTGCCGGCGGGCATCCCACCCCCGACCACCACCACGACCACCACCGCGCCACCCCCGGGGTCGCCCCCGCCTCCCCCCACCACCACCACCCCGCCCACCACCATCCCGGCCGATCAGCTCTACGTGCCCGACCCGGAGAAATTCACCCGGCCGGCGGCGGAGGGGCTGCTGTCGGCCACCGAGCAGACGGTGGTCACGGTGTCGGTAACCTCGGCGGGCAAGCCGGTGGGCACCGCCCTGTCCACCTGGGGAGGGGTGAAACACCCGGTGACGGTGGTCACCTCCAAGGCGGCCACCGTGCTGGCCTGGCCGGGTCAGACGATCGTCGCCCGCCATTCGTTGGCGGTGCCGGCCAGCGGGCGCACCGGGGCCAGGGTCGGGACGGTCTCCTACACCCTCGGCACCCAATCGGAGTCGGTCCCGCTGAACCTGGCCCGGGCCGTGCCGGAGCCATCGCTGTGGTGGCGTCTGACCCATCGGTAGGGGATCAGTCGTTACCGTTGTCGTCACCCGACGGCGACATTGATCCCGCCCCCCGCGGCGTGCGACGAGTAGTTTGATTTCGTGCGAGCACGCGCCCCCGCCTCGTCGGCCAACCTCGGCCCCGGTTTCGACACCCTGGCCGTCGCCCTCGACCAGTACGTCGAGGTCGAAGTGGAGAAGGCATCCAAGCTGATCGTCCGGTCGGTGGGGGAAGGTGCGGGTCTCACCGACGACGACCCGTCGCATCTGGCCGCCCGAGTGGCCATCGACGTGGCCGGAACCGACCGGCTGGCCATCACCGTGCGTTCGGAGATTCCCATCGGGCGGGGCCTTGGTTCCTCGGCGGCGCTGGCGGCAGCCGCGGCGGCGGCGGCCGGTTCCAAGGATCCGTTGGCGGTGGCCGCCTACATGGACGGGCATCCCGACAACGCCGCCGCCTCGGTGGTCGGCGGGCTGGTGGCGGCGGCGATGGTCAAAGGTGCGGTCCGGGTGGTGCGCCTCACCCTCGACGTGAGCCTGGTCTTCGTGGTCATCGTTCCCGACCTGGTGCTGTCGACCTCGAAGGCCCGGTTGGCGCTTCCCCTCGAGGTCACCCGCGAGAACGCCGCCTTCAATCTGTCCCGGCTGGCCCTGCTGATCGCCGGCCTGGCCGACAGCCGGGTGCTGTTGAAGGAGGCCACCGAGGACCGGCTGCACCAGGATTTCCGGAGCCCGCTGTTCCCGGCCGCCCCCATCCTCCTGTCCCGGCTGGCCGCCGGGGGTGCGCTGGCCACCTGCTGGTCGGGGGCGGGGCCGTCCCTGCTCGGCATCTGCCGGGGCGCCGACGGAGCCAAGGTCAAACAGGCGGCCAAGGAGGCCATGGAGGACACCGAGGTTCCCGGGAAGGTCCTGCTGCTGGGACCGGACATGCACGGGTTGATCGTCGACCGGGAGGGGCGGGACGACTTCTGGCGCGACCGCCAACCGTCGTGGACCGGGAGTGGCGGTGGCGGAGGCGAGGGTGGGGCCGGACCGGACGACGACCCGGCGCCCTCGTCGGGCAGCCGGCTGTTCGACTTCGACGGTGACAATTAGGGTTCGAGCCTGGAGGTAGGGTCCGGGCGGTATCGGGCGTCCTAGAGTCGGGCCATGCCGTCACGTCCGTCGAAAGAGCTCCTGGCCATCCCCAACCCCCACCCCGGGCGGGAGTACCAGGTCCGCTGCGAGTCCCCGGAGTTCACCTGCGTGTGTCCGATGACCGGGCAGCCCGACTTCGCCACCGTGACGGTGGCCTACGTGCCCGGCGAGTCGATCGTCGAGCTCAAGTCGCTCAAGCTCTATCTGTGGAGCTACCGGGACGAAGGCGCCTTCCACGAGGACGTCACCAACCGGATCCTCGATGACCTGGTGGCGGCCATTGCCCCCCGCAGCATGACGGTGACGACCGACTGGTTGGTCCGGGGGGGCATCCACACGGTGGTGGAGGCGTCGCATCCCTGAGCCGCCAACCGGGCCGTACGATGGGGAGATGACGTCAGGCACCGGGGAGGAGGCATCCCGCCAACGCACGTTCCACATCCAGACCTTCGGCTGCCAGATGAACGACCACGACTCCGAGCGGCTGGCCGGGCTCCTCACCGCCGACGGCCTGGTGTCGACCCCCGACCTCGAGTCCGCCGATGTGGTGGTGTTCAACACCTGCTGCATCCGGGAGAATGCCGACAACAAGTTCTACGGGCATCTCGGTGACCTGAAGACCCTGCGGGCGAGCCGGCCGGAGATGCAGATCGCGGTGGGCGGGTGCCTGGCCCAGATGGACCGGGAGCGGATCCGGGAGCGGGCCAGCCACGTCGACGTGGTGTTCGGTACCCACAACCTGTCCCACGCCCCCGCCCTGCTTCGCCGGGCCGCCGGCTCCGGTCCGATCGTGGAGATCCTCGAGGAGCCGATGCCCGAAGGTGGCGACTCGGGCCCCGGCCAGCAGGCCGCCGCCGTCGGGGCGGTGCGCGACCTCCCGTATGCCGCCTGGGTGACCATCCAGATGGGCTGCGACAATTCCTGCGCCTTCTGCATCGTGCCGTCGGTGCGGGGTGGCGAGGTGTCCCGGAGCCCGGACGACGTGGTGGCCGAAATCCGGACCCTGGCCGACCGGGGGGTGTCCGAGGTCACCCTGTTGGGTCAGAACGTCAACTCCTACGGTCGGGACATCACCCGCCGGGCGCCGCTGTTCGCCGACCTGCTGCGGTCGGTCGCCGCCGTCGACGGCATCCGCCGGGTCCGCTTCACCAGCCCGCATCCGAAGGACCTCCGACCCGACACCATCGCCGCCATGGCCGAGACCCCCGAGGTCTGCGACCACCTCCACCTGCCCCTCCAGGCCGGAAGCGACGCCACCCTGGCCGCCATGCGCCGCGGCTACACCGCCGAGCGCTACCTGGCCCGGCTGGCCGCCGCCCGGGCCGCCATCCCGGATCTGGCCGTGAGCACCGATCTCATCGTCGGCTTCCCGGGGGAGGGCGAGGACGACTTCGAACGCACCCTCGAGGTCGCGGCCGAAGCCAACTACGACAGCGCCTACACCTTCGTCTTCTCGCCGCGGCCGGGGACCCGGGCGGCGGCCATGACCGACCGGTTCGTCCCGGGCGAGGTAACGGCCGAACGGATGGAGCGGCTCCGGGCGGTGGTCGAGCGGTCCGCCCTCCACCGGCACCGGGCCCGGATCGGCAAGGTCGAGGAGGTCCTGGTCGAGGGCCCCTCCAAGCGGGACCCGTCGGTCACCACCGGGCGCACCGGCCAGAACAAGCTGGTCCACTTCGAGCCGGCCGGCGGGACCCGGATCCCGCCCGGATCGTTTGCCGAGGTGGCGGTGACCGGCTCGGCCCGCCACCACCTCCGGGGCGAGCTGGTCGAGGTGACCGCCCCGCCCCGCCACCGCACCCTGATCCCCGTCATTGCCGGCTGACCCCGCCCCGGCCCCGGTGGCCCTGGTCGGTCCCACCGCCTCGGGGAAGTCGGAGCTGGCGGTGGCGGTGGCCGAGGCATCGGCGGGGTCGGATGCCGACGGCGGCGCCGGTCCGCCCGTCCGGGTCGAGCTGGTGTCGGTCGACTCGATGGCCGTCTACCGGGGCATGGATATCGGTACCGCCAAGCCATCGCCGGCGGTCCGGGCCCGGGTCGGGTACCACCTGGTCGACCTGGTGGAGGCGTCGGAGGAGTTCACCGTCCAGCAGTTTCAGGCCGCCGCCCGGGCCACCTTGGCCGACATCTCGGCTCGGGGCCACCGGGCGCTACTGGTCGGGGGGACCGGGTTGTATCTCCGCTCGGTGGTCGACGACCTGTCGTTCCCGGGCCGGTTCCCAGCGGTGGCCGCCCGGCTCACCGACGAGCTGGAGGCGCAAGGACCGGAGGGGAGCCCGGGTGAGCGCGCCGCCCTGGCCGGGCTCCATGCCCGGCTGGCGTCGCTCGACCCGGTGGCGGCCGGCCGGCTGGAACCCACCAACCGGCGCCGGCTGGTCCGGGCCCTCGAAGTGTCGATCGGATCGGGTCGACCGTTCTCGTCGTTCGGCCCGGGGCTGGAGGCGTATCCCCCCAGCCGGGTGACCCTGGTGGGCCTGCCCTACGACCCCGAGGGGTCCGATCGCCGGATCGCCGAGCGGTTCACCGCCATGATGGACCTCGGGCTGCTGGACGAAGTCCGGGCCCTGGCCGCCTCGCCCGGGGGGTTGTCGCGTACCGCCCGCCAGGCGCTCGGGTATCGCGAGCTGCTCGCCCATCTGGAGGACGGGGTCCCGCTGGCCGAGGCGGTGGACGAGGCGGTGCGGCGAACCCGGGCCTTCGCCCGCCGGCAGTGGGCCTGGTTCCGCCGGGATCCCCGTATCGTGTGGTTGGAGCCGGACGAGGACCCGGCGGCCCGAATCGCCCGGATCGCCGGGTGGTTCTCCCCGACCGCCGGGTCACCCGGGCCGGGCGAGACGGTGGGAGACTGACGTCCGAAACCGCCAAACCCCGTGAATGACATGCGAACCCTCCAGCTGACCAAGCACCACGGTGCCGGAAACGACTTTCTGGTCGTGATCGACATCGAGGACCGGCACCGGATGGCGCCGGAGTTGGTGCGCGCCCTGTGTGCGCGGCGCTTCGGCATCGGGGCCGACGGGATCATCCGGGTGGTGGCGGGTCGGGAAGGTGCCGACCTCTCGATGGACCTGCACAACGCCGACGGCACCGAAGCCGAAATGAGCGGCAACGGGATCCGCTGTCTGGCCCAGGCGGCGGTGGATGCCGGGCTGGTCACACCCCCCGAGTTCACCGTCTGGACGCTGGCCGGGGTTCGGACCATCGACTACCGGACCGGGGACGCCTTCGGGGAAGCCGAAGCCTCGGTGGACATGGGGAAGGCGGAACTCGGCCCCGATCAGCCCCAGCAGTTCGCCGACCGGCGGGCCCGGACGGTCGACATGGGCAATCCCCACCTGGTGCTCCTCGGGCCGGATCCGGCCGGGGTGGACGTGGCCGAGATCGGCAGCCGGCTCCAGGGGGTGCACCCGGGGGGCATCAACGTCGAGTTCATCTCGGTGGGCCCGACCCCCGAGGATCTCACCTTCCGGGTCTGGGAGCGGGGGGTGGGGGAGACCCAGGCGTGCGGCACCGGAAGCTGCGCGGCGGCGGCCGCCGCCCGGAGCTGGGGCCTGGTCGGTGATCAGGTCCGGGTCCACAATCCCGGCGGCACGCTCCGGGTGACCCTCGACTCCGACGGGATCCGGCTGGCCGGGCCGGTCCGGAAGGTGGCCGACATCGAGGCCGTCCCCTCCAGCGTGCTGGGCGCCGCCCGCCCATGACCCCGACCGATTCCGCCTTTACCGACACCCTCATCTCCCGTACCTTCCGGGAGCGCATCGTGCTGGTCGGAGTGGTGTTCCCGCACACCACGCTGGCCGCCGCCGAGGCCGGCCTGGACGAGCTGGCCCGGCTGGTGTCCACCGCCGGGGCCGACGTGATGGACCGGGTCATCCAGCGGCGGGCCACCCCGGATCCCGCCACCTACGTGGGGAAGGGCAAGGCCGCCGAACTGCTGTCGATCTGCCTGGCGGTGGATGCCGACACCGTGGTGTTCGATGACGACCTGAGCCCGGCCCAGCAGCGGAACCTGGAGAAGATCCTGGGCCGGACGGCCATCGACCGGACAGCGGTGATCCTCGACATCTTCGCCCAGAACGCCCGGACCCCGGAAGGCCGGGCCCAGGTCGAGCTGGCCCTGCTCCGGTACCGGCTGCCGCGCCTGCGGGGCCGGGGCACCGCCTTCAGCCAGCAGGCCGGCGGGATCGGCACCCGGGGCCCGGGCGAGACCCAGCTGGAAGTCGACCGCCGGCGCCTGGTCCGCCGGATGACCCGGCTGGAGTCGGACCTCCGCCAACTCGAGCGCACCCGCCGCAACCAACGCAAGGGGCGGGCCCGGTCGAGGCAGCGGACGGTGTCGCTGGTCGGGTACACCAACGCCGGCAAGTCCACCCTCCTCAACCGGCTGTGCGGGAGCGAGGTGCTGGTGGAGAACCGGTTGTTCTCCACCCTCGACCCGCGGACCCGCCAGCTGGCCCTCCCCGGGGGCGAGACCGTCCTGCTCACCGACACCGTCGGGTTCGTCCGCAAGCTGCCCCACCAGGTGGTGGAGGCGTTCCGGTCCACCCTCGAGGTGGTGGCCGAATCCGATCTCCTTCTCCACGTGGTGGACGGGCCGGCCCCGGACCTCCAGGGCCAGATCGACGCGGTGCGCTCGGTGCTGGGCGAGATCGGCGCCGACGGGATCCCCGAGCTGTTGGTGGTCAACAAGGCCGACGCGGTGGCCGCCCGCGGGGACGAGGCCATCGAGGAGAGCCGGCGGCTGATGGACGCCCACCCCGGCTCGGTCATCGTCTCCGCCCGGACCGGCGAGGGGATCGACGATCTGCTGACCGCCATCAGTGACCGGCTCCGAGTCGGGAGCCGGGTGGTGGAGCTGGTCATCCCCTGGGCCCGGGGTGACGTGCTGGCCGCCGTCCACCGCGAAGGGGAGATCGTCAGCGAGGAGAACGGTGACGACGCCACCCGGCTCCACGTGGTGCTGGACGACGTCGGCAAGGCCCGGTTCCGGGAGTTCGCCGCCTCATGAGCATCGTCACCCCCGGCGCGGCGGTCGGCTTCACCCCGCCGCCCTACCCCTATGACCGCCTGCACGCGGTGCGGAGCCGGGCCGTCGAGCGGTTCGGCGAAGTGGCCGAGGGGACGTCGGGGATCGTCGACTGCTCGATCGGCACCCCCTACGACCCGCCGCCGGAGGCGGTCATCGAGGCGGTCGCCAGCTCCGGCACCGAGCGGGGCTATCCGGCCTCCAACGGCTCGGCCGCCTACCGCCGGGCGGCGGCCGGCTGGCTGTCCCGTCGCTTCGGGGTGACGGTCGATCCGGAGCGCGAACTGGCCGCCTGCGTCGGCACCAAGGAGATGGTGGCGTCGACCGCCCAGTACCTCCGGCTGCGCAATCCCGACCGGGACACCGTCCTCTACCCGTCGGTGTCGTATCCGACCTACGCGATGGGGGCGATGCTGGGCGGCTGCCGGCCGGTGCCGGTGAAGGAGCTCCCCGGGGGTGGCCTCGACCTCGACTCCATCGCGGTCGCCGACCGTGACCGGTCGCTGCTGCTGTGGGTCAACTCCCCGTCCAACCCGACCGGGCTGCTCACCGACATGGAGCCGGTGGCCCAGTGGGGTCGGGACCAACGGGTCCCGATCTTCTCCGACGAGTGCTACGCCGAATTCACCTGGGACGGTCGGCCGACGACCATCCTGTCCACCGGGCTGGACGGGGTGGTGGCCGTCCACTCGCTGTCCAAGCGGTCCAACCTGGCCGGCGTCCGGGCCGGGTTCTACGCCGGGGATCCGGAGATCGTCGGCTACCTCCTCGACGTCCGGCGCCATGCCGGGCTGATGGTCCCGGGCCCGGTACAGGCGGCGGCGGTGGTGGCCTTCGACGACGATGCCCACGTCGAGGTGCAGCGCCAGCGCTACCGGGAACGGCTGGGCTACCTCCGGGGAGTGCTGGACGCCGCCGGTCTCCCGACCCCGATGCCGGCCGGCGGCTTCTATCTCTGGGTGCCGGTTCCGGCCTCGGTGCCGGGAGGCGGATGGGGCCTGGTCGAGGAGTTGGCCCTGGCCGGCGGGCTGCTGGCCAGTCCCGGCGACCTCTACGGGGAAGACGGGGCGGCCTTCGTCCGGCTGGCGGTGGTCCAACCCATCGAACGCCTGCGGCTGGTCGGCGATCGGTTGGCCGGCCAGGACCTGTCGGCGCGCTGAAGGGCGGGTTGGGTCCGGCGTCGCCGGGTCCCCGAAGTAACGTCTCCACCCATGGCCGATCTCCAGTCCCGCATCGAGGAGTTGTGGACGAAAGTGTCCGAGCTGACCCCCGACGACACCGAGGCGCTGTCGGTGGTGACCGAAGCCATCGATCTACTCGACCGGGGCGAGGCCCGCATCGCCGAAGTGGATCCGGACACCGACGAGGTGGTGGTCCACCAGTGGCTGAAGCAGGCGGTGCTGATGTTGTTCCGCCTCCGGTCGATGGAGACCATCGAGGTCGGGCCGTTCGAGTACGCCGACAAGCTGCCGCTCAAACGCAACTTCGCCGCTTCCGGGGTCCGGGTGGTCCCCGGCGCCTCGGCCCGTTGGGGCGCGTTCCTCGACCGCGGGGTCATCTGCATGCCGAGCTACGTCAACATCGCCGCCCGGGTCGGGGCCGACACCATGGTCGACACCTGGGCGACGGTGGGGTCCTGCGCCCAGATCGGCGAGCGGGTCCACCTGTCGGGCGGCGTCGGCATCGGCGGGGTCCTGGAGCCGGCCCAGGCGGCGCCGGTGATCATCGAGGACGACGTCATGATCGGGAGCCGGTGCATGATCACCCAGGGGGCGAGGGTCGGCCGGGGCTCGGTGGTGGGGGAGGGGACCATCCTCAACCCGTCGATCCCGGTCATCGACGCCGACACCGGCGACGAGCTGAGCCGGGGTCATGTCCCGCCCTGGTGCGTGGCCGTCCAAGCCTCGCGCCGTCGCGAGTTCGCCGGTGGCGAGTTCTTCCTTCCCTGCGTGCTGGTCATCAAGCGGCTGACCCAGGGGCAACGACACGACAAGGCGAAGTTGAACGACATCCTCCGCCAGCACGGCGTCTCCGCGTGACTCCTTCGGTCTCCAGCGATCTCCTCGACCTGACCGCATCGTTGGTGGCCATCCCGTCGCTGAGCCATCACGAAGGCCAGTTGGCCGACGCGGTGGAGGCGGCGTTGCGGCTCTGCCCGTGGCTGGGGGTTGAGCGGGTGGGCGACAACGTAGTGGGCCGGACCGATCTGGGCCGCTCCCGCCGGCTGGTCCTGGCCGGCCACCTCGATACCGTGCCCCCGGCCGCCGGCAACGACCAACCCAGGCTCGACGGCGACACCCTCTACGGCCTGGGGGCGGCGGACATGAAGGGGGGGCTGGCCACCTTCCTTCATCTGGCCGGAACCCTCCCCGAGCCGGCGGTGGATGTGACCTGGTGTTTCTACGCCCGGGAAGAGGTGGCCCGGAGCGACAGCGGCCTGGAGGAATTGTGGCAGCAGCGCCCCGATCTGCTGGCCGCCGACGCCGCCATCCTCGGCGAGCCCACCGGGGGGGTGGTGGAGGCGGGGTGTCAGGGGACCATGCGGATCCGGGTGGTCATGGCCGGCGAACGGGCCCACACCGCCCGGCCGTTCACCGGCCGGAACGCCATCCATCGGCTGGGCCCGGCGCTCGATGCCATCGCCGCCTACCCGGTCCGCCGGGTGGTGATCGACGGTTGCGAATACGCCGAGCAGCTCCAGGCGGTGCTGGTCGAAGGCGGGGTGGCCAGCAACGTGGTCCCCGACCAGGCGATGGTGACGATCAATCACCGCTTCGCCCCCGACCGGGACGCCGCCGAGGCCGAGGCGTCGGTGCGGGCGTTGCTGGAGGGCCTGTTGGAACCGGGCGACAGCTGGGAGATGGTCGAGGCGGCGCCCGGTGCCCCCCCGTCGCTCGGCGATCCGCATCTGGCCCGACTGGTGGCCGCCACCGGCGCCGCCCCCCGGGCCAAGGTCGGTTGGACCGACGTCGCCTCGTTCGCCGCCCACGGGATCCCGGCCACCAACTTCGGCCCTGGCGACCCGCTACTGGCCCACACCCCCGGCGAACACGTGAGCCTGGACGAACTCGATCACGCCGCCGCGGTACTGGAGACGGTGCTCACGAGCGATATCTGAACGCTCTGGCCCGGCCTACGTCTGGTGCCGGCCGCGCCGCCGTGCCTGAAGAACGAACCCTCAACCGTCGCGAGCGGGAACTTCTGGTGCAATGAGGACCGGATGTCGGGCATGCGACGCCAGAGCGTGGGAGACGCTGCCAAGCAGAGTGCTCCGTATCACCCCCCGACCCCGTTGGCCGCACACGATCAAGCGGGCCGAGATGTCCTCCGCGGTCTCCAAGATGGCGTGTGAAATGCCCTCAAATGACTCTCGGGTCATGGGTGAGGCTTCGTATCCGTGCTCCTTCGCCCGGAGCGCACCGTCTTCCGCCACCGATTTTGCGAAGGATTCTTCCTGGGCATCCAAGCCATCGCCCGGTGCACCCACCGCGAAGGCGCCGGCCAGAGCCAAGCGGGTGGCGACTGTTTCCCAAACCGTGAGAACAACAATGTCCACCGGTCGGCTGATCAGATTCGCCGCGCTTTGCAGGGCCGCCCTCGATCCCTCAGAACCGTCGAAGCAGAACAGCACCGGACCACCTCCGCTTGCTGGCGTCATAGCATTCCTCCCTCTCGTGCATGTTCTCGGCTGGTGGGCAAATGATCAATTACCTGGGCGGGGAGATCAAATTTGGCCCACTTGACGTGGAGAAGAACGGGGACCACGAATCCGAAGCCCATCGACCCCAGTTCTGAGCAGAAGGGCGATCTGGGGCACCCTTCTGGCCCTCCGGTGTGGGTTGTTCAATGAAGCCCGCAGATGGTCGCCAGGGCGGGAAGGCGCACGGCGGCGCCGTTTTACCGGCCTGTTGCTGTTCTTCTTCCGCCGAGGGTGTAAGACGGAGCTATGAACGACAGTCGTGAACGATCCGATGTTGGAGCGGTAACCGGCGGCGGAGATACCTCGGAAGGCCTGGGTGACCAGGTTGGAGCGACCATCCAACTGTGGCGAGCCCCGAATCGAATTTGGCCGGCGTTTCCGACCCTGGTTGTGGTCCGGGCCGCATCCCGGCTCGGCCGGAGCCGGGGCCAACGCCGGAGCCCGGCGATCGGTGAGGGTGGTGTTGTCAACATCTTTCTCGATGGCTCGAAGGTGGACGCCATCTCGCCCAAGCAGATCAAGATGTACCAGGTCTCACCGGGGGAACATTCCTTGAGTGTGCACTTCCTCGGGGGCTTGCGGCGATCGAGGAAACTCTCGGTTCGGCTGGCCGCGAGCGAGGAGAAGCAGTTCGTCTGTTTGCTGAACGGGTTCGCGTGGCCCTCCATCCGGCCCGCCACTCCCCAGGATGTCGCGGCAATGGAGGGGTGGCAATCTTCGCCGGTAGACGCCTCGGAACGAATCTGAGGGCGATTCGAGGTCGCGGACAACGCCAGCGGTTATCGCCGCCCAGGGGAACGGCCCCCACCGTGGTCCGCTAAAGCATCTGGCGGGTAGATTTCACCAATGGATCAGATCGAGCTACTGACCGGGATCTTGACCAAGACGGGCACGGTGGTGGCCAACGTCGACGAACCGCGGTTGACGTCGGCGACGCCCTGTGACGACTACACCGTCCAGCAACTCATGAACCACATCGTCGGATGGATCCAGGTGTTCGAGGCCGGGTGCAATGGACGCAGGTTCGAGGGCGATCCGTCGACCTACGTCTGTGGCCCCGACGCCGCCGCCGCGTTCACCCGGCTGGCCGCGAGTCTGGTGGCCGGATGGAAGGAGTACGGCTTCGATCGTGAGGTGCAGATCTCCGGCGGCTCGATGATGCCGGCGGCGATGGTCTTCAACATGACGGTGATGGAGTACCTGGCCCACGGATGGGATCTCGCCTCCGCCACCGGCCAACCGAACCCGTACTCCGAAGCGGAAGCTGCCGATGTCCTGACCCGGGCCAAGTCGACCCTTCCCCCCGAGTACCAGGGGGAGGGTCAGGCATTCGGGGCGGTCGTCCCGGTCGCCGAGGACGCGCCGGCCATCGATCAGCTGATCGGGTTCCTCGGGCGGGATCCGAAATGGGCGGAGTCTCCGAGCGGGTAGGTTCGCCACCATGACCCTCGCGACTCGCACATTGGGCACCGACGGGCTGGTGGTGTCGGCCGAAGGTCTCGGCTGCATGGGCATGTCCGAGTTCTACGGGCCGGGCGACGAGGCGGAATCGACCGCCACCATCAACGCCGCGCTCGACCTGGGGGTGACCTTGATCGACACCGCCGACATGTACGGGCCCTTCACCAACGAGGAGTTGGTGGGCCGGGCCATCGGCACCCGGCGGGACGAGGTGGTCCTGGCCACCAAGTTCGGGATCGTGCGCACCGACGATCCCGCCGTCCGGTCGGTGCGGGGGGACGCCGCCTACGTGCACCAGGCGTGTGATGCGTCCCTGACGCGCTTGGGGGTGGAGCACATCGATCTCTACTACCAGCACCGTACCGACACCGGCGTGCCGATCGAGGAGACGGTGGGGGCGATGGCCGAACTGGTGGCGGACGGGAAGGTGCGCTACCTCGGGTTGTCGGAATCTTCCCCCGACACCCTGCGACGGGCCAGCGCCGTCCACCCGATCGCCGCCCTCCAGAGCGAGTGGTCGTTGTGGAGCCGCGACATCGAGGACTCGGTCATCGGCACCGCCCGGTCACTCGGCGTCGGCATCGTGGCCTACAGCCCGCTGGGCCGCGGCTTCCTCACCGGACAGATCACCTCCCCGGACGACTTTCCCGAAGGCGACTTCCGGAAATTCCTCCCCCGGTTCCGCGGCGACAGCTTCGAGGCGAATATCGTGCTGGTCGACCGGGTGCGTTCCCTGGCCGAGGCCAAGGGCTGCACCCCCGGACAACTGGCGCTGGCCTGGGTCCTCTCCCGGGGTGACGACGTGGTGCCGATCCCCGGGACCAAGCGACGCACCTATCTGGCCGAGAACGTGGCGGCGGTCGAGGTCGAACTGACGGCGTCCGACCTCGCCGCCATCGAGGCGGTGTTCGCCACCGGCGCGGTGTCCGGAGACCGGTACCCGGACATGAGCGCGATCGCGCCGGCCAGCCCGACCCGCTGAGCGGGCCTACAGCCGGCGGAGGACGGTGACGACCTTGCCGTAGACGGTCACCTCGTCGGGGTCGAACTCCATCGGGACCATGTCCGGGTTGGACGGGGTGAGGACGACCTTCCCGTCCCGGGTGGAGAACCGCTTGACGGTGGCTTCCTCGTCAGGAATCCCCGCTACCACGATCTCGTTCCGCTCGGCTTCGGGTTGCTGTCGCACCACCACGAAGTCGCCGTCGACGATGCCGTCGTCGACCATGGAGTCGCCCCGGACCTTGACCATGAACAGCGAACCGGTCCCGGTGAAGTCCTCGGGGAGCGGATACAGCTCCTCGATGTTCTCCTGGGCCAGCACCCCGGTGCCGGCGGCCACATCGCCGACCAGCGGGACATGGCGGATCGGTCGCGAGTCCATGACCACCTTGGACGACGGGTCGAACCGGACCTCGATGGCCCGGGGCTTGGTCGGGTCCCGTCGCAGATACCCCTCCCGCTGCAACACCGCCAGGTGGGCGTGGACGGTGGAGGACGAGGCCAGGCCCACCGACTCGCCGATCTCCCGGACCGAGGGGGGGAACCCGCGGTCCCGGATCGACTCGGAAATACAGTCCAGTATCTGCTTGCGCTTGATGCTGAGTACCTGAGCCACGGTTCCCCCTGGTCGCTGTGGTTCGCCCGCCCCGATCGGCGTTGTGGCTAGCTGTCCTGGGCGGCGAACATCTGTTTGCAAGAAGGTAGCCCAGGGGAGGTCGGAAAGCAAACACCCGTTCGACAAATGGCTTGACACCGAACAGGCGTTCGTGATTCGATGGGTGCATGACGAACAGACGTTCGACGTCCGGGCAGTTGGCCCGACGGTCGCCAACCGGGGAGGTCCGCTAGTGGCCGCCCTCTCGTTCCCGGCCCCGCTGACCCGGGCCGAGGGCGGCCGAAGCCGCGGCGGGGCCCCTCTGCGCCTGGTGGAGGGCGGCCGCCACTGGTCGCCGGGGATCGACGCCGACGACCCGACTACCGCCCCCCGGAGTCCGGGGCTGGCGCTGGTCCCCGATCCGGTCCGGCGACGCCGGGCCCGCCGCCGGCCGTCCTCAGCGGTCAGGCTGCGGCGCACGTTGCTGGCCGTCAGCAGCCTGGTGGTGATCGGGCTCGCTCTTCCGCTGAGTGGGACCGGAGGTCACTCCCACGCCTCTGGTCCCGCTCTGGCGGGGACCACCCACCCGGTCGAGTACACGGTGCAGCCCGGCGACACCCTCTGGTCGATCGCGGTGGCGGCGGATCCTTCCGCTGACCCCCGACCGCTGGTCGCCACCTTGGCCTCGCAGACCGGTTCCTACACGGTCGAGCCCGGCGAGCACATCGCGGTTCCCTAACCGCCTCCACCCGGCCTTTGCGCTGGTGATCCCGCCCGAGACGGTTGCCTGCAGCACTATCCTCGGTGCGTGCTGTGTCCCTGGTGCCTGGCGGATGACGATCGCGTCATCGACTCCCGGCTGGCCGAGGACGGCGCCGCTACCCGGCGCCGGCGGGAGTGCAACGGGTGTGGCCACCGGTATACGACGTTCGAGCGGATCGACGAAGTTCCGATGATGGTGGTCAAGCGCTCCGGGCTCCGGGCCCCGTTCGACCGGATGAAGGTGGTCGACGGGCTGCGGGCGGCCACCAAAAACCGCCCGGTCTCGGAGAAGCAGCTCGAGGAGATGGCCCAGTCGGTGGAGGACGAGGTTCGGGAGGACGGCACCGTACCGACCACCGAGCAGATCGGTCTGGCCGTGCTCGACCGGTTGCGGTTGGTCGACGAGGTGGCCTATCTCCGGTTCGCCAGTGTGTACAAGGGTTTCGAGGGGGTCGACGATTTCCGGCGTGAGGTCGGGCTGTTGACCAAGACCACCGCCCCCAAGCAGCCAGGGTCCTAGCGGTGCCCGAGCTCGTGGAGGAGATCCCGGTCCGGGCGCTGGCCATCTACGCCCACCCCGACGATCCCGATGTCGGCTGCGGAGGCACCCTGGCGGCGTGGTCGGCCAAAGGCTGCGAGGTCCACGTCCTCCTCTGTACCGACGGGGACAAAGGCTCGACCGATGCCTGGGTCGAGCCCGGGGAACTGGCCGACCGTCGGGCGGTGGAGGCGGCCGAGGCGGCATCGTTGATCGGGCTGGCCGGCCAGGAGTCCCTGCACTACCCGGACGGGGAACTGGCCGATGACCTCGGGCTCCAGCGAGCGCTGGTGGCGGTAGTTCGCCGGATCCGGCCCGACGTGGTGCTGTGTCCGGACCCCACCGCCGTCTTCTTCGGACAGGACTACTTCAACCACCGGGATCATCGGGTCACCGGATGGGCGGTGCTCGACGCGGTGGCCCCGGCCGCCGCCTTGCCCCTCTACTTCCCCGACGCCGGCCCGGCCCATCAGGTCGCCACCGTCCTGTTGTCCGGCACCCTCGAGCCCGACGTCTGGGTGGACATCTCCCAGACCGTGGAGCTGAAGGCCCGGGCGGTCGGCTGCCACCGGAGCCAGTTCCCCGACGGCGCCGAGTGGGCGACCTCCGCGGTCCACGGCGCGGCGGAAGATGCCGGCCGGAGCGCCGGGGTTGCCTTCGCCGAAGGGTTCCGGAGGCTGCGTCTCGGTGGATGAGCACGACCGGGTCATCCTCCACGTCGACATGGATGCGTTCTTCGCCTCGGTCGAGGTGTTGGACGATCCCACCCTGGCCGGACGTCCGGTCATCGTGGGAGGTTCGGGCGGCCGGGGGGTGGTGGCCGCCTGTACCTACGAGGCCCGCCGGTTCGGCGTCCACTCCGCCATGCCGTCGTCGGTGGCCCGCCGACTGTGCCCCCAGGCGGTCTTCGTTGACGGCCGCCACCATCGCTACAGCGAGGAGAGCGCCAAGCTCCACGCCATCCTGGAGACAGTGACCCCGCTGGTCGAAGGCATCTCCATCGATGAGGCGTTCCTCGACGTGACCGGTTCGGTGCGGCTGCTCGGACCCGGGCCGGTGATCGCTCGGGGCATCCGGGCCCGGGTCGAGAACGAGCTGCACCTCACCTGCTCGGTCGGGGTGGCCTCCAACAAGCTGATGGCCAAACTCGCGTCGAAGGCGGCCAAACCGAAGGCCGACCGGTCGGGCATCCGGGCTGGGCCCGGGATTGTCATCATTGAGCCGGGCCGGGAGCTCGATTTCCTCCATCCCCTGCCCATCGAGGCACTCTGGGGGGTGGGGCCGGTGTCGGCCCGCCGGCTCCAGGGGCTGGGGATCATGACCGTTGGCGACCTCGCCTCCCTCCCGGCCGCCAGCCTCGAGCGCCAGTTGGGCAAGGCCCAGGGACTGCACCTGTCCGAGCTGTGCCGGGGGGTGGACGACCGGCCGGTCGTCCCCGACCAGAAGGCCAAGTCCATCGGCCACGAGGAGACGTTCCCGTCCGACCTCTGGGACCCGGAGGCCATCCAGGGCCACCTGTCCCGGATCGTCGAGGCCGCCGCCTCCCACCTCCGGGGATCCGATCTCGGGGCCCGCACCATCACCGTGAAGATCAAGTTCGGCGACTTCACCCTGATCACCCGGTCCCACTCGATGATCACCCCGGTCGACTCCGCCCCGGCCATCGCCGCCATCGCCTCGGCCCTGCTCGAATCCGTCGACCTGTCGAAGGGGATGCGGCTGCTGGGCGTCAGCCTGTCCGGCTTCGGCACCACCGGCGCCAACGAACAGCTGTCCTGGGACCTCGGTGGTGGCGGTTCGGCCGATACCCGGATGATGCGGGCCGGGGACGAGGCGGAGCGTCTCCAGCAGTCGTGGGGCGGCATTTCGGCCGCCGTCGACAGCATCCGGGCCCGCTACGGCCATGGGTCGGTCGGCTCCGCCGCGATGGTGGGTCCCGACGGGCTCCGGGTCCGGCAGCGGGGGGACGCCCAATGGGGACCCGCCGCCGAGCCAAACGTGGAGCACGACCAGCCCTGAGACTCCCAAATCCAGGAATTTCCGGTCCTTCCGGGCGACCCGGGGAGGAAATAAGGTCTGCATTGTCAACGTTTGCCTCAATGCGCGATGCTTTAGGCACGGAGGTGCGCGATCATGGAGTCGAGGATGACAACAAGGTCGATCGAGAGATGGGGGGGAGGGGCACTTGCCGCTCTCTGATCACGAACAACGAATTCTCCACGAGCTGGAGGAGTCCCTCTACAAGGAGGACCCCGAGTTCGCGGAGCGGGTGCGTTCCGAGACCGTCTATCGCCACGCCGGGCGCTACTGCATCTGGTCGGCGCTGGTGTTCGTGGTCGGCTTCGTCTTCATGTTGTTGACCTTCTCCCGGTCGCTGGTGCTCGGGTTCATCGGCGTCATCGTCATGTTCCTCTCTGCGGTGGTATTCGCCAACAATGCCCGGCGCATGGGCAAGGCCGGGATCGACGACATCTCCCGGTCGATCCACAGCCGGAACATGGGGACAGTGGTGCACGATCCGCGGGACTGGATCCGCGGTCGCCTCCATCGCGACGACTGAATCCTTTGCCTGACCGCCTGGTGGTGCTCGCGGTCGACGTGGGCGGGACCAAGATGGCGGCCGGCCTGGTCGACGGGAGGGGGACGATCCTTGTCGAGGCCCACACCCGGACCCCCGAGGACCCGGACCCCGAGGTGGTCTTCGCGGCGTTGTCGTCGATCATCGACCAGGTCCAGCTGGCCGCCACCGTGTCGCCGGTCGTCTGCGGGGTCGGCTGCGGGGGCCCGATGACCGAGGGCGGCCGCACGGTGTCCCCGCTCAACATTCCCGGCTGGAGGGAGTTTCCCCTCCAGCCCCGGCTCGAGACCCTGGTCCGCCTGCCGACCATCGTCGACAACGACGCCAAGGCGCTGGCTCTGGGGGAGGGGTGGAGGGGAGCTGCCACCGGGCTGGATGACTATCTGGCCATGGTGGTGTCCACCGGAGTGGGCGGCGGGATCGTGCTCGACGGCCGGTTGCTGGACGGCGCCCACGGGAATGCCGGGCACATCGGCCACCTGATCGTCGAGCCCGACGGCCGCCGGTGTGTGTGCGGGGCCCGCGGCTGCCTGGAGGCGGAGACGTCGGGACCGTCGATCGCCGCCATCACCGGTCGACCGGCGTCGGAGGCCGGCGACGAGGTGCGGCGAAGAACCGGCACGCTGGTCGGTCGAGCGGTGGCATCGGTGGCCAACCTGTTGGACCTGGAGTTGGCGGTGGTGGCCGGCTCGGTCGCCCTCGGCTTCGGCCAACCGTTCTTCACCGCCGCCCAAGCGGAGATCGACGCCCGGTCGAGGTTGAGCTACTCGCGGGGAACCCGGATCGTTCCCGCCGGGCTCGGGGCGGACGGCCCACTGGTGGGGGCGGCGGCGGTCGGGCGCCGGGCCATGCTCGGCCTGGCTGGTTCATCGGTGCCCGGATGAGCGGGGAGCCATCGGTACCGTCGCCGGCGGCGGTGAGGACGGTGATCGCCGCGGTGCTGGGCCGCCCGACGCTGTGGCTGACCGCGGTGGGGGCCGTCTCCCGGTTGGCCGCCCCCGGATGGTGGCGACGGCGCCCGTTTCTTCCCCTGCCGGACCGCCGCCTGTGGGGGTTCCGGATGGTCACCGCCTACGGTCGCCCGGATGCCGCCCCCGATGCCGACGATGTGGTCTCCTATCTCCAGTGGTGCCGGTCGGCGGGCGGGTGGCGGCGGGACCATGCCAGCAATCGCCCATCGACGGCCCGACACGGCTAATTTCCGATCTAGTGAATCGACGGTCGAGGCTGGAGGCGAAGTTGCTGGCGGGGGAGGGGACGCCGTCCGCCCCCGAACCGGTGAGGTCGCCGATGTCACCCTCCCGGCGGGCGCTGGTCCTCAACGCCACCTTCGAACCACTGGGCATCGTCTCCTCCCGCCGGGCCGTCCTGCTGGTGCTGGGGACCAAGGCCGAACTGGTGCACACCACCGAGCGGGTGTTCCGGGCCGAAAAGGTCACAGTGCCGGAGCCGTCGGTGGTCCGGTTGGTGCGGTATGTGCACATCCCCCGCCAGTACCGGGTGGCGGTCAACCGGCGCACCGTCTTCGCCCGGGACGGCTCGCGCTGCCAGTACTGCGGGGCGGCGGCGGAGAATCTCGACCATGTGATCCCGCGGAGCAAGGGCGGCCCCCATACCTGGGAGAACGTGGTGGCGGCCTGCCGGCGCTGCAACACCCGGAAGGAGGACCGGCTGCCCCATGAGGCCGGGATGGTGCTCCGGGCCACCCCGGTGGCTCCCCACCACCGGGTGCAGCTGCTGGCCACCTGCGGAGGGGCCAGCGACGATTGGCACACCTACCTGAGCCCCGGGGTCGATCGCTCCGAGCCCCTGATCGCCTGACGCCAACGGTGCCGGCGGGGAGCAGCTGGTCGATCGACGAGCGGAGTGGAGCGGCCGGCGAGCTGCACCGGTCGTGGCCGGCGGTCGAATTCGGCCCGTGGCGACGGGCGGTTTCGGTGTGCCGGGTAGCCAGGCCGGCGGTTGTCCTCGGCTCCACCCAGGCGCTGGCGGTGGTCGACCGGGCCCGGGCCGAGGCCCGGGGGATCGAAGTCGCCCGGCGCCGGTCGGGAGGGGGAGCCGTCCTGGTGGTGCCCGGTGACCCGGTGTGGATCGATGTCTGGGTCCCCCGGGATGACCGGTTGTGGAGCCAGGACGTCGGCCGGGCCTTCGACTGGCTCGGCGATGCCTGGACCGCGGCTCTCACCGCGCTCGGTGCGCCGGGGTTGCGCGCCCACCGGGACGGGTTCGCCGCCTGCACCCGCTGGTCGTCGCTGGTGTGTTTCGGCGGGGTCGGGACCGGAGAGGTGGTGGCGGCCGACGGGCGGAAGGTGGTGGGGATCTCCCAGCGCCGCAACCGGGACGGGGCCTGGTTCCACGGCGCCTGCATCCGGCACTGGGATCCCACCGCCCTGCTCGAGGTGCTGGATCTCTCCGCCGAGGACCGGGAGGCGGCCCGGCTCGAGCTGGCCGGGGCGGTGGTCGGGGTGGCCGACCTGGTGGCCGCCGGTGGCGCCGACATTGAACCGGCGTCGGTGGTGGCCGCGCTGGTGGCCGCGCTCCCCTCGTAATTACGACGAGGGAGTTTGTCCGGGGACGCCGCCCCGGTTCTTTTTCGCTGATCTGATCCGGACTCGCGTCGCGCCCGGGCGTCGCCGGCGTGGCCCCGTCGGGCCCCCGGCCTGGACTCCGCCGGCCGGTGTCGCCCGCCGACAGCCGGATCCAGCCTTCACTTCCGTCGTTGTCGCGGTTCGATTTGGGTGGTCAGGGAGCCGGTGTGGTTGACTGTGGGGCGTTAGGGGCGTAAAGTGGTGGAAAGTGGTGTGAAAGGGAGGGGATCCGAACCATCGGACTCCGAGCACTACGAGGAGCATCGTGGGAGCAACCGCCAGTGGCACGGTTTTTCGGAAGGTACGAGCACTCGCTCGACGACAAGGGGAGGGTGATCCTTCCGGCCAAGTTCCGCCAACCCTTCGAACACGGCGGCTTCCTGACCCAGTACCAGGACGGATGTCTGTCCTTGTGGCCGCCGGACGAGTTCGAGAAGCAGATGGAGTCCAGGCAGGGTCGAGCCTCGGAGAGCCGGGTGGATCGCAATCTGGCTCGGTTGTGGGCATCGACTTCACACGAGGTGGAAGTGGACAAACAGGGTCGGATGGCGATTCCGGCCCATCTCCGGTCCTTCGCCGGATTGGAGGGGGAAGTCTTGGTCCATGGAGCGATCGACCGGGTGGAGCTCTGGAACCCCGCCTCCTGGGAGGAAAAGGTGCAGCCGGCCGAGCAACTCCTCACCGAGGGCGACGACGCCTGACCGATGCCGTCCGTCTCCAGCTGGTCCGGCGGGTCGCGGAGGCCACTCGCCATCCGGCCGGGAGCGCCATCAAACCCTCGCGGATCGACCATCTCCGGAAGCCCGCCCACGAAAGGATCCACGCCCTTCGCACCATCTCCCTCCATGCCTCGGCGAGCCTGCAGCTCGTCGATGGCGGTGACCGCCGGCCGACGCCCTATGAGACAGCCATGGCGGCCGTCGCCCGACCCGATGTCCACATTGAACGTGTCTGGCTCATGCGCAGCCCTTCGACCGAAACCCTGGAAGAATCCTCCTCCGCTTGCTTCCACGCTGGTCGTTCGGGTCCTCCACCCTCGGACGCCGCTCCGGTCGGGGGGCTGCAGATGAGCCAGGCATTTCCCCACCAGCCGGTCATGGCCACCGAGGTGGTCGACCTTCTGGCCCCGGTTCCCCCCGGGCTGGTGGTGGACGCCACCCTCGGAGGCGCCGGCCACGCCGCCGCCATCCTCACCGCCCACCCCCACCTGAGCGTGCTCGGGATCGACCGTGACCCGTCGGCCGTGGCCGCCGCCGCCCCGGAACTCGCCCGCTTCGGTGAGCGGGCCGTCGTCCGCCGGGCCCGGTTCGACGAAGTCGCCGGCCTGGTCCGACGCCTGCAAGCCGAGACCGGTGTCCCCGTCGACCAACAGGGGCTTTCGGGAGCGCTCTTCGACCTCGGGGTCAGCTCACCCCAGCTGGACGTGGCCGGGCGCGGGTTCTCCTACCGTCTCGACGCCCCCCTGGACATGCGGATGGACCCGACCTCGGGCCGGACCGCCGCCGACGTGGTCAACGAGTTCGACGAGGACACCCTCACCGCCCTGTTCGTCGAGAACGGCGAGCGGCGCTTCGCCCGCCGGATCGCCCGGGCCATCATCGCCTCCCGTCCCCATACCGCCACCGGGGAACTCTCCGAGGTGGTGCGGGCCGCCATCCCCGCCGCCACCCGGCGTACCGGTGGCCACCCCGCCCGCCGGGTGTTCCAGGCCATCCGCATCGCCGTCAACGAAGAGCTCGACCAGCTGGATCGGGCCCTGGACGACACCCTCGGGCTGTTGCGCACCGGCGGCCGGTGCGTGGTCATCTCCTACCATTCCGGGGAGGACCGCCTGGTCAAGGCCAAGTTCGTCGACGCCTCCACCGGGGGCTGCGTCTGTCCGCCCGGCCTCCCGTGTGTCTGCGGAGCCAGCCCCGAATACCGGTTGGTGGTCCGCGGTTCCCGGCGGCCCTCAGCCGATGAGGTGGATCGGAACCGCCGTTCGGAAGCCGCCCGCCTCCGGGTCATCGAACGCATCGCCGCCCCGGTCGGCCACACCGCCAATGGCGAGGTGGCCTGATGCCACCTCCGGCGTCTTCCGCCGCCCGCCGGCCCGCGGTCCGGCCCCAGCCGGCCCCCCGGCGGCCGCCGCTGCGGCTGTTCGAACCCGCGCCCCGGTCCCGGCACCGGTCTCGCCGGCGCCCGACCGTGCTGGTGGCTTCGGTCCTGATCATCGGGAGCCTGCTGTCGGTGGTGGTCGCCGACGACCTGGTGGCCCAGGGTCAGATCCGCTTGGCCCACACCCAGAGCCTGACCGCTGCGGCGTTGGCCCAACAGAAGCAGCTCCAGGTGGCGGTGGCCCAGTTGGCCGCCCCCCAGATCGTGGTCACTGAAGCCCGGCAGCTCGGCATGGTGGCTCCCACCCAGATCGTCGACCTCCCGTCGGTGCCGCTGAATGTGGCGCTGCCGGTACCCGACACCGGAGCCGCGTCCGGTACCACGTCCCCGACACCGTCGACCCCATGAGCCCCATCGTTCTGCTGGGACGGCGGACGCGCGCGCTCCGGGTCCTGCTGCTGGTGATCTTCATCGCCATGGTCTTCCGGCTGGTGGTCGTCCAGCAGTTCTCCCATCAGCACTACGCCTCGCTCTCCAGCGCCGAGCTAACCCAGACGGTCACCGTCCCCGCCCTCCGCGGCGGGATCTACGACCGGAACGGCGAGGTGCTGGCCGAATCGGTCACCAAGCAGACGGTGGTGGCCGACCCCTTCCTCATCAAGGACCCGACCACCCTGGCCGGGCAGCTGGCCCCGGTCCTCGGCATCCCCGCCTCCCAACTCCGCGCCGAGGTGACCCAGCATTCCGGCTTCGTCTACCTGGCCCATCGGGTGTCGGATGCGGTGGCGGCCAAGGTGACGGCGCTGAACCTCACCGGCATCAATCTGGTGTCGGAGCCCCAGCGGGTGCAACCGGCCGGCCAGCTGGCCGAACCGGTGGTGGGGTCGGTCGGCGCCGACGGGTCGGGTCAATCCGGGCTCGAGTACCAGTACCAGTCACTGCTGGCCGGAAAGGCCGGGACCAAGGACCTGATGGAGTCGCCCAACGGGGTGGCGCTGCCCGGCTCGACGGGAACCGCCAGCACCTCCTCCGTCGCCGGGAGCGGGATCGAGCTGACCCTCGACGAGTCGGTCCAATACGTGGCCGAACAGGCGCTCGGCGCCGAAGTGCTGGCCTCCCACGCGGTGGGGGGTACCGCCATCGTGATGGACGTGAAGACCGGCGACGTCATCGCCATGGCCAACCTGTCGGCGACCTCATCGGGGTCGGGTTCGTCGTCGGCCCAGACGGTGGCCGCCACCAGCTCGAGCGCGGTCCCGTCGACGTCGGGGGCCACCCTCACCTCCCAGGCCACCACCCTGCCGGCCGGAGTCTCCGAGGCACCGTCGAACACGGCCCTCACCCAGGTCTACGAGCCGGGTTCGGTGTTCAAGCTGGTGACCTTCTCCTCGGCGCTGCAGAACAAGGTCATCAGCCCGAGCCAGACGTTCTCGGTGCCGAACTCGCTGTCGATCGGCACCTATACCTTCCACGACGCCGAGAACCACGGGACCCAGACCATGACGGCGACGGACATCTTGGACCAGTCGTCCAACATCGGGACCATTGAGATCGCCGGGGACCTCGGCGAGAACCGGCTGTTGGCCCAGATCAGCAACCTCGGCTTCGGCAAGCCCACCGGCCTCAACTTCCCCGGCGAGTCCGAGGGCCTGATCCCCGGGGCCAGCGCCTGGACCGGGAGCTCGATCGGCTCGACCCCCATTGGCCAGAACGACGCCGTCACCGCCCAACAGCTGCTCGACGCCTACAACGCCGTAGCCAATGGGGGAGTCCTGGTCCAACCCCGGCTGGTACGGGGCACTGTCTCCTCGGGTGGCACCATGTCGGCGGCGGCCCCGGCAACCTCCCGGCGGGTGATCGACCCGGCCACCACCGCCGAGTTGACCACCATGCTCGAGGGCGTGGTGACCGGCGGCACCGGCACCGCCGCCGCCATCGACGGGTACACGGTGGCCGGCAAGACCGGGACCGCCCAGATCCCCGACCCCAGTCATCTGGGCTACATCCCCGGCGCCTTCTACGGGTCGTTCGTGGGCTTCGCTCCCGCCCAGAACCCGGTGCTGTCGGCGGTGGTGGTACTGGACCGTCCGACCCCGATCTACGGGGGGGCGGTGGCGGCCCCGGTATTCTCTACGATCATGGAGTATGCCCTGCAGCACTACGGCATCCCCACCAACGCCGCGGCCACCACCTCGACGTCCAGTGGTGCCGTGGGGGGAACCGGAACGGTGACGGTTCCGGCCGGAGCTGCGACTGAAGGCGCATAAATGGTTGCCGGCGCTCGAGGAGCGCGCGTGGCTTCCGTGCGACTGCCCGCCGCATGCGAGTGAAGGAGCTGCTCGGCGACGTCGAGCTGATCGGAACCCGGGGCAGCCCCGAGCCCGTCGAGGTGACGTCGATCGCCTTCGACAGCCGCCGGGTCGAGGCCGGCGCCCTGTTCTGCTGTGTGCCGGGGACGACCACCGACGGCCACCGCTTCGCGGCTGACGCGGTGGCGGCCGGCGCCGTCGTCCTGCTGGTCGAGCGCTTCCTCGACCTGGAGGTTCCCCAGCTCCGGGTGCCGGAAGGCACCGTCCGGTCGGCGATGGCCCGGGTGGCCGCCGCCTTTTTCGGGTATCCGTCCCGCCACCTGGTCATGGTCGGGGTGACCGGCACCAACGGCAAGACCACCGTGACCCACCTGGTACTGTCGATTCTCGCTGCAGCCGGAACCCCGGCCGGAGCGATCGGCACGCTCACCGGTGAGCGGACCACCCCGGAGTCACCCGACCTTCAGGCCATCCTGGCCGGCTTCCGTCACCAGGGCCGGCAGGCGGTGGCCATGGAGGTCTCGTCTCACGCCTTAACCCAGCACCGGGTGGATGGCATCGTGTTCGACGTCGCCGCCTTCACCAATCTCAGCCATGAACATCTCGACCATCACCACTCCATGGAGGCGTACTTCGCGGCCAAGGCCCAACTGTTCGTCCCTGACAGGACCCGGCGGGCGGTGATCAACATGGACGATCCCTGGGGTGCGCGCCTGGCCGGACAACTGGCCGGCGTGGCGGTGGCCGAGGTTCGCCGGTCGGACGCCTCCGACGTGGTGCTCACGGTGGGCTCGTCGTCGTTCCGCTGGCACGGCCGGCCGGTGACGTTGCCACTGTCGGGCGCCTTCAACGTCGACAACGCGCTGGTGGCCGCGGCCATCGCCGAAGGCCTCGGCATCGAGGAGCCGGCCATCGTCGCCGGTCTCGCCTCGGTGACCCCGCCGCCGGGCCGCATGGAGGTGGTGACCCCGGGCCCGCCGTTCGCGGTGCTGGTCGACTTCGCCCACACCCCGGCCGGGTTGGAGGCGGCGCTGGGCTCGGCCCGCCGGATGGCCGGCGGCGGCCGGGTGGTGTCGGTGTTCGGGGCCGGCGGTGACCGCGATCCGGACAAGCGCCCAATGATGGGGGAGGTGGCCGGCCGGTTGGCCGACGTGGTGGTGCTCACCTCCGACAACCCGCGGTCGGAGGACCCGTTGGCGATCATCGCCCAGGTCGGCGCCGGGATCGGCCCCGGCGCCGAGCTGGTCATCGAGCCGGACCGGTCGGCGGCCATCGCCGGGGCAATCGGCCTGGCCCGGCCGGGTGACGTGGTCGTCCTGGCCGGGAAGGGTCACGAGACCACCCAGGAACTGGACGGCACGGTGGTCCCCTTCGACGATCGGGACCAGGCCCGATGGGCGCTGGCCGCCCTCGAAGCCGGGAACCGCCGATGATCTCGCTAATGACCTCGGGCGGGGTGGCCCTGCTGGTGGCCGCCCTCCTCACCCCGGTCCTCATCGGCTGGCTGATCAAGAACAACATCGGACAGCAGATCCGGGAGGACGGCCCCCAGGTCCACATCGCCAAGGCGGGGACCCCGACCATGGGTGGCATCGGCATCGTCATCGCCGTCACCATCGGCTACCTGGCCGCCCGGGCGATTCCCGGCACCCATGTCTCCCCGTCGGGGGTCCTGGTGCTGTTGACGGTGCTGGGGGCGTCGCTGATCGGCTTCGCCGACGACTGGATCAAGGTCCGCCACCGCCGGAGCCTCGGGTTGAACAAGCGGGCCAAGTTCGGCGCCCAGATCTTGCTGGGCCTCGGGTTCGCCCTGCTCTCAGTCTACTGGGCCCACATCTCGACCACCCTGTCCTTCACCCGCTACAACTCGCTGGACATCCATCTGGGCACCGGGTTGTGGGTGGTGTGGGCGACGGTGATCATCGCCGCCACCGCCAACGCGGTGAACCTGACCGACGGCCTCGACGGCCTGGCCGCCGGGTCGGCGACTTTCGGCTTCGCCACCCTGGCCGTCATCGGCTACTGGCAATTCCGCCACCCGGCCATCTACCACGTTCCCGACGCCCTCGACCTGGCCCTCACCTCGGTGGCGCTGGCCGGCGCCTGCCTGGGATTCCTGTGGTGGAACGCCGCCCCGGCCCGGATCTTCATGGGGGACACCGGGTCATTGTCGATCGGCACCGGTCTGGCCGCCCTCTGCCTGTTGATGAACCTCGACCTCCTGCTGGCCATCATCGGCGGGTTGTTCGTGATCGTCACGCTGTCGGTGGTGATCCAGGTGATCAGCTTCCGGCTCTTTCACCGTCGGGTGTTCCTGATGGCCCCGCTCCACCACCACTTCGAGCTGCTGGGGTGGCCGGAGACGACGGTCATCATCCGGTTCTGGATTCTGGCCGGCCTGTGCGCGGCCGGCGGTCTGGGCATCTTCTATGCCGACTTCCTGTCCGTCTCCAAGATCGCCGGATGATGCGGCCGACCGGGTTGGAGACGCCGACGACTGCAGGGTTCCACCACCTGGGCGCCGGCCTAAGCGAAGCTGGTGGTGCCCATGGTTGACACCGCTCGCACCCGAACCCCGTCCCGGACCGCCACCCAGCGCACCGCCACGCGCCCGCGGCACCCGTCGAGTCCGACCCGGAGCGCCCCCGCGGCTCGACGGTCCGCCGCCCCCGCCGCTTCCCGTTCCCGGCTGGCCCGGGTCCCCACCGCCACCTGCCTGACGGTGCTGGTGGGGGTGTTGTGTGTGTTCGGCCTGGTCATGGTCGGCTCGGCGTCGCCGGTGATCTCCATGAGCCTCTACGGCTCGACCTGGGGGATCTTCCTCCGCCAGGTCATGTGGATGGGTCTCGGCCTGGTGGCGCTGGCCGCCTTCGCCCGGATCGACTACCGCAAGTGGCGGAAGATCCGGGTGCCCCTGCTGATCGGGACGATGGGAATGCTGGTGATGGTGCTGATGCCGGGGTTGGGGGTCACCGCCGGCGGCTCGTCACGGTGGATCGGGTTCGGGCAGTTCCGCCTCCAGCCGTCCGAGTTGATGAAGCTCGCCCTCATCGTCTTCGTGGCCGACCTCCTCACCCGGCGGGTCGACCGGACCGCGGATGCCAAGTCGGTGATCCTCCCGGTGCTGATCATTCTGGGGATCTCCTCGCTGTTGATCCTCAAGCAGCCGGACATGGGGACGGCCCTGGTGCTGTGCTGCGTTGCCTTCGGCATGCTGTTCATGGGCGGGGTACCGGTGGGTCCGATTTTCAAGATCCTGATGGCCTTCGCGGCGTTGGCGGTGGTGGTGGGCCTGGCCGACCCCTACCGCCGGGACCGGATCCTTTCCTTCCTCAACCCCGGGGCCAACCACTCGGGCTCCGGCTACCAGGTATGGCAATCCCTCATCGGCCTCGGATCCGGACACCTGTTCGGGCTCGGGCTGGGTGGCGGCCGCCAGAAGTGGGGGCTGCTGCCCAACGCCCACACCGACTTCATCTTCTCGGTGGTGGGCGAGGAGCTCGGGCTGGTCGGGGCCGTCGCCCTCCTCGGCCTCTTCTTCCTGTTCGCCTGGTACGGGCTCCGGGCCGCCACCCGGGCGCCGGACCGGTTCGGCAGCCTGATGGCCATCGGCATCACCATCTGGATCACCAGTCAGACCTTGATCAACATCGGGGCCGTCATCGGGGTGCTGCCGGTGACGGGCATCCCGCTCCCGTTCGTGTCGTTCGGTGGATCATCATTGGTGATCTCCCTGGCCGCGGTGGGCATCCTGTTGAACATCGCCAGGCACGAGCGACAGCCGCGGGCCGCGGCTCGCCCGGCCCGGCGAGCCCACTCGTCCTGATGGCCCACCGGTACGCACTGATGGCCGGGGGCGGAACCGCCGGTCACCTGCAACCGGCGTTGGCCATCGCCGAGTCCCTGGTCGCCCAGGGCCATGACCGGGCCACCATCGAATTCGTCGGGTCGCGCCGGGGACAGGACCGGACCGCACTCGACGGCCGGGGCTTCCCCTTCACCCTGTTGCCCGGGCGGGGTATCGCCCGCAGCCTGCGCCCCCGGGTCATCGCCCAGAACCTGGGAGCGCTGGCCGGGTTGGCGGTCGCCCTGATCGCCGCCCTCGGCCTGGTGGCCCGCCGGCGCCCGCAGGTGGTGGTGTCGGTCGGGGGCTACGCCAGCCTCCCCGCCTCGGTGGGGGCGCTGATGTTCGGCGTGCCCCTCGTCCTGGTCAACGTGGATGCCGCCCCGGGAGTGGCCAACCGGCTGCTCGGCCGGTTCGCCCGGGCCAGCGCGGTGGGATGGCCCGGCACCCATCTACCCCGGGCGGTGGTCACCGGCACCCCGGTCCGGCCCGAGATCGCCGCCGCCGGCCGTTCCGCCGACGATCGCCGGGCCGCCCGCCGGGTCCTCGGACTCCCGGAGGACCGCCCGACCGTGGTCGTCTTCGGCGGGTCGCTCGGGGCGCGCCACATCAACGACGCGGTGGTGGGGCTGGCCGAACAGTGGCAGGGCCGAGAGGACCGGTCGATCTACCACATCGTCGGCCGGCGGGATTGGGAGACGGTGGAGGCGGCCATCTCCTGGATCGGGCCGACAGGGCCGGTGGTGCGGGTTCCCTACGAGGAGCGGATGGCCACCGTCTACTCGGCCGCCGACATCGTGGTGTGCCGGGCGGGAGCCATGACCGTGGCCGAGCTGGCCGCCGCCGGGGTGCCGTCGGTGCTGGTCCCTCTGCCCGGCGCCCCCGGCGACCACCAAACCGCCAACGCCCAGGTGCTCGAGCGGGCCGGCGGGGCGGCGGTGCTCCCCGACATCGATTGCGATGCGCCCCGACTGGCCGCCATCCTCGACCGGTGGCTGGCTGACCCCGCCGCCCTCGACGCCATGGGCCGGGCGGCCGGCTCGCTCGGACGCCCCGACGCCGCCGATGCCGGGGCCCGGGTGGTCGAGGACCATGCCCGGCCGGCGCTCCAACGAAAGGGGCCCCCATGACCGTCGCTCCCCACCTCGATCTGTCCCGGCCGATGTCCATTCACGTGGTGGGGGTCGGCGGGGCGGGGATGAGTGCGATCGCCATGGTGCTGGCCACCATGGGCCACACGGTGACGGGAAGTGATCTGAAGGACTCGTCGGTCACCGAGCGGTTGCGGTCGGCGGGGATCCCCGTGGCGGTGGGCCACCAGGCCGCCAACGTGGGCAACGCCGATGTCGTCACCCGGTCGTCGGCGGTCGGCGACCGCAATCCCGAAGTCGCCGAGGCGGTCCGGCGCGGGATCCCTGTCTATCGCCGGGCCGAGGCACTGGCCGCCATCGCCGCCCTCCGGCGCTGCATCGCGGTGGCCGGAACCCACGGGAAGACCACCACCGCCTCCATGCTCGCCTTGATGCTGGTGGAGGCCGGGGTGCGACCGTCGTTCATCATCGGCGGCGAAGTCAACGAGATCGGGACCAACGCCGTCTGGGACGACGGGGACTGGTTGGTGGTGGAAGCCGATGAGAGCGACGGGACCTTCCTCGCCCTCCAACCCGAGATCGCCATCGTCACCAACGTGGAGGCCGACCACCTCGACCACTACGGCTCCTTCGACGGAGTGAAGACGGCGTTCGAAGCGTTCGTCGCCCAGGCGTCGACGCCGCCGGTGGTGGGCGGGGATGACCCGGTGGCCTCCGAGATCGGCCGCCGTCACCGCGGCCAGACGGTCGGGGTCGGCGCCGACTGCAGCCGGAGGATGGTCAACATCGATCCATCCCGAAGCTCGATCACCTTCGACCTCCTCGACGAGACGGGTGCCACCCTCGGCCATCTGGCCATCCCCATCCCCGGGCTTCACAACGCCCGCAACGCCGCGGTGGCCACCGTGGCGGCGCTGGCCGCCGGGATTCCCTTCGACGCCGCCGCTCGGGCCCTGGCCCGTTTCGCCGGCGTCGCCCGCCGCTACGAGTTCCGGGGTGACGCCAACGGCGTCACCTTCGTGGACGACTACGCCCATCTCCCCAGCGAGGTCAAGGCCATGCTCGGCGCCGCCCAGGACGGCGGGTGGGAGCGGGTCATCGCGGTGTTCCAACCCCACCGGTACAGCCGGACCCGGGCGTTGGGGCAAGCCTTCGGCGACGCTTTCGCCGAGGCCGACGTGGTGATGGTGACCGATGTCTACGGCGCCGGCGAAGCTCCGATTCCCGGGGTCTCCGGTGAGTTGGTGGCCGAGGCGGTCCGACGGGCGGACCCGGACAAGGACGTGCGCTACGTGCCGGGGCGGAACGAGCTCCGCCAGGTCATCGAAGAACTGGTCCGACCCGGCGACCTGGTCTTCACCCTCGGTGCCGGCGACCTCACCTCGCTTCCCGACGAACTCCTCGACGATCCCGGATGGTAGGAACCCGTTGACGGCTACCGCCGACGAGCTGGGCGCGGTCGGCGCCGCGCTGGGAACCCGGGGGCAGCGCCACGCGCCGCTGGGTGCCCGGACCACCTACCGGGTCGGGGGGACCGCCGCCCTCCTGGTCGAACCGGCCGACGAGGACGAGTTGTTGGCGGTGGCGGCCGCCGTCAACGGGGCGCGGGTTCCGGTGCTGGTCATCGGTCGGGGCTCGAATCTGTTGGTCGCCGACCGCGGGTTCGATGGGCTGGTGGTGGCGCTCGGCGGCGGGTTCGAAGCCATCGAGGTCGACGGCCACCAGGTGCTGGCCGGGGCGGCCGTGAGTCTGCCGGTGCTGGCCCGCCGGACGGCGGCCGCCGGGCTCTCCGGGTTGGAATGGGCGGTCGGCGTCCCGGGTTCGGTCGGGGGCGCGGTCCGCATGAACGCCGGGGGCCATGGCTCGGATACCGCCGCCAGCCTGGTGGCATACCGCTGGGTGGACCTCCGGACCGGGGCGGCGGCCGAGGCCCCAGCCGAGGAGCTGCAGATGGCCTACCGCCACACCTCGCTGGCCCCTTCCGACGTGGTGGTGGCGGCCCGCTTCGGTCTGGACGACGGCGACCCCGAGCAGGGGGCGGCCACCATCGCCGACATCGTTCGCTGGCGGCGGGCCAACCAACCGGGAGGGAGCAACGCCGGGTCGGTGTTCACCAACCCGGAGGGCGACTCGGCCGGCCGGCTGGTCGAGGCGGCGGGGTTGAAAGGCTTCCGGCTCGGGAGCGCCCGGGTGTCGGAAAAACACGCCAACTTCATCCAGGCCGACGAGGGCGGCTCGGCCGATGACGTGGCCAACTTGATTGCCCACGTGCGGGCGACGGTGGCGGCCAAGACCGGGGTCGATCTCACCACCGAGGTGCGAATGGCCGGTTTCGACGCGGATCCGCCGGGGCAGTGGTGACGTCACCTCCCCGGCGTCCGCCGGCAAGAGGTCGGCCGTCCATCGACCCGCGGATCCGTCAACGCCGCCAGTCGGTGCAGCGGGGCATCGGTCGGCGCCGACTCCGGGTCGTCATCGCGGTTCTGGTGGTGGTGGCGATCATCGGCGGGGGGTTCGCGCTGCTGCACACCTCGTTCTTCTCGGCGCGGGTGGTGACGGTGACCGGCGCCCATGCCCACACCACCACCGCCGAGATCGTCAACGCCGCCGGCCTCGCCCACCGGCCGTTGCTGATCAGTCTGGACGCGGGGGCCGCCGAGTCCCGGGTCAGCGCGCTCCCGTTCATTCGGACCGCCCAGGTGAGCCGGCACTGGCCCGACGGCGTGCAGGTGACGGTGACCGAACGGGTGCCGGTGGCGGTGGTGGCCGGCCCGTCCGGCCTCTGGGCCCAGGTAGACGCCACCGGGCGGGTCCTGGCCCTGCAGCCGACCCGGCCGGCCGGGCTGGTGCAGCTGGTGGTGACCACCACCGCCGGGCCGGTCGCCCCCGCCCCGGTGGGGCACGGGCTGCCGACGTTGGCCGCCTCCGGATTGCAGGTGTGCCGGACACTGCCCCTGGCGTTTTCCGCCCAGGTGGTGTCGGTCACGGTGGCGCCGGACCGAACTGTCGACCTCGCCCTCAACTCGGGCCTCACCGTGGTGATGGGCACCGACTCCGATCTCAACGTCAAGTACCAGGACGTGGCCAGTATCATCGCCCACGCGTCACTCAAAGGGATGAAAACCATCGACGTCACCGTTCCGGGGGCGCCGACGGTGAGTTGACGAGCACCATCCCTCACCTGGGAACCGAGACGAATTAAGCTCTTGACAACGTCGAGGTTGCTTGACCAGGTACTCCATGAACCGTATCGTTGTGTCGAACTCGCTGGTTGGAACGGTTTCAACCTTTTGTCGAGGGTAAGGGAATACATGACCGTTCCTGCTCAGAACAACTACTTCGCCGTCATCAAGGTGGTGGGGGTGGGAGGCGGCGGCGTGAACGCCGTCAACCGCATGATCGAGGCCGGACTTCGCGGCGTCGAGTTTATTGCCACCAACACCGACGCCCAAGCGCTCCTGATGAGCGACGCCGATCTGAAGTTGGACATCGGCCGTCAGCTGACCCGGGGACTGGGGGCCGGAAGTGACCCCGAAGTTGGGCGTCTGGCTGCCGAGGAACACCGGTCGGAGATCGAGGAGGCGCTGAAGGGCGCCGACATGGTGTTCATCACCGCCGGCAAGGGTGGTGGCACCGGAACCGGCGCTGCCCCGGTGGTCGCGGAGATCGCCAAGAGCTTGGGTGCCCTCACCATCGGGGTGGTGACCCGTCCGTTCACCTTCGAGGGCCGGCGTCGTTCGGTCCAGGCCGAAGCCGGCATTCAAAACCTCAAAGAGAAGGTCGACACCCTCATCATCATTCCCAACGACCGGTTGCTGACCGTGTCGAGCGAGAAGACCTCGATGGTCAACGCCTTCAAGATGGCCGACGAGGTGCTGATGCAGGGGGTCCAGGGCATCACCAGCCTGATCACGATTCCGGGTTTGATCAACACCGACTTCGCCGACGTGAAGATGATCATGAGCAACGCCGGCACCGCCATCATGGGGATCGGCTCGTCGACCGGTGAAGGCCGGTCGGTGAATGCCGCCCGGGCCGCCATCACCAGCCCGCTGCTCGAGGCGTCGATCGAAGGGGCACGCGGCATCCTGCTCAACATCGCCGGTGGACCCGATCTCGGCCTGTTCGAAGTCAATGAGGCGGCGGAGATCATCCACGGGGTGGCCCATCCCGACGCCAACATCATCTTCGGCAGTGTGATCGACGAGGAGATGGGCGATGAGGTCCGGGTCACCGTCATCGCCGCCGGCTTCGAACGCTGGGAGTCCGGAGGCCGGGGTTCGGCAGAGCCGGCCCACACCTCCGCCGGCCGGGACGAAGGTCACAGCAAGGTGCTCGGCTTGGAAACGGCCCACGAGGACATCTTCGCCTCGCCGACCGATGACGACGACCTCGACCTCGGGGACGACGACTTCGACGTCCCGTCCTTCCTTCGCTGACCCGGAGCCGCTCACCCGTCATCGTCACCCTCACCGGAGACATCCGGGCCGGGTGGTCAGATCGTTCGCACGGGGACCAACGCTGGCCGCCGGGGTCTACGGATCCACTCGACCGGTTCGTCGTCCAGGTGTCCGGAAGCCGTCCCGACCGGTTACGACTCCATCGGCTCCGACAAGTCCACGGCGCCACCATCCACATCGTCACCGAGGACACTCCGGCCGGCGGGCTCCCGGAGGGCGACGGGTTGGTGTCGGCTTCACCATCGGTGGGCCTGGCCGTCTTGACCGCCGACTGCGCGGCGATCGCGCTGGGGAGTGACGAGGGCGTCTTCGCCGCCGTCCACGCCGGCTGGCGGGGCCTGCTGGGCGGCGTCGTCGAAGCCGCCGCCGTGGCCATGCGCGGCCTCGGGGCCACCGCCGTCCACGGCGCGGTGGGTCCCGTCATCCATGCCGAGTGCTACCCGTTCTCCGACGTCGACCTCGAGTCGGTGGCGGCGCGCTACGGCGACGGCGTCCGCTCGGTGTCGGCCACCGGCCAACCGGCGCTGGACCTGCCGGCCGCCGTCACCGCTGCCTTCGATGCCGCCGGCGTCCGTCCGGTCCCCGGGGTCGAGGCCTGCACGTCCTGCGACGACCGGTACTTCTCGCACCGGGGGCGGGCCGAGGCGGAGCGGCAGGCGATGGTGGTGTGGTCGACGGCCGGGGACCACCGCTGATGGTGCCGACCCGGTTCGACGCCGCCGACATCGCCGTCCGCCTGGACGGAGTCCGGGAGCGGATTGCCGCCGCCGGGGGGGATCCGGCCGGGGTCGGGGTGGTGGCGGTGACCAAGGGGTTCGGCGCCGACGCGGTGCGGGGTGCCCTCGGCGCCGGCATCGTCGACATCGGGGAGAACTACGCCGACGAATTGGTGGCCAAGGCGGCCGAGACCGAGGGCGCCGACCCGGTGCCCCGGTGGCACTTCCTGGGCGCCATCCAGCGGAACAAGGTCCCCCGGCTGGCCCCTCTGGTGGCGTGCTGGCAGGGGGTCAGCCGCCTGGAGGAGGGTCGGGCCATCGCCAAGCGGCGACCGGGGGCGAGCGTGCTGGTCCAGGTGGACATCGCCGGGATCCCCGGGCGGGGCGGATGCCCCCCCGATGGCGTGGTCGGGCTGGTCTCGGCCTTGCGCGACGAGGCCCTGGAGGTGGCCGGGCTGATGGCGGTCGGGCCGCCGGGCCCACCCGAGGGGTCCCGGGCCGGGTTCCGGGCGGTCAGCGTTCTGGCCGATGGGCTTGACCTGCCGGTTCGCTCGATGGGGATGACCGAGGACCTCGAGGTGGCGGTGGCCGAAGGGTCGACGATGATACGCGTTGGGAGGGGTCTTTTCGGGGACCGGCCGCCGAAGGACTGACCCGCCAGGTATCCACCCACCATGCGAGTCAGGCACTACGCTGTCGAGCGGAGGGAAAGATGGCAGCCTCATTTATGAAGAAGACGATGGCCTATCTGGGCCTCGTCGATGATGACTACGACGACTACGACTATGACGAGCCTCGCGGCCCGGCCCAGGTCAGCCACGCCCCCCAACGGCCGAGACGGCTGGACGAGCGGGATGACCCGATGCCGGCGGTTGCCCCCAGCCGGATCCGGACCCTGCCGCTGGAAGAGCCGCCCGGACCCGTCCCGGTCGCCCAGCAGCCCACCATCGCCCGGGCCTCCTCCATCCGGCCCATTTCGGCCGAGGCGGCCGGGGCCAAGGTGCACGTGGTGGCGCCCAATCGCTTCGCCGATGCCCAGGAGATCGCCAACCGGCTGATGGCCAACCAACCGGTGATCGTCAACCTCCAGAGCGGGGATCGTGACCTGCAGCGGAGGATGATCGACTTCTGCAGCGGGGTCACCTACGCCCTGGCCGGCGGGATGGAACGGGTGGCCGACGAGGTGTTCCTGCTCACCCCTTCCAACGTGAAGGTGTCAGAAGAGGAGCGGCAGCGTTTGACCGAGCGCGGTCTCGTCAACCCCTGAGCCCTCCGGCCTGATCCGCCGGGATAGTCTGAACAGCCATGCGTCTCATCGGCTACCTGCTGGAGCTCTATGTCTTCGTGCTGATCGCCTACTCGCTGCTGAGTTGGGTCCAGCCCGCCTATGACTCGCCGGTGCGCCGGATCCAGCGGGGGCTGGCGGTGGTCTGCGATCCGGTCCTCAATCTGGTGCGAAGAGTGCTCCCCACCGCCCGGATCGGGGGGGTCGGACTGGATCTGTCCGTCCTGGTGGTGATCCTGGTCATCCAGGTCATCATCCTGCCGCTGGTGCTGGGATGAGACGGCCGCGAAACCGTCCCGACGCCGACCCGACCGCCACCCCGGAGGCCGAGGCGCTATCCACGGGCCATCAGCCCAGCCCAGCTAGCATGTCCGGCATGGCTTCGTCACAATCAGCCCTTGATTCGCTACGGACCGTCGAGTTCCGGGAGACCCTCAAGGGGTACCACCGGGATGACGTCGACGAGTATCTGGAGAAGGCGGCGGTCGAGGCCGAAGGGCTCCAGGAGCAGCTCCGCCAGGCCAACGAACGACTCCGCCAGGCCAGCGAGCGCATCTCCCAGCTCGAATCGTCCGAGCCGCGCCCGGCGCCGGCCGCCGCCCAGGATGCGGGCATGGCCGACGAGACCCTCCAACGCACCCTGCTGTTGGCGCAGAAATTCGTCGACGAGACCAAGGCCGACGCCGAGGCCCGGGCGGCGAAGCTGGTGGCCGAAGCCGAAGCCCACGCCCGGAGCGTGCGAGCCAACGCCGAGTCCAACGTCGCCCAGATCACCGCCGATTCCGAGCGCAAGCTGCGGGAGGAGGTGACCCGGCTCGAAGGGATCCGGGTGCAGCTCACCGGCGACGTGGAGTCGATGGCCCGCCATCTCGAGTCCGAACGCCAACGGTTGCGGGCCGCCCTCACCGAGGTCATCAAGTGGGTCGATGACAACGTGCAGCCGGCCGCCGCCCTGGCCGGGCGTCCGGCCGCCCAACCCGCCGCCGGGCAGTCCCGACCCCCGGCCGCCGACAGCCAACCGGCGGGCGCCCGGAGCGCGCCGAAATCGGGAGACGCCGCACCCGCCCGTCCCAGCTGAACCGTCCGGCGGCGCCAGCCGCGGAGAGGTCTCCGGCGTCCAGCCAATCTCTGCCCGGCTGAACAGGGGAAATCGCCCCCGTCGTCGACGGTGCCGACTGACGATCGGTGTTCACCCGCTATGGTGCCCGGCACGGTCGATGGCCTGACGGATTGCCGGGCCCGGTTGGGCACGGTATCGTCACCCGCTCACCACAACGCAGATTCACACGTTTTTCCGGCCCAAATGGGGTCATGGCGGGTGCGGTCGGTCCCTGAGGAGGTTTGAAGGAATGACGACGAAGAAGCGGGCGCCAGTGGTGAAAGCGGCGCCGGCCCGCAAGGGGACCAAGAAGACCACCCCGGCCAAGAAGGTGGCCCGGGCCAAGCGGGCGGTGCCGGCCAAGAAGACCGCCCCGGCCAAGAAGACGACGCCGGCCCGCAAGGTGGCCCCGGCCCGCAAGGTGGCCCCAGCCAAGAAGACGACGCCGGTCCGCAAGGCGGCCCCGGCCAAGAAGGCCGCCCCGGCCAAACGGGCGGTTCCGGCCAAGAAGACCGCTCCCGCCGCCAAGGCCGCCCCGGCCAAGAAGACCGCCCCGGCCAAGAAGGCGGCGGTGGCTCCGCCCGCCCCCAAGCGGCCGACGGTGGGCCCCTACGCCAAGGACGCCAAGTTCCTCGAGGAGCAGCGGCTGTTGCTGCTCGAAGAGCGGGCGGTGGCCCAGGGCCAGGCCGAGGACCTCCGAGCCGAGGCCGACTCGCTGGCCCAAGAACGCGAGCCCGGCGACGTGCAGTTCGACGCCGAGGGCGGCGAGGGGGGAACGGTGGCGGTCGACCGGGAGCGCGATCTGGCTCTCTCGGCGCAGGCCCAGGCGGCGGTGGAGGAGATCGACGACGCGCTGGAGCGCATCGCCCGAAAGACCTACGGCATCTGCGAGCGCTGCTTCCAGCCGATCCCCAAGACCCGGCTCCGGGCCCTGCCCTATGCCCGGCTGTGCATGGCCTGTAAGAGCGGGGGGCTGTCGCGACGCTGACCGGCAACGCCGAATCGAGCACGGTTCGACGGGGTGCCCCGGCCGGCGCGTCCCTCCGGCTGGGCGGCGCGGTCGCGGTGGCCGCCGTGGTGGTGGTGGTGGATCAGCTGACCAAATGGTGGGCGGTCGACCGCCTGGACACCGGCCCGATCCACGTGATCTGGACCCTGGATCTGGCCTTGAGCCGGAACACCGGTTCGGCCTTCAGCCTGTTCCAGGGGGACTCGGCGGTACTGGTGGTGATCGCCGTCATTCTGGTCACGGTGCTGCTGGTACTGGTCTACCGTTCGCCGTCCTTCGCCCGGGCCGCCATCTTCGGGCTGATCATCGGGGGCGCGGTGGGCAACCTGTCCGACCGGATGTTCCGAGGCGATCACGGGGCGGTGGTCGACTTCATCGACTTCCACTTCTGGCCGACCTTCAATGTGGCCGACGCCTGCATCGTGGTCGGTTGCCTGCTGCTGGCCGTCTCCCTGTTTCGGCCGCCGCCGACCTCGTGAGCCAGCTCTCCATCTCGGTGCCCTCGTCCCTCGACGGGGTCCGGGTGGATCGGGCGGTGGCGTTGCTGGCCGACATCTCCCGCTCCGCCGTTGACCAGCTGGTGGCGTCGGGCCGGGTCCAGGTGGAAGGGGTGACCGTCCACGCCCGCAGCCGCCCGCTCCGGGAGGGCGAATTGCTGGCGGTGGAACTCGGCGAAGACGTGCCGGTCCCCGCCCCCGACGCCGACCCGACGGTGGTGTTCGAGGTGGTCCATGAGGATGCCGACATCGTGGTGGTGGACAAGCCCGCCGGGCTGGTGGTGCACCCGGGAGCCGGACACCGGACCGGCACCCTGGTGAACGGGATGCTGTCCCGTTACCCCGACCTGGCGTCGCTGGCCGAGGCGGTGGGGTCCGATCCCGACCGGCCCGGCATCGTCCACCGGCTCGACCGGGGAACGTCGGGGCTGTTGGTGGTGGCCCGGACCCCCGACGCCTACCGCTCGCTGGTGGGCCAGCTCGGGGACCGGACGGTGTCGCGCCACTACCGGGCCCTGGTGCTGGGGGAGGTCGACGGGGAATCCGGGGTGGTCGACGCGCCGATCGGTCGTTCGGTGACCTCCCCGACCCGGATGTCGGTGTCGAGGAAGGGGAAAGAGGCCCGCACCCGCTACCGGGTGGAGCAGCGGTTCACCGAGCCGGTGCCGACCACCCTGGTCGAGGCCACCCTGGAGACCGGCCGGACCCATCAGATCCGGGTCCACCTCTCGGCCATCGGCCATCCGGTGGTCGGTGACGGGGTCTACGCCCGGGGAAGGTCGCTTCCCGGTGCCACCGTCACCCGCCCGTTTCTCCACGCCTACCAGCTGGCCTTCGACCACCCCGGCTCCGGGGCCCGGGCCACCTGGACCTCGCCGCTGCCCGACGATCTCCGCGCCGAACTCGATCGGCTGTCCTGATCGGCACCCGCCGACTCCCGCCGGGGCGGCGGTCAGGCGGCTTCGTGGGCGGCTTCGAGGGCCTCGCTGTCGGCGAGGATCTCCAACGCCTCGGCCTCGGCTTGGCGCACCTTGCGGACGCCGACCCCGAGCCGTTCGGCCGTGGTCTGGAGCGACGCCGGGTCGGAGCCGTCGAACCCGAACCGGTTGCGGATCACCGCCCGCTGCAGATCGGTGAGTCGATCGACGGCGTTGCGCACCAGCCCGAAGGTGAGCTCGGAGGCCACATCGTCCTCGAACTCGTTGCTGTCGGTCGACACCAGGTCACCGAGGGTGGAGGTGGAGTCGGCGGTGGCCGGCTGGTCGAGGCTGGCCACCACCCGGGCCACCCGGGTGAGATCGGCCCGCATGTCGGCGGTGGTGTTGGTGGCGTTGTCCAACTCGTCGTCGGTGGGCGCCCGCTGCAGTTGGTGGGTCAGCTCCCACGTCGCCGCCTCCACCTGCTGATTGCGCTCCGCGACTTCCATCGGCAGCCGGATGGTGCGACCGTGCTGCTGGACCGCCCGCTGGAGGGCCTGGCGGATCCACCAGGTGGCGTAGGTGGAGAACCGGAAGCCGCGCTCCCAGTCGAACTTGTCCACCGCCCGCATCAGGCCGAAGGTGCCCTCCTGGATGAGATCGGGAAGGTCCACCCCGCGGTCCTGGTAGCGACGGGCCCAATGGATGACCAGCCGGAGGTTGGCGGCCGCCATCTCCCGGCGTGCCTCCTCGTCGCCGGCGGCCACCCGCTTGGCCAGCTCGGTCTGGGCTTCGTGGTCGGGGAGGGGATGATGGTCGAGATCCCGGAGGAACAGCCCCAGGCTGTCGGCGTCCGCGCCACGGCTCCGGCCCGCCGCCGGGGTGGCGGCGCGCTCCTTCTGCGGCCTGGTCGGGGCGCTCGTCTTGTCCTTGCCCTTGTCGGCGGTCGCCGTACGGGATGTCATGCCTTCTATCACCCTCCTGATGTGGGTTCGCACTGCTTTCAACGCCCGGGATGCGTCGGACATTCCTGCCCTGGCCAGGACTTTGCGATATCCGGTGGTCGGATAGCTACCCACTTTGCCGCCGGTTTGCACACCGGCCGGAGAACTGGTCGGCTGTCGCTATGAATTCCCAGGGTAACCGCTGTTTCCTCGTCCGCCATGGCGAAACCGAGTGGAGCCTCGGCCGGCGCCATACCGGGCGCACCGATCTACCCCTGCTACCCGAGGGGACGGTCCAGGCCGAGGCGCTGCAGCCCCGGCTGGCCGAGCATGCCTTCTCGCGGGTGCTGACCAGCCCGTTGCTGCGGGCCCGGGAGACCAGCCGGCTGGCCGGGCTCGGGGGCCGGGCCGAGGTCGACCCCGACCTGGCCGAATGGGACTACGGGGACTTCGAGGGACTGACCACCGCGGAAATCCTCGGCCAGCGGCCGGACTGGGACCTGTTCGCCCACGGGGCACCGGGAGGGGAGACCACCCAGGAGGTGGGGAAACGGGTCGATCGGTTGATCGGGAAGATCCGGGCCACCGACGGCGATGTGCTGTGTTTCGCCCATGGCCACCTGCTTCGGGTGCTGGCCGCCCGCTGGCTCGGCCTCGAGCCCGAGCAGGGCCGGTGCTTCACCCTCGACCCGGCCTCGATCAGCATTCTCGGATGGGAACGGTCCACCCCGGTGCTGATGCTCTGGAACCTCAGCTGATCTTCGGAAAGACGATCTTGGGGGGTGCGCCGCCGGGTTGGCGGTCGACCGGGCGGGGGGGCGACAGCGACTCGCCCCGGAAGGTCCGCCGGGGGCCCGTCCACCGGGCGGGAGGGGCGTCGAGCTTGTTGGCCAGGGCGTAGGCGACCCCCTCGTAGTTGACCCGCCACCCCCGGAAGTGGTTCCAGGCGTCGTCCAGCGGACGGGGGGTCGGATAGCCGATCTCCTGGAGGCGGGCATAGGCGGCCTCGAATTCCTTCCGGGGGAGTTGGATCGGGTCGTCGGGGTCCGGGTCGGGGTCGAAGGGGATGGCCACCACCCGGGCAATGTCCCGGAGGCAGGTGAAGCCCATCCGCAGGCACATCCGGGCTTCGATCGGGGCCCCGTCGGGGTCGACGGCCAGGGCGATGGCCGCCGAGTCCATCACCGCGATCAGGCTGATCACCCAGGAGTTCTGCGGCCGGGGGGAACGGAGGTACATCAACGACTGATAGCTGGTGTGGCTCTCGGCCACGTCGGCCCCCCAGCGCTCCCACTCGGCGTAGAGGGCGGGGAGATTGCCGATCGTCCCCACCAGTTGGTGGCGTTGGAGGATCTCCGGCCCCCAGGCCGGCGCCCCGGCCCGGCTCTCCAGCAACGTCACGAAGGTCTCCCGGCGGTTGTAGGCGCTGTAGAGGGTGGGCAGATAGGCGATCTGCAAGGCCACCAGCACCATCCCCGACGCGCCGGCGAAGAAGTCGACGGCCTGGTAGCTGCCGCTGCCGCCGTGGACGAAGCCGAGGGTCGACACCGATGAGCCGGCCTCCAGGAGGGCGTGGCCGAAGGCGACGCCGCCGAGGCCCCAGATGACCAGCGCGTAGCCGAGGACCGCGGTCCCCAGCCAGGTGCCCAACAGGATCATCAGCGCGACCGGCTCGCTGATGGACAGGATCCGGTCCTTGCTCGGGTAGGTCTTGGCCAATTGGGAGAGGTGGCGAAACACCGACCGCACCCACCGGGTCGGCAGGGCCAGCACGCTGGCCGCCGCCCGGGGGACGATCAGCAGCCGGATGACACTGGCGGCGTCGAGGACCAGCACCAGGATGCCGAGGATCAGGACCAGATCGTTGGCGGCGGTCATCGCGTCGAGGGGTGGGGGGAGCGCCTCAGGTGGAGCTCTTGGGGAGGGCCGACACCCGGCCTTGGGCGCGCCTCACCATGTCCGCCAGATTGAACGAGTCGAGGTGGGTGCGCATGTGCTCGCCGACATCGGCCCACACGTCCAGCAGGATGCACTGGCCTTCGTGATCGCACGCCCCGTTCTCGTGCGGGAGGCCGAAGTCGCCGGCCACGATGGGCCCGTCGACGGCGCTGACGATCTGGGACAGGGTGATCTCGTCGGGGGTGCGGGCGAGTACGTAGCCGCCACCCACCCCGCGCTTGGAGCGGACCAGGCCGGCGCCTTTGAGGGCGAGCAGGATCTGTTCGAGGTAGGGCTGGGGGAGACCCGTACGCTCGGCGATGTCCCGGACGGCGGTGGGACCGTCGGTCTCCTCGTGAAGCGCCAACGACAGCAACGCCCGGCTGGCATAGTCTCCGCGAGTCGAAACCTTCACGTAGTCATGCTATTGCCTGGGCGCGTCCGACACGCTGTTTGGGGGTGGACTCCCAGGTAGAGCGCGAGGTGGATCAGTGCCCGCCGAGTCTTCCGGCGGCCAGATCCTCGGCCATCGCCCACCCGAAGGTCACCAACCGTCCGCCCGACGACGCGTCGTTCTTCTCGAAGAAGACAACCACTTCCTTGGGGACCGGGCTCTTGGACCCGCCGACGTCGAACCCGCCGGACTCGCAGCCGTCCCCCTCGATCAGGAAGGTGCGGTCGTCGATGCGGGCTTCGCAACCGAACCGCTTGGCCAGCCGGCGCCCCCAGGCACGCTCCTCGCCGGTGGCCTTGTGATCGGGCCCGGGGACCACGTCGGTGAGGCCGGCGAACGCCCGGAAGCCTTCGGGGGCCAGGAGTCGGGTGCCGACCAGGACATCTTCATCGGGGAAGGCCAGCAGCGCCCGACGGTACTTGTCGCCCATCATCGCCCGCAGGACGGTGTCGGCCCGGGCGGTGCGCTCGATGGTGCCCACGCCGATCAGCAGCGACGGAGTGCCCCCGATCCGCTCCAGGGTGGAGAACGAATAGCCCCGGAGTTTGTTGCCCTCCCGGGCCCGGGTGACCAGCACCCATTCCTCCCGCTGTTTCGACAGGAAGCCGATGTCGAAATGCGGTTCTCGCACTGCGCAGAGATCGGCCATTTCGGCCAACTCGGCATCGCTCAGTGATGTGCAGTCCTTGGTCTCCACCTGAATGGACATAAGCCGTTCCGTACTCCTCATTTGCCCTGCGGCCTCAGCCGGCGACTCGGTCCGTCCCGGGCACCCAGGGCACCGCCAGCACGGGCCCTCGATGCTCCTGAGCGGGAGCCGTCCCGCAATTTTACGGGATTTGAGGCCACTTGTCCCATCCAGGCGTCCCGGCTTCCCATCGGCTCGCCGTCCGCCGGCCGGCCCCGGCGACGAAAAGACGTTGTGGCCAGGGAGTTCATCGACGGTGGGGCGGCAGGGGTCAACTCAGAATCGCGTTAGGACCGAGCAGTACCCTCAGCTCGCCGATGAGACCCCGGCGGCTGTCCACCCGGAATTCCGACGGGAGGCGGAGGATTTTCTCCCCGACATGGAGAAACACCGGGGAGTTCCCGGGGTGCTCGGAAAGGAGCCGCTTGAGCGCGTCGACCTTGGTGTCGGTGAGGGCGTTGACCGGCAGCGAGATCCGGAGGTCGATGGTGCCGTCGGTGGCGAGATTGGGACGCTGGACCTCCAGGCACACCAGCTTGACCTGATCGTCCCGCATGTCGATCCGGCCCTTCACCAGCACGATGGCGTCATCGTCGAGCAGGGCGCCGTACTCGCTCATGGTCTTGGGGAACACGAAGACGTCGATGGAGGCCTGCAGGTCCTCGAGCACGAAACTGGCCATCAGATCGCCCTTCTTGGTGTACCGGCGGGACAGCTCGGTGATGACCCCGCCGGCCAGGCGCACCTGACCCTCGGTCCCGTAACCTCCGGGCCCGTAGCCGCCCTCCGCCCCCAGCGGCTCCAGGTCGGCGTTGCGCAGCTCGGCCAGGGTGCAGTCGGTGAGCCGGGAGAGCGAACCCTCCAGGCCCATGAGGGGATGGTCGCTGATGTAGAGCCCGAGCATCTCCTTTTCGAAGGCCAGCCGCTGGGTCTTCTCGAACTCGACATCGGGGATCGGGGTCCGAGTGTCGCCGAACCCCATGGTGGTCCCCTCCGACTCCACCTCCAGGGAGGCGAACAGCGACACCACCCCGGCATCGTGCTGGCGTCGGCGCTCGAGGGTGAGGTCGCAGATCTCCTCGAACACCAGGCACAGGCCCCGGCGCGGGTGGCCGAGGGAGTCGAACGCCCCCGCCTTGATCAACGACTCGATGGTCCGCTTGTTGAGGACCTGGGGGTCGACCCGCTGACAGAAGTCGTAGAAGTCGACGAAGGGTCCGTTCTTTTCGCGCTCGGCCACGATGTGGGCGACCAGGCCCTGGCCGACATTCCGGATGGCGGCCATCCCGAAGGTGATGTCACCGAGCCCGCCGTCGCCCGAGTCATCCCGCCTCGAGTAGTCGGCGGCGAAGTCGGACAGCGACCGGTTGACGTCGGGGACCAGTACCTGGACTCCGAGCGAACGACACTCGGCCAGATACACCGCCGTCTTGTCCTTGGTGTCCTTCACCGAGGTGAGAAGGGCAGCCAGATACTCGACCGGGTAGTGGGCCTTCAGCCACGCCGTCTGGTAGGCGATGTAGCCGTAGCCGTAGGCGTGTGACTTGTTGAAGGCGTAGTCGGCGAACGGCTCGATGATGTCGAACAGCGCGGTGCCGAGCTCCTTGCCGTAGCGCTGGGTCTCGCAGCCGATGACGAACTTCTCCCGCTCGGCGGCGATGAGCACCCGGTTCTTCTTGCCGCACGCCTTGCGGAGGTTGTCCGCCTCCTCCAGCGTGTAGCCGGCGAACTTCTGGGCCACCCGCATGACCGACTCCTGGTAGAGCATGAGCCCGTAGGTGTCGCCGAGGATCTCCTCCATGTCCGGGTGGAGATAGGTCAGCGTCTTCCGGCCGTTCTTGAGCTCGGGGTAGTCCTTGTGCATGTTGGCCGCCATCGGCCCCGGCCGGTAGAGGGCGACCAGGGCGGCCACGTCGTCGAAGCTGGTCGGGGCGAGGGAGCGCATGGTCGATCGCATTGCCCCGCCCTCCAGCTGGAACACCCCCATCGAGTCGCCCTTCCGCAACATCGCGAACGTGGTGTCGTCGTCGAGGGGGATGGCATCGATGTCGGGGCGCTCCCCGGTGGAGATCTGGATGAGGTCGAGGGCCCGCTCGATGACCGAGAGGTTGCGGAGGCCGAGGAAGTCCATCTTCAGCAGCCCGAGATCCTCGACGCCGTGCATCTCGTACTGGGTGACGATCGGGGCGTCCTCGGGATTGTCGCTGTCCGGCTTGCGCTGGATGGGCACGTACTCGGTGAGGGGCTGGTCGGTGATGACCACCGCGGCGGCGTGGATGCCGTCCTGGCGGCGGAGGCCCTCCAACCCCTTGGCCACGTCGATGACCTCTTTGGCCTCGGGGTCGGACTCGTACATGGTGCGGAGCTCGCCGGCGGCGTGGAAGCCGTCCTCGAACCCCTCGGTCTTGGTCAGACAGGCGCCCAGCGGGGTGTCCCGGCCCATCAGCAACGGCGGCATCGCCTTGGCGATCTTGTCGCCGACCACGTAGGGCTTGCCCAGCACCCGGGCGGCGTCGCGCACCGCGGCTCGCGCCTTGATGGTCGAGAAGGTGACGATCTGGGCCACGTGGTCGGAGCCGTAGCGGTCAGCGGCGTACTTGATCATGTCGCCGCGGTAGCGCTCGTCGAAGTCCATGTCGATGTCGGGCATCTGGGCCCGACCCGGGTTGAGGAAGCGCTCGAACATCAGGTCGTAGCGGATGGGGTCGAGGTCGACGATCTTCAGGCAGTAGGCCACACAGCAACCCGCCGCCGACCCCCGGCCCGGGCCCACCCGGATCCCCCGCGACCGGGCGAAGCGGATGAGGTCCCAGACCACCAGGAAATAGGCGGAGAAGCCCATGTCCCCGATCACCCGGAGCTCGTAGTCGAGCCGCTCGAGGACGTTGGCCGGAAGCGGGTGGCCGTAGCGCTCCTTGGCCCCTTCCCGGGTCAGGTGGCGCAGGTACTGGGCCGACCGCACCTCGTAGGAGTCCCCGACGAACTCGTCGGGGACCGGGAACTGGGGCAGGCTCGGGTGACCGAACTCGATCTCGACGTTGGCCCGCTCGGCGATCAGCAGGGTGTTGTCACAGGCCTCGGGCAGCTCGGCGAACAGGTGGCGCATCTCCGCCGCCGACTTCAGGTAGTGCTCCTCGCCCTCGAACTTGAATCGCTTGGGATCAGCGATCAGGGCCCCGGTCTGCACGCACAGCAGGGCGTCGTGGGCCACGTGGTCCTCGCGGTGGGTGTAGTGGCTGTCGTTGGTGGCCAGCAGCGGCGCCCCGATCCGCCGGGCGATCTCCACCAGCGCCGGATTGGTCTTGGCCTGCTCGGGAAGCCCGTGGTCCTGGAGCTCGACGTAGAGGTTGCCCCGACCGAAGATGTCCTGGAGCCGGGCGGCCAGGCTCTCGGCCTTCACTTGATCGTTGGCCAGCAGGGCCTGGAGGACGACCCCGCCCAGGCAGCCGGTGGTGGCGATGAGGCCGGAATGGTGGCGTTCGAGGAGCTCCCAGTCGACCCGGGGCTTGTAGTAGTAGCCCTCCAGGTAGGCGGCCGAGGACAGTTTCAGGAGGTTCCGGTACCCGGCGGTGGTCTCGGCCAGCAGGGTGAGGTGATAATAGAGCTTCTCCCCGCCGTCGACATCCCCCCCGGTGTCGTCGACCTTGCCCCGTCGCACCGGTCGGTCGAGCCGCGACTCGCCGGCCATGTACGCCTCGGTGCCGATGACCGGGTTGATGCCGGCCGCCCGGCAGGCGGCGTAGAAGTCGAGGACGCCGTACATGTTGCCGTGGTCGGTGATCCCGAGCGCCGGTTGGCCGTCCGCCACCGCCGCTTGGACCAGGTCATCGACCCGGGCGGCACCGTCCAACATCGAGAACTCGGTGTGGGTGTGCAGATGTGTGAACGACCGTGATGCCAACGAACTGGCGCCTTTCTCGTCATGGCGACGCCTGCTGTCCCAGGTTCTCCACAGGCTGTGGAGAGAGTTACAGCCGTGTCATTCGACCCTACCACCACGCCTGGCGGTGGACGGCGGTAATCGGAGCGTGGTCGGCGACCGGGTTCGCCCGCCGGGCACCGTGGCCGGGTCAGCCAGGAATCGAAGGCCGGGCCGGATCAGAGATAGGTCCCGGGCCGGGAAGCGGGGGCGCCGCCTCCGGTCGGGAGGGCCTGCTGGCGCATCTCGTCGAGCTGGGCCCGGGCCGCCACCTGCTGGGCGACCAGGGTGGCTTGGATGCCGTGGAAGAGTCCCTCCAGCCAGCCCACCAACTGGGCCTGGGCGATGCGCAATTCGGCATCGGAGGGGGTCGGGGTGTCGAAGGGGATCGAGACCCGGTCGAGCTCGGCGGCCAGGTCGTCGGAGAGACCGTCGGCCAGTTCTCGGATCGACTGCTCGTAGATCTCCCGGAGGCGTACCCGGCTGAGCTCGTCCAACGGCGCCTGTCGGACCTCCTCCAGAAGTTGTTTGACCATCGACCCGATCCGGAGGAGTTTGGCCGGCTTCTCGATCGACTCGGACCGGTCCTCCGCCGCCTCGCCGTCGGGCGGCTTCGCCGCCGCGCCGTCGGGCGGCTTCGCCGCCGCGTCGTCGCCGACACCGTCGACGACCTCGGGGGTGAGCGCCGGGGGATGCCCGGCCGGACCGTTGGAGTTGGTGGCCATAGTCAGATACTGCCACCGGCGATGGCCACCAGGGGGACCAACATCTCGTCGGCGGTCAGCGAACCGTGCCGGGCGGCCAGGGTGCTCTCGCCGGCATCGGCGGGGTCGAGGAAGGCGACCGGCGCATGGGGAATGAGGGCGACGTCGCCCAGCCGGTCGCTGACGCCACCGCGGAGGGGCCCACCGAACCATCCCTCGTCGATGAGCTGGTCGCGGCTCATCACCCAGGTGGTGTCCCGGTAGCGCTCGGAGACGATGGCGAAAAGATCGTCGGCGGCCCCCGGGCAGGCATGGAGCCAACGGAACCGGCCCTCGCCGGAAAGGAATCGGGTGGCGGCCATCACCTCCCGGCCCAGCAACTCGACGTTGGTCCCGATGTTGATCTGCCCGTGATCGGCGCTGACCACCAGCACGGCTCCCGGCTCCATCGCCGCGGCGATGTCGCCCACCAACCGGTCGACCGCCCGGAGCTCGGCGTCGTAGTAGGGGCCGATCCCGTGCTCGTGGGCCACCTTGTCGATGCCGTCGTAGTAGGCGTAGATGAACGGCTCCCCGTCGGCGAGCAGCCGGCCGACCTCGACGATGAGCGACGACGTCACCTTGTAGCCGGCCAGCGGCGAGGCCCCGAGGTGGGCGGCGGTGAACCCGGTGCCCCCGAACTCGCCCCGGGAGACCACCGGCACCGGCCGGGAGGCGCCAGGGAACGGCGGGAACGGCTGGTAGGTCGACGCCGGCAGCTCCTGGCGGGCGTCCCGGGGCCGGTTGATGCCGACCGTCCACCGGAGGGCGTTCATGATCTCGGCGTCGGCGGTGGCCAGCCGGTAGCCCAGGAGACCGTGATCGGAGGGCGGCCGCCCGGTGGAAATCGAGGTGAGGGCGCAGGCGGTGGTGGTCGGCGTCACCGAGGTGATCGATCGTTCGATGCCGGCGGCTCCGTTCAGGGTCGGCGCCAGTTGGCTCCGGGCGACGAGCTGCTGCCAGCCCAGGCCGTCGACGATCAGCAGGACGATCTGGCGCGCCTCCCGGGCCGGGGTCGGGAGCCAATCAGGAGAGAGGGCGTCCCCGGGGTTGCCTCCAGCCGAGCCGGACAGGAGCGCCGGGACCAGAGTCGAAAGACAGGCGCCCCGGTAGTCGGGGAAGATCGGATCGGGCGATCCGGGTGGCAGGGGTGGGGCCGGCACGGTTAGTGACTGTATGCCACCCGGCCAAACCCGGTCAGTGCAGCCAGTCCGGGTCGGACAGCAGACGGACTTCCGAGACGGTGACCGCCCGCCCGCCGATGATCACCCGGTCGCCGTCCACTCGCATGTGCACGGTTCCGCCGCGGGCCGACAGCTGGGCCCCCACCAGTTCCTGGCGTCCGGTCCGGTCCGACCAGAACGGTGCCAGGGTGCAGTGGGCGGAGCCGGTGACCGGGTCCTCGGGAATCCCGACCCGGGGAGCGAAGACCCGGGAGACGCAGTCGACGCCGGGTTGGTCGGAGGCGGCGGTGACGATGACCGCCCGGGCGTCGACCCCGGCCAGGGCGGTGAGGTCCGGCGCCAGGCTCCGCACGGTGTCGGCGTCGGCCACCACCACCATCAGGTCGGAGACACCGGTGTGCACCTCCCCGTCGGTGCCCAGGGCGGCGAACAGACCGTCGGGTACGGCGTGGGGGACCGGCGGGTCGGCCGGGAAGTCCATGTCGATCGACCCGTCGCGGCGGACGGTACAGGCGAGCACGCCGCTGCGGGTGTGAAACCGGCCTCCCCCGACCAGGTGGGCGGTGGCCAGGGTGGCGTGCCCGCACAGGGCGACCTCGGTGGTGGGGGTGAACCACCGGAGGTCGTAGTCACCGTCAGGTCGATCGAGGACGTAGGCGGTCTCCGACAGGTGCATCTCCGCGGCCACGTCCTGCATCCAGGCTTCCGATGCCGGTCGGTCGAGCCGGCACACCGCGGCCGGATTCCCCGAGAACGGGCGATCGGTGAAGGCATCGATGACGACCAGCTCGGTGGGCACCGTCACCCCCGGGGCAGCAGGGCCCGGATGGTCTTGTAACAGTGACCGTTGCGAGGGGCGCTGATGGATGCCACCAGATAGTGGGGCTTGAACCCGAGCGCGGAGGCGAGCTCCTTGCCGTGGAGCCTTCCCTTCCGGGCCACGTCCAACGCCCGGTCAGCCCGCGGGTCCTCCACCGGGAGCCAGTTGTCACTGCGCCCCCAACCGAATCGGATCCACACCGACCGCTCGCGCTCGCGCCGGAACAGGACCGGGCCCTTGGTCGGGACCAGTAGGGCGAGTGAGGGTCGGAATCCCCGGAACTCCCAGTACGGCGCCGACGTGCCCGGGAAGCCGAGCACGTGCTCTTCGACCGGGGCCGTCAGTTTGTGGAGGAGGCGTCGGTTCTGCCGTCCATGGAAGGTGCCGAGGTGCCGGGGAAGCCCCGAAACCGTCACCGCCTCCGGCTGGGCCAGATCGTCGCGTTCGGGCTCGTCGGCCAGCACCGCCTCGACCACGTCGAAGGGAACCAGGTCGGGGAGATGGCCGTCGGGCCAGTTGACCCGGGCTCGGACCAGGGTTCCCGACGCCATGTCGACCCCGGTGGTGTCCTCCGGGTGACAGGACAGCACCAGGATGGTCAGCGAGGCGCCGCCGGCCACCTCGATTCGGTCGCGGGTCTTGACCGCCCGCACCACGTTGCGGGCGGTGCCACTGCGGGGGGTGCGGGAGGTGCGTCCCGCCTTTCGTTTCTTCGGGGGCATCGGCAGGCTGGGTACGCCCGCCGGCGGGGGCATGCCGTTGCTCACCGGTGGCTCCCGGCCAGCTGCTTGGACAGCAACTCCGGATCGGTGGCCGGCAACTGGCAGGCGTAGTTCCGGCAGACGTAGGCCAGCTCCGGGTCGCGCCCTTCCCACAGGGGCGAGGCGGTCGGCTCGCCCCAGGACAGCACCGCGTCGGGGATCCAGGTCCGGTGGACCACCTCGACGAGGTCGGGACGGTCACCGGTGACCACCACCTCGGTCAACCCTCGCCGTAACAGGTCGGCCGCCTCCACCGTGTAGGCGAAGGCGGTGGGATGGCGGACAAGCAACTCGCCAACCAGGTCGACGACCTCGGCGGCCGCCCGCTGGTAGCGCTCGGAACCGGTCAGGGCCCCGAGCCGGACCAGGCCGACGGCGGCCACCCCGTTGGCCGAAGGGGTCGCCCCGTCGAAAAGGTCCTTGGTCCTGACCAGCAACGCCTCCCCGTCGTGACCGGTGGTGAAGAAACCCCCGTCCTGGTCATCGTGAAAGAGGTCGAGCAGGGCATCGGCCGCCTCGATGGCCCGGTGGGTCCAGACGGCCCGGCCGGTCAACTCGCCCAACCGGGTAAAGCCATCGACCAGCCAGGCGTAGTCGGCGGCATAGGCCAGATGCCGGGCGCCGCCTTCCGCCTGCCAGCTGCGAAGCCACCGGCCGTCGGAGCGCCGCCGGAGGTTGGCGTAGAGAAAGTCACCGATGGCGACCGCCGACTGCTCCCATTTCGGATTGCCGGTGGCGGAGGCTGCCTCGGCCAGCGCCGAGGCGTACATGGCGTTCCACTCGGTGAGCACCTTGTCATCCAGCCCGGGCCGGACCCGCCGGGCCCGGGCCTCGAACAGCAGCCGCCGACCCGCCTCCACCTCGGGCGGACCCCCCAGCGGGGCGCCGACCGGGCGCCGGAGGATGGTGGTTCCCTCGAAGTTGCCGGCGGCGGTGATGCCGAACCAGCCGGCGACGGATTCGAGGATGGCCCCGGGGTCCTGGCCCGGGCCCGACTCCCCGCCGGTGATGGCCGCAGTTGCCTGGTCGAGGGTCCAGACGTAGAACTTGCCCTCCACCCCTTCGGAGTCGGCATCCTCGGCGGAGAACACCCCTCCCTGCGGGCTGGTGAGGTCGCGGCTCACGTATCCGACGATGTCCCCGACTACCGCCAGGTAGTCGGGGCGGCCGGTGGCCTGCCAGCCATGCAGGTAGGCGCGCAGCAGCCCGGCCTGGTCGTAGAGCATCTTCTCGAAGTGGGGGACCAGCCACTGGTTGTCGGTCGAGTACCGGGCAAATCCTCCGCCCAGGTGGTCGTGGATGCCGCCGGCGGCCATGGCGTCGAGGGTGGTGACGGCCATCGGCACCGCGGCATCCGGGTCGCCCCCGGCGTCTCGGAGCCCGTGGCGGAGGGCGATGTCGATGAGGGTGGGTTGGGGGAACTTCGGGGCCGGGCCGAAGCCGCCCCACTCGGGGTCGAACCGGGTGCGCAACTCGGTGGTTGCCACCTCGAGCAGATCGACACCGTCGTCGGTGCCACCCAACGAGCCCAGCGCCGAGGCCCGGCCTGACGGTCGGGCGATCACCGAGCGGGAGGCGATGGCCCCGGAGAGCTCGTCGGCCTGTTCCTCCACCTCGTGGCGGCGGTTGGTCCAGACGTCGGTCAACGCGGCGAGGACGGTTCGGAACGACGGTGTGCCATGCCGGTCATCGGGGGGGAAGTAAGTCCCGCCGAAGAACGGTCGACGGTCGGGGGTGAGGAACACGCTCATCGGCCAGCCACCCGATCCGGTGATGGCCTGGACGGCTTCCATGTAGACAGCGTCAACGTCGGGACGCTCCTCCCGGTCCACCTTCACGCTGACGAACGAGGCGTTGAGGGCGTCGGCGGTGTCGGGATTCTCGAACGACTCGTGGGCCATCACGTGGCACCAGTGGCAGGCGGAGTACCCGATGGAGAGGAACACCGGGCGGTTCTCCTCCCGGGCCCGGTCGAACGCCTCGTCGCCCCACGGATACCAGTCCACCGGGTTGTCGGCGTGCTGGCGGAGGTAGGGGGAGGTCTCCTTGGCGAGACGGTTCACCCCACCGATGCTACGGGATCGATGGCCGGGCCCCGGCCCCCGCCGGCGACGTCGGGCCGGTGCCGACGGTCCGTCCTATGGTGCTCGGCATGGATATCCGACTGGATGGAAAGACGGCGCTGGTGACCGGGGCTTCGCGGGGGATCGGGATGGCCATCGCCCAACTGTTCACCGAGGCGGGCGCCTCGGTGATGCTCTCCTCCCGGAAGGCGGAGGCGTTGGCCGAAGCCAAGGACACCATCGATGCCGCTAAAGGCGACCGGTCCGGCGAGGTGGCCTGGCAGGTGGCCAACGCCGGCGATCCGGAGCAGGGCGAGGCCTGCGTGGCCGCCACCGTCGAGCGCTTCGGGTCGGTGGACATCCTGGTCAACAACGCCGCCACCAACCCCTATTACGGGCCGCTGATGGAGATCGACACCGGGCGGATCGACAAGACGTTGCGAGTGAACCAGTCCGGCTACCTCGAGTGGACCCAGGCGGCCTGGCGGGCGGGGATGTCCGAGCACGGCGGGGTGGTGCTGAACCTGGCATCGATCGGGGGGCTGTCGGTCGAGCAGGGGATCGGCTGGTACAACGTGAGCAAGGCGGCGGTGATCCACCTCACCCGCCAGCTGGCGGGTGAGCTCGGGCCCAAGGTGAGGGTCAACGCGGTGGCCCCGGGACTGGTGAAGACGTTCTTCGCCAAAGCCCTGTGGGAACCGGCCGAGGAACAGATCGCCCGGCGCCTCCCGCTCCGCCGGTTGGGCGTGCCCGAGGACGTCGCCACCGCCGCGCTGTTCCTGTGTTCGGATTCGGCATCCTGGATCACCGGACACACCCTGGTCATCGACGGCGGGGCATTGGAGATCGTCAGCGGCGGGATCTCCTAGGTCGGGGCGCGACCCGCGCCACCGACTTCAAACCGTCTGACTTTGGTCATCAGGCGTTCGCGCCCGTGAAACTCCGTCGAAACACTGAAATGCCACCCTGAGTGGTGTGAGCGACCTGTTCGACGGCTACGGGGAGGGGGTACGGGGCCTGACCCAGGCCGCCTTCGACGAGATGGTCGACCGGGACGGCTCGGCGCGGGTGCCGTATTCGGGGGTGGCCGCCTCGCTGTCCCAGATGGGGCCGGACGATGTCTCGGCCCGGGCCACCCGCCTGGCCCGGGCGTTCATGGACCAGGGGGTGACCTTCGACCTCGACGGGGAGGAGCGGCCCTTCCCCCTCGATGTGGTTCCCCGCATCTTCACGGTGGACGAGTGGGCCCAGGTGTCGGACGGCGTGGCCCAGCGGGTCCGGGCCCTCGAAGCCTTCCTGGCCGATGTGTACGGCGCCGCCCGAATCATCAGCGACGGGGTCATCCCCCACGAAGTGGTGACCAGTTCGCCCGGCTTCGTGCGGGCGGCCCACGGCCTGACCCCGCCCAACGGGGTCCGGATCCACGTGGCCGGCATCGACGTGGTCCGGGACGAGGAAGGAGAGTTCCGGGTCCTGGAGGACAACATCCGGAGCCCGTCGGGGGTCAGCTACGTCCTGGCCAACCGGGCGGCGATGGCCCGCGTCCTGCCCGAGCTGTTCTGGGGTCAGCCCATCCAGATGGTTACCGACTACCCGGCCCATCTGATCCACGCCCTTCGCCGGGCCGCCCCGGCCGGGGTCCACGACCCGACGGTGGTCGTCCTCACTCCCGGAGTCCACAACTCGGCCTTCTATGAGCACGCCCTGTTGGCCCGCCTCATGGGGGTCCATCTCGTCGAGGGTCGCGACCTGGTGTGCCACGGCACCGATGTGTTTCTGCGCACCACCGAGGGCGAAGTCCCCGTCCATGTCATCTACCGACGGATCGACGATGAGTATCTCGACCCGTTGCAGTTCCGCCCGGAGTCACTGGTTGGTTGCCCGGGTGTGCTCAACGCCGCCCGGGCCGGGCGGGTCACCATTGCCAACGGCGTGGGAAACGGTGTTGCCGACGACAAGCTGGTGTACACCTACGTGCCGGCCATGATCAAGTACTACCTGGGGGAGGAGGCCTTGCTCCGCAACGTCGAGACCATCCACCTCCAGGACGCCAAGGTGCGGGCCGACGCCCTTTCCCGGCGCGACGAGCTGGTGTTCAAAAAGGTCGACGGGTCGGGGGGCAAAGGACTGATCATCGGGCCGGCGGCGTCGGGCGCCGATCTCGACGCCTTGGGCCTGGCGGTGGACGCCGATCCCCGCCACTGGATCGCTCAACGGGTGGTGGCGCTGTCGACGTCTCCCACCTGGGTCGATGACACCATGGTCCGTCGCCATGTGGATCTGCGTCCGTTCGCGGTCAACGACGGCGACAACGTGTGGGTCCTCCCCGGCGGGCTCACCCGGGTTGCCCTCCAAGAGGGCGGGCTGGTGGTCAACTCCAGCCAAGGGGGAGGGTCCAAGGACACCTGGGTGATCGGGGCCGGACCACCGGCTCCGGTCGTCGAGGCGCGCCAGCCGGTCCCGGTGAGTGCCGGGCCGCCGATGGACGCCGGGCCACGGCACGATGCCGAGAACAACCGACAGCAGCAGCAGCAGCAATGACCAACGCGCTGCTGAGCCGGGTCGCCGAGTCGATCTTCTGGGTGGGGCGCTACGTCGAGCGCGCCGAAGGCACCGCCCGGATCCTCGACGTCTCGGTCTTCCAAGCCCTGGAACAGAGCGATGCCGAGGGCGCCCACGCCGCCCGCCGCCTCCTGGCCGTCATGGGCCTTCCCGACGTCGAGGACGAAACCCTCTGGCAGGCGACCGAACGCCTGGCCACCGACCCCAACAGCCGGTCGTCGATTGCCGGCGCGGTGGCGGCGGCGCGGGAGAACTCCCGGGCCGTGCGCCACGTGGTGCCGGTCGAGTTCTGGGAGCACGTCAACGCGACGTGGTCGTCGCTCCCCCGGGAATGGGAGTCCGCCCAGTGGCTGGGACCCGCCCCCTACCTCTCGTTCGTCAAGACCCAGGTGGCCGGCATCACCGGACTGGCCGACACCTTGATGAGCCGGGACCAGACCTGGCTGTTCTTCACCCTCGGACGTTGCCTCGAGCGCACCGACGTGGTGGCGCGCCAGCTGGCCACCGTCCAGTTCGACGATGTCTTCGACAGCGGGCTGGTGATGCTGCTGCGGTCGTGTGGGGGCTACGAGCCGTACCTGCGGCTCTCCCAGGGCGTCGTCCAACCCGGACGGGTCCTCGACTTCCTGTTGCGCGACCGGTTGTTCCCCCGGTCGGCGTTCGCCTCGTTGACGTTGGCCGAAGACTGTCTCGACCAGATCAACGCCGGTCGCGACGGGGCGTGGGAGGATGCCCGCGGCCTGGTGGGACTGGCCCGGGCCGAGCTCGAGTACTCGGCCCCGTCCACCCTGTCCCGGGGACTCGAGACCCGGCTCGAGCGTCTGCAGGGGTCGATCTCCTCGGTGAGTGACGCCGTCACCCGCCGGTATTTCGCCCAGGATCTCCCGACCCAGTGGCACCGGGGAGGCGTCGGCGCATGACTCGGGTGGACGGCTGGCGACTTCGGGTGCGGCACGAGACCCGGTTCGATTACGACTCGCCGGCCCGAGCCTCCTACAACGAGCTCCGGCTCACCCCTCGTACCGAACGGGGCCAGACCGCGCTCGAAACCAAAGTCGTGACAGTGCCGCTGGCCCCCCAATACAGCTATGTCGACTACTGGGGCACCGAGGTCGTCTCCTTCAACGTCGACCGGGGCCACGAGATGTTGTCCGTCCAAGGCACGGCCCTGGTCGACACCCAACGTCCGGAGCCACCCGAGGACGCCTCCTGGGACGAGGTGGCCGATGCGTCGCTGACCATGGCCGACCATCTCTCCCACAAGCTGTACACCGAGCCGGGGGACGAGCTCGAAGACCTGGCGGCCAGCTTGCGTAGGCCCCGCCCCCTCGAGACGGCCAGGGGGATCATGGAGCAGGCCCACTCGTGCCTGCGGTACGTGCGCGGGGTGACCAGCGTCCACACCTCGGCCAACGAGGCCTTTTCCGATGGCGCCGGGGTGTGCCAGGACTTCGCCCACCTGGCCCTGGCCATGACCAAGTCGGTGGGGTTGCCGTCCCGCTATGTCTCCGGCTACTTCCACCCCGATCCGGATGCCACCATCGGCGAGGAGATGACCGGCGAGAGTCACGCCTGGGTAGAAGTATGGACGGGGGCCTGGTGGGGGTTCGATCCCACCAATGACTGTGCCGTCGGGGAACGGCATGTCGCGGTGGGCCGGGGGCGTGACTACTCCGATGTCCCTCCGGTCAAGGGGATCTACGCCGGTCGGGCCGAACACACCATGCAGGTCGGCGTGCACATCACGAGGACCCACTGAGCGGTGCTGACCCGCATGCGGATCTGGCTGCCGGATGCGCCGGGAATTCTGGCCGCGGTGGCCTCGGAGATCGGCGCGGTCCAGGGCAACGTCGTCGGGCTCGAGGTGCTCGAGCGCCAAGCCGGCGTGGCCATCGACGAACTGGTGGTGGAGCTTCCCGATGACCCGGGTGCGGTCGATGCCGTCCTCAAGGGGATACGAAACGTCCCCGGCGCCGGGGTCGAGGATGTACACGAAATGCCCAACATGGGGGCGGATCGAGAGGACACCGTCCTCAATGCCGCCGCCGCCATCCTCCAAGCCGCCACGCCGCCGGCAGCCGTGAACGCGATGGTCGGGCGACTCCTGGCCCTGTTCGACCTCTCCTGGTTGGCGCTGGCCGACTTGGATTGCCAGCAGTTCCTCGAGGTCCACGGCGACGCCCCGTCGGTGGAGTGGGTGGCCGCCTTCGCCGAGGGGGCCCGATCCGGGGCGGATCAGGCCAACGACACCACCAACTCCGGGGTCTTCATCGAGTCGATGCCGGAGACCGAGTTCACCGTGTGCGGTGGCCGGTCGGCCCCCATCCGCCGGCGGGAGCGTCACGAGATCGCCACCCTGGTCATGGTCACCGCCCGGTTCGTCGACGCCCTCGGGTGGCGCGAACGCATTCACACCTAGCGGGCGGTGCTTCGGGCATCCGGTGCCGCCGGAGGTCAGATGAGCCGGCTCCGTTGCAGCTTGCCGCTCGAGGTCCGGGGCAGGGTGACCACTACCACCAGTTCCTTCGGGGCGGCCCAGGGCGCGAGTTGCTCGGACACCGCCGCCCGCAACGATGCCAACTGGGGCGGTGTCGACGGATCCGCCGGCACCACCCAGGCCACCACCCGGTGGCCCCATTCCGGGTCGGGGCGTTTCCATACCGCCACCTCGGCGACACCCGGGTGGCGGGCCAGCACCGACTCGACCGTCGACGGCCAGACCTTCTCGGCACCGGTGACGATGACCTCGGCGGTCCGGCCAAACACCGACAGCGTCCCGTGTTCGTCCAGGCTCCCGGCATCGCCGGTGGGGAGCCAGCCGTCCGGCAGTCGAGGATCGGTACCGTCCCGGTAGGCCCGCATCAACATCGGCCCCCGCACCAGTACCTCACCGTCGGCACCGAGTCGGCCGTCGCCGATGCGGAGCTCGACCCCGTCGAGGGACCGGCCGTCGTAGACGACCCCCGATCCGGTCTCGGTCATCCCGTAGGTGGTCACCACGTTGTCGGGGAGGTGTTCGGGAGGGGCGGCGCCACCCAGGAGCACCGTGCGGTAGCCGGTGGTGTTGGTCCGGCGCAACGCGGTCGCCACCAGCGACACCCGGGTGGCGCCGCGGCGGGCCTCGGCCTCCACCGCGGCGGGGTCGAACCGCTCGATCAGCGTGTACGGGGTGCCGGTGACGATGGCCCGGGTGAGCACCGAGAGTCCGCCGATGTGGGCGAGGGGCAGGCAGGCCACCCATCGGTCACCGGACGGGTCGATCTCGAGCCGCCGCGAGCTGGCCCGGGCGGATGCCTGGACGGCGGCGTGAGTCAGCACCACCGCTTTGGGCTCTCCGGTCGTCCCACTGGTGGCCACCACCAGCGCATCGCCGTCGTTGATCGGGATCCCACCGGTTCGGGGGGAGGGCCCGTCATGGTCGACCACAGTTGACGGTCGGAGCGCGTCCAGCAGCCGGTCCACCGCCGGTCGGGGCAGGCGGCCATCCACCGGCAGGACGGCATCCCCACGGTCCCACGCCCGTTGCATCGCCTCGACGAACGCCTGGCTGGCCGGGAGATCGACTGCCACCAGGTCAGGCATGCGAGCTAGCGTAGGTGACTGCCCGAAGAACGACGCGAGGAGCGAGTGGTCGCATGGTGAAGGCAGGAGGAGTCGACAACCAGACGGTGATCAGCGGAGACCCGGAGGATCCGGTCGAGCAGTACCGGAGCCTGCCCCTTCCCGACTGGGAACGGCGCGGCGTCTACAAGGACATCTATTTCGACGTCGCCGATGGGATCGCCAAGCTGACCATCGCCCGCCCGGAAGTCCGCAACGCCTTCCGCCCCCAGACCCTCTTCGAGCTCTCGGATGCGCTCTCCGCCGCCCGTGACGATCCGTCGGTGGGAGTGGTGATCCTGACCGGCGAGGGCCCCGACGCCTTCTGCTCGGGCGGGGACCAGAAGATCCGCGGCGACGACGGCTATATGGGTGACGACGAGGTCGCCCAGCAGGGGATCGGGCGCCTCAATGTGCTCGATCTGCAGGTCGAGATCCGGCGGATGCCCAAGCCGGTGGTCGCCATGGTCGCCGGCTACGCCATTGGCGGAGGCCACATCCTCCACCTGGTGTGCGATCTCACCATCGCCGCCGACAACGCCCGTTTCGGCCAGACCGGACCGATCGTCGGGAGCTTCGACGGCGGCTACGGCTCCAGCCTGCTGGCCCGCACCATCGGGCTGAAGCGGGCCAAGGAGGTGTGGTTCCTCTGCCGCCAGTACGACGCCGCCACCGCCCTCGAGTGGGGGCTGGTCAACGAGGTGGTTCCGCTCGAGGCGCTGGAGACCGAGACCATCGCCTGGTGCCGGCGGATGCTCTCGTTGTCGCCGATCGCCCTGCGGATGATCAAGGGGGGCCTGCACGCCGCCGACGACGGACTGGCCGGGCTGCAGCAGTTCGCCGGGGACGCCACCATGCTCTTCTACATGAGCGAAGAGGGACAAGAGGGCCGCAATGCCTTCCAGGAGCACCGGAAGCCGGACTTCGGTAGGTTCCCTCGCCGCCCATGAAGGTGGCGGCCAGATGACCGCGGTGCCGTCGGTCGCCACCGCCCGCCCGACCCCTGGGCCGGTGAAGCGGTGGGTACTGGGCGCCCGCCCCCGCACCCTGCCGGCCGCGGTGGTGCCGGTCCTGGTCGGAACCGCCGCCGCTCACCTATTGGTCTCGCGATTGACCCCGACCGGTCCCACTCGGGTTGCCGGACTCGCCTCCGGGGCAGCGTCGCTCTGGGACTCCCATTGGTGGCGGGCAGTCGGCGCCCTGGCGGTGGCCCTGGCCCTCCAGATCGGCACCAACTATGCCAACGACTACTCCGACGGCATCCGCGGGACCGATGACCAGCGGGTCGGCCCGATCCGGCTGGTGGCGTCCGGCCTGGCGTCGCCGTCGGCGGTCAAGCGGGCTGCGTTTGTGGCCTTCGGCCTGGCCGGCGCGGTCGGCCTGACCCTGGCCTGGGCCACCTCCTGGTGGGTGGTGGCGGTGGGAGCCGCCTGCCTGGCAGCCGGGTGGTTCTACACCGGCGGTCCCCGACCTTACGGCTACGCCGGATTCGGCGAGCTGTTCGTCTTCGTCTTCTTCGGGGTGGTGGCCACCATCGGCACCTTCTACGTCCAGACCGGGAAGCTGACCGGCGGTCTGGTCGTCCCCGCCTCGGTGGCGGTGGGCCTGTTGGCCACCGCGCTGCTGCTGGCCAACAATCTTCGGGACATCGAAACCGACCGGGTGGCCGGGAAGCGGACCCTCGCCGCCCGGGTGGGGCGGCGAACCGGCGGATGGTTCTACGTCGGCTGCGTGGTCCTTCCTTTCATCGGGGTCCTGGTGGTGGGGTCGTTGGCCGCCACCGGCGAGACCTTCCACCGGCACCCGATCTATCTCTTCCTGCCGATGCTCGCCCTGCCACTGGTCATCGCCCCGGTCGGGATCGTCAGCGGCGACGCCACCGGTCGAGGGCTGCTCCCGGTGCTGGCCGCCACCGGCCGGCTCCAGCTCGCCTTTGGAGCGCTGCTGGCCGCCGCCCTCTGGCTGTGGGCGACGTGACCTCAGGGTGGCGAGGGCAGAAAGGCCCGGATCTCCTCGGCCACCCGTGCCGGCTCCTGGAGGTGCGGCGAGTGCCCGGCAGCTTCGATCACCACCCGGGTGGCGTTGTCGCCGATGGCGTCGGCCATCCGTCGCCCGATGCCGGTGAATTTGTCATCGAGCGCGCCGGTGACGATCAGGACCGGCATGGCCAGTCCGGAGAGTCGGGTCCACAGCGGGAGCTGGGTGCCGGTGCCGGCCAACCGCAGGCTCGACGCCAGTCCCGGCCCGGTATTGCCGCGACGCTCCGCCAACCCGTTCGCCTCGGCCGGGACTCCGGCCAGCAGTGGGGTGTCGAGCCACCTCTGCAGAAACCCGTCGAGCCGGGCCTGGGCATCGCCGACGGAGCCTTGCCCATCGGCCCCCGACCGGGGCGGGTCGAGTTGGTCGGCCAACGCCGCATCCCGGACTCGCCGTTCCGCCCGTTCGTCCGGGTCGTCGAGGCCGGCGGTCCCCGCGATCAACACCAGGGAGTCGACCAACTCGGGTTGGTCGAGGGCAAGATGCAGGCAGAAGCGGGCACCCATCGAGTAGCCGAGATAGGCGGCCCGGCCCCCCACCCCGCCCAGCAACGTCGCCCCGGTCGGGAGATCGGCGCGGACCTGGGCCGAGCCCCCGTGACCGGGCATGTCGACCCGCACCACCTGGTGGTCGGTGGCCAATCGGGTGTCCAGCGAACCCCAGACCGCTCCGGTCTGGGTGAACCCGTGGGCCATGACCAGGCGCGGTCCTTCCCCTATCACCGTGGCCTGCAGCGCCAGGGTGTCGGGCGTCGGGGCGGGGATGGTGGGGTCAGGCGACGTCACGGGCAGGCTCCTCGGCCATGAGCGTACCGATACCGGTGCCACCCTCCGGGAGCGCCGACCTCCAGATGGAGTTCGCCGCCACTCTGGTCGATGAGTGGTCCCGATGCGGTGTCGCCCACGCGGTGATCAGCCCCGGATCCCGGTCGACACCGTTGGCGGTGGCCCTCGCCCGTCACCCCGAAGTGGAGATCCACGTCCGGCTCGACGAGCGGTCCGCCGCCTTCACCGCCCTCGGCATCGGCCTGGCCAGCGGCCACCCGGCGGTGATGGTGACCACCAGTGGCACCGCCGCCGCCGAGCTCCATGCCGCGGTGGCCGAGGCCGACCTGGCCAACGTGCCCCTGCTCATCTGCACCGCCGACCGACCTCCCGAGCTCCGGGACATCGGGGCCCCGCAGACCATCGATCAACAGCACCTGTTCGGAGGATCCGTGCGTTGGTACGCCGATCCCGGCGTCGCTGACGCCGGGGGCGCTCCCACCTGGCGGTCGCTGGCCTCCCGGTCGGTGGTCGAGACGATGAGCGGTCCGGCCGGACCCGGCCCGGTGCACCTGAACCTGCCGTTTCGGGAGCCACTGCTCGGAGACGCCCGGTCCGTGGACGTCCAACCCGGACGGACCGACCGCCGGCCGTGGTACCGGATCGAGAAGGCGCCGCCCGCCCCGTCGCCGGCCGCGGTGGCCCAGATCGTCGACGCCGGCCGGGCCGGCGCCCGGGGAGTCATCGTCGCCGGCGCCGACTGCGGCGACCCGGTGGCCGTGGCGGCGGCCGCCTCCGCGCTCGGGTGGCCGGTACTCGCCGACCCCCGGTCCGGCCTTCGCCGTCCGGGATCCGCGGTGATCGCCGCCGCCGACGGCATCCTCCGTTCCGACGCCTTCTGCGCCGCCCACCGTCCGGAGTTCGTCCTCCGGCTGGGGGCGCCGTGGGTCTCGAAGGTGGTCAACACCTATCTAGCCGACGCGGTCACCGGGTCCACCCCGGTGGTGGCCGTCGCGCCGTGGGGCCGGTGGGTGGATCCGGATCGGTCGATCACCACCTTGATGGTCGCCGATCCCACCGTCGCCTGCCAGGGCATCATCGATGGGATGGGGGACCGGACCCGAGCCGGTGCCAGCCCGTGGCTGGACGAATGGCGGTCGGCCGAGTCCGCCGCCCAGGCCACCATCGGGGCCAGCCTCGGCGATCCGCCGGGGGCCGGCAACGGCCGGCCGGCCCCGGGTGGGGGGTGGACCGAGCCGGGGCTGGCCCGGCGGCTGTTCGCCGACCTTCCGTCGGTGGTCACCCTGGTGACATCGTCCTCGATGCCGGTCCGGGATCTCGAAGCCTTCGGGGAGCCGCGGGTTGATCCGCCCCGGGTAGTGGCCAACCGCGGCGCCAACGGTATCGACGGTGTGATGTCGACCGCCCTGGGGGTGGCCCTGGCCACCGGGCCGACCGTAGCCCTGGTCGGGGACCTGGCGTTCCTCCACGATGTCTCCGCGCTGGTCCGGGGGCCGGGGACCGACCCGCCCTGCACGGTGGTGGTCGCCGACAACCGCGGGGGAGGGATCTTCTCGTTTCTTCCTCCCGCCGCGACCCTTGACGTCGGCACCTTCGAGGCCCTGTTCGGCACCCCGCAGACGCCGGACATCGCCACGGTGGCCGCCGGGTTCGGCCTGCCGGTGGACGAGATCGGACCCGACGACCGGTCGGGGGCGTTGGGTGCGGCGCTGCGCCGGAGGATCGCCGACGGTGGGCTGGCGGTGATCCGGGTACAGCTACCGGACCGATCGGCGAATGTGGAGTTCCACGCCGAGATCAATCGGGCGGTGGTCCGGGCCGTCGACGACGCCATGGGCGCCGACACCCACCCGACGGGTCCGAGTGCGACCGCTCAGCAGGGGGTCGGATCGTAGGAGGGGACGCTCGACGCCGCCGCGGCCGGAGCCGTGGTAGCTGAACTCCCGCTGGTGGTGGCCGTCGTCGCCGGAGCGGTGGTCGGTGTCACCGTCGGCACCGGGATCGGACTCCCGTAGCCGTCCAGCGGAGGGGTGCTGACGGTCCCGGTGGCTCCCCCCAGGAATTGGGTGATGGTCTGCTGGGTCTGGGGTTGTTGGACGACTTGGACCGCCTCGCCCCCGTAGGGCGCGTAGCTCGCCCCCACCGTGGTGATGGTGTAGTTCTGGAGGCTGGATCCGGAGAAGGCGTGGTAACGCTCGGCCAGGCTCAACAGCATCCCTGAGCTGAATTGGTCGTCGAGGGTGACGTCGTGGGTGAGCGAGGAGATGAACGAGGCCGCCTGGATCGGGTTGTAGGTCGACTTGGCTTTGTTGACCACGGCTTCGATGACCAGGTTCTGCCGGGTGATGCGGCCGATGTCCGAGGAGTAGTCACTCACCCACGTCCCTCCCTTGTAGTACTCGAAGTGCCGGGATCGGGACAGGGCCAGCGCCATGGTGCCGTTGAGGGATTGGCAGCCGGTGGTCGGGACGTTCAGACCGGTGCAATTGCTGTAGACGCCGTTGGCATTGCAGTCGCCGTAGTCCTTGACCGGATAGGGGAAGTTCATCTTGATTCCCCCGAGCCCGTTGACCGCGTCAGTGAGCCCGAAGAAATTGACCACGATCCAGTGACTGATCGGAATCCCGAAGGTGTTCTCGACCGTCTGGACCACCCCGTTGGCTCCGGTACCGCTCGGGTTGGGATCGTTGGGGCCGACGGCGAAGGCGGCGTTGATCTTGTTCTTGGTCGACACCCCCGACGACGCCGGCACGCCGGAAAGGGTCACGAAGGTGTCCCGGGGGATGGAGAGCGTGCTGGCGGTTCCACTGGCCGGATCGACGTGGACGATCTTGATGGTGTCGCTCCGCTGGCCACCGGCGGTGGTCGCGTTGCCGAACTGTTGGGCCTGGGCGGCCGTCTCCCCGGTCCGGGTGTCGGACCCGATCACCAGCACGTTGTAGGGGGCGCCGTTGGCCACCGCCACGCAACTCGGACACACCGCGGTCTTGATCTGGCCCCACTCGTACCGGAAGTAGCCATAGCCGCTGGCGGCCAGGACCACCACGATGATGAGAATGATGATGATGATCCGCAGGACCCGCTCTCCGGTCGAGCGGCGGCGCTTGGCCGGCTTGAGCCGGGGCTGGGCCGGAGATGGGATCGACTCCCCCGCCCGGCGGGGGATCGGGATTTGGCCCCCGAGGATCGGTCCCGGGAACTCGTTGTTACCTGCCATACGATCCGATCACTCCGTGTCGCCGCCGCCGGGGTGCGCCCAAGCCACGCCGGGCCGGGCGGTGGTTGGGGCCGTCGGCACCCGTCTGGGCGTGGTCGATGGATGGTGGCAAGAAGGTGGCCTGTCGCTCGTTGTGTCGATCGGCCGGGACGACGCATCCCACCGATGTGGATCGGAAAAGTTTCCCACGCACGACGCCCGAGTTGGCGTCACCTACCGGTTCCCCGGCGGTGCGCGGCGACCAACTTTACCAGTCGGTCCTGGTCAGGACGTGGACGGCAGCCACGATCCGTGGAACCCGAACGGCACCCGCGCCGGGAGGTGCACGGTCGCCACCGGCGGTCCGGCGAACGAGGTGGCATCCAGGATGACCAGATCACTGGCGTCACGGGCCCGGTCGTAGACAACGCTCAACACCCAACCTTCGTCTTCGCCTCCGCCGTCGGCGGCCCGGACGAAGACGGGCTCGCCGGGTGCCCGGTACTCGCCCGGATCGAAGCGGATGGCCTCGTCCCGCTGAAGGTCGTATTTGATGAGGCCGATCGATTCGTCGGTCCCGGGTTCCGATCCCAACAGCATTCCGTAGCCGTATCGGTGACGGCGGCCGGCGACCTCGTCATCGATCCGCGGGAACTCCACCGGCGCGTCATCCAGCCTGACTTCGTCCACAGAGTTGCCGGCCGGGTCGATGGTCCATCGGGCCAACACCGGTGGGGTGGACCCGATGGCCCCGCCGGGAGCGGTGTCGAAGGCGGAGTCGTACCGGATGATGTCCATGACGATGACGTCCCCGTCGTCGTAGGCGTTGAGCACGTGGAACACGTACACCGGATCGACCCCGATCCAGGTGACATCCCCGTCGTCACCCTCGCGAGGCATCACCCCGATCCGGCTTCCCGCCTCCGGCATCCACCGGAACGGGAGCGATCGCCCGGTGGCGGCCAGATCCGGGTCGAAGACCACCGGCAGGTCCATGAACACCACCCGGGAGGCGGTGACCCCGAAATCGTGCATCATCGCCGCCCGCGGGATGACGATCTCCTGGGTGCGGGTCAGGGCGCCGGTGGAATCGACGGTGTGGTACCGGAGAAATGGAGGCCCGAAGACGTCATAGCCGAAGAACAGGAGCTGCCCGGTGGCCGGGTCGAGCTTCGGGTGGGCGGTCATCGGCGATGCCAACGCCGCGTCGAAGTCGTGGACCCGGGCCCGCTCGAGATCCTTGGACAGGGCATGGGGGAAGCCCGACTCCACCAGGGCCAGCGTGGTGCCGGCGTGCCGGATGACATGGGTGTTGGCCGGTCCGTTGAGCGGTTCTGACGGCCCCTTGGGCGCCTCGGTGCCGATCTCGGCGGCCAGCTTGCGGGTTCTGACCCAGCGGTTCCGATAGCCGACGGCTTTCCCCCCGGCCAGCGAGACGTCATGGATCATCCCGTCGCCGGTGAACCAGTGGTACCCGGCGACGTCGGCCGGCAGCACCGCCGGGTTGGGCCCGTTGCGGAGGAGATGGCCTTCGAGGTCGGGAGGGATGACGCCGGTGACCGGCAAGGGGTGATCCTCGGTCAGCTCTTCGAGCACCGGAGCGAAGTTGCCTTCGAGATAGGGATTTGGCACCGCGGACTCCTTGATGGCTGGGCGGAAACGGATTCCGCCACCGACGACCGGCCATCGGAGCGTATCGGTCCCCGTCGGGTGGGCGGCAGAGGTGGCAGCCGCGTCGGGGTAGGCACCGGATGTTGCCGGCGGGTGGTGCCGACGTGGCAGGCTGAGTCCATGTCCGGACTTGCCGAGGATCTCCGCTTTCGGGGGCTCATCCACCAGATGACCGACCCGGCCCTCGAGGCACGTCTCGACACCGATCGGCTGACCGCCTACACCGGGTTCGACCCGACCGCCGACAGCCTCCATGTCGGCCACCTGCTGCAGCTGTGCACCCTGCGGCGCCTCCAGCTGGCCGGACACCGACCGATCGCCCTGGCCGGGGGAGGGACCGGGTTCATCGGTGATCCGGGCGGGAAGTCGGAGGAACGATCGCTGCTGGAGGCGGAATCGCTGCAAGCCAACCTCGACGGCATCCAAGGCCAGCTCGAGCGGTTCCTCGACTTCGGGCCGGGGAGCGACGCGCCGGCCCGATTGATGAACAACGCCGACTGGCTGACCGAGCTCCGCCTCTTCGACTTCCTACGCGACGTCGGCAAGCATTTCACCGTCAACCAGATGGTGGCCAAGGACTCGGTGCGATCCCGGCTCGACCGCGACGGGCAGGGCATCTCCTTCACCGAGTTCAGTTACATGTTGTTGCAGGCTTACGACTTCCTCCAGCTGCTCGACGAGTGCAACTGCACCCTCCAGCTCGGCGGGAGTGACCAGTGGGGGAACATCACCATGGGGATCGACCTGATCCGCAAGGTACGGCAGGCCGAAGTATGGGGATTGACCACGCCGTTGGTGTTGAAGGCCGACGGCACCAAGTTCGGGAAGACAGAGACCGGGACGGTGTGGCTCGACCCCGACCGCACCAGCCCCTATCAGCTGTACCAGTTCTTCGTCCGGAGCGAGGACGCGGTGGTTGGCACCTATCTCCGCTACTTCACCTTTCTCTCCGCCGAGGAGATCACCGCCCTCGACGAGGCCACCACCGATCACCCCGAACGCCGGGACGCCCAGCGGGAACTGGCCCGCCGGGTGTGCACCCTGGTGCACGGCGAGCAGGAAACCCAAGGGGCGGAACGGGCGGCGGCCGCCCTGTTCGGCGTCGAGGTCGCCGACCTCGACGAGCGTTCGCTCCTCGACGTCTTTGCCGACGCCCCTTCCACCCAGATGCCCCGGAGCCGGCTCGACGCCGGCGGTCTGCCGCTGGTGGACCTCCTGGTCGAGATCGGGGTCAAGTCCAAGACCCTGGCCCGGACCACCATCGAGCAGGGTGGCGTCTACGTCAACAATCACCGGGAGGCCGACGTCGACCGGATGCTGGTGGCCGACGATCTCCTCGCCGGCCGGTATCTGCTGGTGCGACGGGGCAAGAAGAACTACCACCTGGTCAGCTTCGTCTGATCGCCGCGACGGTGGGGCGAAGGAGGGCCGGGTCGGCGCCGCCCTACACTCGCCTCCATGAGTGCACCCGCCCAACCGACCTCCGATGCGTCACCGGTGAGGTTGACGGCGGGACTCCCCGAAACGATCCTGCCGCCCGAATCCGAGGCGGTGGTGGCCGCCCTCGGATCCGCCCTCGACCAACCCGGCGAGCGCCGCCGGCACGCGGTGGCCGACGTCGTGCGGTCCGAGCCGAAGTCGCTGGCCGCCTGGGCCGCCCTCGGATCGCTGGCCCGCGACGATGTCGAGGCCTACGCCTACTTCCGGGTCGGCTATCACCGGGGGCTCGACGCCCTCCGGGGGGCGGGCTGGAAGGGTTCGGGGACGGTGCGTTGGGCCCAGGAGGAGAACCGTCCCTTCCTCCGGTGCCTCGACGGCCTGCGCTCGGCGGCGGGTTCGATCGGTGAGCACAGTGAAGAGGAGCGGTGTGCCACCTTCCTCCGGCAGCTCGACCCGTCGTGGCAATCCGACCGCACCGGGTACCCGGCTTGAGGGTCAGACGGCCGGCCGGCACCGCGGCGGTGGCTGCCGCGGTGGCGATCGGTTCGATGGCACTGGCCGGCTGTGCCGCCCAGGAGCAGGCGGGGACCCCTGCCCATCGGCTGACGGCGTGGGTGAACGGGGCGGGTGCCGGGGGCTCGATCGGAACGGTCGAGGTGGACATCAAGAACGTGGATCTGGCGTTCCGTCAGCACGACCCGGCTGGAGAGATCCGATCGGTGTGCGGGCTGTTGGTGGATGACGCCGGGACCGCCAACGGCAACCTGCCGACCCCGGACCAGCAGCTGTCCGACGACCTGTCCGCCGCCTATGCCACCGCCTATGACGCCGGTACCGACTGCTACAACGGGGCCAACGGTGACCAGAAGCTGCTGGCCACCTCGGCCACCTTGCGGACCAAGGCCCAGACCCAGATAAACACCGCCCTCGAGCGCATCGCCGCGGTGACCGGGAAGGTGCCCTCCACCACCACCACCAGCGCCCCGGCCAACGTCGATCCGTTCGGGAGCTGAGGACATGTCCACCGGTACCAGCATCATCGGGCCCATTCCCCTTGGCCAAGACCCCGAGGAGTACGACCGCCGACGGCGCCGGGTGTTGTGGTCGATGCCCACCGGGCTGTTCGTGGTCGGGAGCCGGGCCGGCGACCGGGCCAACTTGATGGTCGCCAATCTGGTCATGCAGGTATCGACCACTCCGAAGCTGGTGGCGGTGGCGGTGGAGAAAGCTGCGGTCACCGCCGGCCTGATCGGCGAGAGCCGGGTGTTCTCGATCTCAATCCTCGCCCGGTCCGATCGGGCGATGGTGCGCCGGTTCGTCAAGCCGGCCACCGAGGTGGAATTCGGTCCGGGTCAGAACCTCACCACCATTCAGGGTGAAACGGTGGTCGAGGTCACCGGAGGGGTACCCGTCCTGCCCGCCGCGGTGGGTTGGCTGGCCTGCGCCCTCCGCCAGACGGTGGAGTTGGAGGCGGGTCCGGCCGAGGACGGCAGCCATGTCCTGTACATCGGCGAAGTGGTGGACGTCGGGGAGCTGGCCGGCGGCGGCTCCGGACCGGAGGACGGCCCGGGGGCCGGCGACGTGCTCCGGATGGAGGACACCCGGATGAACTACGGGGGCTGACTGGCGGCCCTCAGCCCTCCGGGGCGGAGTCCTTCGGCCGGAGGTCGATCCGGAGGGTGAGAATGCCGTCCACCAACTCCGCCTGGGCGTCCCCGAGCATGGCGTAGTCCATGAAGTCGGCCTGCATCTGCTCTTTGAAGCGCAGGCGCTCAGGTCCCTCGATGGGGGGGAGGCCCCGGTCGCGGACGGCATTTGCCCGGTCCCGGAACCGCTCGATCATGGCTTGGGGGTCGAATCCTTCGGGCACCCAACGATCGTACAGTGGTGTTTTCCGCGTTACGACCGCCTGTGGCCCGCACTACACTGAGGGCGCATCGGTGGACGGCGGTTGCCCCGGCCCAGTGGGCTGTGTTTGGGCGCCGTCTTGGCCGGGGACAGTCCGGGGACAAGGAGTTTCGGTGAAGAAGGGTCGGCATCGCCGCTTCGAAGAGGCACGCAGTCTGAAGCGCTCGGTCGCGACCGCGAACCGGAGCTGCCCCGAATGCGGGGCAGAACCCGACGACAAGCACGCCTCCTGGTGCCTGGCCACCGAGGACGAGTACGACGAGATCCTGGGGACCACCCCGAGCCGGTCCACCTATGCCGAGGACGACCCGCTGGCCGAGTGACGGCGGCGAGGGTTACCCGCGGGTGGCGGGATGCGGGAGCAGCGAGACCTTGGTCCGCGGGATCATCCGCTCGTCGAGGTAGGCGCTGAGCCGGCGGTAGACCTTCTTACCGGTCATGGTGACCAGTTCGGTCTGCATGCTCACGTACACCGGTTCGTGCCCGATGAACGCCGCCGGATCCTCGGTGCACCACCAATGGAACTCCTCGCCCCCCTCGCCCCAGTGGCGGCGATCCCACTGACGGATCACCGAGGTGACGTGGCCATCGGGCGACGATTCGTCCTCCCGCCGGAGAGGAAGCTGCCAGCACACTTCCGGCTTCAGTTCGACGTGACTTCGCCCTTGCCGCTCGGCTGACTTGTGCAGCGCGCACCCGGCCCCGGCCGGGAAGCCGGGCCGGTTCAAGAAGATGCACGCGCCATCGACCATCCGGGTGGCGAGCTCTCCGTCCGGGAGTTTCTTCACCACCCCTTTGCGGCCCTGGCGATGGAACTGCCAGAGATCGGGGGTCAGATCCGCCGCCGCCTTCTCGACGGTGCGAGCGTCCTTCTTGCCGGTGAAGTGGGCGCCGTAGGAGCAGCACCCCTGTTCGAGCTCCGGAGCCGGACCGGTGAGAACCCCCTGGCAACCTTGACCGTAGATGCAGGTCCACGGGCTGGTGAGAAAGGTCACGTCGAACTGCCACGTCCGTTCCTCGTCGGGATCCTGGAAGCTGATCCATTCGTGAGCATCGGAGGGCACGCGGGGTCGGGCTGGGGTCACGCTCCCAATGATGACAGGCGTGAGCCAACCGCGTGACCAACGGCGTCCGGAACCGACGATTGCCTCCGGGGCGCGAACGATGCGCCCATCCACCGGGATCGTCCGGTACGTTTCAACGGGTGAACGCAGTCCTTCTCGCCGGGGCGACCATCGCCGGACTGGCCGCCGGTGGAGCGTTGGACCCCATCGGCCAGCGGTTGGCCGACCGCAGCCATCAGGACGAGCTACGCAAGCGGGCCGACGCGGCCGAGAAGCGTGAGGCCGAGGTCGGCGCCGCGCCGATCGCTGAACCCCCGTTGACCGACGACGCCGACCCGGCGCCGATCGCGACCCCGAGCCATCTGGTGGTGCGGGGCCCCTCCGTGGTCCGGACAGTGGCGGCGGCCGTTCTCACCGGGGCCCTGTTCGGCCTGGGGGCGGTGCATTTCGGTACCGATCTGGTGCTGGCGCCGTTCTGCGTGCTCTTCGCCCTGTTGGTGGTGGTGGCCGTGACCGACCTGTCCTACCGTCTGGTTCCCCGCCGGTTGATCTACGCCGCCCTCGTCCTGATCGTCCCGTTGCTGGTGGCTACCGCCGGGGTCGACCATCAGTGGCAGCATTTGAGCGGCTCGGCCATCGCCGGCGCGGTGGCCTTCGGGTTCTTCTTCACCATTTGGTGGTTCATCCCCCAGGGGATGGGGTTCGGCGACGTCCGGCTGGCCGGGGTGATCGGAATCTGCGTCGGCTATCTGAGCCTGGTGCACGCCTATCTGGCCTTCTTCGGCGGTTTCCTGATCGGCATGGTGTTCGGCCTCATCATGATGGCGGTGCTGGCCTCGGGTCGGAAGACCCGGATCCCGTTCGCCCCCGCCCTGTCGGTGGGTGCGGTGCTGGCGGTGTTCTTCGGAGCTCACCTGGCCCACAGCTTTTTCGGGACCACTTAGAGCCAGGGGGTTCGGCACCCCGAGTAGATTTGCCCAGATGCTTCGCTATTTGACCGCCGGAGAGTCCCATGGTCGCGCCCTGGTGGTGATCGTGGAGGGCATGCCGGCTGGGCTGCTGGTCACCACCGAAGATCTGCAATTCGGCCTGGCCCGGCGCCGCCTCGGCTTCGGCCGGGGTCCCCGCATGCGTTTCGAGGCCGACGAAGTGACCCTGGTGGCCGGGGTCCGCCACGGCCGCACCCTCGGATCGCCGATTGCCATCGAGATCGCCAACACCGAGTGGCCCAAGTGGGAAGAGGAGATGTCGCCGGCTCCGGGTCTCCCCACCAAGGTCCTCACCCAGCCCCGGCCCGGGCATGCCGACCTGGCCGGCATGCTCAAGTACGGGTTGAACGATGCTCGTGACGTCCTCGAACGGGCTTCCGCCCGGGAGACAGCCGCCCGGGTCGCGGCCGGGACGCTGGCCAAGCTGCTATTGGCCCAGATCGGCGTCGACGTCCTCAGCCACATCGTCCAGATCGGCCCCGAGCGGTCGGAGGCCGGGGTGTTGCCGACCTTCGAGGACCGCCAGCGCATCGACGAATCCCCGGTACGGAGCGCCGACCCCGAAGCCGAGGGCCGGATGGTGGCGGCCATCAAGGCGGCCGCCAAGGACGGCGACTCGCTGGGCGGGGTGGCCGAGATCATCGCCTACGGCGTCCCGGTCGGGCTGGGCAGCTACGCGCAGTGGGACCGGCGCCTCGACGCCCTCTTGGCCCAGGCGCTGATGAGCATCCAGGCCATCAAGGCGGTGGAGATCGGCGACGGGCTGGACCTGCCGGCCCTTCGGGGGTCGGTGGCCCACGACGCCATCCGGGTGGCCGACCCCGAGTCCGAGGATCGGGAGACCGCCCTGGCCGGCAAGCTCGGGGGCGGGTACATGCGGGACACCCATCGGGCCGGCGGGATCGAGGGCGGGGTGTCCACCGGTTCCCCCATCGTGACCCGGGCCTCGATGAAGCCACTGGCCACCCTCAACCGTCCGTCACTCGAGACGGTCGACGTGGTGACCAAGGAAACCACTGTGTCCTTCAAGGAGCGGACCGATGTGACCGCGGTGCCGGCGATGGGAGTGGTGGGCGAGACCATGGTGTCGTTGGTCCTGGCCGGCGAAGCCCTCCGGAAGTTCGGCGGTGACTCGGTGACCGAGTTCCGGCGCAACCGGGTGGCTTATCTGAAAGGTTTGGGAGAGACGCCGTCGGCGGCGGCCCCGCCACCGACCGATGGCTGATCGGCTGTTGCTGGTGGGGATGATGGGGGCAGGCAAGACGACGGTCGGGCAGCTGGCCGCCGCCCGACTGGGGTGGAAGTTCTTCGATTCCGACGCCCAGGTGCTGGCCGCCACCGGCCGCACGGTGCCGGAGATCTTCGCCGAGGACGGGGAGCCGGCCTTCCGGGCCGAGGAGAGCCGGGTGCTGGCCGAAGCGGTCGCCGACCCGGCGCCGGTGGTGATCTCGGTGGCTGGAGGGGCGGTCCTCTCGGAGGCCAACCGCGCCCTGCTGGCCGGTTCCGGGGTGGTGGTCTGGCTACGGGCCGAACCGACGACGCTCGGGAGCCGGGTCGGGGGCGGCGAGGGCCGGCCACTCCTGGGGGACGATCCGCTGGAATCGCTGAGGTCGCTCGACCAGGTCCGCCGTCCTCTCTACGCGTCGATCGCCCACCTGGTGATCGACGTCGACGGGCTCGCCCCGGAGACGGTGGTCGAGCGGGTGCTGGCCGGGGCCGGTCTGGTCGACGCCGAGAACGGGGCCGGAGGGTGATCCGGATTCCGGTGGCCTTGGGGGAGCGGGCCTACGACGTAGTGGTGGGGGACGGTGCCCGCCAGCTACTGGCCGAAGTGGTCTCGGCGTCGGTCCCGTCGGCCCGACGGGCGGCGGTGGTGACCCAGGCCGGCATTCCGGTGGCGGTTGACCCGGGCCTGCCGTTCGACGTGTTCACGGTGCCGGACGGTGAGGGGGCCAAGACGCTGAGCGGGGTGGAGGAACTCACCCGGGGCTTCGCCCGGGCCGGCATCAGTCGGGCGGATGTGGTGATCGCCGTCGGAGGCGGGGTAGTGACCGACCTGGCCGGATTCGCCGCCGCATCATTCCAGCGGGGGACCGCCTACGTGAACGTCTCGACCACGTTGGTCGGGCAGGTGGACGCGGCCATCGGCGGCAAGACGGGCGTCAATCTTCCCGAGGGGAAGAATCTAGTCGGAGCCTTCTGGCAACCCCGGGCCGTGCTGTGCGATCCGGAGGTCCTGGCCACCCTTCCGCCCCGGGAATGGGCGTCGGGGCGCGGCGAGATGGCCAAGTACGCCTTCCTCGACGGGTTGTCGACCCCGGGGTCGCCGTCCCGACCCGACGAGTTCCTGCTCGCTCTCGATCTCGTCGACCAGGTGGCCCGATGCGTTCAGATCAAGGCGGAGGTGGTGGCATCCGACGAGCGGGAGGGTGATCGCCGGATGATCCTCAACTACGGGCACACCCTGGCCCACGCCCTGGAGGCGGCCGCCTTCGGGCCGGAGCATGGATGGGACCTCCGCCACGGCGAGGCGGTGGCCATCGGCCTGGTCTTCGCCGCCTTGTTGGCCCGACGGCTCGGGCGGATCGACGATGAACGGGTCGCCCTCCACCGTCGAGTGATCGGTGCCTTCGACCTGTCGGGTGATCTTCCGGCTGGGGCCGACGCCGAAGAGCTGCTTTCGTTCATGGCCCGGGACAAGAAGGCCCACCATGACCTGACCTTCGTGCTGGACGGTCCCCGGGGACCCGAACCGGTGCGGGACGTCGCGCCGTCCGAGGTGCTCGCTACCCTGGCAGAGATGGAACCTAGATCGTGAGCAACTCCGGACTCATCGTGCTGTTGTCGGGACCCAACCTGAACCTGTTGGGCGACCGGGAGCCGGACGTCTACGGACCCGAGACGCTGGCCGACCATGTCGCCACCGCCACCCAGGCGGCGGCCGGGTTGGGCCTGGATCTCGAGCACCTCCAGACCAACCACGAGGGGGAGCTGGTCGAGGCGGTCCAGGGTGCCCGGGGGAGAGCGGTGGCAATCATCGTCAACGCCGGAGCCCTCAGCCACACGTCGTGGTCGCTGCACGACGCCCTGGCGGCGTTCGACGGAGTGGTGGTCGAGCTGCACCTCAGCAACCCGGCCGCCCGCGAGCCCTTCCGTCACCTGTCGGTGATTGCCCCGGTGGCCCACGGGTGCATCGCCGGATTCGGCGGGTTGGGCTACGGGCTGGCGGTGGAGGCGGTCCACCGGATTCTTGTCGCCCGATCGGAGCCGTGAGGTGCCGGCGATGACCGACACCGATCACCTTCCCCCGATGTCGGTGGTGGGGCGGATGAACCGGCTGCGACAACGGTTCGACCCGGTCGATGAGGACGGTGTCGCCATCGATGCGTTGCTGGTCACCACCCCGGCCAACATCCGCTGGCTCACCGGGTTCTCGGGGTCGGCCGGCGTCTTGCTGGTGAGCGACAAGGGAGCGGTGCTGACCACCGATGGACGGTACCGGACCCAGTCGGCCGAGCAGCTCGACGCCGCCGGCGTCGGCGACGCGGTGACCATCGTGGTGGGCGGTGTCCAGGCCCAGCGGGACGCCTTGGCCGGGGCGGTGGGATCGGCCGTCCGGGTCGGTCTGGAAGCTGACGACGTGACGTGGGCGGGGCAACGCTCATGGGCGGAGATCTTCGAGGCGGTCGAGCTGTTGCCGACCCAGGGGATGATCGAGGGGCTCCGGGTGGTGAAGGACGCCAGTGAGATCCTCCGGATGGAACGGGCGGCCGCCATCGCCGACCAGGGGCTGGCCGAAGTGCTCCCGCTGTTGGCGGCGGTGGGCTCGGGGAAGGGAACCGACCGCGCCCTGACCGAGTCGGGCTTCGCCGCCGCCCTCGATCACGCCATGCGATTGGCCGGGGCCGAGGACAGCGCCTTCGAGACCATCGTGGCCTCCGGTGAGAACTCCGCCAAACCCCACGCCCGGCCGGGCAACCGCCGGATTCGGCCGGGGGACCCGGTGGTGGTCGACTTCGGCGCCATCTTCGACGGCTACCGCTCGGACATGACCCGAACCTTCTGTGTCGGGGGGGAGCCGACCGGCGAGCTCGCCCGGGTGTTCGCGGTGGTGGCCGCATCCCAGCGGGCCGGGGTGGCGGCGGTGCACCCGGGAACCGAGACCGGCGCGGTGGACCTGATCTGCCGCCAGGTGATCGACGAAGCCGGCTGGGGAGAGCGGTTCGAGCACGGGACCGGCCACGGCGTGGGCCTGGACATCCACGAGGCCCCGTCGGTCGGACCAGGGTCAACTGCTATCCTCGCCCCCGGCGCCGTCATCACCGTCGAGCCGGGCGTGTACCTGCCCGACACCGGTGGGGTACGCATCGAGGACACCTTGGTGGTGACCGAGGACGGCAGCCGCTCCCTCACCCAGTTCCCGAAAGAAGTTCCCGTCTGATGGCTGTCTCCACCAATGATCTCCGCAATGGCATGACCCTCAATCTGCCCGAAGGGCTGTTTGCCGTGGTCGAGTTCCAGCACGTGAAGCCGGGCAAGGGCGGTGCCTTCGTGCGAACCAAACTGAAGAATGTCCGGACCGGAGCGGTGATCGAACGCACCTACCGGGCCGACGAGAAGCTCGAGCAGGCGATCATCGACAAGCGGGAGATGCAGTTCCTCTACCGCGACAGCTCCGACTACGTGTTCATGGACAAAGTCTCCTACGAGCAGCTCCAGGTGACCACCGCCTCCCTCGGCGACTCGGCGAAGTACCTGAAGGAAGGCGACGACGCCGTGCTGCAGTTCTTCGGGACCGAGATCGTCGGGGTCGATCTGCCGGCCGCCGTCGAGTTGAAGGTGACCGAGACGGAGCCGGGTGTTCAGGGCGACCGGGTTTCGGGTGCCCGCAAAGCGGCCACCGTGGAGACCGGTTTGGTCCTCCAGGTGCCGTTGTTCGTGAACCCGGGTGAGATGATCAAGGTGGACACCCGTTCGGGCGAGTACCTGACCCGAGCCTGACCGTCGGAACCGCCGAGCATTGTGGCTCTGGCCGGTCCATCGTTTCTCCCACCATGGAAACCTCGCCCCGACACCAGGCCCGAGAGCGGGCCCTCTCCCTCATGTACGAGGCAGAGCTGAAGGGTGACTCCCCGTCGGTGATCCTCGAGGCGCTGATGGTCGTGCCGGATCCGTACACGGTGGCGTTGTTGCACATGGTAGAGGACCGGGGCGTCGAAATCGACGGGCTCATCGACGCCGCCGCCATCGGGTGGGACCTCGACCGGATGGCGGTGGTCGACCGGAACGTCCTCCGCCTGGCGGTGGCCGAACTGCTGGGCTCGGCGGAAGTGCCCACTGCGGTGATCCTCAACGAGGCGGTCGAGCTGGCCTCCGGCTACTCCACCGACGATTCCGGGCGCTTCGTCAACGGGGTGCTGTCGACGTTGGCCGCCCGGCTTCGGGACTGAGGTCAGGCGGCGGCCGGCTCCGGCACTGCCCGGGCCCGGCGCAGCGAACGGCTGAAGGCCTCGCTCCGCGGCATCATCATCCGCATGGCCCGGCACAGACCCCAGGCGGCCCCGCGGGTTGCCACCAACTCCGGCCAGGGCTGCCAGATCCCCAGCATCCGCGACGACCAATCGGGCAGGATCGAAATGGCCGCCCGGATCAACGGGGCATAGGCGGCCTGCTCCACCGCACCGCCGATGTTGGGGGCCAGTAGGAATTGCAGGCCTCGGGCCGCCTGGTCCCCGAATTCGAGTTCGGGTTGGACGGCGGTCAAGTAGGTGTCGACACCGGCGGCATCGGTGGGAACCTCGGTCGCCCCCAGCCGGCGGGCAATCTCGGCGACCTCGTCGAAGTACCGATCCACATCCGGCGCCCGGAGGGGCCGGACCCCGAAGAGCTGGTTGGCCCGGAGGAACTGGGCGTGTTCGGCCACGTGGACCCAGCGGAGCAGATCCGGATCGGAGGCGGCGTAGGGGAGGCCGTCAGGACGGGTCCCCTTCACCGACAGGTGGACCTTCTTCACCGTGGCGATGAGGTTCTCAGCGGTGGCGGTGGAACCGAAGATGGTCCCGCCGACAAAGGTGCCGGTCCGCTGCAGCCGGCCCAGCGGGTCCTCCTCATACACGGAGAAATCCGCCACCCCGGCCATAGCCCCGGGATGGAGCGTCTGCAGCAACAGCGACGACACCCCGCCGATGAGCATGGCTGGCATGTCCGAGTGCACCCGCCAGGTGACCGAATCCGGGCCGAACAGGCCAGGGTCCCCGGGAGAATCGTCGAAGGACACCAGCGGCTTACCCAACTTGCTGCGCAGGGTGGAGGCCACCATCCCGCGGATCGGGCTCATGGGGTCGAGCTTCATGGGTTCGTCCTCCCGGATCGGCACATTAACTACCGTTGGTACTTTATACTGGATTCATGGGAACCACCGCCATGGCCGCCCGCCCGGTCCGCCGGGGACGACCCCCTGGGCCCCGACCGGATCCGGAGCGCCGCCGGCGCCAGCTGATGGCGGCAGCCCGACAGGCCATCGCCCAACTCGGCCCGGATGCGTCGATGGCGGCGATCGCCGGGGTGGCCGGCTATACCAAGCCCGCCCTCTACGCCGCCTTTGCCGACAAAGCTTCGTTGGCCGACGCCTTGGCCGCCGAGGTGGCGGGGGAGATGTCGGAGCGGATCGGGTCATTGATGGCGGACGATCGCCAGCTCCCGACGGCGTTGCGGGGGGCCATCGACGCCTTCTGCCAATTCGTGGAAGACGAGCCGGCCCTGTTCCGGTTTCTGGTCCAGGGCGCCGCCGGCTTCGGTCGTTCCCTCGGCGACCGCCGACTGCTGGTTTCGGTCGGCGAGCAGGTGGGCGGCATCCTGGCTGAGGGTCTGAATGCGGCCGGAGCCGATCCCGGCCCGGCCGCCACCCTCGGCTACGCATTGATGGGTTCGGTGTTCATGGCCGCCGACTGGTGGGTGGATTCGAGGACGGTGTCACGGGCCGAGTTGGTCGATCAGCTCACCGTGTTCGCCGGGAGCGGACTGGCGACGTTTGCCGGTCTGGGCCCGCTCCGGGCCGAGGGTGACGGTGCCCGAGGTGCCGCGACGAGCTGAGGGTCGCGGTATAGTCAACGTCTGACCGTGAAGCGGGTCCCGTGAGGCCCGAACGGACAGGAGGAACGGTGGCCGAACGCGAACGCAGTCATGCACGACCGCGGGGCGCGGTATTTGTACCCAGGGCCCAAGTGATGTCGGCATCCGACGTCCAGCGAGCCATCACCCGCATGGCCCACGAGATCGCCGAGCGGAATCGGGGCCTGGAGCACCTGGTGCTGATCGGCCTACAAACCGGCGGGGTCCCGATCGCCCAACGGCTGGCCGCCAGCCTCGAAGCCGTCGAGAACACCACCATCCCGGTCGGCATCCTCGATGTGGCCTTCTACCGCGACGACATCGGATTGCGCCCGGTGTTGCCGGAAGCGGTGACCGACATCAGCTTCGATCTCACCGGTGCCACCGTGGTGCTGGTCGATGACGTGTTGTTCACCGGCCGCACCATCCGGGCCGCCTTGAACGCGGTCAGCGAGTACGGGCGGGCTCAGGCGGTACAGCTGGCGGTGATGGTCGATCGGGGCCACCGGGAGTTGCCGATCCGCCCGGATTACGTCGGAAAGAACCTCCCCACCCGCCGCGACGAGATGGTCGACGTCACCGAAGACGGCGTGGCCCTCGGGGATCTGGTGGGGAAGTGAGCAGCTTCCCTCACCATCTCCTGGCCATCGACGACCTCGGTTCCGATGGCATCGGCGAGGTGCTCCGGGTGGCCGACTCCTTCGTGGAGGTCGGACATCGGGCCAATCCGAAGGTCCCGGCCCTCCGGGGGCGCACGGTGGCGACCCTGTTCTTCGAAGACTCGACCCGCACCCGGGTCTCCTTCGAGACCGCAGCCAAGCGGCTCTCGGCCGACGTGCTGTCGTTCGCGGCCGGATCCTCATCGCTGAAGAAGGGCGAGTCGCTCCGCGACACGGTGGAGACCATCGAAGCCATGGGCATCGACGCCATCATTATGCGCCATTCGTCCTCGGGGGCACCGGCCCGGGTGGCCCGATGGGTCACCAGTTCGTCGGTCATCAACGCCGGGGACGGCTGGCACGAGCACCCGACCCAGGCCCTCCTCGACCTCTATACCGTCCGCCAGGCGCTGGGCGGGGGCGATGAGGGAGTCCACCGGTTCAAGAGCCTGCAGGTGGTCATCGTCGGCGACATCCGGCACAGCCGGGTGGCTCGTTCCCAGATCTCCGCCTATGCCGCCCTGGGAGCGGAGGTGACGCTGGTGGCGCCCCCGACGTTGCTGCCGCCCTCGATCGAGGGATGGCCCATCGTCGCCGTCAGTCACGACATCGACAAGGAGCTTCCGTCGGCCGACGTGGTGTCGCTGCTCAGGCTCCAGTCCGAACGCGGAAGTGGCGAGTTCGTGCCCAGCCTTCGGGAGTACACCGCCGGGTTCGGGCTGACCGCCCGCCGGGCGGCGATGTTGAAACCCGAGACCCTGATTCTTCATCCCGGACCGATGGTGCGGGGAGTGGAGATCGCCTCGGAGGTCGCCGACCTGCCGGCGGCCCACATCACCGGCCAGGTCAGCAACGGGGTGGCCGTCCGGATGGCGGTGCTGTTCTTGATGCTCGGACAGGGCCAGGTCGAGAGCGGTGCCGATGCCTGAGCCGCGTGGAGGTGAGCCCACCTTGGTGATCAGGGGGGGCACCGTGATCGACGCCACCGGTGAGCGTCGGGTGGATGTGGCGGTGTCCGACGGCGTCGTCCAAGCCATCGGCGAGGGACTCGAGGTGCCGGCCGGCGCCACCGTGCTCGACGCCGGCGGGTGCACGTTGGCCCCCGGGCTGGTCGATCTCCACGCCCACCTGCGGGAGCCGGGCCACGAGGAGGCCGAGACCATCGAGACCGGCACCCGGGCGGCGGCGCTGGGCGGCTACACGTTGGTGGTGGCGATGCCCAACACCAACCCGCCGCTCGACTCCGCCGACGCCGTCCGCAATGTACTCGAGTTGGCGCACACCGCCACCGCCCAGGTGGCGGTGGCCGGGGCCATCACCGTGGGCCGGGAGGGCCACCATCTCGCCCCGATGGCCGAACTCGCCGCGCTCGGGGTCCACCTCTTCACCGACGATGGTGCCGGGGTGCAGTCGGCCGGCCTGATGCGCCGTGCCCTCGACTACGCCCGTGGCCTCGGCGTCACCCTGGCCCAGCATTGCGAGGACGGGACCCTGGCCTGCGACGGTGCCATGCACGAGGGCGACTGGTCGAGCCGGCTGGGGATTCCGGGCATGCCGGCCCTGGCCGAGGAGGTCATGGTGGGGAGGGACATCGCCCTGTCCCGGGCCACCGGTGCCCGCATCCACTTTCTCCACCTGTCCACCGCGGCGTCCATCGACCTGGTTCGGCGGGCCAAAGCCGCCGGGTTGCTGGTCACCGCCGAAGCCGCTCCCCACCATTTTTCGCTGACCGATGCCGCCGCGGTCGACTACGACCCGGTGTTCAAGGTCAACCCTCCGCTGCGGCCCCAGTCCGACGTCGACGCGGTGAAGGCGGGACTGGCCGACGGGACCCTCGACGCCATCGCCACCGACCACGCCCCCCACGCTCCCGAGTTCAAGGATCTCCCGTTCGACCTCGCCCCTCCGGGGATGCTCGGCCTGCAGACCGCCCTGGCCTTGGCCATCACCGAACTCGAGTTCCCCCTCTCCCGGATACTCGCGCTGATGAGTTGGCAGCCGGCGGCCATCGCCGGTCTCGGGCCGGAGAGTGGAGGGGGCCAGGGGGGCCCGATCGAGCCGGGGGCCGAGGCCAACCTGTGTGTGATCGATCCCGCCGCCACCTGGACGGTCGATCCCCTGGCGTTGGCCAGCCGGAGCCGCAACACGCCGTATGCCGGCCGGACCCTCACCGGCAGGGTCCGGCACACGGTCTTCCGGGGAGAACCGGTGGTCATCGACGGCGAGGCGACCCGATGACCGGACGGAACGGGACCGCCCCTCGATCCGAGGCCCTCCTGGTGCTGGCCGACGGCGAGGTGTTTGAGGGCGACGCCATCGGGGCCGACCCGGTCGCCGGTGCCGGAAGCGGCGGGATCGCCACCGGGGAAGCGGTGTTCAACACCGTGCTCTCCGGCTATCAGGAAGTCCTCACCGACCCTTCTTACGCCGGCCAGGTCATCGCCTTCACCTATCCGCACATCGGCAACTACGGCGTCAACCCCACCGACGACGAAGCCACCCGGCCCCACTGCCGCGGCATCATCGTGCGTGACCTGGCCGATCGCCCGAGCAACTGGAGGTCGCAGGGGACGTTGGAGGCGTTCCTGGTCCGGCACCGGGTTCCCGGGATCACCGGTGTCGACACCCGCCGGCTGACCCGCCACCTCCGCCACCACGGGGCGATGCCGTGTGCCTTCGGGACCGCGTCCGAGTCCGAGTTGCTGGCCGCGGCCCGAGCGGCCGAGTCCACCGACGGCCGCGACCTGGTTTCGGACGTGACCACCGGGACGGTCATGGTCCGGGGCCACGGCCCCTACCGGGTGGTGGCCTACGACTTCGGGATCAAGGAGGCCATGCTCCGCCAACTCGGCGAGCTGGCCACCGTGACGGTGGTGCCGGCCTCGACACCGGCCGACGAGGTTCTGGCCATCGAACCCGACGGGGTGTTCCTTTCCAACGGGCCCGGCGACCCGGCCGCGCTCCCGGCCATCACCGCGGAGATCGGCAAGCTGGCCGCCAGCGGTTCGGTGCCGGTGTTCGGGATCTGCCTCGGCCACCAGATCCTGGCGACCGCGCTCGGTGCCACCACCTACAAGCTCCCGTTCGGACACCACGGCGGGAACCACCCGGTGAAACGGCTGGCCACCGGCAAGGTGGAGATCACTTCCCAAAACCACAACTATGCGGTGGCCGAGGGATCGCTGGCGTCGGCCGACGTCACCCACGTGAATCTCAACGACGGGGTGATCGAGGGCCTGCGGAGCCGGGACACCCCGGCTTTCAGTGTCCAGTACCACCCCGAAGCGGGACCGGGCCCCCACGACGCCCGCTATCTGTTCGAGGAGTTCCGGTTGCTGATGAATGCCACCGGTTCGGGGGGCTCCGCCTGATGCCCCGCCGCTCCGACATCGACTCGATCCTGGTCATCGGGTCCGGACCCATCGTCATCGGTCAGGCCTGTGAGTTCGATTACTCGGGCACTCAGGCCTGTCGGGTCCTGGCCGAGGAGGGCTTCCGGGTGGTGCTGGCCAACTCGAACCCGGCCACCATCATGACCGACCCGGCCATGGCCGACCGGACCTACGTCGAGCCACTTGATCACGATGTGCTGGCCGCCATCATCGAGCGGGAGCGGCCCGACGCCCTCCTGCCCACCCTGGGCGGCCAGACCGCGCTCAATCTCACCATGAGCCTGTCGGAGCGGGGGGTGCTCGACGACTACGGGGTGGAGGTGATCGGGGCGAATGCCGAAGCCATCACCACCGCCGAGGACCGGGAGAAGTTCAAGGCGGCTATGGAGGAGATAGGTCTGGCCGTGCCCGCCTCCGGGTTTGCCCACTCCCTGGACGAGGCGCTGGTCATCGGGGAATCGATCGGCTACCCGATCATGGTCCGGCCGAGCTTCATCCTGGGAGGCGCGGGTACCGGCATCGCCGTCGATCGCCAACGCCTGATCCAACTGGCCGCTGAGGGTATCGATGCCTCGCCGATCGGCGAGGTGCTCATCGAGGAGTCCATCGCCGGACAGAAGGAGTTCGAGCTCGAGGTCATGCGAGATCACGCTGACAACTGCGTGGTCATCTGCTCCATCGAGAACGTCGACCCGATGGGCGTCCACACCGGGGACTCGATCACCGTCGCCCCGGCCCAGACCCTCACCGATGTCGAGTACCAGATAATGCGCGACGCTGCCTTTGCCTGCATCCGCCGGGTGGGGGTGGAGACGGGGGGGTCGAACGTGCAGTTCGCGGTGAACCCCACCGACGGGCGTCAGGTGGTGATCGAAATGAACCCGCGAGTGTCACGGTCCTCGGCGCTGGCCTCGAAGGCCACCGGGTTCCCCATCGCCAAGATCGCCGCCAAGCTGGCGGTCGGCTACCGGCTCGACGAGGTGACCAATGACATCACCGGGGTGACCCCGGCATCGTTCGAGCCGACCATCGACTACGTGGTGACCAAAATTCCCCGGTGGGCATTCGAGAAGCTCCCCGGTGCCACCGACGAGCTCGGGACCCGGATGCAGTCGGTCGGCGAGGTGATGGCCATCGGGCGGACGTTCCCCGAGTCGCTGCAGAAGGCGATCCGATCGCTGGAGCAGGGCCGGGCCGGGCTCAACGCCGATCCGTCCGAGGCCGATGTCGACCGGGTCCGGGTCGAGGACCTGCTGGTGGCGGTGGCCACCGCCACCCCGGAGCGGGTGTTCCAGCTCGAATCGCTGTTGCGCCGGGGAGTGTCGGTCGATCAGCTGGCCACCGCCACCGGCATCGATCCCTGGTTCCTGTCGGAGATGGCATCGATCACCGACGCCCGGATGGCCCTGGATCTCCAGGTCACGTTGGGGGTGACGGTCGACGATCTCGACCGGCGAGGATGGCGTCGGCTCAAGCGGTTGGGGTTCTCCGATGCCCAGCTGGCCCACCTGTTCGGCAACGGGGTGACTGCCGGCGACGTCCGCCGGATCCGGCTCGCCCTCGACGCCGGGCCCACGTTCAAGACCGTCGACACCTGCGGGGCGGAGTTCGAGGCCCACACCCCCTACCACTACGCCACCACCGAGGACGAGGACGAAGTGGCCCCGTCGGCTCGGCCCCGGGTGATCATCCTGGGCTCGGGACCCAACCGAATCGGCCAGGGCATCGAGTTCGACTACTGCTGTGTGCATGCGTCGTTCGCGCTTCGGGACGCCGGCTTCGAAACGGTGATGGTCAACTGCAACCCGGAAACCGTGTCCACCGATTACGACACCTCGGATCGCCTCTACTTCGAGCCGCTCACTCCCGAAGACCTGGCCAACGTGCTCGATGCCGAGATCAAGGCGTCGGTGGATGGCGGCCGGGTCGTCGGGGTCATCGTCAGCCTCGGGGGACAGACCCCGTTGAAACTGGCGGCCAGCATCCCCGAGGAGCTGGTACTCGGGACTTCCCCGACCTCGATCGATCTCGCCGAGGACCGCGAGCAGTGGAACGCACTCTGCGCGGAGTTGGGAATCCCCCAGCCACCGGGGGGGACGGCCAGCACCGCCGCTGAAGCGGTGGCGGTTGCCGCCGGGGTCGGCTACCCGGTTCTGGTCCGACCGTCCTATGTCCTCGGCGGGCGGGCCATGGAGATCGTCTACGACGACGAGCGATTGGTGGCGGCGGTGGACGCCATGGCCTCGTTGTTGGCCCGGGAGGGCGGGGTGACGGCGGAGCGGCGGGTACTGGTCGACCGCTTTCTGGAAGATGCGGTGGAAGTCGACGTCGACGCCGTGCGAGATGCCACCGGCGACGTGGTGATCTGCGGAGTGATGGAGCACGTGGAAGAGGCCGGCGTCCACTCCGGGGACTCGGCCTGCGCACTTCCTCCCCAGACCCTGTCGGCCGAGGTGATCGCCGAACTCGAGCACCACGTCCGGGTCATCGCCGACGCCCTCGACGTCTGCGGCATCATCAACGTGCAGTTCGCGGTGAAGGACGACCTCGTCTACGTGCTGGAAGCCAATCCGAGGGCCAGTCGGACGGTTCCGTTCGTGGCCAAGGCCACCGGGGTGCCGGTAGCGATGGTGGCGGCCCGGGTGATGGTCGGGGCCACCCTCGAGGAGCTCCGGGCCGAGGGGCTGTTGCGCGACCCGGTGGTCGGACACGTCTCGGTGAAAGAGGCGGTGCTGCCGTTCAACCGCTTCCCGGGGGTCGACACCCTGCTCGGACCCGAGATGCGCTCCACCGGGGAGGTGATGGGTATCGGGACCACCTTCGGGCTCGCCTTCGCCAAGAGCCAGATCGCCGCCGGCAACCGGCTTCCGGTCGACGGGACCGTGTTTCTCTCGCTCGCCGATCGCGACAAGTGGGCCGGCCTGGAGGCAGCCCGGCAGTTCGTCTCGCTGGGATTCAACCTGGCCGCGACGTCGGGGACCGCCGACCTCCTTGAATCCGAAGGCATCCCGGTCGCCACCGTGGTGGCCAAGGTCGGCGACCGGGGGGCGGCGGGTGTCGACGCGGTCGAGCTCATCGCCGGTGGCAAGGTGCAGTTGGTGGTCAACACCCCCCGGGGGCGCGGCCCGCGGGCCGATGGGCTCCACATCCGGGCCACCGCTCTGTCTCATCAGGTGCCGTGTCTGACCACGGTGGCCGCTTTCAAGGCCGCCGCCGCCGGGATCGCCGACTGGATCAGCCATCCGCTCTCGGTCCGGTCACTCCAGGAGTACCACGCATCATGAGTGCCGGGGTGCGGTCCGAACGGGTGCGGAAGGCGTGGCGAGCGGTGGTGGCCGGCGATGTGGACACCACTTGTCATATCGGCGGCGTGCAGCTGCCCAACCCGGTGATGACCGCCTCGGGAACCGCCGGGCACGGCGACGAGTTGGAGCCGTATTTCCCGCTCTCATCGCTGGGGGCGGTGGTGGTGAAGTCCATCTCTCCGACGCCGTGGCCGGGCAACCCCGCGCCGCGGGTCCATGAGACCCCCTCGGGGATGCTGAACAGCGTCGGTCTCCAAGGCCCCGGGGTCGAGGCATGGGTTCGGGACGATCTGCCCCGCCTGGTGGCCACCGGCGCCCGGGTGGTGGTCAGTATCTGGGGGCAGCGGGTGGCTGACTACGCCGAGGCGGCCACCCGGCTGTCGGCGGTCGAGGGCCTCACCGCCATCGAAGTGAACGTGAGTTGCCCGAACGTGGAGGACCGGCGCCGGATGTTCGCCCACTCAGCTACGGCCACCGCCGAAGTGCTGGCCGCGGTGCATCAGGCGAATCCCCTGCCGCTGTGGGCCAAACTCAGCCCCAACGTCGCCGACCTGGCGGAGATTGCTTCCGCCGCCATCGGGGCGGGGGCCGACGCGGTGACGCTCATCAACACGTTGCTGGCGATGACCATCGACATCGAGGAGCGGCGACCGCGGCTCGGGGCCGGCGGTGGTGGGTTGTCCGGAGCCGCTATTCATCCGGTGGCGGTACGAGCTGTCTACGACGTGCGGTGCGCGCTCCCCGATGCCGCCATCATCGGGGTGGGCGGCGTGACGACGGGCGCCGACGCCATCGAGCTGATGATGGCCGGGGCCAACGGGATTCAGGTGGGAACGGCCACCTTCCGGGATCCGCGGGCGCCAATGCGGATACTGGAGGAGATGGAGTCGTGGTGCGCCCGGCGGGGGATCCGGGCGATGAGCGAGCTGATTGGAGCTGCCCATGACTGACGGGGTGGTGGGTGAGGGATTCGGTGCCCGGATGGCGGCAGCGATCGACAAGACGGGTCCGTTGTGCGCCGGGATCGATCCATCCGAGTCGCTCCTGCGGGCCTGGGGCCTCAGCGACGATGCCGTCGGTGTCCGCGAGTTCGGGTCCAGGTGCGTCGACGCCTTTGCCGGGGTGGTGCCGGTGGTGAAACCGCAGGTGGCGTTCTTCGAGCGGTTCGGTGCCGCCGGCATCGCCGCCCTCGAAACCCTGATCCGGGATGCCCAGGAAGCCGGGCTCCTGGTCATTGCCGATGCCAAGCGGGGGGACATCGGGAGCACCATGGAGGCATACGCCTCGACCTGGCTGGATCCCCGGAACCCCCTCTGCGCCGACGCGGTGACGGCGACTCCCTATCTCGGTCTCGGCTCGCTGCAGCCGATGTTCGACCTGGCGGCCGAGCATGGGCGGGGGGTAATCGTGGTGGTGCGTACCTCCAATCCGGAGGGTCGAGCCCTGCAGGAAGCCCGTACCCAGTCGGGCCAGGGTCCTGCCGTGGAAGACATGCTGCTGGGGAGAATTGCCGAGCTCAATTCCGGTGGGCTTCCAGTTCCGGGAACGGTCGGGGTGGTGGTCGGTGCCACGCTGGCCCCCTCGGAGTTCCCCCTGGCTTCGTTGGGGGGACCGATTCTGGCCCCCGGAGTCGGCGCCCAGGGTGCCACCGCCGATGACGTGGGCAGGCTGTTCCGGGGTTGCAAGCCGGGATCGGTGCTGGCCAGTGCCTCCCGCTCGCTGCTCGCCGCCGGCCCCGACCCGTCCTCACTCCGAGCCGCAGCCCTCGCGTCTCGGGAGGAGATGGGGTCGGCCCTCGAGTAGCCGGTCACTTGGTTGATGAGAGAAGACCCCGCGTCGCTACCCTGATTCTGGAGAGGTCAACAACGTCCAAGGAGGGCTATAAATTCCAGCCCGTCGAAGACGCGGCGAACTTTGGGTGGACTTACGTTCCAAAGCATGCGCATGGGCCGAGGCTCCCGGCCGAGACGTCGCTGCTCGAGCCACATCGACCAGACCTTGGTGGGTGTCCATCCGTGCGAAGCAAAGAAATCCAGGCCCTCTTCAGGGGCGAACTTACCGGTTGCGTCGGCGGCCGCCATCGTCTTGCCACCCAATCGGTTGCCCCAGCGAAGGGCTAGCGACGAGACCATGTGTACGCACCACAACTCGATGTCGGGTTGGTGGGCCAGGTCGTCTGCAATTCCAGCCACATCGTCGGGGCGCAGATAGGGGAGAAGTCCTTCGCATACGACCAACGTTGGTCGACCGTCCAGAACCTGACGAAAAAAGGCTTGCCGAGCCGAGGAGTCAGCCAGGTCGACGCTGGTTCTCTTGAGCTGACAGCGGGGTTGCTCGCTCTTGAGCAGCTCCGACTTGTAGTCGAGGATTGCCGGCAGGTCTACTTCGATCCACCGGAGGTCTTCGGGAAGAGAGAGCCGGTACGGCCGGGTGTCCAGGCCGGCGCCGAAGTTGAGTATCTGGGCACACTTATTGGCCTCGACGGCATGAAGGATCAGTTCATCGAGCAGTGCGGTCCGGGCAACCACCGCGCCCGATGGAACAAGACGGCTGCGTATCGGTGCGATTCGGCGACCGCGCTCGCCGGCGAGAAGATGGGCGAAGGGGTCGCGAAAAAGCGGATGTTGGCGCATCGTCTCGACCGCCCGCATGTTCGCGACCAGGAGTGCGGTGTCAGATACGTTGCGCAGGACGGCGTCGTCTTTCATGTCCAGCTCCAGGTCGGGTGAACAACATCTCTTCGAGCTGACACCTCAACATCCTGACAGAACGGGTAGTCGACCCGTTGAAAGGTTTGGACGCCGCGGATATTCGTAGCCGTCTCGGGTTGGGGCATAGGCTGCCGCGGCACATCATGTGCCCGACGCGAGGAGCGCCATGCAGATAATCATTCTGGGTAGCGGCAGTCCGCTGCCTGATCCTCAGCGGGCAGGTCCGTCGACGTTGGTCCGCACCTCGGCCGGAGACCTCCTATTCGACTGCGGGCGCGGCGTCCTCATGCGGGCGGCGGCGGCCGGGTCCGCGGCCGGAGCATTCCGGGCGCTGTTTCTGACCCACCTACACAGCGACCACATCACCGATCTGAACGACATCTACACCATGCGATGGGCGATGTCCTTCCAACCCAACCCGCTCCATGTCTACGGTCCGGATGGAACCGCGAAATTGTTGCCGGCCACCGAGGCAATGCTCGAACCCGACATCGGCTACCGCCTGGCCCACCACGACGACCTCCAGTGGCGACCATCGGCCGAGGTGACCGAAGTTGAGAGCGGCCTCATCTTCGAGGAGGGCGCCGTGCGGGTCACCGCGGCCCCGACTGATCACGCCCCGGTCCGCCCGACGGTGGGCTACCGCATCGATGACGGTGAGCGGTCGGTGGTCATTGCCGGTGACACGGTGCCCTGCGCAGGGCTCGACGGTCTGTGCCGGGATGCTGACGTCCTCGTCCAGACCGTGGTCCGGCGAGACTTGATCGAGCAGTTCGGGCTTCCCCGGCTCAACGACGTGCTCGACTACCACTCCTCGGTTCCTGACGCCGGACAAACGGCCGCCCGCAACGGTGTGGGCATGCTCCTGCTCACCCACCTGGTGCCTTCCCCGGCGCCCGGCACCGAGCAGGAATGGCTCGACCAAGCCACGTCCGAATTCGACGGCAAGGTCATCTTGGCGACCGACCTCCTGGCGGTGGACGTCACCGCCTGACCGGTCCGGTCTCGGGGTCCCTTCGGCCGGCAGCCGTCTGACCGGGCTTAGCTCGCTGACCCCGATCGCTCCCGCAGGATGTTGAGATGATGTTCGCCATACGTGCGCATTTCGGGAAAGCGGGCCTGGACGGCACACCAGGTGGCGACTCGGGCACTGTTGATTAACTGAAGTAGCGACAGGAGGCTCCGGTCAACCTCCGCGAATGTCTGCACCCCCTCTTCAGGCAGGAACGCCAGGTCCCATTCCAACGGTCCACGACAGATTCCCTCGAAATCGATCCAGCGAAGCCCCAACGGGGTGTTGAGAACATTGCCGGCATGGGGTTCGCCGTGAAGCGGCCGATCGGGGAAGACCCGTTGTTCAAGGTCGGCGATGAGGTCATCGAAGGCCGTACGCAGGAACGCCCTAGCAACCGGAGCCAAGGCGGCTACCCGGACGTCATCGAACAATGCGGTCCGGGCAAAGTCCAATCCGACTCGGAAGTCTGGGATGGCAATATCGCAGTCGTCAAGCCCGTCGTAAAGTACGGCTAACGATCGTCCGAGATCGGCTCCGCTTGGTTCCGCCGGGTTGTGCTCCAAACGATCCCAGAGAGTGACGACGAAGCCACTCTCCCGGTCATGCACCGGACGTGACTCGGACAGCGGCGGCGAGATCGGCGCCCCGTGGGCTGCGAGCTCCGATGCAACGTCATGCTCTCGAGTCAATGCCTCGGCACTATGTGGTTGGGTGCCGACCTTGGCGATGACGGGATGAGGTCGGAGCCAGACCACGGTGTTGTTGGTCTCTTGTAGCAACAAGGGCGCTTGGGTATGCAGCCCGAGCTGTTCTGCAACCGCGACCGCGGCTCGGAAACCCGGCGTCATGTTGCGAGTATGCCAGTACCAGCTGCGTTTACCCCGAGACTTTGACCAGAGTCAGGTAGAAACCAGGGCCGGTTCGGCTTCGGGCTTGCCTTCCCGCGCCGGGGTCCCGGCGAGGTCAATGAGGTTCCCGCGCCTGAGCACCAAACCGGCGACGACGGCCCCGGCCACGAAGATGATCGCCGACCACAGGAATGCCGTGGTGTAGCTGTGCAGGGCGGCCGCCCGGAGGGCGGCCGGGGTGGCGATCTTTCCGACCAGATAAGCCGAGGCGGCACCGGCGGCCACGGTGTTGAGCAGCGCGGTGCCTATGGACCCTCCAACCTGCTGGCTGGTGTTGAGGGTGGCCGAGCCGACACCGGCGTCGTGCGGCTGCAGTCCAAGGGTCCCGGTGCTGAACGAGGGGGCAAGGCTCAGTCCGAAACCGAGGCCCAGGAGGATCAGATAAGGAAGGACATGGGTGGCATACGAACTGTGCAGGCCGACCTGATGAAACATATACATGGCCGCTGCACCCAACAGCATGCCGATCGGGACGATGATCTTGGGCCCGATCTTGGGCAAGAGCACCCGATTGGAGATCTGGGCCATGGTGGCCAGGGCGGCGACCATCGGCAGGAAGGCGATGCCGGTCTTCACCGGGCTGAAGCCCAAGATTCCTTGCATGTAATAAGTGAGGAAGAGGAACACGCCGAAGATCCCGATACTGGCGAGCAGCATGGCCAACATCGACCCACCCCGGGTCCGGTTGAGCACTACCCGGGGTGGCAGCAAGGGAAACCTGGCCCGGGTCTCGACGTAGGCGAAAACGGCCAGGAGTGCGGCGCCCAGCACCAGGAACCCGATGGTGTACGGATTGCTCCAGGCGGTGGTCTCGGCATGCGACAGGCCGTAGACCAAGCTGAACAACCCTCCGGTCACCAGGAACAACCCGCGGATGTCAACCGGATCACGATCGGAAGCCTTGTCGTTCTTGAGCCACAGCAATGAGCCGGTGGCGGCGATGGCGGCAAAGACGAGATTTACGAACAGGGTCCATCGCCAGGAGGCGTAGGAGGTGAGGATGCCACCGAGCAGGAGCCCTAGGGCTCCGCCAGCTCCGGCAATGCCGCCATAGATACCGAATGCCTTTCCCCGCTCGGCCGGATCGGTGAAGGTGGTGGTCAAGAGAGCGAGCACCGAAGGAGCGAGGAGGGCCCCGAAGGCACCCTGCACGGAACGGGCAATCACCAGCATGGCGAAATTGACCGAGGCACCACCGAGCGCCGAGGCGAAGGCGAAGCCGACCAACCCGATGACCAGGGTCCGTTTCCGCCCGATGATGTCGCCGATGCGGCCACCGAGGAGCAGCAGGCTTCCGAAGGCCAGTGAGTAACCGGTCACCACCCACTGCCGGTCGGCATTGGAGAAACTCAGGGCGTGCTGAGCCGTCGGCAGCGCGATGTTGACGATGGTGTTGTCCAGGATGACCATCAGCTGGGCGATCCCCAGGACGGCCAGGATCCACCATCTCCGGGCCTGGTTGGCCTCGCCGTCCGAGATACCGCCGGGAATCTCGGAAAAGGTCCCTGTGGTCATCAGGCCTCCATCGAACTCGGGTGTAGCAGCGGCCTCCACCGACTCGCCACCTTTGCGGGTAGCAACACACTGGACGGGTCGAACTATTCCATCAGCTCAGAACCTTTTCGCCATCGGGGTCGGCATCTGACGGCCCTTGGGGCGCCTAGGGACGCAAGTAGATCCGTCTCCAGTGGAGGAGGCAGGCCAGCGAGATCCAGAACACTTCGGCGACCACGAAGAAGGTGATCGCCGGATGACCGGCGACGGCGATGGTGTTGGCGAAGTGGGTCAGGTAACTGGCGTGGTTGTAGGTGTGGACATTGAGCCAGGCGGTGAGGGCATGGGACCCGAAGTAGACAAACAGGCTGTTGCGACCGAGGGCGATCAATGGCCAGGTGACCGCTCGCTGGGCGGGCGTTCGCAACCCACCTCCGGAGGGGCCGGCGTCCACCATCAAGTGGGCAGCCAGGAGTACGGACCCGGCGCAGGCTCCGATGAGGAGGGCGAACGCTGGCGTCCACTGCTTCTTGAACGCCGGGACGAACACGTCGAGCACCGCGGCGAGGGCGAGGGCACCCACCACGATCGATCCGATCGACCGGACCGACGCCGGCTTGTCGCCGGTCCGGCGGGATTCGAGCAGGGCGTGCCCGACGGTGGCGCCCAGGCAGGCGGTGATGACGGCTCCGAAGACCGAGACCAGCCCTTCGGGGTCGTAGCCCAGAGTTCCGCTCACGTAGAGATGATTGGCGCCGAACACCGCGTAGTCGATGGTGTGGGAGGGGTTGCAGGCCGGGCTCAGCTGACCGCCGGCGCAGTGTAGCGACCAACCCCACTCGAACATGGTGTCGATGACGGCCAGCGCCACGGTAACCAGCGCCCACTGTCGCCAGCCCTTGATCACCGTGTGGAGGAGGACCAGGACGATGACGACCACTGCGTACAGCTGCAGGATCCCCGGGATACGGAGGCCCGAGAGGTGGAAGGGCGCCCCCGAAACCGTCACGTAGTTGTAGGCCAACCCGAGGGCCAGCAAGATCACCACCCGCCGGGCCGCCGGCCAGGGTCGCACTCTCCGGGCATTGGCGAAGGCCAGTCCGCACCCCGAAAGGGTGACAAACGTCGGGAAGATCCAATCCATGGGATGGACCCCGATCCAGGCGGCATGGTCGAACCAGGCGGGGACGTTGAGCCAGGCGTTGACCCCGACGCTGGCGATCAGCATCAGGCCCTTGACGATGTCCAGGCTGACCAGCCTGGGGCTCGACGTCGGCGGCGGATCAGCCGGGGCAAGATCGACGCGGGTGACAGCCCTCGGCGGGAGCCGGGCTTCGGTGGCGATACTCACGCGGCAGCGATACTCACGGTGGCCCCCTCAGCACCCGAACTCGGTCCCGAGGCTACTCTCCGAGTCCGGCACCACTATGAGGTCCAGGCGCCACAAGCCGAACTGTCAGTGGCGACGGCCGTACACCAGCTTCATTACCTTGGCCAACACATCAGTGGCCTTCGCCGGCCGATTGAAGCTGGTCAGGTTCATCGGGAGCGCGAACCGTTGGGCGGTGATCGACTTGGCCCTGGAGAACTCCCGCAGCCCGTCCGGACCGTGGATCCGTCCGAACCCCGATTCGCCGACCCCGCCGAACGGGAGCCCGGGGACGAAGGCAAAGGTGAGGACCGAGTTCACCGACACCATCCCGGCGCGCATTCTCCGAGCCAGATCGATGCCCCGCTGCCGACTCTGGGTGAAGACGGAGCCGCCCAGTCCGTAACTGGACGCGTTGACCAGGGTGAGTGCCTCTTCGGCGTCGCGCACCTTGGCCACCGTCAGGGTGGGCCCGAAAGTCTCCTCGGCGACCGCCGCCGAGTCCTCCGGTACCCCGACCAAGATGGTCGGATCCACCCCGTTCGCCTTCACAGTGTCGACCCCCCCGACGACCGCCCGCCCGCCGGCCTTGATGGCGTCCCCGACATGGCGCCGGATGACCTCCATCTGCGAGGGCATAGTTGGCGGACCCCAGTCGGCGTGGTCTCCTGACCCGGGCTGGAGCTTGCCAGCCTTCTCGGTGAGGAGGGAAACGAATCGGTCATAGACCGCCTCGGTCGCATACACCCGTTCGGTACCAATGCAGGTCTGGCCTCCGTTGCTCATCCCGCTCCACAGGGCGGCATCGGCCGCGGCGTCGAGGTCGGCACCATCGTCGACGATCAGTGCGTCCTTGCCCCCGCACTCCATCAACACCGGCACCAGGTTCTCGGCGCAGGCCGCCATCACCCGTCGGCCGGTGCGCGCCGAGCCGGTGAAGGCGATCTTGTCGACCCCGGATCGGCAGAGGGCAGCTCCGGTGTCGCCCAGCCCGGTGACCAACGCGAACAGATCCCGTCCCCGAGGGACGGCGGTGGCCCAGGCGTCGACCAGCCACTTCCCGATCGCCGGGGTGTACTCGCTGGGTTTGAAGATCACCGCGTTCCCGGCGGCCAGGGCGTAGGCGATCGACCCGGCCGGGGTGAATACCGGATAGTTCCAGGGTCCGATCACCCCGATGACCCCGAGAGGCTGGTACTCGACGGTGGCCGAGTTGTTGAGGGCCATCAGGCCGGGGAAGACCGGGCGGGGGGCGAGGACCCGGCGGGCGTGGCTGGCCGCCCACGAGAGGTGATCGATGACCAGGGTGATCTCGAGCACCGCGTCGGCATGGGGTTTGCCGTTCTCCCGGTGGATGAGGTCGGCCAGTTCGTCCATGCGCCGGGCGAGCTCGGCTCTGTAGGCGGTCAGGTGCTGGGCTCGGCCGTCGAAACCGATGGACCGCCACCACTCCGAGGCGCCCCGGGCCCGTTCGACGGCGAACCGCACCGCCACCTCGCGGTCGATCGGAAAGGTACCGACCACCTCGCCGGTGGCGGGATTGAGCGATTCGAAAGTGGTGGCGTCCTCGCCGACCACCCGGCGGGTTTCTTGGGTGCTGGCCATAACTCGACTGTAGTGACGTCGTCGCGGCTGCGTCGTGCGCCCGACCGGAGCTCGGGATCAGGTGCCGGACTCGGCCGGGAACCATCCCGAGACCCGGTTGTCCAGCCGGCGTCCGTGCTCGATGAGGCTGTCCCGGGCCATTGGCCGGGTGACCAGCTCGAACACCAGGCGGTCTCCGCCTCGCAGCTGACCGAGTCGGGCCAGATCGGCGGTGATGGCACAGGCAATGATCGGGTAGCCGCCCACGGTTGCATGGTCGGGCATCAGGACGATCGGTTGCCCATCGGGTGGGACCTGCACCGCACCGGTGACGGTGCCGGTCGACTCGATCGGTCCTGGCGACGACAAGACAGTGTCTGTCGCCGACAGCCGGAGTCCGACCCGGTTGGAGGCGCCCATCACCTCCCAGGGCGTGGAGCAGAGCGTTTCCAGTTCGCCGGGACCGAACTGGTGGGGGCCCTCGGTCACCCGGACCACGGTTGGTTCGGAGCCCAGCCCGGCTGACCGGGTCGGGGTGAGGAGCCCGCGGGGAGGGTTCGGGTGGCCGAGGTCGAGTTGGTCGCCGACCACCAGGGGACCGAGACCCAGCCCGCTGAGCACATCGGATGACCGGGAGCCGACGACCCGCGGAGTGTCGATCCCTCCGGCAATGCCGATGTAGGCGCGCAATCCCTGGCGCAGCTGGCCCACCGACAAGGTCTGACCGTTCCGGACCGGCACCACCGCGTCGGTCGCCACGGCATGACCGTCGATGGTGAGATCGACGGCCTCTCGGGTGGCGGCCACCACCCCGAGGTGGGCGTCTCCCCGGAACCGGAGGGTCGGCCCCCGAGCGGTGACTTCGATCACCGCGGCATCGTCGGGGTTGCCGACCAAGCGGTTGGCCAGCCTCATGGAGTCGGGATCGGCCGGGCCGGCATCGGGGACTCCGATCGACGCCACCGACGTACGGCCCCCGTCTTCCACCAGGCTCAGGAGACCGGGCTCGAGGACTTCGACGAACCGCCGGCTCCGGGCCCGACGAGGCGGACGGGCGGCCATCGAGCCGCGGCGGTCGGCGTCGATCTGATCGACTCCGCCTGCGGGGTCGGCGGACCGAAACCGAACGACGTCGCCGGCCCGCAGCCGGGCGTAGGGGGCGGTGTCCGGCTCGAACAGTGACAACGAGGTTCGACCGACCAGCATCCAGCCTCCCGGCGTCGGCTGCGGATAGATGGCGGCGAACCCACCGGCCAGCGCCACCGAGCCCGCCGGCACCGAGGTGCGCGGCGTCGCCCGACGCGGGATGGCTTCCAGTGCCGGCGGCAATCCGACGAGATAGGGGAACCCGGGAGAGAAGCCGACAAACGCCACCCGGAGATCACCTCCGGTCAACAGGTCGATGACCGCATCGGCGGTAATGCCGGCGGCGGCCGCGACGTCGTCGAGATCGGGGCCGTCGAACGTGGTCGGGACATCGAGCCGTCGTGGCGGTAGCGATGGGCGCTGCGGATCGGGGCCCGCCGAGCCGGTCCCGGCGAGACCGACCAGCCAGGGTTGGTATCGTTCGGGATCGTTGCTGCGCGGGTCAACGTGCACGACCACCGAGCGGAACCCGATGACAACGTCACCGACCGCCACCGGGGCGGCATTGGCGATCTTCTCCTGCTCCAGTTTGCCGGCCAGCTGTTGTGCGTCGTCAACACCGTCGACGTCCACCAACCAGGCCGAGTCTCCGAACGGGATGACCTGACGGGTCATGATGGAGGGACAAAACGGCGGACGGTCACACCCGCCGCCTCGAGGGCCCGACGGGTCTCCTGGGCCGACGCCGAGGCCGACGGGCTGTCCCCGTGCACGCACAAGGTCTCGCAGGCCACCGGCACCCACGAGCCGTCGGCCGCCTCGATGCCCCCGCGGGTCACCAGGGAGATCGCCCGTTTGGCCACTACCAGCGGATCGCTGAACACCGCGTCAGGATCACCCCGCGGAACCAACCGGCCGTCACTCAGGTAGCCCCGGTCGGCGAACGCCTCGGCGATCACCTCCAACCCCGCCTCGGCGGCCAACTCGGCCACCACCGTTCCGGCCTGTGCCACCAGCCGGGAGATCCCGCAATCCTTCACCGCGTCCACCACCACCGCGGCAACCGCCTCGTCCACCCCCATCCGGTTATACAGCGCGCCGTGGGGTTTGAGGTACGGCACCGACCCGCCGACGGCGGCGGCCAGCCCAGCCAGGATCCCGTACTGCTCGACGATGTCGGCCCGCAGCCGATCGACGGGCACCTCCTGCGGGCGCCGGCCGAACCCTTCCCGGTCGCGGTAGGAGACGTGGGCGCCGACGGTCACGCCCCGCTCCAGGGCGGCGACCAGACTCGCTCGGATGGCGGTCAGATTTCCGGCGTGGAACCCACAGGAAAGATTGGCACTGGTGACACAATCGAGGATCGCCAGGTCGGATGGAAGAAGGGTTTCGGCTTCCCCCAGATCGGCGTTCAGATCGACGGCGGCCACCCCCCCAGTATTCATGGTGACCAGCGCCTCCGGAGGCGCTATCGTCGCGGACATGCCGCAACCGCCTGCACTTACGCCCGAACAGCGCCAAGCCGCCTTGGCCAAAGCCGCCAGGGTCCGCCGTGAGCGGGCCGAGGTCAAGGACAGGCTCAAAATGGGGTCGCTGACTCTGAGCCAGCTTCTGACCGATGCCGACGGGAACGAGACGATCGGGAAGATGAAAGTGATCTCGGTGCTCGAGTCACTTCCCGGCCTCGGCAAGGTCAAGGCGCGCCGACTGATGGACACGGTGGGGATCAGCGAGAGCCGCCGACTTCAGGGACTCGGGAGCAATCAGCGTCAGTCGCTGCTCCGCGAGACCGCTCGCTGAGCAACGCATCGGCGGGCCCGGCCGGTGGCCGGGCCGACCCATTGATCTTTGTACTCTTCGGCCCGGGGGGAGCCGGAAAGGGGACCATCGCCGCCAAGCTGGTGGAGATCGACCCGAAGCTTTGGCTCAGCCGGTCATGGACCACCCGCGCCCAGCGGCCGGGAGAGACAGCCGACGCCTATTGCTTTGTCGATCGCCCAACCTTCGAGGAGCACGCTCGGGCGGGGGAATTCTTCGAGTGGGCCGAGTTCCTCGGCAATCTCTACGGGACCCCGGTGCCCCGGCCCCCCGAGGGGTTCGACGTGCTCCTGGAAATCGATCTCCAGGGCGCCCTCCAGGTCCGCTCCAAGCGGCCCGACGCCACCCTCATCCTGCTGTTACCGCCGAATTCCGAGATCCAGGCCGAGAGGCTCCGGAGCCGGGGGGACAGCGAGGACCACGTGGTCAAACGCTTGGAGGCGGGGTTCGAGGAGGAGAGGATCGGGCGCCAAATCGCCGATGTGGTGGTGGTCAACGACGGCCTGATGCGAGCCGCGGCCGAAGTGGCCGGTATAGTTGAGGGTTGCCGTTCCACCGCCCGTTCGGGGAGTGATGCGGCTGGCGGAACCGCCGGTGGCGAAGATCAGGCCTCCGGCTCCCTACCCGACGACGTTTCCGAAGGATCCTGATGGCTCAGCCCCGCAGCACTTTGATGGACCCACCGGTCGAAGATCTCCTCGACAAGGTGGACTCCAAGTTCACGTTGGTGGCGCTGGCGTCCCGCCGGGCCCGCCAGGTGAACAGCTATTACAACTCCCTCGGCGAAGGATTGGGAGTGGTGGTCCCACCGCAGGTTGCCTCGCTGTCGGGCAAGCCCCTGTCGATCGCCTTCGAAGAGGTGGCCGCCGGCAAGGCCACCTACAGTCGCCCCGATCCGGAGGAAGAGGCAGCGTTGGCCGCCGAAGCCGCGCTCGCCGCCGAAGCCGCGCTGGCGGCGGAGACCGGATTGGCCGCGGTCGACGGCACCCCGGAGGACCCGGCGCCCACCGAGTCCACCGACTAGAGCGGTTGGCCCGATCGATCGTGACGGGCGGACCCAAACCCTTCGTAGTCCTCGGCGTGTCGGCCGGGATCGCCGCCTACAAGGCCGTCGAGGTCTGCCGGCGCTTGGTTGACGCCGGAGTGCATGTGGCCCCGGTGATGACCGAACGGGCCACCCGCTTCGTGGGCGCCGCCACCTTCGACGCCCTCGGTTCCGAGCCGGTGCAGACCAGCCTGTGGGACGAGGCCTCGCCGATTCCCCACACCCGTCTCGGCCAGTTGGCCGACGTGGTGGTGGTGGCCCCGGCCACCGTCGACCTGCTGGGTCGGTATGCCAGCGGCCTGGCTGACGACCTGTTGACCACCACCCTGTTGGCCACCGCCGCGCCGGTGGTGGTGTGCCCGGCCATGCACACCGAGATGTGGGAGCACCCGGCGGTGCAGGAGAACCTGGCCAGGTTGCGGTCGCGAGGGGTGATCGTGGTCCCCCCCGAGGACGGGCGACTGGCCGGCGGCGACCTCGGTTCGGGCCGGCTGGCCGACCCCGAGGTGATCGTGGAGACCGTCCTCGGCCTCCTCGACTCCCGACCTCGGAGGGATCTGGTCGGGATCCGGATGGTGGTGTCGGCCGGCGGCACCCGGGAGCCGATCGACCCGGTCCGGGTGCTGACCAACCGGTCGTCGGGCAAGCAGGGCCACGCGGTGGCCGAAGCCGCCGCCGGCCGGGGTGCGAACGTTGATCTGGTCACCACCACCGAGCGTCCGGTGCCCGCCGGGGTGTCGGTGCACCGGGTCGAGACCGCGGCGGAGATGGAAGCCGCGGTGCTGTCGCTGGCGGTCGACGCCGACGTGGTGGTGATGGCGGCGGCGGTGGCCGATTTCCGGCCCAAAGGGTCGGCGGCGTCCAAGCTGCACAAGTCGGACGGGGTCCCCGATCTGATCCTCGAGCCGACCCCCGACATCCTGGCCGAGCTCGGTCGGCGCCGGACCGGCACCCAGGTGCTGGTCGGCTTCGCCGCCGAGACCGATCAGGTCAGCGAGCGGGCGACGGCGAAGTTGGTGGCCAAGGGGGTCGACCTGATGGTGGCCAATGACGTGTCGGCGCCCGGGGTCGGATTCGACCACGACACCAACGCGGTGACGGTGCTCGGGGCCGACGGGCACACCACCGAGGTTCCGGTGACCAGCAAGCTGGTGGTGGCCGATGCGGTGCTGGACCGGGTGGCCGCCCTCCTGGCCGCCCGTTGATCGCCCCAACCGCCCAACGACCGGACTTCGCCGTCGACGCCGATATCCCCTATCCTCTTGCGAACCCCAGGGGCGGTACAGCCGCATTCCCCCCATCCCCAGAGCAGAACGGAACCACCAGTGAACACCCGACACACCTTCACCTCTGAGTCCGTCACCGAGGGCCATCCCGACAAGATGGCCGATCAGATCTCCGATTCCGTGCTCGACGCCCTGTTGGCGGAGGACCCCAACAGCCGGGTGGCCTGCGAGACATTGCTGACCACCGGCCTGGTGCTGGTGGCCGGTGAGATCACCACCACCACCTACGTGGACATTCCCACCCTGGTCCGCCAGGTGGTGCTCGACATCGGCTACGACGACGACGCCTACGGCATCAACGGGAAGACCTGCGGGGTCATGGTGGCCCTCGACGAGCAGTCGCCCGACATCGGCCAGGGTGTCGACAACGCCTTCGAGGTCCGGGCCGGGACCGGGGGAGAGGATCAGCTCAACGCCCAGGGCGCCGGCGACCAGGGGATGATGTTCGGGTACGCCTGCGACGAGACCCCGGATCTGATGCCCCTGCCTATCTGGTTGGCCCATCGCATGGCCCAGCGGCTGGCCCAGGTGCGGAGGGTGGGTGTCCTGCCCTACCTGCGCCCCGACGGCAAGACCCAGGTGAGCGTCACCTACGACAACGGTCGCCCGGTGGCCCTCGAGACGGTGCTGATCTCGACCCAGCACGACCCGGGTGTCGACCTCGACACCCTGCTGCTGCCCGACCTCCGGGACAACGTGATCACCCCGCTGCTGCCCACCGAGTTGGACACCGACAACGTACGGATCCTGGCCAACCCGACCGGGGTGTTCGAGCTCGGGGGACCCCATGCCGACACCGGGCTGACCGGCCGCAAGATCATCGTCGACACCTACGGGGGCATGGCCCGCCACGGCGGCGGTGCCTTCTCGGGCAAGGACCCGTCCAAGGTGGACCGGTCGGCGGCCTATGCCGCCCGCTGGGTGGCCAAGCACGTGGTCGCCGCCGGCGCCGCCAGCCGGTGCGAGGTCCAGGTGGCCTACGCCATCGGTGTGGCCCGGCCGGTGTCCCTGCTGGTCGAGACGTTCGGCACCGAAAAGGTCGATCCGATCCAGATCGGCAAGGCGGTCGACGAGATCTTCGACCTCCGTCCCGCCGCCATCGTCCGGGATCTCGACCTCAAGCGCCCGATCTACCGGAAGACCGCCGCCTACGGCCACTTCGGCCGGAGCGAGAAGGACTTCACCTGGGAAGAGACCCTGCGGGTCGACGACCTGAAGCAGGCCCTCGGGCTCTGAGCCCCGGGGCGATCTGCCGGGGGCTGGCGCCGTGACCGCCCCCGGGGATCCGGTGGCCCGGGTGGTCCGGGTCGCCCCGGACGTTCCCGCCATTCACCGGCGGTTCGACTACACGGTCCCCGAGTCGCTGTCGGCGACCATCCGGGTGGGCAGCCGGGTCCGCATCGACCTCCATGGGCGCCGGGTGGCCGCCTGGGTGGTGGATGACGACGTGGTGCCACCAGCCGGGGTGGACCCCAAACCGATCTCCCTCTCCAGCGGGGAAGGGCCACCGCCCCGGGTGGTGGCGCTGGCCGAGTGGGCGGCCTGGCGGTGGGCCGGACCGCTGTCGTCGTTCCTCGGCACCGCGTCGCCCCCGCGGGTGGTGAAGAAAGGCGGCGCCAGCCGATCCGGTCCGGCCGACCCGGGTCCGAGCACGGTGCCGTCTCCGGGCGGAGCTTCGGTGGCGATCGTCGCCGAGGCGCTGGACGGGTCCGACCGACCGTCGGTAGTTCGGCTGGCCCCCACCCTCGACGCCTCGTTGCTCGCCCTCGAGCTGGTCCATCGGCTGGGAGCCGCCGGGGTGTTGATGCTGGCGCCGTCCCATACCCGGGCGACGCGGCTGGCCGCCCGCCTCCGCCGGGCCGGGGCACCGGTGGCCCTGCTCCCTGACGAGTGGGAAGCGGCGGCGTCGGGGGAGAGGGTGGTGGTCGGGACCCGGTCGGCAGCCTGGGCCCCGCTGTCGCGGGTCCGGTCGGTGGTGGTGCTCGATGCCCACGACGAGGCCTACCGGGAGGAGCGCTCGCCTACCTGGTCGGCGGTGGACGTGGTGATCGAACGCGGCCGCCGGGACCAGGCGCCGGTGCTGCTGGTGACCCCCTGCCCCCCGGTGGTCCTGCTCGAACCCGGGCGGCTGGTCACCACCGACCGCGCCGTCGAACGCCGGGGTTGGCCGGTGGTCGAAGTCGTCGACCGGACCGGCGACGACCCTCGCACCGGGCTGTTCTCCGAGCGCCTGGTCCAGCTGCTGCGGTCGGTACTCGACACCCCGACGGGCCGGGTGGTGGCCATCCTCAATCGGAAAGGGCGGGCCCGGCTGCTGGCCTGCGCCCACTGCGGCGCCCTCGCCCGCTGCACCCGTTGCGGCGGCCCGGTCGCCCAGACCGAGCCGGGCGGCGAGCTCCGCTGCCGGGTCTGCGACCTCGCCCGACCGGCGGTATGCGCCGAATGCGACTCCACCCGCCTGAAGGTGCTGCGGGTCGGGGTGACCCGGGCGACCGAAGAGCTCTCGGCGCTGGCCGGGGTGGAGGCCGTCGAGCTGACCGGGGATTCGGAGAAGCCGATCGACGCCGGATCCCGACTGGTGGTGGGCACCGAAGCCGCCCTCCACCGGGTGGCCCGGGCCGACGCGGTGGTGTTCCTCGACTTCGACCAGCACCTGTTGGCCCCCCGCTTCGGGGCCGGCGAGGAGTCGCTCGCCCTCCTGGCCCGGGCGTCCCGTCTGGTCGGGGGGCGCGAGTCCGGGGGTCGCGTCCTGGCCCAGACCCGGATTCCCGACCACGAGGCCCTGCGGGCCGCCGTCCACGCCGACCCGGGGTTGCTGGCCGAGCCGGAGCGGAAGGTCCGGGAGGACCTCGCCCTCCCGCCGTTCGGCGTCCTGGCCCTCCTCCGGGGCCCGGGGTCGGACGACTACGCCGCCGCCCTCCGGGCCCGGACCGGGCTCACGGTGTCGGCCTCGGATTCCGAGCGGTGGCTGGTGCGGGCGGCCGATCACTCGACCCTGTGCGACGCCCTGGCCTCGACCCCCCGCCCGGCGGGTCGGCTGCGGGTGGAGGTCGACCCGACCGACGTCTGAGCTGGCCCGGATGGCGGGATCGGGCGCCCGTCACCCGGTGCCGGCCCGGTGACCGAACCCGTACAATGTGGTCCATGTCCTCGTATTCGGTCCGCAAGTATGGCGACCCGGTGCTCAAGCAGGTAGCCCGCCCGGTCGACCAGATCGACGGAACCCTGGCCCGCCTGGTCGATGACATGGTCGAGACCATGTACGACGCGGTGGGCGCCGGCCTGGCCGCGCCCCAAGTCGGCGTGCAGAAGCGGGTGTTCGTCTACGACGTGGGCGACGGACCGGTGGCGGTGGTCAACCCGACCATCGAGGAGACGGCGGGCGAGTGGTACTACGAGGAAGGCTGCCTCTCCATCCCCGACCTCCGGCTGGGCATCGTCCGGCCGATGACGGTGCACCTCCGGGGGTACAACCTCGAGGGCGAAGAGGTGTCGATCGAGGCCGACGAGTTCCTCGGCCGGGTCTTCCAGCACGAGGTCGACCATCTCGACGGGGTGCTGATGGTGGAACGGCTGGAGGACGACATGCGCAAGCAGGCGTTGAAGGTACTGCGGGACCGGTCGCTGGGCCTCGACACCACTGCGCTGGAGGCCACGCTGGTCTCGGCATCGTCGGGCGACGAACGGGAGATCTGACTTCCCGGCCACCCCGGAGCCGACGACCACCGGTAGCGTCCCTCCGGTGACCCGCCTGGTGTACCTCGGAACCCCAGAGGCGGCGGTCGAACCGTTGCGGACCCTGGTGGCCGCCGGGCACGACATCGCCTCGGTGGTCAGCCGGCCGGACAAACGCCGGGGGCGGGGCAGCACTTTGGTCCCGAGCCCGGTGAAGGCGGCCGCCATCGAGCTCGGCCTCCCGGTGACCGACCAGCTGGAGGACGCCCTCGGGTGCGGGGCGGAGTTGGGAGTGGTGGTGGCCTACGGCCGGATCATCCCGCCCGCCGCCCTCGAGCAGCTGCCGATGGTGAATCTCCACTTCTCGCAGCTGCCGCGCTGGCGGGGGGCGGCTCCGGTGGAACGGGCCATCCTGGCCGGCGACGCCACCACCGGGGTGTGCTTGATGGCGGTGGAGGCGGGGCTCGACACCGGGCCGATCTACGCCGAGGAGGACACCCGGATCGACGAGTCCGAGTCGGTCGACGAGCTGCGCGGTCGTCTGGTGGCCATCGGCTCCCGGCTGCTGGAGACCCACCTGGCCGGTGGGCTGTCCGGGCTGCCCACCCCTCACCCCCAGGTCGGCGAGCCGACCTACGCGGAGAAGATCCGGCCGGAGGAGCTCCAGCTGCACTGGGAGGAGGACGCCGCCCAGCTGCTACGGGTGGTCCATCTCGGCCGGGCATGGACCACCTTCCGGGGCAAGCGGCTGCGGGTGCTCCGGGCCGAGCCGGCGCCCACCGACGGCGATGGGTTGGCGGCGGCCCCCGAGGGCGCCAGCCCGGGTGCCCTGGACGGGGAGGTGGTCACCGCCGGGGAGGGATCCCGCCTCCGGCTGGTCACCGTCCAACCGGAGGGAAGACAACCGATGGCGGCGGCGGATTGGCTCCGAGGGGTGCGCCCGCAACCGGGGGAGCGGCTCGGGGGTTGAGCCGGGCGCGACCTGGGCCGGGTTCCCGGGGGGCCGGAGACCCTGGTTGGTAGGCTCGATCCCGATGCCGCCCCGCGCCTCTGTGCCTCAGTCTCGCCCCACCCTGCGAGTGGCGCCGTCGATCCTGTCGGCGGACTTCGGGCGGCTGTCCGAGGCGATCGGCCAGGTCGAGCCCACCACCGACTGGCTCCACGTCGACGTGATGGACGGCCACTTCGTCCCCAACCTGACCATCGGCCCCCCGGTGGTGGCCTCGCTGCGCAAGCACTCGGACCTGTTCTTCGACTGCCACCTGATGATCACCGACCCGGCCGGCTATCTCGAGCCGTTCCGGGACGCCGGGGCCGACGGCTGCACCGTCCACGTCGAAGTCGGCGAGACCGAAGCCTTGGTCGGCCAGATGCGCGACCTCGGGCTCCGGGTCGGGCTGGCCGCCAATCCCGACACCCCGTTCGAGGCGCTGGAGCCGTATCTCGGGCTGGTCGATCTGGTGCTCTGCATGACCGTGTTTCCCGGCTTCGGGGGCCAGTCGTTCATGGCCGAGGTGGTGCCCAAGGTCGCCCAGGTCCGCCAGGCAGCCGACGCCGCCGGGTACCGACTCGACGTCGAGGTCGACGGGGGCATCGACGTGGAGACGGTGGTCCCGGTCACTGAGGCGGGGGCCAATGTCTTCGTGGCCGGGTCGGCGGTGTTCGGGCGGGAGGACCCGGCGGCGGCGATGGCGGATATCTTGGCGGCAGCCGTGGGTGCAGGCGCGGCGGCGGAAAGCCGGACGTCCTGACCGGCGATGCCGGCGGCATTGGACCCGGCGGCGTCGACTCCGACTCCGGCGTCGACCCCACCGACTCCGGCTCCGACCCCACCGACCTGGAGTGGATGCTCGAGGCGATGGTGGCGGCCGAACGGGTCCGGGGCCGTACCTCCCCCAACCCGTGGGTCGGGGCGGTGGTGGTGCCGGCGACCGGGAGTGCCGGCGCCACCGGGGCCTTCGTCGGGGCCACTGCTCCGGTCGGCGGGCCCCACGCCGAGGTCGCCGCCCTGGCCGCCGCCGGCCGGCGGGCCGAAGGCGCCACCCTCTACGTGACGTTGGAGCCGTGCGCCCACCACGGCCGCACCCCACCCTGCGCCGACGCAGTGGTGGCCGCCGGGATCCGCCGGGTGGTGGTGGGCATCGAGGACCCCGACCCCCAGGTGTCGGGGCGGGGGATCGCCTTCTTGCGCCAGGCCGGGGTGGAGGTGGACGTCGGGGTGGCCGCCGATCCGGTCGCCGACCAGCTCGCCGCCTACCTCCACCATCGACGGACCGGGCGGCCGTGGGTGGTACTGAAGCTGGCTTCGACGCTGGACGGCCGGATCGCCGCCCCGGACGGGTCCAGCCGGTGGATCACCGGGGAGGCGGCCCGGGCCGACGCCCACCGGTTGCGGGCCAAGTCGGACGCGGTGCTGGTCGGGGCGGGCACCGTCCGGGCCGACGATCCGAGCCTGACCGTCCGGCTTCCCGACGACGACCCCGACCACCGTACGGCGTCCGAACAACCGCTCCGGGTGGTGCTCGGCCAGGTGCCGGCCGGCGCCGCCGTCCACCCGGCGTTGGAGCTCGACGGCGACCTGGGCATGGTGCTGACCGATCTGGGCGACCGCGGTGTCCTGCAGGTACTGGTGGAGGGCGGCGCCGGCGTCGCCCACGCCTTCCACGCCGCCGGCCTGGTGGACCGCTATGTGCTCTACCTGGCCCCGGCCCTGTTCGGCGGGGATGACGCCCGCCCGCTGTTCGCCGGCCCCGGCGCCCCCACCCTCGACGGGCTATGGCGGGGGACCATTCGGTCCACCACTAACCTGGGGGGTGACCTGAGGGTGGAACTCTCTCCCCCCAGGGCGTAGAGGAGTCCGAGGGTCGATGGCGTTTTCGACGGTTGAGGATGCGATAGCGGCGATCTCGCGCGGCGAGATCGTGGTGGTCGTCGATGACGAGGACCGCGAGAACGAGGGCGATCTGATCATGGCGGCCGACGCCGTCACCCCCGAGAAGATCGCCTTCTTCTTGGCCCACACCTCCGGGCTGATCTGTGTGCCGCTGACCCCCGAGCGGGTCGAGCAGCTCGACCTGCCCCTGATGGTCTCGACCAACACCGAGGTCCAGCGCACCGCCTTCACGGTGAGCGTGGACTACCGCCACGGCACCTCCACCGGGATCTCCGCCTCCGACCGGTCGGCCACCATCAAGGCCCTGGCCGATTCCCACACCCGGCCGACCGACCTCAACCGTCCGGGGCACATCTTCCCCCTCCGCTACCGCCCGGGTGGCGTGCTCAAGCGGGCCGGCCACACCGAGGCGGCGGTCGACCTGGCCCGGGCGGCGGGGATGTCCCCGGCCGGCGTGCTGTGCGAGGTGGTCAGCGAGGACAAGACGGGCATGGCCCGGCTGGCCGAGCTGGAGGTGTTCTCCAAGAAGCACGGGCTGGAGCTCATCTCCATCGCCGACCTCATCCGCTACCGGCGGCGCAAGGACAAGCTGGTCCGCCGCATCGCCAGCGCCCGCATCCCCACCGAGTTCGGGGAGTTCACCGCCCACGCCTTCGAGTCGGTGCTGGACGGCGAGCACCATGTGGCCCTGGTCAAGGGTGAGGTCGACGGCCAGGAGGACGTGCTGGTCCGGGTGCACAGCGAGTGCCTCACCGGGGACGTGTTCGGGTCGCTCCGGTGCGACTGCGGGCCCCAGCTCCGGGGGGCGATGTCGGCGATCAACGAGAACGGCAGCGGGGTGGTCGTGTACCTGCGCGGCCACGAGGGCCGGGGCATCGGCCTGGGCCACAAGCTGCGCGCCTACAGCCTCCAGGAGGAGGGCTTCGACACGGTGGACGCCAACCTCGAGCTCGGCCTGCCCGAGGACTCCCGGGAGTACGGCATCGGCGCCCAGATCCTGGTCGACCTGGGGGTGACGACCATGCGTCTGATGACCAACAACCCGACCAAGCGCGGCGGGCTGGAGGGCTTCGGCCTCGACATCGTCGAGCGGGTGCACATCCCCACTACCCCGAATCCCGAGAACATCGAATACCTCCGGACCAAGCGGGACCGGATGGGCCACCTGCTGGAGGGCCTGGATGACTGAGTCCGACCTGACGATGCTGGCGCCGGGGACCAAGGAGCGGATCGCCTCCCTGGTCGGCACGTCGGCGGACGGGTCCGGCCCGGTGGCCAGTCTGGGGGTCGGTTCCGGTCCCCGGATCGCCTTCGCCTGCGCCGAGTTCAACGGCGGCATCAGCGACCGCCTGCTGACCGGGGCGCTCGACGCCCTGAAGAACGCCGCCTGCGACCTGGGCACGGTGACGGTGGCCTGGGCCCCGGGGGCCTTCGAGCTGCCGCTGGTGGCCAAGGTGTTCGCCGAGTCCGGCGCCGTCGACGCGGTGGTCTGCCTGGGGGCGGTCATCCGGGGCGACACCGGCCACTACGACTTCGTCGCCGGGCAGTGCGCCGCCGGCATCCAGCAGGTCCAGCTCGACACCGGCATCCCGGTGGTGTTCGGCGTCCTGACCACCGACACCGTCGACCAGGCCCTGGTGCGCTCGGAGGACGACGAGGCCAACAAGGGCCGGGAGGCGGCGGTGACCGCCCTGGAGATGATCCGCCTGCTCGGGGTGCTGGGCCGGGACACCCTCCCGGAAGTGGGGGACTGAATCGTGCTGCGGATGGTGCTGCCCAAGGGCTCGCTGGAGAAGGCCACCCTGGAGCTGTTCGCGTCCGCCGACCTGGCGGTGATCCGGTCCTCCGATGTCGACTACCGGGCGACCATCGACGACCCCCGGGTCGACGAGGTCCGGATCCTGCGTCCCCAGGAGATCCCCCTCTACGTGGCCGACGGGATGTTCGACCTCGGCATCACCGGGCGCGACTGGGTGGAGGAACGCGGGAGTGAGGTCACCACCCTCGGGATCCTCCAGTACTCGAAGGCCAGCGCCCAGCCGGTCCGGGTGGTGCTGGCGGTGCCGAAGGAGTCCCCGGTGGCATCGGTGGCCGACCTGGCGGCGTCGGGCACCGGCAAGGGGGGCGCCCTCCGGGTGTCCACCGAGTACCCGGAGCTGACCCGCCGGTTTCTGGAGAAGCACGGGGTGCGGGCCGAGGTCAGCCTCTCCTACGGAGCCACCGAGGCCAAGGTGCCCGACATCGCCGATTGTGTGGTGGAGATCACCGAGACCGGTCGGGCCCTCCGGGCCGCCGGGCTGAAGATCGTCGAGACCCTCTTCGTCTCCCACACCGAGCTCATCGCCAACCGGGCGGCGGCCGAGGACCCGGACAAGCGGCACGCCATGGAGCAGCTCTTCACCCTCTTGCAGGGGGCGCTCGAAGCCCGGGGCAAGGTCCTGGTCAAGCTCAACGTGGCCGCCGACCAGCTGACCGGCGTCATCGACCTGCTCCCGTCCCTGCGGTCTCCCACCGTCTCCGAGCTGTTCGGCAAGGGCGGGTTCGCGGTGGAGACGGTGGTGCCGAAGTCGGAGATCAACACCCTGATCCCCGCCCTGAGGGACCGGGGCGCCACCGACATCATCGAGCTGGCCCTGTCCAAGATCGTCCACTGAGGCTGGCGCCGGTGCCGACGACGTGGAGCGGGATCGTGGACCTGCCACCGGCCCGTCATGTCCCGCTGGTCGGCCGGGTGGTCGAGTTCGACGAGGCTCGCGGGTTGGGTGTGGTCGAGTCCGGGGAGGGCCGGCGGTTCCCGTTCCACTGCACCGCCATCACCGACGGCTCCCGCCAGATCCCGGTGGGGACGGTGGTGGCCATCGAAGTGTCCACCGGTCGCCTCGGCCACCTCGAGGCGGTCTCGGTCCGGCCACTGGTCGGGGTGGCGGTTGCATCGGATGCCGTTGTGGCGCCCGAGGTTGCGGCGTCGGCGCCCGAGGTAGAGGTGGCGGTGGAGGCGGCGCCCGCCCCCGAGGCAGAGGTGGTGGCCGTGGTGGAGGTAGCGCCGGTGGCCGAGCCGGTGGTGGCGGCCGAACCCGAACCCGAGGTAGAGCCCGAGCCGGAGGTGGCTGACCAGCCTGGCCCCGAGCCGGTTGTCGCCGACGAGCCGGAGCCGGTCAGGGCGAAGTTCGAGGAGGCCGAAGCCCGCATCGAGGCAACCCGCTGGAAGGTGATCGAACCGGCTGGATGGTCAGATTCGAGCATTCCGCCGGTTGATCCGGCCCGGGCAGAACCGCGAACCGAATCGACAACCTGGCCGGCGGCGGAGCCGGAAGCCTGGTCGGAGCCGACGATTCAGTCGCCGTTGGTGAAGCGGTCGCCGGTCGAGGATGCGTCCGAGTGGTTCGAAGCATCCTCGGCCGAGTCGCCGGCCGATCCTCCGCCCGGTTGGTCGGTCGATTGGTCGGCTGACTCGCTGTCCGAGTCCGGGGAAATTTCCGAGCCCACCGGTGTGCCCTCGATCGACCCCATGGGCATCACACCCCCCTCAGGCGTCCCAACCGGATCTCCGGAGGCGTCAGATGCCGAGCCGGACCCGGTGCGTGGACCTGATTTCTGGTCGGTCCACAAGTCGGTTCCCACCGGCCCCCCACCCACCTGGATGACCCCGGTCACGCCGCGGTCGGAGCGATCGGATGGGTCAGCCGGGTCGCCGTCGGAGGACGACTCGGACTCGGACTCGTCGTCGTCCTCGTCCCCGTAGGGGTTGCCGAGAATCTTTCGGGCCATGTCGACGATGACCGCGCTGTCGGCGTCCTCCTTGGTGACCACGCCGAGCACAGGGGCAGCCAAGAGGCCGGTCACGATTCCGGTCTCCGCCATCGACTCGGCCTGGACGATGCTCCACTCCCACAGCCGTTTGACCATGTCGGGGCTCGAGGCCTTCTTCGGGGGGATCTTCAGCCAGCAGTTGACGGTGGCATGGCCGATCCCGGTGGCGGCGGGAAACAGCCAGATCAACCGGTAGTTGCCGGTCGCATCGACCACGGTGGCGGCGAGGTAGGCGAGGGCGACACTGCACACATTGAACGGGGCCAGTAGGACCCCGAGACGCTCACCGAGGCCGCCGGACCGGGGAAGCAGCTGCAGCAGCATCGGCGCCAGCACGATGATGTAGGCGCCGATGAACGGCGCGCCGATGTAGCTCAGCACCACCGCCTGCCAAAGATGGGTGTCGAAGTACTGGACTCCGGCCAGCACCGCACCCACCAGTGGCGCGCCGATGGCCAACTGGCGCGCCGACAGGATCCGGCTGACGGGAATCCCGAGACCGATGCCGATGAAGAACACCGGGATGCCGGTGGCCAAGCCCGCCACGGTTTGAGCACTGGCCCCGGCGTGCAGCACCCGTTGGAAGAACAACACCGCGACGAAGGCCGTCGAACCGATGCCCGACCAAAACAGAAGTGAACCGGTGACCAATACCTTGGCGTTGGGCCCCGCCATCACCGAGCGAAGCTCGTCCCGGACCCGCCGGGCCCGAGCCCCGCGGTCGGCGGCGGCCCCGAAGGTGGCAGCCGGCGCTTCTCTCACCAGCAGCAGGACGACCAGACCGACGCCGGCCATGATGACCGCGGCGACCTGGAAGGGAAGATTCCATGTGGCCGGATCGCTCTGCTTCCAGGAGGCGATCACGGTGGCTTTGATCCCGAGACTGGCCACCGTGCCCAGGACCGTCGTGAGGAGGAGTGCCTTCAGCCATCGGCTTCGTCCGAACACTTCGGGGATGACCGCGGCATTGGTCAGGGTGAAAATGGCCGCCGCCTGTCTGGCGATGAGGATGAACAGCACCAGCATCCAGTAGCCGCGAACGACGGTGAACATCCAGGTAGCCGCGCCCATCAGGATGAGGCTCCCGGCCATGTACGGCGTGCGGCGACCCACCCGGCTGCGGGTGCGGTCGCTCAGTCGCCCCACCAGCGGATAGGTGACCCAGCTCAGGAGGCGGTTGGCGGTGAGGGCGAAGGTGACCGCCAGCGCTCCGGACGCCCGCTGCTGGACGAAGAGGGTGATCAGGACACCGGCGACGGCCAGGTTGGCTCGGGGACCGACCAAGCCGATGGACAGCCCGATGAAGCTTCGTACCCGGGAGGCGTCGATCGGCCCGTCGGGCGGGTCGCCGAGTCCAGCCGGGGCAGGGCTCTCGACGGGGGCTGGATGGATGGAAGTGCCCGGAGCCGGTTCGATGCCGGGCGGGTCAGCTGGGCGGTCGCTCACCCGCCGGGCTCGGCCTCCGTGCGGGATTCCGTTCCACCGGCAGCCGGACCCGCGGCCGGATCGGCGGTGGCCGAGGTGTCCGGGGCTTCCGATGCCCCGTTGGCGCCGGCGGTAGTGGCCGCCTGCTCGCCGGCTCGCTGGGCGGCGTCGATCTGGACATAAGCCAGTTGCAGCTGGCTGAGGCCGTCCTTCAGAGGCCCTTCGGCCTCCCCGAGCCGCCCCTTCAGCCCGTCGACCAGGCAGGCCAGCGCGTCGATGGACAGGCGCGCCTGCGGGAGGAGCGGCGGGACCTGGGACAGGTAGACAGCCGCCAGCTCGAACAGCCCGTAGCAGTGGTTGGCCACCACCACCTCGACGGGAGCGCTGGCCAGCTCCCTCTGCATCGCTTCGACCTGCTCGGCCAGCTCCTCGTCGTCGGGGGATTGCGGGGGTGCACCGCCGGGGCCGCCGGAGGGGGGAGCCGAGCCTGCCGGAGCCGGGGGGACCCCTCCGCTGGTCGGTTTCCCGACCGGTCGCTCGCCATCAGGTGTCCAGAGAGAACTCACGGTGGTAGCCTAAAGGCTGTAAGACGAGGAAGCGGAGTCGCGCGGTCTACGACTCCCACCCGGCCATGAGCCAGTTTGGCAAGTGCGTCGGGTCAATGGGTCCGGAAGCTGGCTTTGGCTGGGGAATTGTTCCGGTGGCAGCTCCGCTCCTTATTCGCAGGTTACGGGAAATCCGTGGCCCGAAGATAGGAGTGCAGTCGAAATAGCAGCTACCGTCACCACCAATGAACCACGGATCAACGACCGAATCCGCGCCCGTGAGGTCCGTCTGGTCGACCCCGACGGTGAACAGCTTGGGATCAAATCACTCGCCGATGCGCTGAACCTCGCCCGGGATCAAGATCTCGACCTCGTCGAAGTGGCACCTCTGGCCAACCCGCCGGTGGCCCGCATCATGGACTACGGAAAGTTCAAGTTCGATGCGGCCCAGCGGGCCAAGGAGTCCAAGCGCAAGGCGGTCCACGTCGGGATCAAGGAGATGAAGTACCGGCCGAAGATCGGTCCCGGCGACTTCGACACCAAGACCCGGCAGGTGGCCAAGTTCCTCGAAGAGGGTCACAAGGTCAAGATCACCATCATGTTCCGTGGCCGAGAGGTCTTCCATCCCGAGTTGGGCAAGAAGATCCTCGACCGCATCGCCGAGCAGATGGAGGGGATGGGTAAGTCCGAATCGGATCCCCGCCTCGACGGTCGCAACATGGTGATGGTGCTGGCACCTGACAAGCGAGCGAAACAGTCGGCCGCATCCCGAGGCCCGAAGTCGGGTGGCAGCCACGCCAATGGTTCGACCCCCGAGGTCGCCCCGGTGGCCGAGACACCGTCGGCCGAGTTGGCCGCTGAGGTGGTAGAAGCGCCGGCCGAGGTGGCCGAGGTGGCCGCTGTGGCCGAGACACCGTCGGCCGAGAGCACAGACGCAGTGACAGCACCGGAAGCGCCCGAGGAGCAACCTCCGGCCGCCGTGGAGATCGAAGGAGAGGGTTGACGCCATGCCGAAGATGAAGACCGACAGCGGAGCCCGCAAGCGGATCAAGGTGACCGGGACCGGACGGCTTCGCCGTCGCAAGGCGTTCCGATCCCATCTGCTGGAGAAGAAGTCGAGCACTCGAACCCGCCGGCTGGGACGCGAGTCAGACTTCGCTCCCGGCGACGAGCGTCAAGTCAAGCGAATGCTGGGTATGTAGCGGCTCGCTTCCGATCTCACCCGGTCGGTCTCGGTAGCCCCGATCCCGACCCCGACACCCCAGTTCTCGAGTAACCGCCGACGGATCCGATCCGGTCGGCTGATCAGCACCATCCGACCGACACCGCCCCCAACGAAAAGGAGTTCCCATGGCCCGAGTCAAGCGCGCAGTCCACGCCAAGAAGCACCACCGCGCCGTTCTCGAGCAAGCGCAGGGCTACTACGGCAACAAGAGCCGTTCGTTCCGCGCCGCCAACGAGCAGGTAATGCACTCCCTGCAGTACGCCTACCGCGACCGCCGGGCCCGCAAGGGGGAGTTCCGCAAGCTCTGGATCCAGAGGATCAACGCCGCCGCCCGTCTGAACGGCATGAGCTACAGCCGGCTCATCGCCGGTCTCCACGCCGCCGACGTCGAAGTCGACCGCAAGGTGCTGGCCGACCTGGCCGTCACTGCTCCCGAGGCGTTCGCCTCGTTGGTGAAGGTGGCCGAGGAAGCGCTGGCCGGCGCCCAGGCGACCGCCGAGGCCGCTTCCTGAACAAGCCGGGGCTGGGCTTTACGCATCAGCGGGTCAAGCGGGTCCGCCAGCTGCTGCGGAAGCGCAGCCTGCGGTGGTCCGACCACTGTCTGGTCGTCGAGGGCGCCGAGTTGTTGTCGGTCGCCCTGGAGGCCGGGGCCGCGGTCGAGTCCGTGTACATCGCCCCGGAGGGACGGTCCAACCCGGCGGTGGCCGACGTGGTGGGCCGCGCCTACCAGGACGGGGCCCGGGTCTTCGACCTGGCCTCCGGGGTCATCGAGCGGGTGGCGGACACGGTGACCCCCCAGCCGGTGCTGGCCGTGGTCGGCTTCGTGCCCGCGTCCATCGAGGACGTGGCCGGCGCCTCGTCGATGGTGGTGGTGTGTGCCGACGTCCGGGACCCCGGCAATGCCGGGACGGTCATCCGGACCGCCGACGCCTCCGGGGTCGACGCGGTGGTGTGCTGCGACGGCACCGTCGACCCGACCAACCCGAAAACGGTGCGGGCGTCGGCCGGCTCGGTGTTCCACACCCCCATCGTGATGGGTGGGGACGCCCTGGCCGTGGTCGGGGATCTCCACCGGCGTGGCTTCACCACCGTGGGCACGTTGGTGCGCGGCGGCACCGACTACACCGCCTTCGATTGGCGGCAACCGGTGGCCGTGGTGCTCGGGAACGAGGCCTCGGGCCTGAGCGACGAGGTGGCGGCGGCGCTGGACGCCCGGGTGTCGATCCCGATGGCGGGGCAGGCCGAATCGCTGAACGTGAGTGTGTCGGCGGCGGTGCTCTGCTTCGAAGCCCTCCGCCAGCGGCGGACCGGGCCGGGCGAGCGGCGCTCTACGATGCCGGAGGTGGAATCGGCCCCGGCAGTCCCGAACAACGAGCGCGGCGAGGCTCGATCGTGAGCGACGCTCCGGACATCGAGTCGTTGGTCGCCGACGCCGAGGCGGCCATCGCCGCGGCGGGGACCACCGAGGACATCACCCGGGTGGCTACCCAGGTGGCCGGCAAGAAGTCGCCCCTGTCCGAGGCGCACCGTTCGCTCGGGAAGCTCGACCCCGAGGCCCGCAAGGAGCTGGGCCAACGCCTGCATGAGGCCCGCACCACCATCGATGGTCTGCTCGACCGCCGCCGAACCGAGATCCAATGGGTGGAGATGAAGGCGACCATGGAGGCCGACCTCCTCGACCTGTCGGAATTCATTCCTGCGCCCGCCGCCACCCCGGCGATCCGCGGCCACCTCCATCTGGTCTCCCAGACGCAAGATGAGCTGGAGGACGTGTTCGTGGGCATGGGCTTCGAGGTCGCCGAGGGCCCGGATATCGAGACCGACTGGTACAACTTCGGCGCCCTGAACATCCCGCCGGCCCACCCGGCGCGGGGGATGTGGGACACCTTCTATCTGAACCTCGGCGCTCCGGAGTCGACATTGCTCCGCACCCACACCTCGCCGGTGCAGATCCACTTGATGGAAGCCGCGGTGCGCAACGACGGGCTCCCGATCCACGCGGTCATGCCCGGGCGTTGCTACCGCCGGGATACCCCCGACGCATCCCACCTGGCGGTGTTCCACCAGATCGAGGGTTTGGTAGTCGACAAGAGGATCACCTTCGCCGACCTGGCCGGCACCATCGAGGTGTTCACCTCCGCCTACTTCGGTCCCGACATCCACTCGAGGCTCCGCCCCGCCTATTTCCCGTTCACCGAACCTTCGGCCGAGTTCGAGGTGACCTGCACCATCTGCCGCGGAAGCGGCTGTCGCACCTGCTCCCAGACCGGTTGGATCGAACTCGGCGGCTGCGGGATGGTGGACCCGGCGGTGTTCGACGCGGTGGGCATCGACGGCGACCAGTGGACCGGTTATGCCTTCGGCTTCGGCATCGATCGCTGCGCCCAGATGCGCCATCAGATCGCCGACATGCGGGCACTCAACGAGAACGACATCCGCTTCTTGCGGCAGTTCTGATGCGTCGATGGTGAGAGGAACCTAGTGCGCGTACCGCTTTCGTGGCTCCGAGACTTCGCCCCGTTCGCCGGGGATCCGGCCGACCTGGCCGCCACCCTTGACGACCTCGGTCTGGTGGTGGAGGCGATCGAGCGGGTCGGCGAGGGGCTCGAAGACGTGGTGGTGGCCCGGGTCGAGGAAATCGCCCCGATTGCCGGGGCCGACAAGATCCGGCGGGTCGCGGTCGACGCCGGCGATGGACCCGTCGAGGTGGTGTGCGGGGCTTGGAACTTTTCCGTCGGCGACCTGGTCCCGTTGGCTCCGGTCGGCGCCGTCCTGCCGGGGGGGTTCGCCATCGGTCGCCGCAAGATGAAGGGCGTGGTCTCCAACGGCATGCTGTGCTCGGGCCGCGAGCTGCAGCTGTCCGATGACGGCGAGGGGATCATGGTGCTGAACGAGGTGGCCGGCGCCCGTCCGGGGCAGCGGTTCACCGAGGCGATGGGGATCGAGCCCGACGTGGTGTTCGACATCGCCGTCGAGGCCAACCGGCCCGATGCCTGGAGTATGGCCGGGGTCGCCCGGGACCTGGCCGCCCGGCTCGGCCTCCCCTTCGCCATCCCCGAGGTGGAGCCATCCGCGGTGGCCGGCGGGGACAAGGGCAAGGGCACGGGGGCCTCGGTGGAGTCCCTCACCTCGGTCCGGGTCGATGATACCGAGCTGTGTCCGCGGTTCACCGCCCGGGTGATCACCGGTGTGGCCGTTGGACCGTCGCCGACCTGGCTGGCCGATCGGCTGCGGCTGGCCGGGATGCGGGCGATCAACAATGTGGTCGACGCCTCCAACTACGTGATGCTCGAGCTCGGGCAGCCCACCCACCCCTACGATCTCGATCGCCTCGGCGGTGGGGGATTGATCATCCGGAGGGCGGTCAAGGGTGAGACCATCACCACCCTGGACGGCGTCACCCGGGAGCTCGGCCGTCCGGGCCCCGGCCTGGGAGACACCGGCGAGGACTGTTTGATCTGTGACGCCGAGGGAACGCCGGTGGGAATCGGCGGGATCATGGGCGGGGCATCCTCGGAGATCGGGAGCGGCACCACCCGGGTGCTGCTGGAGACCGCCTACTTCGATCCGATGGCCATTGCCCGGACCTCGAAGCGCCTGGCGCTGCGGACCGAGGCATCGGCCCGATATGAGCGGGGATGTGATCCGGCAGGCATCGACCGGGCCGCCGATCGCTTCTGCCAGCTCCTGGCTCTGACCGCCGGGAGCGACGCGGCGGTCGCACCGGGGACGATCGACATCCGGGGCGACGTGCCGGCGCCGGTGGAGCTGACGGTACGGACGGCCCGGGTGAACGAGCTGCTGGGAACCGGGCTCCTCGCCTCGGAGGTCTCCGCCTTGTTGACCCCGATCGGGATCGCGTCAGTGGAGGTGTCGTCCGACGGCGAGGCCGACGGTGGTGGCGTGCTGGCGGTGACGGTCCCGACGTTTCGACCCGACATCCGCCCGGGGTCGATGGGGGAGGCCGACATCACCGAGGAGGTGGCCCGCACCTACGGGTATGCACGACTGCCTCGGCGGATGCCGGCCTGGCCCCAACCCGGACGCCTCACCGTGTACCAGCGGGATCGCCGGAGGCTGAAGGACATGCTCTGCGGATTCGGCGCATCCGAAGCCTGGACCACCACCTTCGTGAGCGAGTTCGACCAGACCATGTCCCGAGTCGACCCGCCGTACATCGAAGTCACCAACCCGCTGGTGGACGCAGAGCCGTTTCTGCGCAGCTCGATGGTCCCCGGACTGGTGCGGGCGGTCCTGTACAACGCCGAACGCCGCCAGGGGGACCTTCGGCTTTTCGAGGTGGGGACGGTATTCCACTATCCCGAAACCCCGGCCGGTCCCGGGGAGGGTCCGTCGACCGATATGCCGGAGCGCCTGTGTGCGGTGTTCTGCGCGGCCGGGGACGATGCCTGGACTGCGGTTGCTGCCTGGCGAGCCATTGCCGAAGGGCTGGCCATTGCCGACTGGGACATGACGCCCGCGGTCGGAACCCCCGCCGCGGTCTTGCACCCTTACCGGTCGGCCGGGTTGGCAAGTCTGGTGCCGACTTCCCCTAACGACGCCGACTCCGGCCCGTCGACCCCGCTGGGAGTGGTCGGCGAGCTCGACCCCTTCATCGTCGGTTCCCTCGGCCTGGTCGGGCCGGACGGCCGCGCTCGTCGGGTCGGTTGGCTCGATCTGGACATCGGCACGCTGCTGGATCGCCAGCAGGTGCCCCGCCGGCCGGAAGTCGCCCGGCCGATCAGCCGGTTTCCGTCCTCCGACATCGACTTGGCCTTTGCGGTTGACGACGAGGTCAGCGCCGGCACCGTGGAGCGGGCGCTTCGCCGGGCCGGGGGAGAGGACCTCGAGTCAGTCGAGTTGTTCGACGTCTTCCGCGGCGACGTCGTGGGGGTCGGACGGCGCAGCCTGGCCTACCGGCTCCGTTTCTGTTCTCTCGACCACACCCTCAACGACGCCGAGCTCGCCGAGCTCCGGAATCGGTGCATCGCCGCGGTGGAAGAGGGCGGCAAAGCCACGCTTCGCTAGCGGTGGGTCACGCCGGCTCTCGTCACGAGCGGCACGTCGTCATGACCGGAAGGTCAAGACTAGACAGTCTGCTGGAAGGCGGCGTCCACTGTCTGCTCCATCAGGAGGGCGATGGTCATCGGACCCACCCCTCCCGGCACCGGAGTGATGAGACTGGCCCGCTCGACCGCTCCGTCGAAGTCCACGTCGCCCACATTGCCCGGGTTGTAGCCGGCATCGATAACCACCACCCCCGGGGTCAGCCAGTCTCCTTTCACGAGCTTCGGCCGTCCGATCGCCGCCACCACGATGTCGGCCGTCTTCACGATCGACGGCAGATCCCGGGTCTTGGAGTGGCAGTAGGTGACGGTGGCGTCACGCCCGAGTAGCAGCATTCCGACCGGCTTGCCCAGGATCGGACTGCGCCCGATGACCACTGCGTGCCGGCCGGAGAGCTCCACCCCGTAGGCATCCAAGAGGCGGATGATCCCTCCCGGCGTGCAGGACATGAAGCCCGGGCGCCCGAGGGCCATGGCCGCGAACGAGTGCAGGGTGACCCCATCGACGTCCTTCTCGGGAATGATCGCCTCGAACGCCGCGGATTCATCGACCTGCGGCGGACTCGGATGTTGCAACAGGATGCCGTGCACTGTCGGATCATCGGAGAGGCGGGTAATCGCGCTGACGACCTCGAACGTCGAGGCAGTTGCAGGGATCGCCGTGTGGCGGGATTCGATCCCGATCCGGTGACTACGGTTCTCCTTCATCCTCACGTAGGTGACCGAGGCGGGGTCGTCTCCCACGATGACAGTGGCCAAACACGGCTTGGTGCCGGTTCGGGCCAGGAAATCGGCCGCCCGTTCTGCCGTGCGATCTAAGATGTCGTTGGCCAGCTGGGTGCCGTTCAGGAGGCCAGCGGTCGACACGGGAGATCCTCTCTATTGTTGGGCGAGATTGGGTGCCTACGAGCGTATGGCCACGGGTGCTTGTCTCCGCCGCCGGCCTATCCACGGGGGTCCGGTGCACCCGGCCCGTCTAGAGGAGTCCGGCGTCCAACTCGTCCAGGAGCGATCGTGTGGTTGGGCCCAGCCACGGAGCAATCAAGCGACGATCCTCAGGAGACAGGCTGTCGAGGAAGGCGTAGCCGACCAGCTCGTCAGCCTCGCCACCAGCCGTGGCTACCGACTCGATTGCGGCGAGCGCCCGCTCGAGGACGGGTCGTTCAGCTTCAATGGCGACTAGGCGTTCCGACACGAAATCTGCCAGCTCGGTGAAGACTGCGGGGCCACCGGGGTCGTCGTCGAAGGCTTTCACCAGCGCCAAATAGGCAGGCCCGAACTCGGGGACTCCACTCAGCAAGACGGTCACCGCCGGGTGTTCGTCGTAGTCACCGAGGATCGGCTCGGACGGTTTCGACATGGACAGATCGGGCAACGGGCGAGGCTGACTGTGGGCGGGCATGGTTGGACTCCGTGGGTACTTGCCAGTGGGGGCGGCGCTGCCTTCGGTGATCCCTATTGCTCCGCGATCCGGGATGCCACGACGGTACCGAGGTGAGTCGAATAGGTCAAGGATGGCCGCTATTTCAACACGCCGAGTCCGGAGTTTCCCTTCAAACCGCTCCGGGCGGCTGTATCCGATCATGGCCGTCACACCCCCATGAGATGATTCGAGTATGAGTTCGGCCGCGTTGAAAGCGACCGATGCCAGTGCCGACGTCGCATCCGGCCAGCGGGGCTTCGATGCCCTGGAGGGGTTGATCGACGAGTTGATCGAAGCGGGACCCGTCTCCGACCCCGAGTCGATGGAGACCCTGCTGCGGTTGGACAGCAAGCTCGACGCCTATGTCACTACCTCGGTGGGGGAGTTCGAGAAATGG
>DASXFR010000068.1:0-37755 GCA_036489495.1 Acidimicrobiales bacterium | reverse complement strand
GCTAGGTCGGGCCACCGGCGGCAGAAGCGTCCGGGCCGTCCTCATGCCAGGATGGCGCCAGTGCAGAACCTCCGTCTGCGCCTACTGGGCGAACTCGACATCGAGGGGTGCGATACGGACCGGCTGGAGCGCCGGCAACTGCGCACGCTGCTCAAGATCCTCGCCCTCGGGCGCGGCAGCCCGGTACGGGTGGATCGGCTGGTCGACTGCTTGTGGGGGGACGCTCCCCCGTCGCATCCGGCCGACCAGGTCTCCGTCCTGGTGAGTCGACTCCGAAGTGCGCTGGGGGCCAACCGGGTGCCGCGCAGTGACGCCGGCTACACGCTGGTGGTGGACTGGTTGGACCTCGACGCTCTCGGTGAGTATGCCGCCGAGGCCGACCGCCGCCTGGCCAACGGGGCGATTGCCGCCGCCCGCACCGCGGCGTCGGCCGGCCTCTCACTGGTGCGTGGACCGCTCCTGGCCGACGAGGCCGACCCGTGGTGGGCCGGCGCCGAACGGTCAGCGGTGGATCTCCTCATCGCCGGTTTGCGATCGACCGCGGCGTCTGCCGCCATGACGGCGGGCGATTGGGTGGACGCCGCCCAACTGTCCAACCACATGCTGGCGACAGATCCGTACGACGAGGTCGCCCTCCGCTTCCTGATGGAAGCCCTGGACCGGTCGGGGCGTTCGGCATCGGCGTTGGCGACCTATGCCGGATTTCGCCAGCGCCTGGCCGAGGACCTCGGGGTGAGCCTGTCGGCCGAGACGGAGGCACTCCACACCGCAATCCTCCTCGGAGAGTCGCCGGGCGATCGTGGGCCCGGCACGCCCGCCTCCGCCACCCCTCCGGCCGAGCTACCGGGGCGCGCCGGGGCGATCAGCGAGCTCGACACCCTGTTCGATCGGGCGAAACGGGCCCAGGGCCAGGTGGGACTGGTCGAGGGTGAGGCCGGCATCGGGAAATCACGGTTGTTGGAGGCTTGGCGCCAGCGCGTCGAGTCGCTCGGAACCCCGGTCGTGCTGGTGAGGTGCGACGAGTTGGGCCGCGCCTTTCCGTTCCAGCCGCTGTTCGACGCGGTGGCGGCATTGGCCCACGAGGCGGGCACGGCCGGCGCCGACGAGGTGATCGGACCCGACATGGCCGTCCTCGGGCCTCTACTCGTCGGACGATCGGTGCCGGCTGGCTCTGCCCATCTCGCCGCCCTCACCGACCCGGGGGCCGGCCAGGCGTTGCTGGTCGCCGCGCTGTTCAGCGTCCTTCGTCGCCAGGCGGAGCGCTCTCCTCTGGTACTGCTCATCGATGACATCCACCTCGCCGACACCGCCACCACCGCGTGGCTGAGCCAGGCGGCTCACCGGCTCGCCGACAGCCGCATCGTCATCATCGCTAGTTGCCGGGCGGAGGAAGGGGTGGTGTTGGCCGGGGCCACCACCGTTGCCCTCGGTCCTCTCGACCTCGAGGCGACCACGACGATCGTCGGGACCGAGCGGGCGCTGGAACTCCAGGCCCGCAGTGGCGGCCACCCGCTGTTTCTGGTCGAACTGGCCGTCGCCGACCCCGCGGAGGAACTCCCGGCCACCATCCGCGACGCGGTGGAGGAGCGGTGCGCCCGGTCGGGTCCGGCCGCCGCCACCCTTCGAGCGGCGGCGGTCATCGGCCCGGAGATCTACCTCGATCTCCTCACTGCAGTGACCGCCACCCCGCCCCGCGACCTGCTCGACCATCTCGAGGAGGGCGTGCGGCGGAAGCTTCTTGTCGAACACGGCGATGCGTTCGTCTTCACCCACGGGCTGGTGCGGGAAGCGATGGCGTCAACGGTCGGTGCCGCCCGTACCGCCTACTTCCATCGTGAAGCAGCCAGAGCCCTCGGTGCCCGGCCCGATGCCGACCCCTTGGCGGTGGCCCGCCACGCCCGGCTGGGCGGCGAGTCGGCCTTCGCCTCAGAAATGTTGGTGGCGGCGGCCAAGGTGGCGGTGGCCCGATTCGACCAGACCGAGGCGCTCCGGCTCCTCGATGATGCCGTGGGGTTGGACGACACGGCCGGCGCTCGCCTCGAACGGGCCCGGGTGGGATCGATGTTGTCACGGGATGAGCAGGTCGCGGCCGACATCGAGGTCGCGCTTTCGCTCGGCGCCGGTCCGGAAGCGTTGGAAGTCGCGGCCTGGTCGGCCCACTTCCGACGGCAATTCGACCGGGCGCTGACCCTGGCCGATCGGGGGGCGCTCGAAGCCACGGATGCCGAACTCCGTACCAGCTGCCTGGCCCTCGGAGGATGGATCTCGTTGGCCTCGGGTGATCTGAGTGGAGCGTCAGATCGGCTCGAGGGCGCAACCCGCGAAACACCGTCCGGCCGCGGACGGTTGGCCGATGCCTGGTTGGCCTGGCTCCGGATGAACCAGGGTCACCCGGCGGAGTCCCTGAAGCTGATCAAGCCCCAACCGGGAAAGGGGCTGGCGGCCTACCGGTTCCCCAATGCCTACGCACTCATGGCCTCCACCATGGCCTTGGCCATGCTCGGAAGGGTCGACGAGGCGCTGGCCACATTGCAGACGCTCGAAACCGATGTGGATCGAATGGGTGCCCAGCGATGGGTGCCGCGTCCGCTCAACCTGCGGGGGTGGATCCTCCGGAATCTCGGGGAGTCCAGCGCGGCCGACGATTGCAACCGGGCGGGCATCGAAGCCGCCAGGCGTCAAGGGATGGATGAGCCGCTGGCCAACGGACTGCTGGACCTGGCCGCGGGTCGGCTCATGGCCGGGGAGTTGGACGCCGCCGAGGCGCTGCTCGACGACGCCCTCCCACTTGCCGACGTGGAGCACGCCTTCCGCTGGCGGCATGTATTTCGTGGCCGGCTGATCCGGTCCCGGCTCGATCTGGCCCTCGAGGACCCCGAGGCGGCCCTGGCCACCGCCGAGGCCTTGGCCGCGGACACGGCAATCCTCGGCGCCTCCCGCTATGAGGTCCAGGCCCGGTTGGTCGCGGCCATGGCCGGCCGCCAGATGGGTGCGGTCACCGATCTCGACGAGGTGGAGCAACTGCTGTCCCGGCTCGACGAACTTGCCGGCCTCGAAGGATGGTGGATCACCGCCCAAGTGGCCCGGGTGTTCGATGTCCGCGACTGGGAACAGCTGGCCCAGCGCCGCCTGGTCGCCCTTCGAGCCCGAGCTGGCCCTCATGCCCGGGCGCTGGATCGAGCTGCCTCCGCTTATTTCGGGTGAGTACCGACGCGGGCAGTGAGGATGATCACCGCCGGTCGCCAATCACCCACGTAGGGCGCCACCGCCCGGCACGCCTGGCGCCGGACCTCGGCCAGCTCCGACGGTTCGAGTCCGGTCGCCCACCGGGCGACGTGGGGCATAGCCAGCCGGTAAGCCACCGCGGCGCCGGGATCCCGAACCTGGAGATCCTGACGTCGCACCCTGGCAGAAACATCAACCAGGCCGGCCCGTTCGGCCGATTCCCGCAGCCGCCGCGGATCCCCGGTCACCGGTTCGAGGTCGGCCTTGAGGGTCAGGTACCAGTCGGGCCACACCCAACCGTGATCGACGAGTATGCCGTCGATGGACTCCTTCACCGGGTCCACCGATCCCCCGTCCCAGGTGGTTGCGAGCACCGCTCCCCCCACCCGGACCGTCCGGGCCAGCTCCGCCAGCGCCGGCCCGGGCAAGAGGTGATTGAGAAGGAAGCCGGCCACCGCGGCGTCGAACACCCCGGGGCCGAACGGCAGGGCCAGGCCGTCCGCGACGACGGCCGCCCACCCCTGGGTGGTCATGGAACCGGCCATCTCCAATGACAAGTCCGCAGGCACCAGCCGGGCTCCCAGGGCTGCGGCCGCCTGGGAAACGGCACCGGTCCCGCATCCGGCGTCGAGCAACAGTCGCCCGCTCAGATCGATCGGCGATGCCTCCAGCAGGGAATGGGCCAGAGGCCGGTAGACCACACCGGCGCCGCGGTCCCATGCCGTCGCCAGGCCGTCATAGCTGGCTACAACCATCGACTGCCCTTGACCGCCCACGCCTCCCACCACGCCAATTCCGCGCCGGCACCACCGAGTGCCTTCTCCCACCCGAACTGCAGGGTCGTCCCCAGGAGCTCAAGGGCGAGAGCCGCCTCCCACCAACCGGAGGTCTGGACCCCGTGACGCTCGAGAGCGGCCTGGTAGGCGGCGATGGTCTCGTCCTTGGACTCGGGCAGCAGATCGGCGTTGAGCGCCAGGTACCAGGACAGATCGGCAACCGGTGATGCCTCCCCGGGAGCCTCCCCGAAATCGAGCAGGATGGTGCGGCCGTCGGGGCGGGATCCCAGGTTGGCGGCCTTCCAGTCGCCGTGCACCAACGTGTGGGGGACGGTGTTGAGCGCGCTGACCAACGGCGCCGGGTCGTCGAGGAGTGGGAACACCAATTCGGCCAGGACGGCCGACACCTCAGGGAGCCGGGCCCAGCCGTCGGCCATGACCTTGGGCACGACCGCCGATGAGCCGAGGGACGCCTCGGCCCTGGCCACCCTCGGCGAGAGCATCAGGTACCGGGTGGCGAGGGGGGTGAGTCCGACATCGTCGTGCCAGCCCCACAAGGCGGCATGCATGTCGGCCATGTGGTCCAAGAAGCCAGCGTGCTGGTCAGCCGAGAACGCCTGGTCCGGCGGTAACAGACAATCACTGATGTCATTGAGCAGGACCATGCCGACGGCGCCGTCGTAGCTGCAGGCCACCACCGCCGGGTCGATGACATCGGGAAGGCGGCCCAGGAGTCCGCTCGCCCAGAGCCGCACGTACCGGTCGCCCGGATCCCCGGTCGCTCGCAACAGCCAATCGTCGCGAGGATCTTGATATTTCAGGACATAGCGCTCGCCGTCGATGACGACCCGTTCGAAGCAGGCCCCCGACTTGGTGTCATCGGGCTGCCATGGCTGGCGACTGCTGGCCGCCGCCAACAGGTCGGAAAGAGAGAGGGAAGGGTCAGGCGCCGGCATCGGACGCCACCGCCATCTCGGCCATCAGGGCGGCCGGCCAGCGACCGCCGCACCACACCTGATCTCGGGTGATCCGGCCGTCGGCCACCTCGACGATGTGGGCCTGGTGGGAAGCGTGGGGCACCCCGGCCTCCTCCCAGCGGAGGGTGAACTCGATCAGTTCGCCGGTCGGCAACGGCGTTCGCTTCAGCTCCTCGAAACTGGCGGAGTCGGCGTACCAACGGGACAGCTCGGCCCGGACGCCCGCCTCGCCTCGGACGGTGAACCGCCAGTTGGGCACGGTGGCGTCGAGCAGCACCTCGGGGGCCAGGGCCTGGCAATTGCCGATTTCCGCCGCTTCGATGGCAGCCAGATACTGCTCGATGGGCCCGTAAGTCGGGGGTTCGGACATGTGGCCTCCTTGTGGTGTCTGGTCATCATCACCATCGCCTGGGGCCATTGCCATCCGTTTGCCACCCAACCGGCAAACCGATGGCAAACCCGGGGTCGCATCGTTCATCTTGTCGCCCGCATCCGGTGGGTGACCACTACGGAGGGAGTCCGATCATGGCAGCAGCCGAACAAAAGACCTTTGCGTCACCCGATGAGACCCGGACCTTCGAGCGGGGTCAGGTCGATCTCGTCAGCATCGGAGGATCCGAAATCGGCCGCCTCACCCTTCAGCCCGGGTGGCGCTGGTCCGAACACGTCAAGCCGATAGCGGGCACCGAGCTGTGCGAGGCCCCCCACTTCCAGTATCAAGCCAGCGGGACCCTGCACATCGCCATGGAGGACGGCACCGAGCTCGAAGTCGGACCCGGCGAGGTCACCGCCGTACCTCCGGGCCACGACGCCTGGGTCGTCGGCGACGATCCGGTGGTTCTCATCGACTGGTGGGGGGCCTCCAACTACGCCAAGGGGTGATCACGGCTCCCCACCCCCCGGCCTGATGGTTCCTGCCGTCGGCACCGCCTTCGGGCATGCCAAGGTGATGGCGTGCGTGGACATGGGGGACACCGCAGCGGCGGGGGCACTGGTCACGTCGGCCGGGCGCCCGCTGGCCTGCTCGCCGTCGCCGCGGTCGGGGTGTGGTTGCTCGGAGGGTGCACGGTTGCCGTTAAGCAGGGTTCGGCGACCACCTCGACGACCGTCGTCTCCCCGGTAACCACCGCGACGACGAGCACCACCGAGCCGCCGCTACCGGTGACGCCAGTGAAGTGGAGCGATTGCGGCTCCGGGCTCCAGTGCGGCTCGGTGACGGTCCCCCTCGATTACTCGCACCCGCAGGGCACCACTATTTCGATCGCCGTCGAGCGTCATCCGGCGGAGGTGCCATCGCAGAGGATCGGTTCGCTGGTGATCAACCCGGGTGGGCCGGGAGGGTCCGGAATCGACGATCTCCCAAACGAGTTGGGCGTCCTCACCTCGGGACTTCTCGACGATTTCGACGTCGTGTCGTTCGACCCCCGGGGGGTGCAGCGAAGCGAACCTGTCGCCTGCGGGAGCAGCGGTGGCCCCGCCGACACCACCAGCGCACTTCCCGACCCGGCGCCGACCACCGCCGACGCCCAGCAGGCACTGCTGTCGAACGCCGAGGACTACGCCTCGCAATGCGACGAGGACAGCGGCACGCTCCTCCCCTACGTCGGGACGGTTGAAACCGCACAAGACCTCGACCGGATCCGGGCCGCCCTCGGAGACGCCCAGCTCACCTTCCTCGGCCACTCCTATGGCACCCTTCTCGGCGCCACCTACGCCCAGATGTTCCCCACCCACGTGCGGGCGATGGTGCTTGACGCGGCGATCGATCCGGCGTTGAGCACCGAGGAGTACATCTCCGACCAGGCCAAGAGCCTGGAGGCGGTACTCGACGACTTCTTGGCTGCGTGCCAGGGGTCATCGTCGTGCCCCTGGCACATCACCGGCGACCCGACGTCGGCCTTGCTCGGGCTCCTCGCCCAGAGCCGGCAACAACCCATCCCGGGCGCCAACGGGCGGAGCGCCGGACCCGGCGAGATCTACGATGCCCTGCTCAGCGGGCTGTACTCCCAGAGCTTCTGGCCGGGTCTGGACAGCGCGCTGGCGGAGGCCGCCGCCGGCAACTCGAGTGCCGTCCTCTCGATGTCCGATGGCTACCGGCAGAATGGTTCGACGAATGGGAGCGATGCCGCGGAGGCGATCTTCTGCCTCGACCACCCGGTATCGCGGGACACCTCGACGTATCCCGCATTCGCAGCCCAAGTCGGCTCGTCGGCACCGGTGTTCGGACCACTGCTCGCCTGGGGAGTCCTCGGCTGTGCGGTCTGGCCCGCACCCCCGACCCGTACGCCGGCACCCGCCGTCGCCTCGGGCTCAGCTCCGATCCTGGTGACCGGGGCCACCAAGGACCCGGTCACGCCATACCAGTGGGCAGTCAATCTGGCCCACGAGCTCCAGCACGGCTACCTGTTGACCTGGCAGGGCGAAGACCATGTCTCGTACTACTACAGCAACTGCGTGCGGAACATCGATCAGACCTACCTGATCTCCGGCGCCCTGCCGGCCCCGGGGATGGTGTGCACCGACTGAACGAACGTCGAGTGTCGTATTCGTTGGAGCGACACACTCTCGCGACTTCTGAGAGGCTGGGCCGCGTGATGGAGATCGACCTTTTGTCGCCGGCATCCTTCGCTCACGGGCAGCCCCATGACCAGTTCGCGTGGCTCCGGGCCAATGATCCCGTGCACTGGCACCCCGAGGCGGGCGGCGACGGGTTCTGGGCAGTCACCCGCCTCGACGACGTGAGGGCAGTGGAGCGAGACCCAGCCACGTTTTCGTCGACCCCGACCATCATGATCGCGGATGAGGCGGGTGGGTTCAATCTCCCGGATCACCAAATGATGATCATGTCCGACCCGCCCCGGCATACAGCGCTTCGGAAGATCGTGGCTTCGGAGTTCATCCCCAAAGCGGCCAAGTCCATGCGCCCCCGCATCGAGCAGTTGGCCACCCGGATCATCGACGGAGTGATCGACGCACGAGCCTGCGACCTGGTGACCGACATCGCCGGCCTGATGCCGTCCTACGTGATCGCTGACATGCTCGGGATCCCCCACGAGGATGGCGTCGCCCTCTACGCCTTGACCGAGGCCATCCACGCCGCGCCAGAGAGCCAGGCGGAAGGAGCTGGGTTGGCCGCGATCCTCAACATGTTCAACTACGCGAACGGGGTGTGGGAGGCCCGTCGGTCACAACCGGCGGACGACCTGGCGACCCTTATCGCCCAGGCATCCGTCGATGGCAACAACCTCGATGTCATCGATTTCAACGTGTTCTTCATGCTCCTGATCGATGCCGGCGGTGACACCACCCGCAACCTGGTGGCCGGCGGACTCGACGCCCTGTTCGCCCACCCAGCCCAGCTGGAGTGGCTGATGGAGGATCTGGACTCCCGGCTCACACCGGCGATCGAGGAGCTGCTGCGTTGGGTCAGCCCGGTGATCTACATGCGCCGGACGGCACAGAGCGATACTGAACTTGGCGGGGTGCCCATTGCCGCCGGCCAGAAGGTAGTGATGTATTTCGGCTCCGCCAATCGCGACCCCGATGCCTTTGGGCCGACGGCCAACCAGCTCGACCTGTCCCGCAAGCCCAACAACCACATTGCCTTCGGCGGCGGTGGCCCCCACTTCTGCCTGGGCGCCCACGTCGCCCGGGTGGAGATCCACGCATTGCTCCACGAGCTGTTGACCCGTCTCACCGACCTGAGTCCGACCGGCCCAACCGAATGGCTCCCCTCGAATTTCATCTCCGGGCCGAAGCATCTGCCGATCACCTTCCGGGTGGCGACAGGCACAGACTGACTCCGACCGGAGTCTGCGTCTCTCACTTCGGGTTTTGCGATCCTCGCTATCTGATTAGCAGATGATGACGAAGGTGTCGATGTGTTTTGCAGATGTCGGTACGAAGATATGCGCATGGCTCCAGCCCCCATCGTCCGGATCGCCGATCTCGAATTGTTTGCCGACTGCACCAAGGCGGAGTTACGTCAGATCAGTTCACTCATGACCTACCTTCAGGTCCCAAGGGATCAAGTCCTAATGCGGGAAGGTGGCCGGGCAAACGAGTTCGTCGTCATCGGCAGTGGAACGGCCAAGGTGTCGCGGCAGACGAATCAGGGGGTTGTCACCGTGGCGGAAGTCGGAAGTGGTGACTTCTTGGGTGAAATGGGGCTCCTGGCCGGGACAGGGAGGACAGCCACGGTGACCGCCACGACGGACCTCGCGGTCCTGGTCAGCTCGGCAAGCGAATTCCGGACGATCTTGCATATCGCTCCATCGGTTGCCAACAAGGTCGTACGCGCCTCGACCGTCCGGGCCGAGCGCATGGAGATCGCGGCCTGACCGTCTCGATTTCGATCGCCTGACCATTTGGACAGGGGCACCGGCTACGTGAGCCATTCGCCGAGTTGCAGTTGTGAGCTGATCTACCCGGTGATGACGCGATGCAGTTCGAGAGGCAACAATGGGCCATGGCGACGCTGAGCCTCAATGGGATCGATCTCTACTACGAGCTGACCGGTACTGGCCCGAGGCTGCTGTTTTTGAATGGGACGGGCGCGACCGTGGCCAACACGGAGCCGATCGTCGCGGTGCTGGCCGGCGCATTTGAAGTTGCGGCGTTCGACCAACGGGGCATTGGGCGCTCAACGCTGGCCGCCGATCCGTACACGGTTGCCGACTTGGCCGGAGACGCCCTGGCCGTGGCCGACCACCTCGGGTGGGAGCGCTTCCGGCTCATCGGGGTCAGCTTTGGCGGCATGGTCGCTCAAGAACTGGCGGTGACGGCTCCCCACCGCATCGAACGCCTAGCGCTCCTCTGCACATCGTCAGGGGGCGCCGGTGGGTCGTCCTTCCCGCTTCAGACGCTGGCGGATTTGGATCCGACCGAGCGAGCCTTGGTGGTGCCGCCCATCATCGACAGCCGCTTCACCCCGGATTGGCTCGACGGGCATAAGGGTGACCGGGCACTTGTCGCGTTATTGACGGAGCGATTCACCCTGGAAAAGACGCCGCATGTACTCGCCGGGGAAGCGATGCAACTCGGGGCCCGAAGCCGGCACGACGTCTTCGAGCGGCTCCCTCGCATCGCCTGTCCGACACTTGTCGCGTCGGGTCGATACGACGGAATTGCTCCGCCGGAGAACAGCGTTGCCATTGCGTCTCAGATACCGAACGCCAAGTTGCAGTCATTCGACGGAGGGCATTTATTCTTCGTCCAGGACCCTTCGGCGTTCCCCGAGATCGTCGAATTTCTGGGGACTGGCTGAGACCGGTGAGGGCGGGTGGGCCTCGGTTGTGGCCCTACGGGCAGAGTCCGAGCACCGAGTTGGTCAACAGGTCGATCCCCGGGCCCTCGTTGAGCAGCAGGCCCTGGTGTCCGCTGGCTCCGCAGCTGATCGACCCCTGCGAGAGCTCCTCGAAGCCGAAGTCCGCCCCGATGTTGTAGTCGGCGTAGACGTAGAGCTGGTTCGTCTCCACGTAGCCGGCCCCATTGGTGTCGAACGTGATCGTCACGTCGTTGTCGTTGTTCTGGAAGTAAAACGCCTTACCGGTGAGCTTGCCACCCGGGTCGGCGCCCTCGTTGGTGGTGTCCAGGCCAGCCCAGGCGCGGCCGCAGGTAAACGACAGGTGGCAGTCGTCGGTGTGCTGGCCGAACCCGAGCCAGAGGGTATCGAACCCGAGTGGCTGGCCGGCGGGGATGAACAGGCCGGCCGGCCCCCCGCCCTGGCTGGCGCCGGTCTTGTCGCAATCGCTCTTTAGCGCGCTTCCGAAGCAGAACTCGCCGCTGAGCGTGAGCGGCGTGCTCGTCACGTTGCCGTTCAGATCGGTCGGGACGACGTGGACGGCGAACAGTTGCGGCGGATTGTCGATCAAGGGGTTGCCCTGGGCGTCGGCGAAGACCCACGGCGGGCCACAGTCCTCGACGCCGGTCGAATAGTCGAGGCAGATGCTGAGGTTGGCGGGTACGTTGCCGAGTGCGCCCTGCAGGTAGTTGCTCTTGACGAAGCCGTCGAAGTTGACGGTTCCGAGGCCTCCGTCGCCGGTCAGATTGCTGCTCTGGCTGTTGGCGGCGAACTGCATGGTCATCGTTCCGTCGGTGGCCGTGTCCACGGTCAACGTGCCCGGCTGGGGCTTCTCGACCGTTCCTGACAGGCCGAGTGGCGAGGTCAGTGACTGGCTGATGTAGTCGAATGCCAGCGGTGTGCTCGAGTCGAGGTCGTACTGGAGCTTGAGCACACTCGTCGTGCTGTCGTCCAGGAAGTCGAACCCGCCGACGCTCTTGAGGTCGATGCTGATCCCCTTGGTGGCCGGGTCGTAGTAGGCGAGCTGGTCGCCGCTCGGCGCCGGGACGATCGTGTCGGTTGAGTCGGCATAGCCGACGTCGGCCGGGGTCGCCGGTCCAACCTGATGGTTGTACACCTGGGCGATCACCTCGCCGATGTGGTCGCCGTAGGTGTTCAGGTTCATCTCGCCACTCGTGTCCATGTCCATCGTCATGTGCGCGGGTAGGCAATCAACCTCGGCGTGGAAACTGTCCAACGTCGGGGCGATATCGCCACCGACGCCGAGGGCGGCTAGTGCCGCGAATCCGCTGGCATCGGCGGTGATCTTCCGGATCGGCGCGCTGGCCTTGTAGTCGAAGATCGTGTTGCCGGCGGAGTCGGGCGCCATGCTGAAGCTGACCGTTGAGGGCAAGGCGTCGATGGTGCTGTCGAACGTGCCCGAGTCGGTCTGGGCATCGAGGGTGAGGTCTTGGCCGCCGGACCCCTGGCAGCCCGGATCCTGGCTAGCGGTTTGGATCGAGCCGCTCAGGGATTGCAGCGAGTCGCCGACGCTGGTCATCGACACGTTGAACCCACTCAGCCCGTCGATCCGGGCGAAGGCGTTGAAGCTCGACTGGGTGTCCGTGTACCAGACGCCCGAGCCGGTCACGACCGGGGCATCGGACCCGTCGCTGGCCAGCAGCGAGATGGTGCCGATCGGCGCCGTCGCCGACGCGGTCGACTGGGTGGTCTGAGCGTCACTGCTGCCATCGGCGAACGTGATGGTGTCCAAGGCCGGGATCTGACTGATATCGGCGTCGATCCGGCTGGCCCGGCTGAAGAAGGTGGCCTTGCTGTTGGTGGCGTCCACCGCGATCTCATCGATCCCCGTACCGTGTCCGTTGAACGTCACGGTGCCACCGCCGCCGCTGCTGAGGTTGATGCCCACCGTGCTGTGTTCGGGGAGGTTGCTCATGTGGCCGGTCACCACGTAACCCTGGGTGTCGTCCTGGGCGGATAGCCCCACATACCCAACTGGTGCGGTCAGGAGCAGATCGCCGCTGAATGGCTCGGATGCGTTCAACGTCAGGCCCTGGAGGTTGGGCAGCCGCACGCCGGCCGTCGAGGAGCCGTCAGTGTAGGCGTGGTAGGCGGCGTAGGCACCCGCGCCCGGGACCGAATCCGGCGTGTCACGGCCGGCGCCGTAACGCGCTTCGACCAGACCGATCGCCCCGCCCGAGGTGGTGACCGCGGTCTGGGCACCCGCCTGATCCACCGACAGCCCGGTGGGCACGCCGCTGGCGTCGAGAGCGGCGGCGGTGGTCAGCACGCCGTTGACCGTGTCGTGATACCGCGCGCTCAGCGCTCCCACCGCCGCGTCCGAGCTGTAGCTAACCTTGGTGTCGCCGTTGGGGTGCGTGTAGGCCAAGTCGAGGGACTTGTTCAGCTTGTTGATCGTGGCGGTTATCTCCTTATCGTCGCCAGAGCTGATCAGACTCACGGCTGCCCCCACCATGGTCGGGGCGGACGAGGTGACCGCGGCCTCCTGGCTCGACTGCCCCAGCTTGACGTCCGTGGTCACCGTGGACGGCACGGGCGTGAATGAGATGTCGCCCCGCGACACGTCCGTTGGGGCATCGGGATTGGAGCCCGAGAACAACTCGCCCAAGACGCCCACGCTCGAGGGCGCCCCGGAGTTCTTCTGGGTGAGTTGAATCTCGGTCCCCGCGGTGCTGTCCGACACCAGGGTCAGGGTCGCCGACCAGTCCGAGTCGGTGCCCGCCGCCAGCCCGTCCTCCCCGGCGCCCACGTACGTCCCCGGGGCCGCCGGATCGAGCGCGATCGCCTCCACCGAGACCCGGCCGCCGGCCGGGAGCAGGCCCGTACGGGAGATGTCCAGGCTGAGCCCCAACGGGGACAGGCCGCTGGGGAGGACCGTGCCCAGGAAGTCGGGCAGGCCGCTGCCGTCGACGTTGATCGGGGTAGGCACGCCGATCAGCGCGCGGGTGATCCGGGTCAGCGTGGTGCCGTTCGGCTCCACGTACACGGACCGGTAGGCATAGTTGAGTACGCCCAGCGCGCAGATCACCTGGGAGATCTGGTTTGGCACCGGCGGGCTGGGCAGCGACTTGGCGATCGGACAGCCTGCCCCGGCCAGCAGGTTGCCCAGATTCGGCGTATTGAACACGGCGTTCAGGCTGGGGGCGGTCGTGCCCGGGAGTCCGAGCGCTCCCAGGATGCCGTTGACCCCGCCCAGGATGCCGCCAAGCCCGCTCAGGATGTTGAGCCCGTTGAACGCCGGGGCTTGGACTGACAACGGCTGCGCCGCCACTGGCGCGGTTCCGGCAACCGGCGTGCCCAGGAGGCTGTTAGGCGCGCCGAATACCGGGGCTTGGAGAGACAACGGCTTCGTCGCCACGGGCATCGCAGCTCCCGTGGCCGCCGCGGACGCCTGCGCCGCCATGGGCACCGCGGCTCCGATGGCCGCCGCGCAGAGAAGGATCGAGAGGCCCAGGCCGAGTCGCCGTCGCGCCGCAGCCCGCCCACGGCGATCCGTACGCCTCACCGAGAGCATTCCGACTGCCAGGGTCAGGAGCAAGAGCGACGCCAGCGCGATCCACAACATTGCAATTCTCCTCCATCTCGTCCCACGTACCGTTCGTTCGTACCTAAGGCGTGACGCCCTGTGCCATCAGATGGCACAAACCCCTGGACGGCGGCGGGTGCAGGGGTAGAATCCGGCGATGAATGCCGCCGGGGGGCACGGGCAGACGGTCACCTCCCTCTTGGCACAGGCAGAGACAAAACGTCGGGCCGGGCTCCTGGCCGAAGCCCGAGCCGGGTACATGGAGGCGGCGAAGACTGCCGAGGTGGAGGGGCATCCCGCTTCATTCGTGAGTGCGGCGTTGGGAGTGGGCGGCATCTGGGTCAACGAGCACCGCGACGTCGTCGCCCGAACGGCCGTCGATTCTGTCTGGCAGCGGGCTCGCTCCCTGGCTCCGGCCGGCTCGGTCGAGGAAGCCCGACTGGTCGTTCGCCAAGCGGCCGAAGCTGTCTACCAGGGGGCACCGGTGGAAGCGGTCATGGCTGGCGTTGAGGCCGTGCGCGCCTTCGGCGACGAGGCGGCGACCGCCGAGGCACTCTCGTCACTCCACCACGTGCTACTCAGTCCGCGATATGCCGAGGTGCGTCTCGGATTGGCCGAAGAGGTGGTTCGTCTGGGCGCGAGAGCGGGAGACTCACTCCTCACCCTCATGGGCCTCTGTTGGCGGACGGTGGATCTTTTCCTGCTCGGAGACGTGCGTGCCGGCCAGTCCCTCGAAGAGCTCCGCGAGCGATCCGCGGCGGATGCCTGCGAGGCACTCTGCTTCGTCTCAGACGTGCTCGGGGCGATGGTCTCTGCCCGGGCCGGGCGTTTTGAAAAGGCGGAGGCGGCCGCGACGAAGGCCTTGGAGCGGGGCGTGGCAGCCGGCGATCCCGATGCGCCCGCCTATTACGGGGCCATGCTCGCCGTCTTGCGGTGGTGGCAAGGCCGAGAGAAAGAGGTCATCGAGCTGGTTCGGACCATCTCGATGTCACCTAGTTTGGGATTCAACGATCACGTATATGTGTCAGCAGATGCTGCGCTGTCTGCGGCTATCGGTGATTTCGACTCCTCGGAGGAGGCACTCGCCCGCCTGAGTGGAATCGGCCTCGAGAGGCTGCCGCACTCCAGCAGCTGGCTGACGACCGAGTTTCTGGTGGCCGAGACCGCCTATCTCCTCGGTGACGCAGAGGTTGCCGCAAGTGCAGGCGAGCTCTTGGCCCCATACGCCCATCTTCCGGTCATGCCCTCTTTGGCGGTGGTGTGCCTCGGATCGGCCGAACGAGCCCTCGGGCTGTGTGCCGCCACGACCGGTCGCATCGACGCCGCCGTCCACCACCTCGACGCCGCAATTCGTGCCGACCGCCGACTCGGGAACCGGCCGATGGCGGTGCTCACCGAGCACACCCTTGCTGCCGTTTTGCGTGCCGGGGGAGGGCAAAGTGACCAGACTCGAGCCGAACAACTGGCCCATCGGGCCGAGGACCGGGCCAGCCGAATCGGTATGGTGCTTCCTGCGCCACCCGCCTGGTTGGTCGGAGGCAAGCTGGCGTCTCCGAACGCGGGGCGCTCCCGCGAAGCGTCTCTTCGGTCATGCCCCGGGGGCTTCCGGATCGCCGTCGACGGTCGGGCGACGCTTTTACCCGATCGGGTTGGGTTCTCCTACCTCGTCAAGCTGATCATCCGACCTGACCTGGACCTCGATGTGTTGAGCCTTGCCTCCGATGGCATTCTGCGAGCATCCCGCTCCGACGCGCTCACCGACGAGCGCGCCCTTTCGAGCTACCGCCGTCGCACCCGGGAGCTAACCACCTTGCTCGGTCGCGACGATCTCGAGGCTTCGGCTGCCAGTCGTTACCGTCGGGAGCTCGCCACCCTCACGAACGTTCTCCGATCGTCTGTCGGGCTGGGCGGCCGGGCGCGCTCATTTCCCGATGACAACGAGCGCGCCCGAACCGCGGTGCGCAAGGCACTCGTGCGTGCCCTGACGGCGATCGAAGCCGTCGAGCCCGAGCTCGGCCTCCACCTGCGAACCAGCCTGGTTACGGGAGTCACCTGCCGCTACTCGCCGGCACCGGGGTGGAACGTCACCGCCGATGCGAGGGGTAGCGATCGCATCGATGCCTAACATCCCGGCGGGCGGGAGGATGACTCTTGCTCTGGAATGGCCCAGATCGCGGTTGGCTCGCGCTCAGGCAACGACCAGTTCGGAGTTGTGGGTCAACGAATTGTCCAGGTGAAGTGGAAATTTAGGCCCCGGTCAGACGTGCAGGGTGGGCCGATAGATGAGCTCTTGGGTGTCGCCGTCGAGCGTCCGGCTCTCGATGAGCTCGAGGTCGAAGTCGGCCCCACCCTGGAAGATCGGGCACAACCCGGTCTGACCGGTGATCACAGGGAAAAGCGTCACCTGGACGCGGTCGACCAGGCCGGCGCCCATCAGCGCCCGGTTCATCGACAGACTGCCGTGGGAGCGCAACGGTACCTCGGACTCATCCTTAAGCCGGGCGACGACTTCGACGGCGTCACCGCTCACGACCGTCGCGTCCGGCCAGGCGAGGGGTCCTTCCAGTGTGGTCGATACCACCGTTGTTGGCATGCTCCTCATCCGAGTGGCCCACGGGTCAACCGCGTCGGACGCCTGGGTGCTCGACTCGAATTGCCGATACGTCTTGGGCCCGAAGACCATCCGCTGCTCCGCGCCGTACAAGTCGAGGCGGTGGCCGAGCAGCTCGGGGCCTTGCTTGCCCCAGTAGCCGCCCCAGTTGCCACTATGGGAGCCGTAGCCGTCGAGGCTGGCAAAGACGTCGAAGGTGTAGGTAACAGTCATGATGCTCCCCTCGTATCCGTTGACCCACTAGTTGTGAATTCAACTGTTGAAAGATACATTATCTAGGTTTGATTGAAAAGTCAACCAAATGCCGAACTGCCTGGTAGGCTGGGAAAATGGCCGGGACGCGGTGGCTAAGCGAGGACGAGCAACGAACCTGGCGGACGTTTGTGCAGGCCACCAGGCTGCTGTTCGATCAGCTGGAACATGAGCTCGACCACCAGACGGAGGTTCCCAGCCCTTACTACGAGATCCTGGCCCCCCTGGCCGAGGCCCCCGAGCGGCGGCTGCGGATGAGCGACCTGGCTGACCTGTCCCAGTCGTCGCGCAGCCGACTGTCCCACTCGATGGCCCGGCTGGAGTCGGTCGGCTGGATCCGGCGGGAGGCCAGTCAAATGGACCGCCGGGGGGCTTTCGCCGTACTCACCGAAGAAGGCTTCTCCGCGATCGAGGCCGCCGCCCCGGTGCACGCAGAGGGTGTGCGCACCCACCTGTTCGACCAACTCGACGCCGAGCAGCTCGAGGAACTTCGGCGGATCAGCGAGCGAGTGCTCGAGCACCTGATGGCCGTCAAAGGATCGCCCCCCGAACAACTGGGACTGCGCGGCATCTTTGCCCCGGGCGTGTCTAGCCACGCGGAGGGGCGCGAACCGGTTACGTCGTAGACGTCAGTCCTCCTGTCGCGGACGAACGGCTAGGGCCGCGGCGATCGCCTAAACCGTTACCGATGGACTGCCGGACCAGCGGAGGGAGTGTGATTCGAACCCACGGAAACTTGCGTCTCACGGCTTTTCAAGAGCCGCGCATTCGTCCACTCTGCCATCCCTCCGAACGCCCGTCAGGGTAGCCGCAGTGTCAGCCGCGGGCGCCTCTCCGCCTCAGCCACGAGGCGTATCGGAAGGCTTCACCTGGGCCCGCAATTCGTCGATCCATCCGTCGGCCTGGCGCCAGGCGGCGTCGACTTCGCGACGGATGGCAGGTCCCGCCGCCCCGGCGGCCGGATAGGAACCGAGGTACTTCACGTCCGCCAGCTCGGCGTGAAGGTCGCGCAGGCAGTCGGCGATCACCTCGTCGGCGATGTGCCCCTCGAGGTCGACAATGAAGCAGTACTCCCCGAGCACCTTCTTGGTCGGGCGTGATTCCAACTTGGTCAGGTTGATGTTCCGGGCGGCGAACTGCCCGAGGATGCCGTAGAGGCTCCCGGGGTGATCGGCACTCTGAAAGCAGGCGATACTCGTCCGGTCATGGCCGGTGGGGGCCGGGATCCCACTGCGGGCCAACGACACGAACCGGGTCTGGTTCTCGGGATGGTCCTCGACGTCCTCGACCAGGATCTCCAATCCGTAGAGGGACGCCGCCAACCGGGGAGCGATGGCCGCGGTCGGGATCCCGGTGAGCACAGGATCCCCCTCCCCCAGCAACCGGGCAGCATCGGCCGTCGAGTTGGTGGCGATCGTTTCCGCCGACGGCAGCTTCCCGACCAGGAATCGGCGGCATTGGGCGGTGGCCACCGGAATCGAGGCCACCCGCTGGACGTCGCTCAATTTCACCCCGGCGGGGGCCATCAGGTGGAGGTGGATGTCGAGAACCACCTCCCGCTGAATCAAGAGGTCATTGTCGAAGACCAGGCTATCGATGGTGTCCCGGACGGTGCCTTCGATGGCGTTCTCGATGGGGACGAAGCCCAGATCGACCCGGCCCTCCTGCACCGATTCGAGCACGTCGGCGAGAGAATGGAGGGTCACCAGCTCGGCTTTCGCATAGTCGGGCTGGGTGAAGAGCGCCTCCTCGGTGAAGGTGCCTTGCGGGCCGAGGAAGCCGATCCGGAGCCGACCGCCCGGTTCCGAGTCCTGAGGTGCGTCCGAGGCCATACCCAGGCAGGATAGTGAACCAAATGGACGAACTCGCCCTTCAACGCCTGCTCGACGACGTGCGCTCCGGCGCCTGCACCCCCGATGATGCCGTCTTCCGGCTGCGGCGGCTGCCCTTCGCCGAGCTCGGATTCGCCAAGGTCGACCATCATCGGTCCCTCCGCCAGGGTTTCCCGGAGGCCGTCTATGGGCAGGGCAAGACCCCCGAACAGTGCTCGGCGATCATCGGCGAGCTGCTGGATGGCCTGGCCGACTCCGACTCGAGCCCGGTGATCCTCACCCGGGCGGATGGCGCCCAGGTCGAACGGGTGATGGCCGACCATCCGGGTGGCAACCGCACCGTGACCGGTTTCGCCACCGGTGGCGATCAGATCCGGGGCGAGCTCGCCACCGTGGTGTGGCGACCGGCGCCGTCGAGGTCGGCCCGCACCCTCATCATCACCGCCGGGACGTCAGATCTCCCGGTGGCCCGCGAGTGCGAAGCCACGCTGGTGGCGCTGGGACTCCGCCCGACCCTGCTGGTCGACTGCGGCGTGGCCGGCGTCCACCGGTTGTTGGCGTCGGCCGACGAGTTGGCCGAAACCGATGCCGTGGTGGTCGTCGCCGGCATGGAAGGTGCCCTGGCCAGCCTGGTCGGCGGTATCACCCCGGCACCGGTCATCGCCGTACCGACCAGCACCGGCTACGGCGCCGGACTCGAAGGAGTCACCGCGCTGTTGGCCATGCACGCCTCCTGCGCGGCCGGGATCACGGTGGTCGGCATCGACAACGGGTTCGGGGCCGCCTGCGCGGTGGCCCGCGCCCTGCCGTGAGCGTCGCCGGCGGCCCCCGCACGGTGGCCTGGTTCCACTGCTTCGCCGGTATTGCCGGGGACATGGCGCTCGGCAGCCTGCTGGATGCCGGGGCGGATTTCGACCAGGTGTTGGCCCTGCTCGAACGGCTCCCGTTCGGCGGGTGGGGCCTCGAGCGCGAGTCGGTGCTCCGGGGCGGGATCGCCGCCACCCAGGCCGTGGTGACCGTGAACGACTCGGTGGTGGTCCGTACCTACCCTCACATCGTCGGACTGGTGGAGGAAGCCCGCCTCCCCGAACGGGTCACCCGCCGGGCGTTGGCCACCTTCGCGGCGTTGGCCGAAGTCGAGGCACGCCTGCACCGCCGACCGGTCGACCAGGTCCACTTCCACGAGGTCGGCGGCCACGACACCATCGTGGATGTGGTCGGGACCATCGCCGCCCTCGAGGTCCTCGGGGTGGACGACATCGAATCGAGCCCGGTGGCGACGGGCATGGGCATGGTGCGGACCGCCCACGGGATGCTCCCCAACCCGGCGCCGGCCGTGGTGGCGCTGCTGGAGGGGATGCCGACCTGGGGCCGGGATATCCCGGTGGAGCTCACCACCCCCACCGGGGCGGCCCTGCTGGCCGCGATGGCCACCGGGTTCGGGCCACTGCCGCCTATGCACCTGGTGACCAGCGGGTTCGGGGCCGGCACCCGGGAGCTCGACGAGTTGCCCAACCTGACCCAGGTGGTGATCGGCACCCGCATCGAGCAAGTCGACGGGGCCGAGTTGCCCGATGACGTCAACGGATGGGCGCCGGGCGGCGCCGAGAGCCACGGGGGCTCGGGCGGGGGCGGGCATCCGGAGGCCGACGCCGGCCAGCCGGTCCTCCACCTCGAGGCCAACGTCGACGACGCCACCGGCGAACAGCTGGCGCACGCGGTGGCGGTGCTGCTCGAGTCGGGCGCCCACGACGCCTGGCTGTCGCCGGTGGTGATGAAAAAGGGGCGACCCGGCTCGGTGGTCCACGTCTTGTGCGATCCGTCGGCCGCCCCCCGGATCCGCGCTCTGCTCCGGGCCGAGACCGGCACCTTGGGTGTCCGCGCCTCGATCGGCCAGCGGTGGCCGGCGGCTCGAAGCTTCGACACCGTCGAGGTGGACGGGAACCTGATCCGGATGAAGGTGAGCCCGGGACGGGTCAAGGCCGAGCACGACGACGTCGCCCGGGCGGCACGGCGGATAGGCCAGACACTGCGGGAAGTCGGGTTCCGGGCCGAGGCCGCCTGGCGCCGGCGACAGGGTCAGCCCGGGACAGATCCGGACTGAACAAAAAGACCTGCGGTGCCTCGGGAATTCGGCCGGTTCAGCCGGAGGGGCCGGTAGCCACCAACTGGTGATCGGCGACCGGCGGAGGTTGCCACTCCCACTGGTCCCCGCTCCGGGCCAGGCGGTACTGCTGGTGGGTCTTGAGGTAGTGGTGCCAGTGGCACAGCCGGGCCAGATTGGCCAGAGACGTCGGTCCGTCGTTGCCGAACGGCTGCACGTGGTCGATCTCCAGCCCGTCGCGGATGCCGCAACCCGGGACCACGCAGACCGGATCCCGTTCGATCAGGGCGGTGCGGAGAGCAACCGGGATGGTGCGGCCGGCGTGAGCCACCGACGTCACGTCCACCCCGTCGGTGATGAGCACGCTAAGGATGGAGTCGGCGGCCAGGCGACGGGCGACGCCGACGGGGATCGGCCCGATGCCGGGAATCTCGCAAATCTCCCCGGGCTCCAGATGCCCGCGCAGCAGCGCCTCGTGGTCGACCCGTACATGGACCATGGTGGCGGGTCCCGGTGCCGGGCGATCCGATCCTTCCTGCCCCTCCGAAGTGTCCGGCCGGCAGGCCAGCCCGACCAGGGCATCAGCGGCCAGCGCCTTGGCCGGCTCCTCGCATCCCGCCCGCCGGGCATCGGCGGCCAGGCGACGGGCTTCGGCTTTCACCGCGGCCGCCAGCCGGGCCCCGTCGTCGGCGGTCACCCGGGCTTCGAACCGGACCGCGCCCTCGTCGTCGGTCCAGTGGTGGAGGTAGCGGCCCCGGCGGATCTTCTCGTAGGCCTGGGCCGGGTCGATGCCGGCCGCCTTCACCCGGCGACAGCGGAGCTTGAGGACGTTCAGCGGCTGCTTCCCGGCGGCATCCACCAACTCCTGTTCGGCGTCGGGCTGGACGATGGCCGCCCCGGCGATCTCCTTGACCTGGGTTTCCGACAACCGTCCGTTGCGCATGGCGTCGTCGGTGGCCGGGAGCGACCCCAGACACCGGGCCGCCTTCAGGGCATTGATGGCCGGGCCCAGCCCGGAACCGGTCGCTTCGGCCACGTGGGCGGCGGCCGAACGGTGTCCCTGGCGGCGCCAGACATTGGACGACTCCACCCGGCGGGCCGCCAGGAGCTTGCCGCCGGCGGCGAGTTTCTCGATCTCGGCAAAGCCGGCCAGCATCCGGGCGGCGTCGGCGCCGGTCATGCGCTCGGGCTCGAAGTCGGCCAGCCCGGTCCTCAGCTGGTCGGCCACCCGTTCCAACAGATTGAGATTCATACCCGGACAGGGTGGCAGGCGGGTGTGACTACTCGGCCGCCTCCGACAACGCCTCGGAGAGGGTCGGGTGCACCAGCATCGACTCGACGATGTCGGCGACCCGGAGTCCCGCCGTCGCCGCCACCGCCAGCACCGAGATGAGCTCCGAGGCGTTCTGCCCCACGATCGAACCGCCCAGCACCACCCCGGTGGCCGGGTCGGAGATGATCTTGACGAAGCCGCGGGGGTCGTTGTCGATCAATGCCCGGGAGCTGGCGGCGAACGGGACCTTGGTCACCCGGATCTTCCGGCCCTCGGCGAAGGCGTCGGCCTCGGCCAACCCGACGTCGGCGATCTCCGGCTCGGTGAAGATGGCCGACGGAGCATGGTCGTAGTTGAGGTGGCGGTGGGCCACCGTGTGCCCGCCCACCACGTGCTCGGCGATCTTGCGGCCCTGCATGGAGGCGACCGAGGACAGCGGCAGCTTGCCGGACAGGTCACCGGCGGCATAGATGTGGGGGACGTTGGTCTGGCAGTGCTGGTTGATCGGGACGTAACCGCCGGGGTCCACCTCCACCCCGGCGGCGTCGAGCCCCAGCCCCTCCGAGTTGGGGACCGAGCCAATGGCCAGCAGCGCGTGGGAGCCGGCCCCCACCCGCCCGTCGTCGCAGCGCACCACCACGCCGGCTTCGGTCCGGTCGACCGCGATGGCCCGGGCCCCTTTCAGCAACCGCACGCCGCGCCGGGTGAAATCGGCCTCGAGAACGGCCGCCACCTCGGGGTCTTTCTGGGGAAGCACCTGCTGCCGGCTGACGATGAGGGTGACTTCGCAGCCGAGCGAGGCGAACATGTGGACGAACTCCACGCCGGTCACTCCGGAGCCGATGACCACCAGGTGCTCGGGCAGCACGTTGGGCGGATACGCCTCCCGGGTGGTCAGCAGGCGATCGGCGTCGTGGTTGAACCAGTCGGGGACCCGGGGGCGGCTCCCGGTGCTGACCATCAGGGCGTCAGCCTCGAAGGTCCGGGGGCCGTCGGCGGTGTCGGCCACCACGGTGTGGGGCCCGGTGACGGTGGCGGTGCCCCGGACCAGCTCGACCTGCTGGCTGGCGAGGATCTTGGAGTTGGTCTGCTCGAGGTTGTCGGTGATGGCGGTGATCCGCTTGCGCAGCAGCTCCAGGTCGAGGGTGCCGCCGGCCCGCTCCACCCCCATGCCGGCGATGCGGTGGAGGTAGGACAGGGCCCCGCCGGTGGCGATCATCGCCTTGGAGGGGATGCAGTCCCACAGGTTGGCCGCCCCGCCGATCACGTCCCGCTCGATGAGGGTGACCTCGACCCCCAGCCGGGCGGCGTGGGTGGCGGCCTGGTTGCCGGCCGGCCCCCCGCCGATGATCACGAATCGCATGCATTTCAGCCTATGGGCTGGGCGCGATTTCGGGCCTGCCTACCGTGGTGCGCCGGCGGCGGCTACCGTTCTGCGAACTGATTCTGTCCGTGGCCCCTCAACCGCCCGGAACCCGACCCTCAGCCCTCCCGAAAGGACCCCCAACGTGTCTCGCCTGCGCCTGCGTACCGCCACCCTCGTCGCCCTGGCCGCCGGCTCCCTCGGGTTGGCGGCGTGCAGCAGCTCCTCCTCGCCGACCGCCATCACCAACCCCTTCCCCACCACCACCACCGCGCCCCCGATCAAGGTCGCGCCGCTGCCCCCGGTGCAGAACCCCTCGCCGGCGGGCACCTTCGGGACCCGGCCGACCGTCAACCCGCCCAGCGGCACGCCGCCCACCCAGCTGGAGAGCACCGACCTGATCACCGGTACCGGCCCGGCGGTGAAGTCGACCGACACGGTGACCGTGCAGTACGTCGGGGTGGCCTGGTCCAACGGGAACACCTTTGACGCCTCCTGGAGCGACAACACCGGACAGCCGGTGTCGTTCCCGCTCAACCAGGTGATCAAGGGATGGACGGAAGGGATGGTGGGCATGCAGGTCGGCGGCCGGCGCGAACTGGTGATCCCGCCCGACCTCGCCTACGGGGCCAGCCCGCCCCAGGGGTCGAGCATCGCCGCCAACGACACCCTCATCTTCATCATCGACCTGGTGAAGATCGGTTGAGCCGACGTCGGGTCCGGCCGGCGTGACGCCGGCCGGGGCGGTGTGAGGCGGCTCAGGTCGACGAAGTGGTGGTGGGGGGGCTGCCGCACTGGGCAGTGACATAACCGGAGATGGTGTTACCAGCGTCGACGATCGGCTGGGAGTTCGACAGGTTGGTGATGTCGCTCTGCAGCGTGGTCAGATCTTTGGCGGCGGACACTTTGGCCTTTACCTGCGTATAGAAGTCGGTGACCGTCTTGAAGGCGGCCTTCACCGCGGCCGGGGCGTTGGGGGCGGCGGCGCCCGCCTTCTGGAGTTCCGACTGGCTCTCGGTGATGAACGGCCCGAACGCCGTCTTGACCTTGGCCAGGTTCTTGGTGTCCATGGCGGTGGTGAGGTTGTTGGAGAGGGTGGTCTCGGTCGAATTGGCGGCGGCCAGGTCCTTGCAGAAGGCGCTGTTCGGATCGGCTCCGCCGGTGGTGGTGATGGAGGTGGAGGTGGTCGATCCCGACGACGCCTTGGTGGTGGTCGTCGAGGAGGCCGAATTGGTCCCCGAGCTACACGCGGCCAGGCCGAGTCCCGACGCCAGTACGGCAATTCCCATCAGCGTCCGCGGCCGAATCATGTGATCTCACTCCCTTGGTGCCCAAACGGGCTTGGTGCCCAAACGGGCTTCGGGTGAGCGTAGCCCGAGGGCGAACCGTGGCCCGTCGGGGAGCCGCCGAATAGCCACCTGGCCAGCGAATCCTTGGAGTGACGGGGTCCAGATTCGGCGCCGGACCCGAGCCTACGTGGAGCAGGCGTTGGTGCTTCCCGGCAGCCGGTGCCGGTAACGGACGACCAACCGGTAGCCCACCGCCGCCAGCCAGCTCACCGGGGGCGTCAGGATGGCAGCGCCGGCCGCCCGGCGCCACCCCCGGGCGGCGAGCAGGGCTTTGGCCACCGCCAGGTGCCCGCCGAACTGCCGGCCGTGCTCGTCGACCCACCAGGCCGCCCGTTGGGCGGCGTCCGGGGTGAGCCCGAGCTCGGCCAACCCGTTCTCGCCGAGGGATTGCCAGGCCAGGGCTTGGGCCGGGGCCCGCCATCGGCGGGAGATGTCGGCCGCCACCGAAGTGCAGAACCCGCAGTCGCCGTCGTAGATCAGGATCGGCACCCGGGAACTGAGCACACCCGGAGGCTACTGCTGGGTTCGATCCGGTCCTTCCGCGGGCCGGGGCTCAGATCAGCGAGCGGCGTTGTAGCGATAGACGTTGGTCTGGCGGGGCTCGAACCCGAGCCGGAGGTAGAGCCGGTTGGCCCCGTCCCGGCTGGGCCGGGAGGTCAGGTCCACCGACTTCGCCCCGGCGGCATCGGCCCGGGCCAGCGCGGCCGTCACCAGCGCCTCCCCGGCTCCCGCTCCCCGGGCCGACTCGTCGACCACCACGTCCTCGATCCATGCCCTCACCCCGGTGGGGACCCGGAACAGCGCAAGGGTCAACGATCCGACGATGACTCCGGACGGGTCGGTGGCCACGAACAGCACCGACGCCGACGAGGCGACGATGGCCTCGAGGTCGGCGGCGCTCGGGCCGGGGGACGACGACGACAGCTGCGGGACCAGCCGGGCAAACGCCTCGACCATTTCCGGGGTGACCGAGAATGCCTCGGACACCTCCACCGCACCGGCAGTCGCCCGCGGCGCCGGCGCCGAACCGTTCATGTCGACCATCGACGGCTCAGACCTTGTCCGGATCGCCCCGCCAGGTCGGGACGCGCACCGAGTCGTACAGCACTTCGATCGGCTCCCCCCGGAGGGCGGCGAAGACGTGGCGACCCCAGCGTTCGGCCCCGGCCAGCGGTTGGGGGAGATGCTCGAGGGAGAACCAACCGACATCCGAGCATTCCAGCGGGTGGGCCCGGAGCTCGCCGCCCACCGGCCGGCACTGGAACACCAACGAGTAAAGCGGTATCCGGCTGATACCCACCCGGAGCCCATCGAGCACGGCGATGAGTCGGACCACCTCCACCTCGATGCCGGTCTCCTCCTCGACCTCTTTCACCACCACCTCGGCGGCGGAGTAGCCGACGTCGGCCCATCCAGTCGGGTACAGCCACACCCCGGAATCGGCCCGCTTGACCAGCAGGATCTCCCCCTGGTCGTTCCCCACCGCCGCCCCGACGGCCACCTTCGGGGTCACATAGCCGGGCACGCCCTTCCCGACCAAGGACATCCACTCCTCGACCCGGCCGTCGGCGTCCTCGACCCCTTCCGAACCTTCATCGACCGCCACCCGGATGTCGGCCGCCACCCGCAGGATTTCCTCGAACCGCTCCTGCTCGTAGAGGGACTCGGTGAAGCCGAGCCCGGTCCGGGCGATGCCGGCCAGGGCTTCGCTCCAGCGCAACAACTGTTTGGTGGATGGGGCAGGTTCCACCCGCCCGACGCTACCTCACCACCGCCCGGGAGCCACCGCCCACCCGGGCCCCTGGCGACCTGGTTTTGCCGTCTCCGGCCGCCTCCGGCGCCCCGGCCCCGCGGCGTTCATCCGGCCTGCATACCGATCGGGGGCCGAATTCGGGCACAATGGGGCGTGCCCGTCAACGAGGACTGTCGTCACTACATCATGCAGACCACCCGCCACGAGGAGAAGCTCGAGCGGTGCCGCATGGGGGCCAACGAGCACATCCCCTTCGCCTGCCCGGAAGGATGCCTGTTCTACGAGCCGCGCAAGGTGTCAGGCGCCGGCTGGACGATCCGCACCACCGACGAGGGCTGATCCCGGGCCCACCCCGATCCGCCCCTCCGGCTCAGCCGGTCTGGGTCGCCAGCACCGTGTAGGTGAGCGGAACCCGAGGATGCCCTTGCGGGGCCGACCAACGTCCCGGGGCGGTCTCCACCAGCCACGGGAAGACCTGGTGAACCGTCCAGTCGTGTTCCTCCAGCACGTCGATCCGCAGGCCACGGTGGATGAGGGCGGTGACGACTTCTCCGATGCTGTGGTTCCACTCGTAGCTCCGGGTGGGCCGGAGCGGCCGGTCGGTGTCGGTGTAGGTGACGTTGGAATCATCGACGAACGGGTCGGGCTCTTCGAAGTAGGAGTACTCGATCTCCGGCGATTCGTTGGCCAGCGCCCAGGCCAACGGGTGCACCTCGTGGAGATAGAGCCGGCCACCGGGACGCACCGAGGCGGCCGCCTGATCGGCCCACCGCTCCACACTGGGTAGCCAGCACAACGCCCCGAGGCTCACGTAGACGATGTCGAAGGTGACGTGCCCGAGCGCCTCGGTGGCGGCGTAGACGTCGGAGACCACGAAGTGGGCACGGTCCTGGAGCCCGGCCAGGCGGGCGAGTTCCTCCGCCTTCCGGATCGCCTCCGGGGAGAAATCCAGGCCGGTGACCCGGGCGCCGGCATCCGCCCAGGCCAGGGTGTCGAGGCCGAAATGGCACTGCAGGTGCAGCAGGTCGAGGCCTCGGACGTCCCCGAGGACTTCGACCTCCCGGGAGCGCGGCCCGGGCCGGCGCCGAAGCCAGCCGTCGACGTCATAGAAGCGGGAGGCGGCATGGACGCCCACCCGCTCGTCCCATTTGCGGCGATTGGCGAACAGCCATTCTTCAGTTGTCTGGTCCATCCATCCCCCCGACGTCCGGTCGCCCGCGTCGATCAACTCTCGACGATGTCACCCAGCAGATCCACCTGCACGCCTTCTCCCCGCAGCCATTCCACCGCCCGATCGACGGTGGTCCCGTTGCCGTCGAGCTCGCAGATGATCCACCCGCTGTGCTCGCCCACGTCCGCCCGGCGGATGTTCGGCACGATGTCGAGCTCCTGGATCAACCGGGCGATGATCGGCTCGCGCACCAGCTCGTCGGGGAACGTCAGCTTGACCCGCACCCCGATCACCGGGTCTCCCCCGGTGCGGTGGCCAACGACAGCCCGTTGCCCGTCGGGCCCGACTCCTGCCCGTCGAGGGCGTCGTTGAGGTTCCCCGACCGGAACCCGTCGAGGTCGAGGGTCACGTAGCGGTAGCCGGCGGCATGCACCGCGGCGGTCACCTGGTCCCGGAGGGCGATCACCGCATCGAGGTCCTCGGCCATCACCTCGATGCGGGCGGTGTCGCCGTAGTGACGGACCCGGAGTTGGCCGATACCCAGGGCCCGGAGCCCGGATTCGGCCTCGGCCACCGACCGCAGGGTTCCGAGGGTGACCGGCGTGCCGTAGGGGACCCGGGAGGCCAGGCAGGCCGCCGCCGGCTTGTCCCAGGTCCGGAGGCCCAGGGCTCTCGACCAGGCCCGCACATCGGCCTTGGTGAACCCCGATTCGACCAGCGGGAACGCCGCCCCCCGTTCGGCCGCCGCCGCCTGCCCGGGCCGGTGGTCGCCGAGATCGTCGAGGTTGACCCCGAGCACCACCGTGGATCCTTGGCCGGCGAGCTCGCCGTCCAGGATCGGGGCGAGTGCGTTCAGCAGCGACGCCTTGCAGTGATAGCAACGGGACCCGTCATTGGCCGAGTAGGCCGGGTCGGCCAGCTCGTCGGTGGCCACCTCCACCAGCCGGAGGCCCCACTCCGCGGCCAGCGCCCGGCAGTCGGCCAGTTCTTCGGGGGCCAGCGACGGGGAGACGGCGGTGGCGCACACCACGTTGTCGGGTCCCAGGGTGTCGTTGGCCACCCAGGCGACGAAGGCGGAGTCGGCACCGCCGCTGAAGGCGACGATCACCTTCCCGCGCCAACGCAAGGTCGAGCGCAACGCCTCCAGGTCCCCGCCGACGCCGGTCTCGCTTGACGGGAACACCTCAGCCACCCCGCACCGCCGTGGCCATCACCGTTTCGATCGGCGCCACCATGCCGGTCACGAAGGTCCCGAACTCGGCGAACCGGGCCGAGCCCTCGTCGAACCGCATGGTGTACACGCAGTCCTTCAGGTCGTCGGGGTGCACCCCGAACAGGGTGACCCCCCACTCCCAGTCGTCGATGCCGGTGGAGCCGGTGATCAGCTGGAGGATCCGGCCGGCGAAGGTGCGGCCCACCGCACCGTGGCCCAACATCAGGGCCTTGCGCTCGTCGAACGGCAGGGCAAACCAGTTGGAGCCCTCGGCGTCGCCCCGGCGCTTGGACATCGGGTAGAAGCAGAAGGCTGGCATCCCCTCGGGCGGCAACTGCGGGTACAACCGCTTCTGCTTCATCTCGTCGGGGATCCCGGCGGCGTACTCGGACACCTCGGTCAGCGACACGAACGAGTCGACCACCACCAGGCCGGCCCCCTGGAGATCGGTCTGCATCCCCCGCAGCCTCCAAAGGTCCGCCCCCAGGGCCATGAAGCCGACGTCGGCCTTGTGCCCGAGCAGCGACACCGAGACGACCTGGACGTCGTCGGCCTCGGCCTCTTTCACCGCCCGGGTCACCGCCTCGATGTCGACGCCCGGACCCGACCCGGCCGGCGCCGGGCCGGGGGCCTTGCAGAACAGATGGAGTACACCCCAGCCGGTGGACGGGGAGACGGGATCGGTCACAACCGTGAGTCTACGGAACCGGCAGCTAGGCGGTCGCCGAACACGACGGGCGCCCCGGAGGGGCGCCCTTCGACAACTTCGTTGACCCCGGCAGGAGTCATTCGACGCTTCCCGACTTAGAAGTCGTCCATCCCGCCGGGCATGCCGCCGGCACCGTCATCACTGGGCTTGTCCACGATGACCGCCTCGGTGGTGAGGAACAAAGCGGCAATGGAGGCGGCGTTCTGGAGAGCCGAACGGGTGACCTTCACCGCGTCGATGACGCCCGCCTCGAACAGGTCCTCGTACTCGCCGGTGGCGGCATTCAGGCCCTGGGTGGGCTTCTTGAGGTTGCGCACCTTGTCGACGATGACCCCGCCCTCCAGACCGGCGTTGACGGCGATCTGCTTCAGCGGCTCCTCGACGGCCCGGGACACGATGCGGGCACCGGTGGCCTCGTCGCCCTCCAGCTTGTCGGCGACTCCGTCGATGGCAGCCTGGGCCCTCAGCAGGGCCACGCCCCCACCGGGGACCACGCCCTCCTCGATGGCGGCCTTGGTGGTGGAGACGGCGTCCTCGATGCGGTGCTTCTTCTCCTTGAGCTCCACTTCGGTGGCGGCGCCCACCTTGATGATGGCCACCCCGCCCGACAGCTTGGCCAGACGCTCCTGGAGCTTCTCCCGGTCGTAGTCGGAGTCGGTGTTCTCGATCTCGGCCTTGATCTGGTTGATCCGGCCCTTGATCTCGTCCTCGGACCCGGCTCCCTCGACGATGGTGGTCTCATCCTTGGTGACCACGATCTTGCGGGCCTGGCCCAGCAGGTCGAGCCCGACCGACTCGAGCTTGAGGCCGACCTCTTCGGTGACGACCTGGCCGCCGGTGAGGATGGCGATGTCCTGGAGCATGGCCTTGCGCCGCTCGCCGAAACCGGGGGCCTTGACCGCCACGCTCTTGAACGTGCCCCGGATCTTGTTGACCACCAGGGTGGCGAGCGCCTCGCCTTCGAGGTCCTCGGCGATGATGGCCAGGGACTTGCCGCTCTGCATGACCTTCTCCAGCAGCGGGAGCAGGTCACGGACGGCGGTGATCTTCGACCCCACCAGCAGGAGGTAGCAGTCCTCGAGGACGGCTTCCATCCGCTCGGGGTCGGAGACGAAGTAGGGGGAGATGTACCCCTTGTCGAACCGCATCCCCTCGACCAGGTCCATGTCCATCCCGAAGGTCTGGGACTCCTCGACGGTGATGACCCCGTCCTTGCCCACCTTGTCGATGGCCTCGGAGATCATGCCGCCGATCTCGGTGTCGGCCGCCGAGATGGAGGCCACCTGGGCGATCTGGCCCTTGGAATCGGTATCCCGGGCGATGCCCCGCAGCGAGGCGACGGCCGCCTCGACCCCGTCCTCGATGCCCTTCTTCAGGCTCATCGGGTTGGCGCCGGCGGCGACGTTGCGGAGGCCTTCGTGGACCATGGCCCAGGCCAGCACGGTGGCGGTGGTGGTGCCGTCACCGGCGACGTCGTCAGTCTTCTTGGCGACTTCCTTGACCAGTTCGGCCCCGATGCGCTCGAAGGGATCCTCGAGCTCGATGTCCTTGGCGATGGAGACGCCGTCGTTGGTGATGGTCGGTGCGCCCCACTTCTTGTCGAGCACAACGTTGCGGCCTTCCGGGCCGAGGGTGACGCGTACGGCGTCGGCGAGCTTGTTCATGCCGCACTCGAGGGACCGGCGGGCCTCCTCGTCGAACGTGATCAACTTGGCCATCAGGTGTTCCTCCGTGGGTTCTTCGCGTGAATTTGCGCTGTTAGCACTCTAGACTGCCGAGTGCTAACAGCAAACCACGCCCACCGGCAATCCGCAACCGGGGCGGGGCAGAAATTTGGGCCATCCGGACAGCCGTCCGGCGCACGCCGGGCTCCGGTCCTGGTCAGAGCCACCGGAGGCCGGAGCTGGAGCGTGCGTTACTCGTCGAGAACCGGCTCGATGGCGTCGGGGTCCGGCTCCCCGACCTCTTCGGCCACCAGGGTGGGGACGACTTCGTCCGGATCCCCCTCGACCGCGACCGGTTCACGGGGGTCGGGAACCGCCCCGCCGGCCATCGCCGATCAGCCCCCGGCCACCGCCGGCACGATCGACAGGGTCTCCCCGTCGGCCACCGGGGTGTTCAGACCGTCGAGGAACCGAACGTCCTCGTCGGTGAGGAACACGTTCACGAACCGCCGGAGCTGGCCGGCGTCGTCGAACAGCCGGCCGGCGAACCCCGGATGGGCGGCGTCGAGGGCTTTGAGCGCCTCGCCCACCGTCGACCCCTCGACGGCGACCTCGCCGGCCCCGCCCGTCAGGGTGCGGAGCTGGGCGGGTACCCGAATGGAGATGCTCACGAAAGGCTCCTGGTTTCCTGGTCAGCGTCGGACGTCAGCTGGGCCGACGTCGAGTCGAGCTCGTCGAACTGGCTGAAGGCGTCGTCGAAGGCGTCGAGGGTCGGGGGGATGGTGGCCGACGGTCCCACCGTTCCGGCCAGGGCCTCCACCGTCTTCAGCCCGTGGCCGGTGACCATGGCCACCACCCGCTCGTCCGAGCGGATTACCCCTTGGGCGGCCAGCTTGGCCAGGGTGGCGATGGTCACCCCGCCGGCGGTCTCCGCGAAGATCCCCTCGGTGCGGGCCAGCAGCCGGATGCCGTCGATGACCTCGTCGTCGGTCACCGCCGCACACGACCCGCCCGACTTCCGGATGGCGTCGAGGGCGTACCAGCCGTCGGCCGGATTGCCGATGGCCAGCGACTTGGCGATGGTCGACGGTTTCACCGGCCGGATGGCGTCGGTTCCCTCGGTGAAGGCGGTGGCCACCGGGGCACAGCCGACCGACTGGGCGCCGGAGATCCGGACTGATGGCGGCTCATCGAGCAGGCCCACCCGGCCCAGCTCCTCGAAGCCCTTGGCGATCTTGGTCAGCTGGCTCCCCGAGCCGATGGGCACCACCACGTGGTCGGGGGCCTGCCAACCCAGCTGCTCGGCCACCTCGAAGGCCAGGGTCTTCGACCCCTCGGCGTAGTAGGTACGGACGTTGACATTCACGAACGCCCACGACGGGCGCTCGCTGGTCAGCTCGGCACACAGCCGGTTGACGTCGTCATAGGTGCCGTCGACGGCAATCACCCGGCCGCCGTAGACGGTGGTCATGGTGATCTTGGCCTGCTCCAGATCCGACGGGATCAACACCACCGACTCCATCCCCGCCCGGGCGGCGTGGGCCGCCACCGAGTTGGCCAGGTTCCCGGTGGAGGCACAGGCGGCCACCTTGAAGCCGAGCTGGCGGGCCTTGGTCAAGGCCACCGACACCACCCGGTCCTTGAACGATCCGGTCGGGTTGGCGGTGTCGTCCTTGATCCACAGCTCGCCGAGGCCGAGCTCGGCGGCCAGTCGGTCGGCCCGCACCAGCGGGGTGAATCCGGCGCCCAGATCGACGGGGGCGGCATCGGCCACCGGCAACAGGTCGCCGTACCGCCAGATCGACCGGGGACCGGCCTCGATCGACTCGCGGGTCACACTGGCGGCGATCCGCTCGTAGTCGTAGGTCACTTCGAGGGGTCCGAAGCAGTAGTCACAGACGTGGAGTGCTTCGGCTGGATAGGCGCGGCCACACTCCCGACAGCGCAGCCCGGTTACAAAGTCCACAATGGGTCTCCTCATCGCTCGGGCATTGGCACCTGGAACTTCATTCCGGCCCATTTGGGCGGGTCGGAGTTGGTTCTGGTTGCCGCAGCGTCACCGGGCCCGGTCCCTCAGCTGCTCTGGATGATGACCTCTATGTTGGACGATAACTGGGGTCCGCGTCAATGGCGGGCCGGCGACCGGCGCCTGGGCCCGCCGAATACAGTGGTGCCACCATGGGCCAGCAGCCGACCGGAGAGAACCTGGTGGCGGCCGAGCCCTGGCCCGAGCCGGGTGCCCGTCGGTACTCCCACACCCGGTTCGACCCGTCCGTTTTGGCCGAAGCCAAGGCGGGTCGCCGGGTCTCGGTGTGCATCCCGGCCCGCGATGAAGCCGCCACCGTAGGCACCATCGTGGCCGCCATCGTCGGCGCCCTCACCGCCTCGGCCGGCGGGGTGCCCCTGGTCGACGAGGTGCTGGTGGTCGACGACGGTTCGACCGATCGGACCGCGGAGGTGGCCCAGCAGGCCGGCGCCTGGGTCGTCCCGGCCGAGCCCGGCATCATCGGGCCCCGGCCCGGCAGCAAGGGACAGGCCATGCGGACGGCGGTCGAGGTCGCCGACGGGGATCTCATCGCCTTCGTCGACGCCGACGTCACCAACTTCCGGCCCCACTTCGTGACCGGGCTGCTCGGCCCGCTCCTGCTCGACGACTCGACCAATCTGGTCAAGGGGTACTACCAGCGGCCGCTCCACGGCGCCCCCGATGGCGGGGGACGGGTCACCGAGTTGGTGGCCAAGCCCATCATCGAGCTGCTGTTTCCCGAGCTGGCCGGCATCCTCCAGCCGTTGGCCGGGGAAACGGCCGCCCCCCGGTCGGTGCTGGAGAAGTGCGGACTGGCCGACGGCTACCAGGTGGAGCTGGCCCTGCTGATCGACGTCGCCGCCGATTTCGGCGCCGAGACCATCGCCCAGGTCGATCTCGGGGTGCGGGCCCATCGGAACCGCCCGCTGTCGGAGCTCCGCCCGCAGGCCACCGACATCCTCCGGACCGCCTTGACCCGGGCCGCCGCCAACCCCCGCGACTGAGGCCCTTCAGCCGAGCGGGGCCGACTCAGGCGGCTTCGACGCTGATTCGGAGCGAGCAACGCCCGACGGGATCCACGTCCGAGCAAGACGAGAGGGACCCTGCTGGGCCCCTCTCGTTTCACAACATGTTCGCCGGAATCCGTCACCCGGGTGCTCCGCTAAGAGCCCTCAGGGCAACGGCGGATCGACCGGAACTTACCCGTTGAGAGAGGTGGCCATGGTCGTCTCGAGCGCATTCGAGATGGCAAACGGGCCACCAACCACGGCCATGTCATTGACGGTGCCTTCCGACGGGATCCCCGGATCCATGGCCACTTGACCCACCGTGTGGAGGAAGGGCCCCAGGTAATTGGTGCCCGACGGATTGCCCTCGTTGTTTGGATCCCAGGTCAGGAGGATCGGATCTCCCCCGGGGTTCATAAGTCGGGGGGCCACGATGGCGTCGGTGTAGTAGTCGCCGCGGGCCGGGATCACGTACAACGGGTCCCAATCGAGCCCGTTGGTGATCCCAGCAGAGTTGACCGAGTTCAGCTCGAACTGGGCCAGCAGCTGGGAGGTGTCGGTGAAGTCCTGGCCGGCCACTCGCAATACCGAGATCCCCATGGCCTCGACCTGGGTGAGGACGCTGTCACTGATGGCGATGGGTCCACCCATGACGATCACCTGTTGGACGGCGTCGTTGGTGAGAGCGGTGACCGCATCGGGCGACAACGAGCTCGGCCCGGTCAGCAGCAAGGGGAAGTGCCTGGCGTAGGCGATGGCACTGGACGACGCCGCGTCGGTGAAGCTCTGGTCGGTGGCCAGGATCGCGGTGGTCACCGGTGTGTCCGGAGCCGACGAGGCCGGCGAACCGCTCGAGCCGGTGGTGTCGTTGAAGGCCCCCGAGTACGCACCCTGGAAGTTTCCGGTGCCCGGCACGCCTGCCCCCGGGAAGGTGGCGACCGCCGCCGCCGTCCCGTCGGCCGTCTGGCCGAAGATCTGCTGGACGACCAGGTTCACCGGCTGGCCGTCGATGGTGGTCCGCTGACTCACCCCCCCACAGTTGAACGCCGGGGTGTTCTGCAGCTGGGTAACGTTGGACTGGCTCACCGCCAGCGGACCGCCGACCACGAACACCTCGGTGACCCCGGTCAGTCGGAGGGCGTTCAATGCGTCCTGGGAGACCGAGGCTGTCGGGGTCGTCAAGACACTGGTGCCCAGCTGCCCAGCCAGGTAGCTGGCTGACAGGGCGTCCTGGTAGCTCCCGTTGGTCACCAGCACCGCCGGGGTCTCATTGGTGGCCGACGGGACTCCGGGGGTGCACGCCGGCGGGAACTGGGTGAATATCTGGGCGGCGGTGGCGTCCTGGGTCTGTCCGAAGACGCGGAGAGCCAGGTTGGCAATGATGAACGGGTTCTTGGCATAGGCCGTGGTGCCCGCGCAGGCGGCGTTGATCCCCCCGTAGACGAAGTTCGCCTGAATGGCTGGGAGCAAGGACGGAAGGGAATGGAAGTTGAGGGCCAGCCCGCTCAGGGTGACGGTCCCCGGCGTACCAGTGGAAGCGGTCGGGATCTGGAACTCGAGGGTCCCCGGACCGGTCTGGGTCCCGGTGGTCTCCACCGTGACCGGAATGGTGCCGGTGCCGAAGCCCCCGCCCAGGGTGGCCGTCGGGGTGCTGGTCGTGGCGTTCCACTCTTCCGATATCGCTCCGGGAGGTGGCAGCTGCACGCAGGCATACCCGGTGACCCCGCCCCCGAGCGACCCGGGGGTGCCTTCGGAGATGGTGATGGGGCTGATGGCCTGGTTGGTAACCGCGACTCCGGTGGAGGTGGCATTGGCCTGGATGGTCACGCTCGGCTTGTTGGCCACCACCGTCACCGAGGTGATGGTGATGTTGGCGTTGGCGCGACCGCCGGTGGCGCCCCCGCTGGTCCCACCGACCAGGGTGTCATTGGGCTGGGTGGTGGTGGTGAAGGTCGGCGGGGCGTTGTAGCCGAGGGAAACCGCAACATTGCCCTGGTTGCCAGCGGTGACGTCACCGCTGACCGCGTAGCTGACCCCCGAGACGGTGATCTCCGCCGCATAGGTGTGGCCGAAGTTGTCGAAGGCGGTGCCAGAGCTGAGGGTGCCGCTGTTGGTGAAGGTGATGACCAGGACGTTGTTGACCCCGGAGAACGAGCTGCAGCTGCCCAGCTGGGCCAGCGAGGCGGTGGCCGTCGGGGTAACGGTGGCCCCGTTGAAGGCGGCCGCGAACGACAGGGCCGGGACCCCGGAAAAGCCGACGGAGTCGGGGGACCCGGCCGTCTCGCAGTTGGTGGAGTTGTGGCGGGCCACGGTGATGTAGATCTTGTCTCCGGCGTTCCAGGAGTTGCCGGCCCCGGTCAGCGGGACTTCCCAGTCACCGGCGGCGGTGGTAGTGCCGGGGCCGACCGGCGGGGTGGTGTTGGCGAACAGGCCGGCAAAGGTCGGCGTGGATACCGCGGCGTTGGAGGCGGTCGGGTCGTAGGGATTGCTGATTCCGTCAAGGGATGCGGAAAGAGGGGTGATGTTGTTCGCCGTCGTGCCGTTGACATACCCGAAATCGGCATCGAAACCGCTGACAACCACCGGGCCGGCGGCCGCCGCAGCGGTGTCATAGGAGATGTTGGTGATGACGATGGGTTGGACTGCGGTCGTCGCCGCGCTGTCGATGTACAGGATCGCCAGAGTGTTCGGAGCGACGAGGACCGGTGCTTGAGCACCACCACAGATGGTGAAACCCGCGTTGCCCACGGTACTTGGGGCAGTCACGGTGGGGACATGGTCGAATGTGACGTGCCCCGATTCATTGAAGTCGGTGACGAGGAGGAAAATCACCGCGGCATTGGGGCCACAGGTGGTAGGCGTAAGGGCGGCGCGATTTCCCACCGCTCCAGGGTTCAGGCTGACCGTCCAGTCTCCGGCCGCCTGATTCGCCAGGTTTGGCCGGATGGTCGGGGCCGATGCCGCCACCGTGGTACCTACCGGTCCAGGGACCTGCGCCGCCGAAGCCGGCGAGGCGATGGCCAGGACGGAAAGGAAGCTGAGAGCGATGGTGCCGGCTGCACACGCGGTCGCTGCTCGGCGGAACCTATTCGGACCTTGTTTCATCTGGACTCCTTGGATTCGATGCACCGAGATCGCGGTCACATTTCGGGCTCAGATTGCCCGGACGAACACAACGCTATATAGAAGACAACTGGACTCGGGGGATCGCTGTGACAAATTCTTGGAATTTTCTTGGAATTTTGTCGATTTCTCCGATCAAATCCGGATGGCGCGTGAATTCCCGACCGGTCCACCGGCACCAAAAGGACAGAGGGGCCCAGAAAGGCCCCTCTGTCCTCAATGAAGCTCCCCCTGACCCGCAGAAACTGATCCGGGAAACCCCTACCCGTTCCGGGAAGTGGCGATCGTGGTCTCCAAGGCGCTCAAAATGGCGAAACGGTCCGCCGATCACGAACAGGAGGTTGATGGTGCCCTCCGTCGGCTTCCCCGGATCCTTGGTCACCTGGCCCACCGTGTTTAGGAAGGGCCCCCGGGCCCATCTCCGCGTAGAGAGCGAAGTCCGAATCCTCCGAGCTATGGAGTGGAGCCGACCAGATCG
>DASXFR010000063.1:0-13006 GCA_036489495.1 Acidimicrobiales bacterium | reverse complement strand
CCTGAATGTGACCCCCGACTCCTTCTCCGACGGCGGCGAGTGGTTCGACGGCGACCGGGCCGTGGCCCGGGGGCGCCAAATGATCGCCGAAGGGGCGGACATTGTCGACGTCGGCGGCGAGTCGACCCGGCCCCGGGCCGACCCGGTTCCCACCGACGAGGAACTGCGCCGGGTGATCCCGGTCATCGAGGCGCTGAGCCCCGAAGTGCGGGTGTCGATCGACACCACCAAGGACGAAGTCGCCCGGGCCTCGGTCGGCGCCGGTGCCACCCTGATCAACGATGTCTCCGCCTCACTGTGGCCGGCCGCTGCCGACTGCGGGGTCGGCTGGGTGGCCATGCACCGGCAGGGCACCCCGGCCGATATGCAGGATCACCCCCGCTACGACGACGTGGTGGCCGAGGTCACCGCCTTCCTCCGGGACCGGGCCGAGACGGCCACCGGCGCCGGGATCACCGAGGTGTGGATCGATCCGGGCATCGGGTTCGGCAAGACGGCCCGGCATAACCTCCAACTCCTGGCCGCCATCGACGACCTGGTGGGAGTGGGCTATCCGGTGCTGGTCGGTACCAGCCGCAAGAGCTTCCTCGGCGCTTTGGCCCCGGCGGCGGACGGCACTCCGGCCGGCCTCGACCACCGGCTCCCGGGTTCGCTGGCCACCGCCACCTGGGCGATGGCCAAGGGTGCGGGCATGGTGCGGGTCCATGACGTGGTGGCCAGTGTCCAGGCCGCGACCCTGGTCGGACCCGCGCCGGCCTCCCGGGCAGGACCGGCATGGTGAAGGGCAAGTGGGCGGCGGGAATCCCGCCCCGCAACTTCACCTGGGTGATCAAGGACCGCCTGGCCATCAGCGAGCGTCCCGGCGGCTTCGCCCCCAACCATCGCAAGGTCCGCCGCCAGGAGGAGATCATCTGGCTCCAAGTCCAGGGCTTCACCCGGGTCGTCTCGCTGCTCGGGTCCTCCCACAACCTCCAGGCCTACGAGGAGCAGGAGCTGCCCAGCGTCCACTTCCCGCTGCCCTCGGCCGGCGACATCCGCACCAACCTGCTTGAGCTGTTCCGGGACCTGCACGGCCGGCTGGTCAGCGGCGAGCGCCTGCTCGTCCACCAGGATGAGCTGGGGGACCGGGTCATCGGGGTGGTGTCCGGCTACCTGTTGTGGTCGGGCCGACTTCCGAGCGGTCCGCAGGCGGTGACGGTGCTCGAGCACATCACCGGTCATGCCATGGGCCCACCCGGGCGCGAGCTGGTGGCCTTCGCCGGCCAACTTCCCCCGTTCCGGCCGGCGATGCGGGGGAAGCGTCCCTCCGCCGCCGCGAGCGCCTCGAAGGCGGCCGGCTCGAAGGCGGCCGCCGGGTCGAAGGCGGCCACGGGGTTGAAGGCCACCGGGTTGAAGGCAGCCGCCGGGGTGAAGGCAGCTACCGCTACCAAGACTGCCGCCGGCGCCAAGACCACCGCCGGGTCGAAGGTGGCCACCGGGTCGAAGACCGCCTCCAAGGGCTGAACGATGAGCCGCCCGGACCGGATCGAACTCCGGGGCCTCCGGGTCCTCGGGGTCCATGGGGTCCTCCCGGAAGAACGGGTCAAGGCCCAGCCGTTCGAGCTCGACCTCGACCTGGAGCTCGACCTGGCCATGGCCGGTGGCTCCGATGTCCTGGCCGACACCGTGGACTATGCCGGGGTGGTCGACCGGGCCGGCGCGGTGATCAGCGGGCCGGGCAAGTTCCAATTGCTCGAAGCCCTGGCCGAGGCCATCGCCGCCACCGCCCTGGCCGATGGGCGGGTGGTGTCGGTCACCGTCGGGCTGCGCAAGCTCGAGCCGCCGCTGGCCGCCGACATCGCCACCGTGGGGGTGCGCATCACCCGCGGCCGATGACCGGCTCATGACCTCGCCGCTGATCGAGTCGCCCACTGTGCGGGCGTTCCTGGGGCTGGGTTCCAACCTCGGGGACCGGTGGGGCCACCTCCGTCGGGCGGTCGACCAGTTGCGGGCCGGGAGCGCGGTGCCGGTCACCGCGGTGTCCCCGGTCTACGAGACCGAGCCGATCGGGGGCCCGGAGGAGCAAGGCCCTTACCTCAACCTGGTGGTGGAGCTGGCGGTGGCCGCCACCGTCGACCCCTACCGGATCCTGGAGGAATGCCGCCGGCTGGAGGCGGCCGCCGGCCGGGTGCGGACGGTGCGGTGGGGACCGCGCACGCTGGACGCCGACGTGATCTGGATCGACGGCATCGTGCTCGCCAACCCCGAGCTGACGATTCCCCATCCCCGCTGGCGGGAGCGGAGATTCGTGCTCGTCCCGCTGGCCGACCTGGCTCCTGACCTGGTCGATCAGGCGGCGATCGAAACCGCTGGTGGTGAGGTCGTCCGGGTGGGTACACTATGACCGTCTTCTCATTGATTCTCTGACTCGAACGGCACCCTCCGGGGCCGGAACGTTGCAAAGGGGTTTCGTGACCAGAATCCGTGTGATCGGCCCGGGTAGGGCCGGACGTTCGTTGATGGCGGCGCTGCGCGCCGTCGGGGGCTACACCGTGATGGACGCCTATGACCGCGCCCACTCGTCGGCCGACGCCGCCGACGGTGTCGATGTGCTGGTCATCGCCACCCCCGACGCGGCGGTGGCCGAGGTCGCCGCCCAGGTGTTCCCGAATCCGGATGCGGTGGTGCTCCACCTCTCGGGGTCGCTCGGCCTCGACGTGCTGGCCCCCCATCCCCGCCGGGCCTCCCTCCACCCGCTGGTACCGCTGCCCACCCCCGAAGTCGGGGCGTCTCGCTTGCGGTCGGGGGTGACCTTCGCGGTGGCCGGTGATCCGGCGGCGGCCACCATGGCCGAGGCCCTCGGTGGTCAGGTGGTCGAGGTGGCCGACGAGCTCCGCGCCAGCTACCACACCGCCGCCACCGTGGCCGCCAATCATCTGGTCGCCCTGCTCGGCCAGGTGGAGCGGATCGCCGCCACCGCCGGGCTTCCCCTCCGCGCCTTTGCCGGGCTGATCCGGGCGGCGGCCGAGGACGGGCTGGCCCTCGGTCCCGGCCCGGCCCTCACCGGCCCGGCGATGCGGGGGGACTGGTCCACGCTCGACCGCCACCGCTCGGTGCTCGGGTCGATGCCCGGAGGCCGCACCGAGCTGGCCGCCTACGACGCCATGGTCGGCCTGGCCCGCCGGCTGTCGATGGACACCCCGAACCTCGAGGTGGGGGCGGACGGGGCCGAGACCGCCGCGACGGCGACGGCGGTGGAGCAGGTGGCATGACCTCCACCCTGACTAACCTGACAACCCAGACGCCCGACCTGACGGCCCCGAGACTCCACACGGTCCGGTACCGTCCGCCGTCGCTGGTCGACGTCCGGATCATCGAGACCATCGCCGAGTGTGCGGCGGCGCTCGACACCGCCCGGGCGGCGGGACGCAGCGTCGGCCTGGTACCGACCATGGGCGCCCTCCACGCCGGGCACCGTTCGCTGGTCGAGCGGGCCGCCGCCGAGTGCGACCTGGTGATGGTCACCGTCTTCGTGAACCCGCTGCAGTTCGGGGATCCCGACGACATCGCCCGCTACCCTCGGACCCTGGACGCCGACGTGGAACTGGCCGGCAGCGTCGGCGCCGACATCGTCTTCGCTCCGCCGGTGCAAGAGATGTATCCCGGGTTCCCCACCCCGGTGGCCACCGCCGTCTCGGTGGCCGGCCTCGGGGACCAGTGGGAGGGCGCGTCGCGCCCGGGTCACTTCGACGGAGTGAGCACGGTGGTGGCCAAGTTGTTCTCGATGGCCGGACGCTGCCGGGCCTATTTCGGCGAGAAGGACTTCCAGCAACTCGCGGTGGTCCGGCGCATGGTCCGGGACCTCTCGCTGCCGGTCGAGGTGGTCGGGTGCCCGACGGTCCGGGACGACGACGGCCTGGCCCTCTCGAGCCGGAACGTGCGCCTGTCCCCCGAACAACGCCGGGCGGCCCTGGCCCTGTCCCGCGCCTTGCGGGCCGGGGCGGCGCGGGTGGTCGAGGGCGTGGCCAACGCCAACGAGATCGAGGCGACCATGGTCGAGATGGTCGCCGCCGAGCCGACCGTCGAACTCGACTACGCCGCGGTGGTGCTGGCCGACGACCTGCGCCGGGCCACCTTGATCCGTCCGGAGGGATCCATTCGGCTCATCATCGCCGCCACCGTCGGCGAGGTGCGTCTTATCGACAACCTCGACCCGTTGGCGATCTCCGCTGGCAACGACGCCGGCGGCCACGATGCCGGCCACCCTTCGCTCACCAGTCTCTCAAGTCCTTCGTCTCACCCGAAAGGAAACCACTGAACATGCGCCGCCGGATGATGAAGTCGAAGATTCACCGGGCGACGGTGACCGATGCCGATCTCAACTATGTCGGCTCGATCAGTCTCGATCCCGCGTTGATGCAACTGGCCAACATCCTCGAGTGGGAACAGGTCACCGTGGTCGACATCGACAACGGAGCCCGCTTCGAGACCTATGCCATCCTCGGGGGACCGGGCCAGGTCTGCCTCAACGGTGCCGCCGCCCGCCTCGTCCACCGGGGCGACAAGGTGATCGTCATCACCTACGCCGACTACGAGAACGACGAGCTCGAGAATTTCGCTCCCGCCATCGTCCACGTGGACAAGGCCAATCGGGTCATCGACGAAGTGTCGGCCCGACTCGACGCCGAATTCGAGAACCTCGCCGACGCGTGACCCCGTCGCCCGCCAGGCCGTCAGGCTCCGCGAAGCCGACGGATGGGCCGGGATTGCCCGGCGACCTCGACGTCCTGGTCCTCGGCAGCGGGGTGGCCGGGCTGTCGGCCGCCGTCCGGTTGGCCTCGTCGGCATCGAGTCCGTCGGCGCCATCTTCGGTGTTGACCGGTGGCGGGCTGCGGGTGGGGGTGTTGACCAAGGCTGAATTGTGGCGCTCGGCCACCCGGTGGGCGCAGGGAGGGGTGGCGGCGGTGCTGGGCGGAGACGAGGACTCCACCGACCTCCATCTGGCCGACACTCTGGCCGCCGGCGCCGGCCTGTGCGACACCGATGCGGTCCGGGTCCTGGTCGACGAGGGCCCGTTCCGGGTCCAGGAATTGATCGCCATGGGCGCCGAGTTCGACCGCCAGCCCGGGGGGGCACTCGAACTTGCCCGGGAGGGTGGCCACTCCATGGCCAGGGTGGTCCACGCCGGCGGAGCCGCCACCGGCGCCGAGGTGGAGCGGGCCCTGGTCGACGCCACCCGCCGGACCGCCGCCGCAGTGTTGGAGGAATGGTTCGCCCTCGACCTTTTGGTGGAGGACGGGCGGTGCTGCGGGGTCCGGGCCCTCGACGCGTCCGGACGGGTGGTCGACGTCCGGGCCCGGCACACGGTGCTGGCCACCGGGGGGGCCGGCCAACTGTTCGCGGTGACCACCAATCCGGCCGAAGCCACCGCCGACGGTCTGGCCATGGCCCTCCGGGCCGGGGTCCCCTGCGCCGACGTCGAGTTCATGCAGTTCCATCCCACCGCCCTCCATCACCCGGCCATGCCCCGGCCGTTGCTCTCCGAGGCGTTGCGCGGCCACGGGGCCCTGATCCGCGACGCCCACGGCGACCGGTTCGTCGATGAGCTCGCGCCCCGGGATGTGGTCAGCCGGGCGATGGCGGCCAAGATCAGTGCCCAGGGGGTGGAGCACCTCTGGCTCGACGCCACCGGGCTCGACTCGTTCGCCTCCCGCTTCCCGACCATCAACGCCTCCCTCGAGGCCATCGGCCTCGACCCCCACGTCGACTGGCTCCCGATCGCGCCGGCCGCTCACCACCTCTCCGGCGGGGTGGTAACCGATCTGTCCGCGGCGACCGCGCTGCCGGGCCTGTGGGCGGCCGGGGAAGTGGCGTGCACCGGGGTGCACGGGGCCAACCGGCTGGCCTCCAACTCGCTGCTCGAGGGCATGGTGTTCGGCGCCCGCCTGGCTGAATCCATCGAGGCCGGCGATGACGGACCGTCGGCTTCCGGAGCCATGCGGGCGGTGCTCCACGGGGGTGGCGAGGTCGCCGAGGTTGCCGCCAACCGGACCGGTGATGGTCGCGGCGAAGCCGCCGACATCGACGTGGAGAAGACGGTCGACCGGCTGCAGCGGGCCATGTTCGATGGCGCCGGCGTGGTCCGGGATGCCGGGTCGCTCGACCGGGCCGCCTCCGTCGTCGAGTCGGTCGGAACCACTATGGGTTCGGGTACCCCATCGGACCGGGCCCACGGCGAGTTGGCCAACCTGGTCACCGCGGCCGAGGCGCTGCTTCGGTCGGCCACCGTCCGAACCGAGTCGCGGGGCGCCCATGCCCGGGCGGATTTTCCCGAGACCTCCGACCGGTGGCGTCGGCGGATCTTGCACACCGGTGGCCGGGTCATCGTCTCCGGCGAGGCGGTCGATTCCCCGTGATGGCCGACGACCAGGGGGCCGGCATCGTGGATGCGTCGGTGTTCGATCCGCCCCACGCGGCGGTGGCGGGCGCGGTGCGCTTGGCGCTGGCCGAGGACCTCCTCCCGCTGGGGGACCTGACCGCGGCGTTGGTGTCGCCGTCCGTGATCCGATCGGTGGCGGTGGTGAGCCGGGTCGCCGGCGTGGTGGCCGGCCGGGCCTGCGCGGTGGAGACCCTGGCCCAGGTCGACCCGGCGGTGAAGGTTGCCTGGCGGTTGGCCGACGGGTCGGCGGTGACCCCGGGCTCGGTGGTGGCGGTCTTCACCGGTCCTCTGCGGTCGATCCTCACCGCCGAACGGACCGCACTCAACTTTCTCGGCCACCTATCGGGCATCGCCACCTTGACCCGCGCCTTCGTCGACGTGGTGATGGCCGCCAATCCGAACACCCGGGTGATCGACACCCGCAAGACCACCCCCGGACTCCGCTCGTTGGAGAAGGCGGCGGTGCGGGCCGGCGGCGGGACCAATCATCGCGGCAGCCTCTCGGACGCCGTCCTGATCAAGGACAACCATCTGGGCGGCATCACCATCAGCGAGGCGGTGGGTCGGGCCAAACGACTGTGGCCCGGACGGATGGTGGAGGTCGAATGCGACCGGGAGGAACAGCTGTCCGAGGCGCTGGCCGCCGGGGCCACCGTGGTCATGCTCGACAATATGACTTCTGACCAGGTAAAAGCCTGTGTCGCCCAGGTCCAGGACGGCGGGACCGCCACCTTGGTGGAGGTGTCGGGCGGGGTCGATCTCGAGTCGGCCCCGGGGTACGCCGCGGCCGGCGCCGACCTCATCTCGGTGGGCGCCCTGACCCATTCCGCCCCGGTACTCGACCTGGGGCTCGATCTGATGCCGGACCTCGGCGGGGGAGACTGACATGTTGCTGGCCATTGACGTGGGGAACACCGAGACGGTGGTCGGCCTCTTCGCCGACGACATCAGCGCGCCGTTGAAGGAGACCGGTCTTCGCGACGGCCACGAGCCGACCGGGCTGGCCCACCACTGGCGACTCTCCACCGTGGCCGAACGAACGGCCGACGAGCACGCGCTGTTGCTGACCCAGATCCTCAATCTCGACGGCGTCAACATCGAAGACACCGTCACCGGCATCGCCGTGACTTCGTCGGTGCCACTGGTCACCGCCAACCTCCGCCAGATGGTGCAGCGGTGGTTCGACGTTCCGTCGGTGGTGCTCGAGCCGGGGGTCAAGAGCGGGATGCCCATCCTCTACGACAACCCGAAGGAAGTCGGAGCCGACCGGATCGCCAACGCGGTCGGCGCCTACGACCTGTTCGGTGGACCGTGTGTGGTGGTCGACCTCGGTACCGCCACCACCTTCGACGCCATCTCCCCGGCGGGTGAGTACCTGGGCGGGGCCATCACCCCGGGTGTACAGGTCAGCCTCGACGCCCTCTTCGCCCACGCCGCCGCCCTCCGGCGGGTCGAACTGGTGGAGCCCCGCAGCGTGATCGGCAAGTCGACGGTGGAGTCGATCCAATCCGGGGCGCTGTTCGGCTTCGGCGCCCAGGTGGACGGGCTCTGCCGGCGGTTCGCCGGGGTGCTGGGGGAGTGCACGGTGGTGGCCACCGGGGGGCTGGCCGAGCTCATCGCCCCCTACTCGGAGGAGATCGAATACCTCGAGCCGTGGCTCACCCTCCACGGGCTGAGGATTATCTTCGAGCGCAATTCCAACGGAAATCAGGCCCGGCACGCCTGAGAATTCCGGACTTTTTACCGATCTATCACGGTCGCTTGGTGGATTCATCACATTTATCCATGACACTGGTGGAATACACCGGACACTCCGGCTGATTCAGGAGGCACAGGACAGATGTTGAAGAGGATCGTGATCACCACCACCATCGCCGTCGCAGCGGGAAGTCTGAGCTTCGGGGCAGTCAGCCTGGCCGGAGCTGCCCCGGCTCCCTCGTCCACCCCGTCGGCGCCGGCGTCCCCGGCTCCGTCCACCGGCAAGGGCTTCAATTGTGCCAACGCCACCAAGGTGCTGGACCGCATCCAAAAGGGTGAAGCCCAGATCGCCGCCGGATTGCCCAAGTTGACGGCGGCCGAGGCCAAGGCCAAGGCCAACGGCAACACCACCCGGGCCACACGAATTCAGAACCGGATCAACCGGTTCGAGAGCGCGACCTTCAAGGCCCGGTTGGACAAGATCTCGCAGCGGATCGAAGCCAAGTGCAACGTGCCCGCACCGACCGCCCCGGCTTCCTAGGAGCCGGCGACGGGGTCGCGGTTGCGGTCAGCTGACCGGAAGGCCTCGCGGTCAGCTGGCCGGAAGGCCGTCGACCAACGAGTGGGCCAACGTCGCGAACCCGTCGGCCAGCTGCGCTGACGGGCACTTGGCCGCCGCCTCCGCCGCGTCTTCGGCATAGCGGCGGGCCACCGCCACCGAGGTGGCGATCCCCTCGGAGGAAGCCACGATGGCTCTAGCCCGGTCCCGCTCTTCTTGGTCGAGTGGCTGGCCGAGCATCGGCTTGAGCTCGGGTCCGACCTCCGGGTCGGCCAGGGCGAGGATCACCGGCAGGGTATAGATCCCTTCGGCCAGATCCTGGCCGGCCGGCTTGCCCAGCTCGGCTTCGGATCCGATGACATCGAGGATGTCGTCGCGCACCTGGAAGATCATCCCGAAGTACCGACCGAAGTCGGTGAGGGCGTCGACCTGTTGGACCGGGACGCCTCCGGTCAAAGCACCGATCCGGCAAGACGTGGACATCAGGGAGGCGGTCTTTCCGGAGATGGCCTCGGTGTAGTCCTTCTGGGTCCGGCTGACCTGGAAGGCGGCCCGGACCTCGGCCACCTGTCCCTGGCAGAGCCTCCCGAGGGTGGCCGCCAGCAGGCCGGCGATCTCCGTCCCCAGGCCGGCGGCGATCTCCGCCGATCGGGCCAGGAGAAAATCCCCGGCCACGATGGCAACCAGATTCCCGAAACGGGAGTTCACGCTCTCGACGTTGCGCCGGATGGTCGCCTCGTCCATGACATCGTCGTGATAGAGCGAGGCCAGATGGACCAATTCCACCGACACCGCACCCAGGAGGTCCTCCCTGGTCGCCGGCCTAGAACCCCCGGTGGCGGCGGCGAGGGCCAGAACCGGCCGGAGACGTTTTCCGCCAGCTGCGATGAGATGGGTCGTTACATCATCAAGGAATCCGTCGCCAGTGACGACAGACTCAGTGAGCAAGGGCTCAAGGAGTTGGACCTGTTTGGCCAGTTCGGGAAGACCCAGGAGCTCAACGGGGTTCACTTTAGACAGACGATAGGCGACGGGAGCGCCGGTTGGTGCAGCAGAGGGTGAGGGTGCGGGTACCACCCGTGCCTGTAGACTGAGGTTGTTTCCTGACCGCGGATGGAGGCGGTGGAGTGTTCGAACGATTTACTGACAGGGCACGCCGGGTGCTTGTGCTCGCACAAGAGGAAGCGCGGCTTCTGAATCACAGCTTCATAGGCACAGAACACATCCTCTTGGGGTTGATCCACGAGGGTGAGGGTGTCGCGGCCAAGGCGCTGGAGTCGATGGGCGTCTCGCTCGAAGCTGTGCGCGAAAAGGTGGAGGAAACCATCGGGCTGGCGGGCTCGGCTCCCACCGGTTCGCCGCCGTTCACCCCCCGGGCCAAGAAGGTCCTCGAGCTGTCGCTCCGCGAAGCTCTCCAACTCGGTCACAGCTACATCGGCACCGAGCACATGCTGTTGGGTCTGGTGCGCGAGGGCGAAGGCGTCGCCGCTCAGGTGCTGCAGAGCCTGGGCGCCGATCTGCCCCGGGTGCGCCAACAAGTCATCCAACTGCTCTCGGGTTACCAGGGCAAGGAGCCGGTTGGCGCCGGCGTGGCCGGCGGCCAGTCCGAGTCCCCGACCGGTTCACCGGTCCTCGACCAGTTCGGCCGCAACCTCACCGCCCTGGCCCGCGATCACAAGTTGGACCCGGTGGTCGGCCGCGAGAAGGAAATCGAGCGGGTCATGCAGGTCCTGTCCCGCCGGACCAAGAATAACCCGGTGCTCATCGGCGAGCCCGGTGTCGGCAAGACCGCCATCGTCGAGGGACTGGCCCAGAAGATCGTGGGCAACGACGTCCCCGAAACCTTGACCGGAAAGCAGCTGTACACCCTCGACCTGGGCGCCCTGGTCGCCGGCAGCCGCTACCGCGGTGACTTCGAGGAGCGGTTGAAGAAGGTGCTGAAGGAGATCCGCACCCGGGGCGACATCGTCCTGTTCATCGACGAGCTCCACACCCTGGTGGGTGCCGGTGCCGCCGAGGGGGCCATCGACGCCGCCTCCATCCTCAAGCCGATGCTGGCCCGGGGTGAGCTGCAGACCATCGGCGCCACCACCATCGACGAGTACCGCAAGCACCTCGAGAAGGACGCCGCCCTCGAGCGTCGGTTCCAGCCCATCAAGGTCGAGCAGCCCAACGTGGCCCTCACCATCGAGATCCTCAAGGGACTCCGCGATCGCTACGAGTCGCACCACGCGGTGACCATCACCGACCAGGCGCTGGTGGCGGCGGCCAACCTGGCCGACCGGTACCTGGCCGACCGCTACCTGCCCGACAAGGCGATCGACCTCATCGACGAGGCCGGAAGCCGGCTGCGCATCCGTCGGATGACCACTCCTCCGGCCTACAAGAAGCTGGAAGAGGAGATCACCCGTCTGCGGGCCGACAAGGAAACCGCCATCGAGAAGCAGGCGTTCGATCAGGCCAAGAAGCTCGCCGAGCAGGAGAAGGACCGTCTCGACAAGAAGGAAGCCATGGAGGCCGAGTGGCGGGCCGACGGCACCGACCTGTTCGACGTGGTCGACGAAGAAGTCATCGCCGAGGTGCTGGCCAACTGGACGGGCATTCCCGTCTACCGGCTCACCGAGGAAGAGACGGCGAAGTTGCTCCGGATGGAGGACGAGCTGCACAAGCGGGTTATCGGCCAGGAGCCGGCCATTGCCGCCCTCTCCCGTTCGATCCGACGCACCCGGGCCGGCCTCAAGGACCCGAAGCGCCCGAGCGGCTCGTTCATCTTCTTGGGACCGACGGGTGTCGGGAAGACCGAGCTGGCCAAGACGCTGGCCGAGTTCCTTTTCGACGATGAGGACGCCCTCATCCAGCTGGACATGTCCGAGTACATGGAGAAGCACACCGTCAGCCGCCTGGTCGGCTCACCCCCCGGGTACGTCGGCTACGAAGAGGGTGGCCAGCTGACCGAGGCCGTCCGGCGCAAGCCGTTCTCGGTGGTGCTGTTCGACGAAGTCGAGAAGGCGCACACCGACGTGTTCAACACCCTGCTCCAGATTCTGGAGGATGGCCGCCTGACCGACGCCCAGGGCCGCTCGGTGGACTTCAAGAACACCGTGCTGATCATGACCTCCAACCTGGGAACCGCCGACCTTCGCAAGTCGAGCGTCGGGTTTGCCAAGACCTCCGAAGCCGTCACCTACGAGCGGATGAAGGCCAAGGTCAACGAGGCGTTGAAGGCCCACTTCCGGCCCGAGTTCCTCAACCGGATCGACGAGGTGGTGGTCTTCCACGAGCTCTCGAAGCAAGAGGTTGTGGAGATCGTCGACCTGATGATCCAGCGGGTCACCACCCAGCTGGAGCTGCAGGGACTCAGCCTGGTGCTCACCGACCCGGCCAAGCAGCTGTTGGCCGACAAGGGCTACGACCCCCAGCTCGGGGCCCGGCCTCTGCGGAGGGCCATCCAGCAGATGATCGAGGACCCGTTGTCGGAGCGAATCCTGTGGAAAGAGTTCCGGGCCGGCGAGACCATCGTGGTCGACGTGGAGACCATCACCGACGAGGCGGCTGCCGCCTTCGACGTGAAGGGCGCCGATCCGATCGTGGCCGGGGAGAAGCAGCTGACGTTCCGGGCCGTGCAGAGCGTGGAGTCCGAGGGCGTCGAGCCCCCGCCGGTCGAGCTGGCCGGCGCGGGTGCCGACGCCGGCGCCGACTGACTTCTGGCGCTGACCGGACTTAGTTCGGGTCGCAATCAAGTTGTGAACGCCCTGCCACTTCGGTGGCAGGGCGTTCCGCGTGTCGGCGGTTGACGATCGTTCAAGATCCAGTCGCAGTGGAGGGTTGGCGGCGCGCCAGGTGGACCCGTGACACCGTCACGCCGGCATTGAATTCGGCAACGTCGTGTCGGTGGAGGTGCGGAATTCGGCGACAGTCTTTCGCAGCATTCCCTACGCACCCCCCATTTGTTCAAACTTTTTTTTCGGGGCGCGTTTCCAGCAAGGTTTCGTGCAAGGTTTTGTGCAAGGTAACCAGGGCGAATGCCCTTTGAGTGTCACACCTCCCTGCTGAAATTGTCGTCGTGAAGCTCGATGCCCTGGAGAGGTCGGTCGACGAGTTGCTTGAAGCGGGACCCCCCTACGACCGCGAGTCGATGGAGACCCTGCTGCGAGTGCGGACCAAGGTCGACGCCGTCTGCACCATCGCGATGGGGGAGTTCGACACCTGGGGGGAGTGGGCCCCCGACGGCGCCCGGACTGCCGGCTCCTGGGTGGCGAAAACGGGACGCCTCCCCCGGGCCGAGGCCGGTCGCCTGGTGAAGCGGGCCCGGGCCCTCGCCCGGTTCCCGG
>DASXFR010000060.1:0-16932 GCA_036489495.1 Acidimicrobiales bacterium | reverse complement strand
CGTCGAAGGCCGCCCACCCGGCGCCAGCCGCCAGCGCGACAACCAGACTTCCGACATATCCCGATCATCGCGACCATCCCGGGCGCACTCCAACAGAGAGAGGTAATCACCGCCATGAACACCGAGATCCGCAACAAGCTGGGCATCGAGTTCCCGATCTTCGCCTTCACCCACTGCCGCGATGTGGTGGCCGCCGTCTCCAACGCCGGAGGCATCGGCGTGCTCGGAGCCATCGGCTTCACCCCCGACCAGCTCGAAGTCGAGCTCACCTGGATCGACGAGCACATCGGCGACCATCCCTACGGCGTCGACATCGTCATCCCGGCCAAGTACGAGGGCATGGACGAGATGGACCCCGACGCCCTCGAAGCCCAGATCCGGGGCCTGGTCCCACCCCAGCACAAGGAGTTTGCCCTCAAGATCCTCGCCGACCACGGCGTCCCGCTGATCCCCGAGGACGAGCGTCAACCCAACGGCATGATCGGTTGGACGGCGGCCCACGCCGCCGGATTGATCGATGTGGCCCTCCGCCATCCCAAGGTCCGGCTCATCGCCAACGCCCTCGGCACCCCCCCGCCGGACGTCGTCGAGCAGATCCAGGGAGCCGGACTGATGATCGGCGCCCTCGCCGGGTCGGTCAAGCATGCGCTCAGCCACAAGGCGGCCGGGCTCGACTTCATCGTCTGCCAAGGGTCAGAAGGTGGGGGCCATACCGGAGACGTCGGCAGCATCGTGCTGTGGCCCGAGGTCATCGACGCAGTGTCGCCCATCCCGGTGCTGGCCGCCGGTGGGGTCGGCAGCGGTCGGCAGATGGCGGCCGCCCTCGCCCTCGGGGCCCAGGGCGTATGGTCCGGGACGTTGTGGCTGACGGTGGAGGAAGCCGACATCCCGCCCAAGCAGATGGAGACCTACTTGGCTGCCTCCAGCCGCGACACCATTCGGTCCCGTTCGTTTACCGGAAAGCCCTGCCGGATGCTCAAGAACGATTGGACCGAAGCGTGGGAAGCGGAGGATTCCCCCGGCCCCCTGCCCATGCCCCTGCAGATGATGGTGGCCATCGAAGCCGTGTCCCGCGGCCACCGGTATCCCGAGCAGGCTCGGGACGTGGCCTTCAATCCGTGCGGTCAGGTCATCGGTCGAGCCACGGTGGTGCGGAAGGCCAAGGACGTTGTCTTCAGCATGGTCGAGGAGTACATCGAGGCGACCGATCGCATGCAGGCGGGAGTCACCGTCTGACCTCCCGACTTCCCGGCCGCTGACCTCGGACGGGCCGCCATGGCCCCGGTCACCCCAGCCGGTACGATGCTGGGAGCGGTGCACCGACAACGGGGGTTGCAGGGTGCTGGGGGAGCGACTGATGGCGACATTGCATGGATTTCCGATCCTGGTGACCGGGGAACGATGGTGCGTCGTCGACCTGCCCGACTCCTGGGCGATCATGGACAGCCTCGACGCGGTGCCGACGCCGGTTTTCCAGTACCAGAAGGACGACTCCGGGTGGCGGGAGGCGATGGCCCAGCTCAAACGGAGCGACACCCGTCCTCCCACCGTCCCGACGGTGGTGGCCCCGGTGGCCCCGCCACCGGTTCGCCATGGTCGTCGGCAGTTCTCGTTGGCCAGATTCGGGATCTTGCTCAGTTCCGTCATCCTCGGGGCGTCCGCCTGGCTCCCGTGGGCGACGATCCAGGTCAGGCTCAACGGTGGCCCAACCTCGTCCATCCGTGGCGACCTGTTCAAGATCATGTCCCATGGGTGGCGCAACAGCGTGGCCGAGATCCTGGTCGGTCTGGCCGTCGTCTGCGCCGTCCAGGCCTTGGTCCTTCCCTTCCCCCGGATTGCCCTGGGATCAGCCATCCTCGGATTCCTGTCCCTGGCGCCGGTCATCCTGGGTGCTACCCAGATCCACACCTATGTCGGCCCCGGTTTTTCCCATCCGCCGGTCTCCATCGGCTACGGGGTGTTCGTGGCCTTCGGGGGCTGCCTCCTGCTCATCATGGCGTGGGCGGTGTTCCCGGGCGGCGTCCGGCGGCCTTCGAAGCGAGCTGGGGCACCGAGTCCGGCAACGGCGGGACCGAGCCGGACCGGCCACATCATGGAGGGCCTGACTCCCATCGCTCCCCCGCCTCCCCCGACCCGGAGTGATGCCGAGTCGGCGATGCCGGTGGTGGCGCCGGCGGTCGCGCCCGCCCCCGGAGCCGCCGGAGCCGCCGGATCGGCCGGATCGGCCGGGTCGGTGGCTGACGGCGTCAGCTCTTCGGGTCTCCCGACGTTGGGGGCAGCGCTGGCCCAGTTGTCCGAGCATGATCACCCGCCGGCGGTGGCGTCACCGTCAGTGCGGCCCGAGCCCGACGGTCGAGCCGCATTATCGTCATCATCGTCTTCTTCGGCTTCGTCCGGCCTGGCGACCTCGACGGACCGTCAGCTCGACCCGCAGCCCGCCGACATCGAGCCGGTCGCGCCCGCTGCGACTGCGCAGGAAGTACCGGGGCCGGAAGTAGGCCCGCCGGAGGCCGAGCCGGAAGTACCGGGGCCGGAAGCGATGGAGCCAGAGCCGGCGAAGCCGGCGTACCCGGAAACGAGTGCGGCTGATCCCGAGCCGGAGCCGGCTGACGATTTCCCACCCGGTTGGTACGCCGATTACGCCGACTCGTCCCTCCTGCGCTACTGGGACGGTGGCCAATGGACCGAACACACCCACCCGGCCACGGCTGATCACTGAATCGTCCCGGTCGGGCCGGGCCGCTACTTCCCCCGCAGGGCGGTGGCCTCGAATGCCGCCTGCGCATCGTCCAACGGCACCACCATCGAAGGTTGCAGGGTGCGATGGCTGTCCCCCGCCAAGCGAACCACCGTGCCCCAGGCGGCGAACCCCACCGCATGGCGGGCAAAATCCATCGGCCCTTCGGTGACCTTCACCTCCACCACGCCGGTCCCGGACATGGCGAGGGCAGACGACTGCATGCGTTCCATGGCCGACTCCCGAGCGGCGTACATCGCCTCGGTGAAGTTGGTCAGCTCCACGTTCTGCGACTTCTGCTGCATGGCCGCCCCGATGGACCGGCGCGGCGCGTACACAAAACTGGCGCCGACGGCCAGGCCCAGCGGCTGCCATCCCGACACCTGCAATAGGGTGAAGTCACGGGCCGAGAGGTCGGACACGAACACCTGGTTGGGGTCCACCCGCTTGGCTCCCACCGGTCGGACCGCGGTTCCCAACAGGGTGACATCGATATGGTGCCGGTGGATCGAACGTTCGACTTCCACGCCGACCACGCCATGGCCGCCCGCCTTGGCGCATTCGCGATGGATGCGGGCAATGGCCCCTTCGAAGGCATGGGCATAGGCGGCCGAGGCCCAGCTGATCTCGCCCTGGCCCCAGTTCCATACCCCCATCGGCACCGAGTACAACGACACCCCGCACACCAGTTCGACGGGCTCCCACCCGATGGCGTGCAGGTTCAGCTCTTCGTCGATAGAAAGGTCCGAGGTCATCGAAACCCTCTTGTGGGTCTGGCTGTGCAACGCATCGACGGCGCGGCGCATCTCCGCCTTGATATCGACGGGCTCCCGGGCTGCGCCCCCAAGCCGATTCCCGGAAGTCACGAGAGCCTCACCGTCGGATGGGGAACCGGCATCGGGTCGAAGTCTTTGAATCGCCTGACCCGGTTTCCCCGGAGGACGCACTGGATCTCCTGGTCCCCGGCGCCCAACTCGCGGTCGGAGACCACCATCTCCGCCCCGTGAAGGGAGTCCCCGGCCATTTGCGACCGGACGTGTTCGCGGGCGATCTGGCGGGCGGCCATCTGCGCCGAGGCCACCTGGGTGATCTCGGCTCCGGCCTGAGCGACGCCCCAGCTGGAGTTGGTCCCTTCCAAGAGGTACTCGGTCATGCAGTAGGCCCAGACCCGGACCGAGGACACCGCGGCGGCCACCGAGACCGGCATGTACCCGGCCTCGATCAACTTGGCCAGCCGCTGCCCAGCCAGGTAGGTGGTCCACGGCTGGTCGCCGGGTGGGCCGGGGGCATCATCCACCTTCACCGCCGTCCCCCGGACGTGGAACTCCAGCACCCCCAGGTCGCCGAGACGCTCGGACGTGTCCACCACTCCCACCACCCCGTGGGCGCCGAGGGCAACCGCCTCCTCGAGCATCCGCGAATAGGCACTCCCGAAGCCCTCGCCCCAGTCCTCCTCGACCCACAATTGCTGGTAGTTCTGGCCCCAGCTCCGATGCTCGGCCGAGACGAATCCGTGGGGACACTGCCAGCTCTCCGTGTACCCACCCTGACCGCCGCCGAAGGGTGTGAGTCCCCGCCGGTAGGGGGAGTTGATCCCGTACCACCCCCACTGCATCACGCAGAAACCTTGGACGTACCCCACCGGTTCCAGTCCCATCTGCAGACAGGCGGCGAAGTCGGGCACCGTGAGCCCGGAGGTGAACGCCCCGCTGGCGAACCTTCGGTTGGCGGCCTCCGGAAGGTCAGGGGCCGGGTCCGCCATCAGTTGTCGAGCGAGATGATGGTGGTGGGGGTAGGCAGGGTGACCTCACCGGACGTCTTGACCACTGCCGTCCCCAGCGAGAGGAACTCGATGGTGTGGCTCCCCCACTGGTGCGACTTCTCCTCGAGGCGCACCCCGACAATGCCGGAGGCACCAAGTTGATCGGCTTCATCCTGCATGCGGGTCATGGCCAGCTCCCGGGCCTCGTACAGTGCCTGGGTGAAGTTGGGGAGCTCGATGTTCTGTCCGGCTGAACCCAAGGTCTGCCCGAGACCCCGGTGGGCAATGTGGTACACGCAGGTCCCCATGACCAGACCCTGGGGGATGTAGCCGGTCTGCATCAAGGTCCAGAAATCCTGCCCCGACAGGTCCGACGTGAACGGCTTGCCCAACTTGTTGCGATGGGACACTCCGCTCTCCGCCTTCACCGCGGTTCCCACCGCAATGAATTCGGCGGCATCCTTGCCCCACTCGTAGTAGTTGACATCGAGCCGGACTCCGACCACCCCGTCGGCACCCAGTTCCGCCGCCTCTTCTTCCATTCGGTTCATGGCCAACTCTCGGGCGTTGTACATCGCCTCGGTCAGCTTGCTCAGCTCCTGGCTCTGTCCCCACCTCCGGGTCTGGATTCCGGTGTGATAGATCGACGAACCCATCACGAATCCCAGCGGGTGGAATCCCACTTCCTTGATCAACAGGAACTCGTTGACCGACAGATCCGAGGTGAAGAGGCCGTGCTCCAGTTCCGCCAGCCGGTGGGTGGTGGCCTCGGGGAGACCCTCCGGCCGGCCCTCCGGAAGGACCTCGGAGGTGTCACTCATCGGTGCCTCCAATGACAATGTTCTCAAGGGCCTGCCGGGCGGTTTGGCTATGGGCGGCTTCGGTCTGAAGTGCCCCGAGTAACTTGGCCATCCACGTCTCCATGTCCACCTGCTCGCTCCGGATGCGAATGCCCCCGGAGGCATGCCCGACGGTGCAGTTCAACCCGGTCCCGTCCACCACCGCTTCGAAATGGTCCGCACCCATGGTGATCTGGACCGATTTGATGGCATCCGACTTCCGGAATCGCCCTCCGGCCCGCTCGATCCGGAGCCGCTCGCCGAGGGTGTCTTTGAGCTGGTCGACCAACACTTTCAAGAGGATGTGCACATCGGAGTTGTCGGCCCGCAGCGAGGCGGCGGCCAGGTCGAGATCGAACGAGTCATCCATGCCGGTCATCGATCGTCACCCTACCGCCCGGTTTCGAGTCCGGCACCGCGCCGGTTGGCCCCCCGGTGGCGGCCCGGTGGCCCGATCAGCGGCCGAAATCCCAGGTGTTCCCGGACTCGTATTCGTGAAGGATGTTCTTGGCCATCAGGATCCGATGGACCTCGTCGGGCCCGTCGGCCAGGCGCAACACTCGAGCGCCCAGGTACATCCGGCCCAACGGCAGGTCGTTGCTCACCCCGGCGCCGCCCCACACCTGGATCGCCCGGTCCACCACCCGGTGGTAGGCGGCGGGGACGAACACCTTGATGGCGGAGATGGCCGTGCGCACCTGCGGATCGCCGGCGGCGACCTTCTCCGCGGTGTTGATGGTCATCAGGCGGGCCGCCTGGATGTCGATGTAGCTGTCGGCGATGAAGCCCTGGATGAACTGCTTGTCCTTCAACAGGCCGCCATGGACCTCCCGGACCAGGGACCGCTCGACCATGAGGTCGAAGGCACGCCACATCTGCCCGATGGAATTCATGCAGTGATAGACGCGCCCGGCTCCCAGGCGGTCCTGGGCCGCCTTGTGCCCCTGGCCGACCAGGCCCAGAGTGTTGTCCACCGGAACCCGCACGTTGTCGTAGACGATCTCGCAGTGGTCGGAGCTGGAGTGACCGAAGATCCCGATGCCCCGGATGATGTTCACCCCGGGTGTCTTGGAAGGCACGATGATCTGGGTCATCTGACCCGGCTTCCCGAGCTCTCCGGTGGGGTCGTTGGCCCGACACATCACGATGAAGAAATCGGCGGCCCACCCGTTGGACGTGAACCACTTGTGCCCGTTGATGACCCATTCGTCGCCTTCCCGCACAGCCTCGGTGGCGAGCGACCGCGGATCGGAACCGGCGGCGTCAGGCTCGGTCATCGAAAATCCCGACTCCAAGGTTCCGTCGATCAGCGGCAGTAGCCACTTGCGCTTCTGTTCCTCCGTCCCGTACTTGACCAGGATGGTGGCATTGCCGGAGTTGGGCGCGGCCACCCCGAACAGCGTGGCGGCGCCGGTGGCGTAGGCCAGCACTTCGTACATGTAGGCGAGGTGCAAGAAGTCGAGCCCCATGCCGCCGTACTCGGCGGGCAGGTGCGGGGCCCACAGCCCGGCCTTCTTGACCTTCTCCTTGACTTCTTCGCGCCGGCCGGCCGCCTGATGCCGCAGCTGATCCCGCTCCTCGTCGGTCACCGTCTTTCCCTCGGCCGACCCCCACAGCTTCCCTTCGTTCGGGAGGATCTCGGTGTTGATCAGGTCGGCGGTTCGGCGCCGGAGGTCGTTGATCTCGGCATCCACGCCGGCGATCGGCGTCACATTGATGGGCATGTCGGTTCTCTCCTGGGTTGGGCGAACGTGGTTCTGGTCGAGCGGGGTCAGGCGTCGCGTCGCCTGACGACGAACACCGGGATCGGTCGATCGGTCTTCTTCTGATACTCGGCGTAGTCGGGGTAGGCCTCGACCGCCCGGTCCCACCAGACCTTCTTCTCGTCGCCGGTGACCTCGCGGGCCACCATGTCCCACCGGGATGGTCCGTCCTGCAGTTCGACATCCGGGTTGGCCACCACGTTGTAGTACCAGACCGGGTTGGTCGGGGCACCGCCCTTGGACGCCACGATCGCGTAGGTGCCATCGTGCTCCACCCGCATCAGGGGCGACTTCCGGAGGTCCCCGGATTTGGCTCCTTTGGTGGTGAGCAGGATCACCGGCATGCCCTGCAAGGTGGTTCCTTCCGTCCCGCCCGACCTCTCGAAGAGCTCCACCTGATCCCGCACCCATTGGGCCGGACTGGGCACGTAGGTTCCGCTGAGGGGCATGGAGACCAGCTAACACCGGTGGGTGCCCTTTCGGCCAGTCAGATCGGCTCGGGCTGACGAAGTACATTCGTCTGGTGCCCAACCCGCCCCCGGCCGACTGGGAAGATGACGGTCGTACCCGGTGCCCGTGGGGGACGGGGCCGTGGATGGGCCCCTACCACGACATCGAGTGGGGGGTTCCCGTCCATGACGACCGTCGGCACTTCGAGCTGCTGGTGCTGGAGGGGGCGCAAGCCGGGCTCAGCTGGCTCACGGTGTTGAAGCGGCGGGAGGGCTATCGCCGGGCATTCTCCGGATTCGACCCCGCGGCGGTGGCCCGCTACTCCCCCCGCAAGATGGAAGCGCTCTCGGAGGACACCGGCATCATCCGTCATCGCCAGAAGATCGCCTCGGCGGTCGGCAACGCCGCCGCCCTGCTCCAGGTGCAGGAGGAGGCGGGCAGCTTCGATGCCTATGTCTGGGGGTTCGTCGGCGGAACCCGGGTGGTCAACCACTGGAAGACCCTCAAACAGCTCCCGGCCTCGACCCCTCTCTCGGAGGCGCTCAGCCGTGATCTCCGGCAGCGCGGGTTCCGATTTGTGGGACCGACTATTTGCTACTCGTACCTCCAGTCCGCCGGGTTGGTGAACGATCACCTCACCGGGTGTTTCCGGTACCCGGAGATCCTGGCTGCGGGCGAGTGACCGGACGGGTCGCCATATCATCGTCGGGTGGAAGAAGATCTGACCGCCGCGACGATCGAGCGGGCAGCCGAGCGCCTGCAACCTGTCGTCCGTCGCACCCCGCTGGACATGAGCGACCGTCTGACCAGCTCGATCGGGCAGCCGGTGCTGCTGAAGCGGGAAGACATCCAACTCTGCCGCTCCTACAAGGTCCGGGGCGCCTACAACCTGATCTCGTCACTGGATCCGGATCAGCACCGCCGAGGCGTCGTGTGCGCCAGCGCCGGGAACCACGGCCAGGGGGTGGCCTTCAGCTGTAGCCAACTCCAACTCCACGGCCGGGTGTTCTTGCCGACCAGCACGTCCCGGCAGAAGCGCCAACGCATCGAAGCCCTGGGCGGCCGGTGGGTGGAGCTGGTCTTCGCCGGAACCTCCTACGACGAGGCCGGTGCCGCCGCCGAGGAAGACAGCCGGCGCACGGGCGCCGTCTACGTCCATCCCTTCGATGACCCCCGCACCATCGCCGGCCAGGGCACCGTCGCCATCGAGATGGCCGACCAGTACGACGCCGACATCGACACCGTGGTCGTCCCGGTCGGGGGCGGGGGGCTGATCAGCGGGGTGGCGGTGTGGCTCCGCCAGCACCGACCGAACATCCAGATCGTCGGCGCCGAGCCCGCCGGTGCCGCCAGCATGCGGCTGGCGCTGGCGGAAGGGAAGCCCGTCGACCTCCCGGTCATGGACACCTTCGTCGACGGGGCGGCCGTCGGTCGGGTCGGCACCCTCACCTTCCCGATCGTTCGGGACCTGGTCGACGAGGTCGTAGCCGTGCCGGAAGGCGCGGTCTGCTCGGAGATGCTCGACTTGTACCAAACGGAAGGCATCATCGCCGAGCCGGCCGGCGCCCTGGCCAGTGCCGCCCTCCGGCTCGTCGCCTTGCGGAGCTCGGGCGCCGTCATGTGCATCGTCTCGGGTGGCAACAACGACGTGAGTCGCTACGCCGACATCGTCGAGCGCTCGCTCCTCTACGAAGGACTGCGGCATTATTTTCTCGTCACCTTCTCGCAACAGCCCGGTTCGCTCCGCCGATTCCTCGACGACGTGCTCTGCGCCGGCGAAGACATCGTGGTCTTCGAGTATGTGAAGAAGAACAACCGGGAGACCGGTCCGGCGCTGGTCGGCATCGAACTCGAACGGGCCGATGACCTGCCCGGCCTGCTCCAGCGCATGGACGCCAGCCCGCTGGAGGTCGAGGCGGTGTCACCGGGTTCGCCCCTCTTTTCCTTCCTGGCCTAGGGCGGCGAGCCCGCCGCCGCCAAGGAGCTCGGCCCGTCTCTAGACCACCTTGACGGCGGAAGTCAGGACGGTCGGCACTACCATCCGGAACGCTCGAGGGGTCCGGCGCTGCTGTCGGACCCGGAAGCCCGCCGTCTGCACCCGTCGGCGCATGTCCCCCCGCGTGGGCCAGTCGGCGACCCCGCCCATCGCCCGGGATCCGGCTTCGAGGAGGCGGGCACCAAGCCGGGTACTGGGGTTGATCAATGCGATATGGACGGTGCCGTCCGGACGCAAGACCCTTTTGAACTCGCGGAGCGCTGCCCCCTGATCGGGGAACCAGTGGAACGCTTCGGTGGTGATCACCGCGTCGAAGGCTGCGTCCCTAAACGGCAGATCGGCGGCGTCGGCCTGCAGCCATCCCACCCGGGGATTGCGGGCAATGGCCTGTTCGAGCATGCCGGCCGACCAGTCGCACCCGAATATTTCAACCTCTGACCCGTTCTCCTGCTGGATCCGACTGGCCAGGATTCCGGTGCCGCAACCGACGTCGAGGATCCGCCGGGCCCCGTCGCCATGCAGATCCCTCAGTACCTGTGAATGGACCGGCCGATACACCGCGGCCTGCACCGCCGGGTTGTCGTAGAACGTGGACCATCGGTCGAACGCCGGCCGCAACCAATCCGGCCTGGCCAGGTTCCCCGGGTTTCCCGAGTTTCCTGAGGGACCGACCTCGGCTCCAACCGTGCTCTCCGGCAGTCGCGACAACCCGTTCACCTCCTCCACTCGATCATCCGTGCCACTCGGCCGGGCGAATGGTGAGCCAGCCTAAATGCAGCTCGACGACCTAGGCGAAGTGGGGCTGAGTCAGGGGTCCCCGTTCATGGCATCGGATGGGCGGCAAAGAACGCCCAAATGGTGGCGTTGGCACCAATTGCGTCGGATTGGGGCCCGAGCTCATTGGTGATGGCCTTCGGGAGATGCGGGCCACCTGGCCACTCGTGTCCCTCGCCCGCGATGCTGTACAACTCCACGCTGGCTCCTGCTGAGCATCCGTTGTAGGCGGTCAGGGTGACCTGGGGGCCGACCGTCGACGTGGCAGCGGTAGCTGAACAGCCGTTCTGCCGTCCCCAGCCTTGCGCGGCCTGGGGCACGGAGTAGGTCCAGTACGCCTGGCCATGGCCGCCGTACGGGTCGACAGGATCGGCCTCGCCGTGGAAGGCGACAATCGGAACCGGCCGTGCCGGTCGACAGGGCGCGGGAATCCGTAAGCCGCTGACCGGTGCGACTGCCGCGAAAGTGGTCGATGAGTCACACGCCAGTTGGCTGGCCATCCGGGCTCCGCCGGAGAAACCGGTGGCGTAGACCCGGGCGGGTTCGATGCAATACCGCGCCTGCAGTTCGCCAACCAGTTGGGTGAGGAACCCGACGTCGTCGGCCGCCCCGGCCGGGACTGCCTTGTCGCCAACCAGCGGGACACCGGGGACGTTCCAATCGAATCCGCTGCCGTCGGGCAGCAACGCCTGCGGATAGGCCACCACGAAGCCGTCGGCGTCAGCCGTACTGTCCATCCCGGTGAATCCTTCTTGTTCGAGAGCGGTGCTGCCGCTCCCGTGCATGTTGAGCACCAGGGGGACCTTGCTGGATCCGGAGTAACCGGTCGGTAGATGGACGATCACCGTCCGCGGATGGCCGTCAACGGAGATCATCAGCGTGGTCGACGTGGCCGCCGCCGCCTGCCCGGTGGTCTGACAGCCGGTGGCGCCGGCCGTCGCCGAAGTCGAAGTTCCGGTGGTCGACGAAGTTCCCGCGGAACTCGCATGACCTGAACCACAGGCGGTGAGGACGAGTGCTCCGGTCAAGCATCCCGCCATCCACCACCGGGCTCCCGGATACCGGATCGACTCCCCGGCCCGGGTATCGGCTCGTCCCATCGCCCCTCCCTCCACCCACATTGGCAGTCCACCGGTCGTGCGCCCCAATGAATACCAGGGCCCGGGGCAAATTGAATGGCAGCAAGGCGGACTTCGACAACAACCAGCCGGCCGTAGTCCGGATCGGCGGCCTACATTGCAGTGGTGAGCAACAAGACGCCGACGACCCACCCCCAGCTCGCCCAGGTCGATTTGGATGGGCACCTCACCCGCGAAGAGGAGCAGGAGCAACTCGGCCGTGCCCAACGTCGGCTCATGCACCTGCGCCTCATCAACGGTGGCCAGCTCAATGGTGGCCGGCTAGGCCCACCCGTCTGCGTGATCTTTGAAGGCTGGGACGCGGCGGGCAAAGGCGGTGTGATCAAGCGCCTGGTCTCCCCCCTTGATCCCCGCCATATTCGGGTGTCCCAATTCAGCGCGCCGACGCCCGATGAGAAGCGACACCACTATCTATGGCGGTTCTCCCCTGCCCTCCCGGGATGGGGAGGTATGGCCGTGCTCGACCGAAGTTGGTATGGGCGCGTTCTCGTCGAGCGGGTTGAGGGGTTCGCCACCGAGGAACAGTGGCGGCGGGCGTACGACGAAATTCCTGCCTACGAGCGGTCCCTGGCCGCCGAGGGCATGGTCATCATCAAACTGTGGCTGCATATCTCCCAAAAGGAGCAGGGAAAGAGATTCGAAGCCCGTAAGGAGAACCCGCTCAAGGCCTGGAAACTCACCGACGAGGACTGGCGCAACCGGGCCAAGCGGCCGGAGTACGAAACCGCGGTCGACGACATGCTGGCCCGGACCGATCATGTTGACGCCCCCTGGGACGTCATCGGTGCCGAGCAGAAGCGATTCGGTCGCATCGCCGCGTTGCAGACCGTCATCCGTCGTATGGAAGACGGGATGCGACGCTGGGACATCGAGCCACCACCGTCAACCGGGGCCGAGTACGACGATATGTAGGTTTCCTAGCCCCTGAAAGTCCGGTTGTTGGTAGCGTCAGCCGATGTGTCCGGGATCGCACGAGTCGATGTCGCCACTTTGACCAAAGGTCTTGACGACTGGCTCGGTCAGTGGGCTCCCGCCCGCCAGGCCGGATCCCGCGTCGAACACATCGAGCGACCCGCTTCCGGGTGGTCAAGCGACACCCTGCTCACCACGGTTGGTCCCGCCATCGACGTCGACGTCGATGGCGACGGTGACGGTGACAGCCAGCCGGTCGTCGAGTTGGTCGTCCGGGTGGCGCCGGCCCCGGCGGTGGCCTCGTTCCCCGCCGACGATTTCGATCTGCAGGCCGCCGTCATGCGAGCGCTCAAGACCGCCGGGTTGCCGGTTCCCACCGTGTTGGCGGTCGAGAACGACCCCGGCTGGTTGGGGACGCCCTTCTTGGTGATGACTCGTGCCCCCGGACGGACCCTGGGCGATGCACCGGCGCTGGATCCCCGGCTGGCGGTACTTCCGTCCGCAACCCAGCGTCGGATCCACGAGGACTACCTGGACGCACTGGCGACCATCCACCGGCTCGACTGGCGAGCGGCCGGCCTGGAGGCGACATTGCGTACGGCCGGACCCAACCTGGATGCGGAGCTGGATTGGTGGTCAACCTACGTCGACTGGGCCTCCGGAGGCGATCCGGCCCCGGCGCTGGTGGCCCACCTCCAGTGGTGCATCGACACGGCCCCCGCGGTGGCCCAAGATCCGTCCCTCTGCTGGGGTGATGCCCGGTTGGGCAACGTGCTGTTTCTCGATGACGGATCGATCGGAGCGCTCCTCGATTGGGAGCTGGCATCGATCGGAGCGCCGGAGATGGATCTGGGCTGGTACCTGGCGCTCGACCGGTTGACGACCAAGGTCATCGGTCAGCCGGTGCCCGGGTTCTTGGGGAGGGACGAAACCATCTCCCGCTACCAACACCACCTGGGTCGGCCGGTCGAGCATCTCGATTGGCACGAGATATTCGCCCTCGTACGGTCGGTCGCCATCAATGAACGGCAAGCCCGCCTGGCCGCGGCCGACGGCGTCCCCTATCCAGGCGTCGCGGGGAAGGACAATCCAATGCTCACCTACATCACTCGCCGCATCAATCGATTCGAGGCGGCCGCATGACGAGCTTCGACGCCGACCGCCAGCACGCGCCCATGAGTGGACTCGACGAATATCTGGTCCACAATCACCCCCATCCAGTCCGGGTCATGTGGACGAGCGACCCTAAAGCCTACGAACGGGTGTGGTTCGCCGCTCACGACCAGTCCGGCGACCTCCTGATCGCCTGCGGCCTGGCCTTCTACCCGAATCTCGGCACCGCCGAGGCCTTCGCGATTGTCAACCGGGCCGGACGGCACACCACCGTCCGGGCGCACCGACGGCTGGGGAACGACCGCATGAGCCTGCAGGCAGGCCCGCTGTCGCTCACGGTGGTAAGACCCTTCCAGGAATGGCGGCTGGTGCTCGACGACAACGACTACGGCATCTCATTCGATATCCGTTGGTTCGACACCACCCGGGCCGTCTACCGAAACCTCGGAGCCGGAAGCGTGCTCGGTGGCGTCCCCTTCGCCGGAGTGGCCGGCTACGATGGCCTCGGGACCGTGGAGGGGTGGGTCCGGGTCGACGGCGAGCAGTACCCGCTCGACCGCGATCACTGGCTCGGCTCCCGGGACCACCATTGGGGCACGCGAGACGGGGTTGGTGGTCGAGCCAATTGGTCGGGCTGGCAGCACGCGGTGAGCGGGGCTTTCGTGCGCTTCCCCGACTGGGCATTGTGGGTAGACCACCTGCTCCGGGATCTGGACGATCCCAAGCCCGGTAGTTCGGTGGCCCGGCGAGTTCGGCATCGCCTTCGCTTCGAACCGGACGTCTACATGGTGACCGGTGGAGAGCTCGAGGTGGAGATGCCTCGGGGCGACACCCGGGTCATCCGCTTCGATCGCATCGGGAATCAGACGGCGTACCTGCGTTGCGGGATGTACGGCGGGCCCAACGGGGGTACGCCGAACGGGGATATCTGGCAAGGTCAGTTCGTCGGTGACGGAGTGGTGTCCGGCGAGACTTATGACACCAACGATCCTGAGGTGCGGTCCGCCATCTGCGGCGCCGATCAGCACCATATGCGCTTCGAGTACGACGGGACGGTGACCCACGGCATCTATGAGGTCTATGACCCCCTGGCCTTCGAAGTCGCCAGCCAGGGTCGTCAGGGGTTGTCCATCCTGCCGTAACCCCGGTGCCGGCCCGACTTCTTTCCGATCAGCCGAGTCTGCGCGGCTCGGCGTGATCGCAGGTCAGATCTCCGCACCTCCATGTTCGTCGACACCGGACCCGACGATCGGCCCGTCGGCCAGCGGGGCGGTTGTGCCCGACTCCGATTCCGCAATTGAGTCTGCGACCAGATCCAACTCCTCAGCCAGCTCTTCCTGGACCCCGGGTCGAAGGCCAATGAGGCCGACGATCGCAGCTAGCACCATGATCCCCGCCATCACATAGAGCACCGATCGGGTGGCATAGGCGAAGTCCAGTCGGACGAAGTGAGGGATGGAGGCGACGCTCCCGCTCCCGCTCTGCGACTGGGAGATGCTGGTCGCGTTTTGGGCCGCCTGGTTGGCGGGCACACCTTGGGAGATCAGTGACGTGGTGATCCGGGAGCGCATCTGCGACACCAGGATGGTGCCGAGAATGGCGAGACCCAAGCTGGCGGCGTAGTTCCGCACCGTCTGCGTGATGCCGGTGGCTTCTCCGTACGAGAGCTTGGAGGCCCGGTTCACCGCGTCAGTGCTGGCCGGTCCCAACATGAACCCCATCCCGGCCCCGGCAAGAATCACATACCACTCTTGGGAGCCGAATCTCAGCTTGCTGACCTCCCCGGCCCATAGCGCGAATCCAACTGCGGCCAATGCACAGCCGAGCACGACTGGCCGCTTGGCCCCACCGGCATCGAGCATCCGACCACCGATCTGGGCGGCAATCGCGAACCCGATGAAGAAGTAAAGGAGGTACAAGCCGGCCTCGGAGGCGGAGTCACCCAAGGCAATCTGGGCATATTCGCTGGCGAAGAAGAACACCGGGACAAAGACCAACATGGCAATACCGAGCACCATGTTCTCGACCAGGAATGCCCGGATGCGAAAGATCCTCACCTGAATCAAAGGAACCGGGGTACGGAATTCGACGAAGTAGAAGGCGACCAGGATTACAATTCCGGCGCCGATACAAAGACCGGTGCCTGGATTGCTCCAGCCCCAAATCTGCGACTGCTGGAACCCGAACACGCTGAGAGCCACTCCAACCGCGATCATGATCAAACCCCGGACGTCCACCCGAGCCGGTCGAAATTGGGTCGTCGGCTTCGAAACGACGATGAGTACCAGCGCGATGGCGGCGACAGGGAGGTTCACCCAGAAAATTGCCCGCCAGGTCCACTCGGTGAGATAGCCGCCAAGGACCGGGCCGATCGCAGTGAGTCCCCCGGCGATTCCAAAGAATGTCGCCAGCGCCTTACCCCGTTCACGCAGTTCGAAGGTGCTGACCACGATGGCCAGCGCGGCCGGGAACATGATCGCTCCCCCAGCTCCCTGGATCGCCCGGAAGGTCACGATCCAAGCTTCGGCGAAGGTTCCCTTCGGCGTCAGTCCGCACATCGCCGATGCTGCCGCAAAGATGATGACACCGAGCACCACCATCTTTCGGTGCCCGAGGGTGTCGGCCAGCCTCCCGCCGAACGCGAAAAGCGCAGCCAGCGCCAGCAGGTAGGCGTTGACCGCCCACTGTACTCCGGTGCTCGAAAGTCCGAGCTCCCTTTGGATCTGAGGCACGGCAATGGAGACGATCGTCTGATCGATGAAGGTCATCGCGACGGCGAAGATCATTGCCGCCAGAATCAGGTTCTTTGATTGTCCACGCACAACCCCCGCTGTCATCGATCCTCCCTCGCTCTTACTCAGTGGCCCTGCCGGAGTTGATCGTAAATCCAATCCCGCTCGGAATACAAAGACATCGGGCCAGGAAGAAAGGTGTATCCAGAGAGCCGGTCGTAAGACCGAACGGAACGCCAGGACTGGAAGAATGACGCGATTCCCGTCCGCGCGCGAGGGGCTCATCAAGGAAGCAGAAGGGAAAGAAACCCGGACAGCGGCCCTGGCTTTTTGGGCGGCAGGGACGCCCTATTCCCTCTGTGGGGGCGGTCGCTGGTTCCGGAGGCGGTTGTGGTAGCCGCAGAGCAGCCGGCCGTTTTCAAAAGTGGTAAGCCCGCCATCGGCATAGGGCTGGATGTGGTCGACCTCACAGTCGACCGCCGGTCGGTCGCAGTAGGGGTGGGTGCACTCCCGGTCCCGGAGCTGGATCCCCCGCCGGGTGGCCCCGGTGAACAATCGGGCGGTGGCGCTGACTTGGACCCGGTCGGGGGGCTCGAAGACCGCCCGCTCGAAGTCGGCCCGGTCCAGCCAGGGGACGAGGGACCCGGGGGTGAGCGCCATCCCCTGGGCCAGCTCACAGATCCGTCCCCCGAGGGTCGGCCAGTCGATCATGACA
>DASXFR010000057.1:0-11734 GCA_036489495.1 Acidimicrobiales bacterium | reverse complement strand
TAGGAGTCTGGGCCGTGTCTCAGTCCCAGTGTGGCTGATCGTCCTCTCAGACCAGCTACCCGTCGAAGCCTTGGTGAGCCGTTACCTCACCAACTAGCTGATAGGCCGCGAGCCCCTCCCGAAGCGGAATCCATTTCCTCATCAAACCATGCGATCCGATGGGGATATCCAGTATTAGCACCGGTTTCCCGGTGTTGTCCCGGTCTTCGGGGTAGGTTGCTCACGTGCTACTCACCCGTTCGCCACTTGGTCTTCTCCAGTATTGCTACTGAATGAACCTCGTTCGACTTGCATGTGTTAGGCACGCCGCCAGCGTTCGTCCTGAGCCAGGATCAAACTCTCCATTGAGACCTCGTTCCAACCCGAAGGCTGGTTCGAAATCGGAGAGCCGACCTCGAGGACACTGATCCTCTCGGTCGACTGAATACTGGCAAAGAACAGACATTGTCCGTTCAATGCTTTACTACTTAGTGGTCGCGATTCGAGACGCGACCACCCGCACTGACTTTTGGCTATCACTATTCCGTTTTCAAGGAGCGACCGGGCACGCGCCAGAAGGCGTTGGTGCCGGAGTTTCCACAGGATTCGGCCGAAGCCTCACTCTGTAGTGCCTAGCGACGTCCTTTGCAGGTCGTTCGCCGGGACTGATTACTCTACCCGGTCCACGCTGCGCTGTCAACGTGCCTGGGCCGTGCCTGGAGGCGCCTAAGGCGCCCGGCCGTGGCTGGACCAGCCCCGACACCGCCCCGGCGCCGCCCCGACACCCCGGATCGGCCCGCCCGATCCTGGCCGAATGGAGCCTACCGAAGGTCAGCCGAAGGTGAAGTCGTAGGCGGCCAGGCCCGGGGTGAAGGCCAGCGACAGCAGCCCGGCCTCCGGGGCTGCCGTCCCCACCAGCTGGTAGAGCTTCGGCTCCCCGGAAACCGCCACCGATTTCGTCACCCCGCCGTTGTACGAGACGCTGACCGTCCCGGTCCCCCCGAGCACCAGATAGACGTCCACCGCCAGAAACCGCAGGTCGATCGAGGCCCCGGCCCCGGCCACCGAGCTCTGGGGGCCAACCGTCCACTGGCCGCCGTAGGCGTACTCGTCCTGGGGAATCGTGGCCGGCAGGGTATAGCTCACCGCCTGATTCGGCTGGAGGGTCTGGCCGACGAGGGTCTGGGGCGGATGCTGATACCCGAGGTAGGTCTCCGGGGTGGTCGGGTTGGTCGGGGTGGCGTCGGTCACCTCGGTGGGGGCCGGCAGGTGAACGGCCGGGTCGGCGGCGGTCAGCAGCTGCCGGATGAAACCCTCGGTCTGGCCGTACTCCCCTTCCCCGAAGTCGACATGGCGAACGGTCCCGGTGGCATCGATCAGGTACTCGGCCGGCCAGTACTGGTTCTGGTAGGCGTCCCAGGTCTTGTACTGGTTGTCGACGGCGATCGGGTAGCTGACCCCGAGCTGCTGGGCGGCCTGGGTGACGTTGGAGGTCACGTGCTCGAAGGCGAACTCCGGGGTGTGGACCCCGACGATGGTCAGCCCGGCGGCGGCATACGCCCGGTTCCAGGCCTCCAGGTGGGGCAGCGACCGTTGGCAGTTGATGCACGAGTAGGTCCAGAAGTCGACCAGCACCACCTTTCCCCTCAGACCGGCAAGGAACAGCGGCCGTCCGCCCGGGGTGTTCAACCAGTTGGCGATGCCGCTGAACGCCGGGGCGGCTCCGCAGTGCTCCAGGGTGGGATAGCCGGAGGTGCAGGCGGCCAACGCTCCCCCCTGGTTCTCCCCGGTGACCCCGCCCAGGGCCGCCTTGGCCGACGGGTCGCTGGCGATGTGGCTCTGGAGGGCGTCGGTGTAGCCGGGAAGCGCCCGCTGGAATCCGGAGGTCAGGTTCAATCCGATGGCGAGAGCGGTCAACAACAGCACCACCCCCACTCCCTTGCGGACCGCCGCCGCCCGGTTGCGCACCGCTTTCATCCGGCCGGCGAGCTGCTGGCCGGCCACCGCGAAGATGAGCAGGGGAATCGCCACCCCGACCGCGAACGCCGCGGTCAGGATCACCGCGGAGATCCCGATGTGGTGATTGGCGCTGACCACGGTGATGGCGGCCAGCACCGGGCCGGCGCAGGGCACGAAGACCAGCCCGAGGCTGAGCCCGAGAATGAGCCCGCCCCCGCCGCTGTACGGGCGACTCCGGACCAGCCGGACGAAGGGACGGCCCAGGAGGTCCCCGACCGGCGGGACGATGAGCCCGACCGCCACCACCCCGAGCACCACCAGCCCGAGATCCCGGAGGAAGTCGAAGGGCAGCCCCAGCGAGCTGAGCAGCCAGGTCCCGGTCAAGGTGAACGCACTGAAACTGATCACCAGTCCCGCCACCACCGTCACCGGCCGCCGACGTCGGCCACCATCGCCGGCCACCGCGGTGGCGGCTCCGCTGGCGAACAGCACCGGGACCACCGGGATGACACAGGGCGATATCCCGGTGGCCAGACCCCCGAGGAACCCGATGAGGAGGAGAACCGGCACCCGAGCAGCATCCCACCGGCGCTATCGCCAGCGGGGTCGGGCGTCGGCGGAGCTGAACGACGTCCGCCGGTCAGCCGGGTCCGGTCGGACCGGCCAAACCGCTCACCCGGCTCCGGTCCGACTGCAGCCGCAGCACGAACCGCTCCATCTGCGCCTTCACCGGGACCGGGCCGGCGCCGCCGGGGGTCGTCCGGCGGGTCACCGCCACTCCCGGCTCGAGCAGGGCCACCGCCTCGGACCCGAGGGCGGGATGGGCCTCCACCAGTTCGGCCAGCGGGACATGCCGCTCGACCGAATCCCGGACAAGATTGCCGACCACACTGTGGGCCTGGCGGAACGGCATCCCGCGTTCGACCAGCCATTCGGCCAGGTCCACCGCCGACGCCGCCGGGCCGTCGGCCGCCGACTGCATCCGGTTGCCGTTGAAGGACACCGTCTCTACCAGCCCGGCCAGGGCGACCAGGGCCAGATGGACCTGGTCCACCGAGTCGAACAGCGGTTCTTTGTCCTCCTGCAGATCCCGGTTGTAGGAGAGGGGCAGGCCCTTCAGGGTGACCAGCAGCCCGGTCAGATTTCCGATCAGCCGCCCGGTCTTCCCCCGGGCCAGCTCGGCCACGTCGGGGTTCTTCTTCTGCGGGAGCATCGAGCTGCCGGTGGCGAAGGCGTCGTCGAGGACGGCGAAGCTGAACTCCTCGGTCGACCACAGCACCAGCTCCTCGCCGATCCGGGACAGGTGGACCCCGAGGAGGGCGAGGTCGAACAGCGTCTCGGCCACGAAATCCCGGTCGGACACCGCGTCCAGCGAGTTCTCGAACCGGGCGCCGAAGCCGAGTTCCTCGGCCACCCCGTCGGGGTCGAGCGGCAGTGACGACCCGGCCAGCGCGCCGGCTCCCAGCGGCGACACGTCGAGCCGGGCCGAGGTGGCGATCAACCGGTCGGCGTCCCGGGCCAGCGCCCACCCGTGGGCCAGCAAATGGTGGGAGAGCAGCACCGGCTGGGCCCGCTGCATATGGGTGTAGCCGGGGAGGTAGACCCCGCCGGCCTCCTGGGCACGGGTCAGCAACACCTGCTGGAGGGCGAGCACGTTGGCGGCGATCCCGGCGATGGCCCGCTTGGTGAACAGCCGGAGGTCAGTGGCCACCTGGTCGTTGCGGCTCCGGCCGGTGTGGAGCTTGGCCCCGACGTCGCCGGCGATCTCGGTGACCCGGCGTTCCACCGCGGTGTGGATGTCCTCGTCGTCGGGGGCGAACTTGAAGGTGTCGGCGGCCAGCTCCCGCTCCACCTGATCGAGGGCGGCCATCAGGGTGGCCACTTCGTCATCGGTCAGGATCCCGCCGCGGCCGAGGCCCCGGACATGGGCCCGCGACCCGATCAGGTCGTCAGCCGCCAGCTCCCGGTCGTACTGGAGGCTGACCGAGAAGGCCATGACCTCCTCGGCCATGCCACCGGTCAGCCGGCCCTGCCACAGCGTCATCGGGCCCCGCCGTCCGGGGGGTCCGGGGGGGCCGGGGGGTCCGGGGGCGCGCCCGGCGAGCCCGCGTCCCCGCCGCCGCCGCTGCCGGCTTCCTGCCGGGCCGACCAGGTGGCGACGCCGAGGCCCCACAGCCGCACGAACCCCTCGGCATCCTGGTGCCGGAAGGTGTCGGCGGCATCGTAGGTGGCAAGTCCGTAGTCGTAGAGACCGATCGGGCTCCGGCGCCCGACCACATAGCACTGGCCGGGGGCGAGGTGGAGCCGCACCTCGCCGGTCACGTGGCGTTGCGACTCGATGAAGAAGGCGTCGAGCGCCTGCTTCAGCGGCGAGAACCACATCCCGTCGTAGACCAGCTCCGCCCAGCGCGGCTCGAGCCGGGCCTTCTCGTGGAGGAGATCCCGCTCGAGGGTGAGGTCCTCGAGGTCGGCGTGGGCCAGCAGTAGGGCCAGCGCCGCCGGGCACTCGTAGGTCTCCCGGCTCTTGATGCCGACCCGCCGGCTCTCGACCATGTCGAGACGGCCCCAACCGTAGGAGCCGACCACCCGGTTCATCTCCGCGATCAGCGACTCGGGCGAGAGGGACCGGCCGTCGACCGACACCGGGATGCCCGACTCGAAGCCGATCACCACTTCGGTCGGCTCGGTGGCGGTGGGCCGGGTCATGGTGTAGACGTCGGCAGGAGGCTGGTTCCACGGGTCCTCGATGGCCCCGCACTCGATGGCCCGTCCCCACAGGTTCTCGTCGATCGAGTACAGCTTCTCCTTGGTCACCGACAGCGGGATGTCCCACTTGGCGGCGTACTCGATGCTGTCCTCCCGGGTCAGCCCCCACACCCGGGCGGGGGCGATGACCTCGAGGTCGGGGGCCAGGGCCCGGGTGCCGACCTCGAACCGGACCTGGTCGTTGCCTTTGCCGGTGCAGCCGTGGGCCACCGCGGTGGCACCGTGGCGGCGGGCCTCGGCCACCAGATGGCGGACGATGACCGGCCGGGACAGGGCGGAGACCAGCGGGTACTTCCCCTCGTACTTGGCGTTGGCCAGCAGGGCGGGCATGCAGAAGTCTTCGGCCATCTCCGCCCGGGCGTCGACCACGATGGCCTCGACCGCCCCGGCGGCCAGCGCCCGGTTGCGGATGGCGTCCCAGTCCTCGTTCTTGGCTTCGGCGGCCTGGCCGACGTCGACAGCGACGGCGATCACCTCGACCCCGTGGTTCTCCATCAGCCACCGGACGGCAATCGAGGTGTCCAGTCCTCCGCTGTAGGCCAGCACCACTCGTTGCGCCATGGTCATCTCCTCGCTGGTTTCTTGGTGTGTCGACCCGGGTCGATGCCGGAGACGGCCGCCAGTTGTTTCGCCACGCCGGCCCCGCCGGTGGCCTCCGATGCCACCACCAACACGGTGTCGTCCCCGGCCACCGTGCCGATGACCCCGGGGAATCCGCTCCGATCGAGGGCCGAGCCTACGACATGGGCGGAGCCGGGCGGGGTGCGGAGGATGATCAGATTGCCCGACCAGTCGAGCTCGACCACCCACTCCCCCAGCACCCGGCGGAGGTGGTCCTCGGGGGCGACTTGCTGGGACGGCAACTCGGGGAGGGCGTAGGCGGTGTCGCCTCCGGGCAACCGGACCTTGACCGCCCCGAGCTCCTCGAGGTCGCGGGAGACGGTGGCCTGGGTCGCCTCCACCCCCTCGCCGGCCAGCAGCTCGACCAGGTCGGTCTGGCTGCCGACCACCTTGGTCTCCAGGAGTTTGGTGATGAGGTGCTGGCGTTGGGGCTTGGTCATCTTCACCGCGGGCCGCCCGCGCTGCCCGCCACCGACTCCGCATCCGCGTCGACTCCCCGGACCCAGGCCAGCAGTCCCCGCATGGCATGCATCCGGTTGGCCGCCTGGTCCCACACCACGCTCTGGGGACCGTCAACCACTCCGGCGCTGATCTCCTCGCCGCGGTGGGCAGGAAGGCAGTGGAGCACCACCGCCCCCTCCGCCGCCACCTTCATCAGCTCCTCGTCGACCTGGTACCCCCGGAAGGCCTCGAGCCGTGCCGCCGCCTCGGCTTCCTGGCCCATGGACGTCCAGACATCGGTGTAGACGGCATCGGCGCCGGCCACCGCTTCGGACGGATCGGTGGTCACCTGCAGCTCGCCCCCGAAGGAGCGCACCAGCTCGAGGTCGGCATCGGTGGGCCCGAAGCCGACCGGGGAGGCCACCGCGGTGGGCAGGCCCTGCATGGAGGAGGCGAGGGCCAGCGACCGCCACACGTTGTTGGCATCCCCGACGTAGGCGAGGCGACGACCGGCGAGGGCGTCGGCCCCGAAGCCGAAGAGCTGCCGGAGGGTGAGCAGGTCGGCCAGCGCCTGACAGGGATGGGCCAGGTCGGAGAGCAGGTTGATGACCGGCACCGCGACGCCGGCGTCGTCCAGGGCATCGGCCATCCGCACCAGGGAGCTGTGATCCATGACCCGGGCGCAGAGCACCGCGTGGTAGCAGGCCAGGGTCCGGGCCACGTCGGCGGCGGACTCCCGGTCATCGAGGCCGACCTCCTGCCCCTGGATGTAGACCGGGTGGCCCCCGAGGGACACCGTCGCCATCTCGGTGCTGTTCCGGGTGCGGTTGGACGACTTCTCGAAGACCATCGCCACCCCGTGTCCGGCCAGCGCTTTGGGCAGCCGGCTGGGGTCGATGGCGGCCAGGGTCAGCACCGCGGCCAGCCCGTCGGGGCCGAGGTCGTCGATGTCCAGTACGTGCCGGGGTCCGGTTCCGGTCACGGGTCCGGGTCCGGTCATGCCGGGCCCCCTACCGCGGGTGCCGTGGCGATGGCGAGTCGTTTCAGGATGGGGCCGAGGATCCCGAGGGCCGAGTCGATGTCGGCATCGGAGACCAGCAGGGACGGGGCGAAGCGCACGACATCGGGTGCCGGCGCGTTGATGACCAGGCCGGCCTCGAGCGACTCGGCCACCGCGTCCTTGGCCAACGACCCGGAGAGGACCGCGCCCAACAGCAGGCCCTCGCCCCGGACCGACACCACCGCCGGAAGTTTCTCCAACCCGGTCTGCAACCGGACGCCGGAGGCCGTCGCCCGACGGGGTACGTCCTCGGCCTCCATCACCGACAGCGTGGCCCGGGCCGCGGCCATGGCCAGCGGCTGCCCACCGAAGGTGCTGCCGTGGTCGCCGGGGACGAAGGCGGCCGCCACCTCCGAGCGGGCCCAGCAGGCACCCACCGGCATCCCGTTGCCCAGCGACTTGGCCATGGTCACCACGTCGGGTTCGATACCCAGATGTTGGAACCCGAACCAGCGCCCGGTCCGCCCGAACCCAGTCTGGACCTCGTCCACCATCAACAGGATGTTGCGGTCGGTGCAGAGTTGCCGGAGGCCGACCAGGTAGTCCGACGACGGCACCACCACCCCGGCTTCGCCCATGATCGGCTCGACCATGACCGCCGCCACCCGGGTCGGGTCGCAAGCGGCGTCCATGGCGTCGAGGTCGTCGTAGGGAACGTGATCGAATCCCTCCGGCAGCGGCAAGAAGGCGGCCTGCTTCTCCGGCTGTCCGGTGGCGGCCAGGGTGGCCAGGGTCCGGCCATGGAAGGCCTGCCAGGTGCTGACCACCGCGAACCGGTCGGGCCCGGCCCACCGGCGGGCCAGCTTCAGCGCGCACTCGTTGGCTTCGGCCCCGGAGTTGGCGAAGAACACCTGACCGCCTTCGAGGTCGGTCCCGCCGCCGATCAGCCGGTCGAGGGTGGCCGCCACCTCTGGACCGATGGTGTTCCCGAACAGGTTGGACACGTGGGAGAGGGTGGCGGCCTGATCGGCGATGGCCTCGGCCACCAACGGGTGGGCGTGTCCCAGCGAGGTGACGGCCAGTCCGGAGAGGAAGTCGAGGTACTCCTTGCCGTCGGTGTCGTAGAGCCGGCTCCCCTTCCCCCGCACGAAGGTGACCGAGGGTTCGGCGTAGGTGTGCATGAGGGAGGACCGGTCGATGGTACTCATGGGCCGACTCCGGCAATGGTGTTCTCACCGGCGCTGACTCCGGCGCTGACTCCGGCGCTGACCATGGTCCCGACCCCCTCGTCGGTGAAGATCTCCAGCAACAGGGCATGCGGGGTCCGCCCGTCGAGAATGTGCGCCCGTTTCACTCCGGCCCGCACCGCCCGGGCGCACGCCTCCACTTTCGGGATCATGCCCCCGTTGGCCGCGCCGGAGACCACCATGGCATCGAGCTCGTCGGCAGTGATCTGCTTGATCAGCGTCGACGGGTCGTCGGGTACCGACCGGATCCCCGAGACGTCGGTGAGGAAGACGATCTTCTCGGCTTGGAGGGCGGCGGCCAGCGCCCCGGCGGCCGAGTCGGCGTTGATGTTGAACGCCTGCCCGGTATGGTCGGTGCCGATAGTGGCCACCACCGGAATCAGACCTTGGGCGAGCAGCTGGTGGACGATCACCGGGTCGACATCGACGACATCGCCGACATAGCCGAGGGCCTCGGAGCGGGCCACCGCGGTGATCAGGTTGGCGTCCTCCCCGGAGAGCCCGACGGCCAGCGCCCCGTGGACGTTGACGGCGCTGACGATGTCGCGGTTCACCTTGCCGACCAGCACCATCCGGACCAGGTCGATGGTGTCGGCATCGGTCACCCGGAATCCGTCCTGGAACTCGGTCACCTTGCCCACCCGCTCCATCAGCGCGCCGATCTGGGGGCCACCGCCATGGACGACCACCGGGAGCATGCCGACCGAACGCATCAAGACGATGTCCTCGGCGAACGACGCCAGTGCGGTTGCCTCGTCGATGGCGCCGCCACCCTCCTTGGCCTGCATCACGTTGCCTCCGTACTTGACCACCACCACCTTCCCCCAGAACCGGCGGATGTAGGGAAGCGACTCGACCAGCACACTGGCTTTGGCACCGGGTGGGAGCCCGCTCCCGCGCCCACCGCCGGCGCCGGCGCCACCGCCGGCGACGGCGATCATCTCGCCCCCGCCGGTGCTCACGATGTCGTCCGGTTCTCGTCGATGTAGCCGTACCCGAGGTCGACGGTCATGGCCATCCCGTCCCCGTCAGCCAGGTTGAGCTCGCAGTGAATATCGATCATCGAACCGGCCAGGTGAGCGTCCACCGCCGCCCGGTCGTGGTCGACGGTGAGCCCTTCCCGGCACACCACCACCCCGCCATAGGCGATGGTGAGCTTGTCCATGTCGAAAGCGACCCCGGCGGAGCCGAGATCGGAGGCGATCCTCCCCCAGTAGGGGTCGGCGCCGTTCAGCGAGCACTTGACCAACATCGACTCCGCCACCTTCCGGGCCGCCTGCTGGGCTTGGCCGTCGGAGTCGGCTCCGGTGACCCGGACATGGGCGATCTTCGATGCCCCCTCGGCATCGGCAGCCATCTGGCCGGCCAGGTCAAGACAGGCGTCGGTGACCGCATCGACCACCACATTTGGATCGGACGGACCTGCCCGACCCGAGGCCATCAGGATCACAGTGTCGTTGGTGGAGGTGCAGCCGTCGATGGTCAGCGAGTTGAACGAGTCGTTCACCGCGATGCGGAGCAGATCGGCCAGGGGCCCGGGTTCGACGGCGGCGTCGGTGGTCAGGAAAGCCAACATGGTGGCCATGTTCGGCGCGATCATGCCGGCACCCTTGGCCATGCCGGCGACCGAGAACCCGGATCCTTGGACCAGCACCTCCTTCCGGCCGGAGTCGGTGGTGAGAATCCCGGTGGCGGCGTCCTCGGCGGACTGGGCCGAACCCGACCGGTCCGCAACCAGGTTCGGAATGCCGGCCTCGATAGGTTCCATCGGGAGTTGGAAACTGATCAGCCCGGTCGAACACACCAGCACCTCGTCGGCGGACACTCCGAGATCGGTGGCCACCAGCTCGCACATCCGGGCGGCGTTCTTCCTACCCTTGGCACCGGTGGCGGCGTTGGCGTTGCCGCTGCTGACGATGACGGCCGCGGCCTTGCCTCCGCTGGCGAGCAGGTGATCCCGGCTGACCTGCACCGGGGCGGCGGCGGCCAGATTGGTGGTGAAGGTGGCTGCGGTCGGGACGGGCGCGCCGTCATCGGTGGCCAGCAGGGCAAGATCGAGGGCGCCGGATGCCTTGATTCCCGAGGCCAGGCCGGCGGCCACGAACCCCTTGGGTGTGGTGATGCTCATGGGTAGACCCCCGCCAGCGGAAGGCCGGCACCTTCGGGGATCCCGAGGGCGAGGTTGGCGCACTGGATGGCTTGCCCCGAGGCGCCCTTGATCAGATTGTCGATGGCGGCAATGACCACCAACCAGCCGGTGCGGGGATCGACCCGGACGGTGAGGTGGGCGCAGTTCGAGCCGGCGGTCGCTTTGGTGGAGGGCGGAGCTTCGCCGACCACCACGAACGACTCATCCCAGTAGAAGCTGTCGAGGATGTCCAAGGCATCCTCGGACGTCAGCGGGTTCGACTGGTCGGGAGCCGGCGCCGGCCGGGCGTAACAGGTGGCCAGGATGCCCCGGACCATCGGAGCCAGATGGGGGGTGAAGAGCACTTCGGCGCCGAGACTCTGCTCCATCTCTGCGGTGTGCCGGTGATCCAACAGGCCGTAGGCGGTGAAATCCTCGTCGACGGTCCCGAAGTGGAGATTCGCCTTTGGCGCCCGTCCGGCCCCCGACACTCCGCTGGCGGCATCGACGATGATCCCCGACGGCGAGATGACGTCAGCCATGATGAACGGGGCCAGCGCCAGGATGGCCGCCGTCGGGTAGCACCCGGGCGCGGCAATCAGCCGGCTGGTGCGGAGCTCGTCGCGATGGAGCTCCGGAAGCCCATAGACGAAGTTCTCCAACAACTCCGGCGCCTCATGGTTCGCCCGGTACCAGATCGGATAGAGATCGGCGTCGTGGAGCCGGAAGTCGGCCGCGAGGTCGACGATGACTCCGACCTCGGAGATCAGGTGGGGGACGATGCGTTGGGACTCGCCGTGCGGGAGGGCGAAGAAAACCAGGTCGAGGCCCTCGACTGCGGCGGGCTCGGTGGCGACATAGGCAAGCGACGGGTAGGCGGCGGCCAGGGACGGCGTATGGGTGGCCACCCGTTCCCCAGCGTTGCTTCCGGCGGTGGCCACCACCACCTCGAGATCCGGATGGGCGGCACACAACCTGAGCAACTCCGCCCCGGCGTACCCGGAAGCGCCGACCACCCCCACCGTTGTGCTCACCGGTGACCCGTCCGTCTATTCATTGCGCAAGTATATGCGTATGGGCGCATGATTATGCAATAGCGGCCTTGAGCGTGGTGATTGGTAGGGGTGTCCCTGGGGAATTTGGACGGGTGGCGGATTACATTTCCGGCTTGTCACCGCCAACGGAGATCAAAACGGGGCCCTGGCTTTTTGGGCGGCAGGGACGCCCTATTCCCTCTGTGGGGGCGGTCGCTGGTTCCGGAGGCGGTTGTGGAACCCGCAGAGCAGCCGGCCGTTTTCAAAGGTGGTGAGCCCGCCATCGGCATAGGGCTGGATGTGGTCGACCTCACAGTCGACCGCCGGGCGGTCGCAGTAGGGGTGGGTGCACTCCCGGTCCCGGAGCTGGATGCCCCGCCGGGTGGCCCCGGTGAACAATCGGGCGGTGGCGCTGACCTGGACCCGGTCGGGGGGCTCGAAGACCGCCCGCTCGAAGTCGGCCCGGTCCAGCCAGGGGACGAGGGACCCGGGGGTGAGCGCCATCCCCTGGGCCAGCTCACAGATCCGTCCCCCGAGGGTCGGCCAGTCGATCATGACA
>DASXFR010000125.1:0-9560 GCA_036489495.1 Acidimicrobiales bacterium | reverse complement strand
GCCGCCAACGCCAGCGGCCGGTAGGGCGGCTCGAAGGCAACCTCTCCGTCGGCGTGCTTCCGGGTTCGATTCCGTCGAGGCTTTGCCGACCGGGAGCGGCGGCTGGAAGGAAGCCAGCGGTGGGTGAGGTCTTCCGGGCTTCTCGGACCATTCCCACGAGAGGGTAGAGCTCTCCACCTGATGCTCACCGACGCCGGCAGGTGGATCCCCGGCCGCCCACGCTCCGGTGTACTTCTACGCCATCGTCGATAATCCTGACGACATTGATGGCGGGCTGATCAGACCGTGAGGATGGTCGCGAGACCTGCAGCCCGAGCCAGCGACTTCTGTCGCGCAATCGGCAGTTGCTGGCGTCTCGATGCAGAATTTTTCGGAAGCTACCATCGCGGTTACGGACTCGAGGACATCGCCAAGCTCCCGCTCGAGTCGCCCGTCTACGCACAAGGGGATGCCGTGGAAACCTTCACCCGGCGCTTGCGGCCATCGCTCTCGACTCTGGCCGCATTGATCTTGGGACTGGGCGCCGTCGGAGTGGCTCTGGTCGCCACGTCCCTGCCCGCCGCGGCCGCCGCCCCTTGCAGCGCCCCCACTGGCACCAACCCCTTCACCGTCACCTGTCCGGTCGGGATCGCCGACACCTGGGTGGTCCCGGCCAATGTCTCCTCCGCCACCTTCACCGTCTTCGGCGCGGAGGGGGGCACGTCAACTATCGTGCTGCCGGGGGTGACCGCCGGGAACGGCGGTGAGCTGAGCGCCACCCTCTCGGTCGCCACCGGGGCTACCTATGACATCGCCGTAGGCGCGGCCGGGGGGAACGGGACGCTCGGTAGCGGCGGGGCCGGCGGGGCTCCCGGTGGCGCGGCTGGTGACCTCGGCGGTGCCGTCGGCGCTGGCGGTGGCGGTGGAGCATCCACGGTGGCGCTTTCGACCGCCCCACCTGACACGTGGCTGCTGGTAGGGGGCGGCGGCGGCGGGGCCGGAAACGATGGGCCCCCGGCAGGCAACGGTGGAGTCGGTGGGGGGAGCAGCGGGGGCAACGGTGGTGACGGCGCGGCCGGCGGCACCCAAGCATCAGGGTCGGGCAGCGGCACCCAACTCGACGGCAGTTCGGGCACTGGTGACGGTGCCGGTGGTGGCGGCGGCTACTGGGGCGGGGCCGGGGACACGATTCATGGCGGCGCCGGTGCCGGCGACGGTCACCACCCCCTGCAGCGCCCCCACTGGCACCAACCCCTTCACCGTCACCTGTCCGGTGGGGATCGCCGACACCTGGGTGGTCCCGGCCAATGTCTCCTCCGCCACCTTCACCGTCTTCGGCGCGGAGGGGGGCACGGCAAGTAGCGTGCAGCCGGGGGTGACGGCCGGAAACGGCGGGGAGCTGAGCGCCACCCTTTCGGTCGCCACCGGGGATACCTATGACATCGCCGTCGGCGCGGCTGGGGGGAAGGGGACGATCGGTGGCGGTGGAGGGGCAGGTGGGGCTCCCGGTGGCGCGGCGGGTGACGCCGGCGGTGGGGTCGTCGGCGCTGGCGGTGGTGGTGGAGCCTCCACGGTGGCGCTTTCGACCGCCCCACCTGACACCTGGCTGCTGGTAGCCGGCGGGGGCGGCGGCGCCGGAAACGATGGCGCCCCGGCTGGCAACGGCGGAGTCGGTGGGGGGAGCAGCGGGGGCAACGGTGGTTACGGCGCAGCCGGCGGCACCCAAGCATCAGGGTCGGGCAGCGGCACCCAACTCGACGGCAGTTCGGGCACCAGTGACAGTGCCGGTGGTGGCGGCGGCTACTGGGGCGGGGCCGGGGACATGATTGGCGCCCATGGTTCCGCCGGTGCCGGTGGGGGATCGGGGTTCGTCACCCCCGGTGGTCTTTCCGGCGGCTTTCTGGTACCCACCAACGCCGGAGCCGGCTCGGCCACCATCACCTACTCGCTTCTACCCGCGGTCACCAGCGTCGCTCCCACCTCGGGTCCGACGGCAGGCGGAACGTCAGTCACCGTGGCCGGCACCAATCTGAACGGCGCCACCGCAGTCAACTTCGGGGCCAATGCCGCGGCCATCGTCGGGACCTGTTCGAACACCTCGTGCTCGGTTACCGCCCCGGCCGGAACCGCCGGCACGGTGGACGTGACCGTCACTACCCCGGGAGGCACCTCGCCCACCAGTGCAGCTGACCACTACACCTACGTGGCCCCACCGACGGTCACCGGACTCAACCCGAATGCCGGGCCGCTCTCGGGCGGGAACTCGGTCACCATCACCGGGACGGCGTTGTCCAATCCCAGCTCGGTCCATTTCGGGGCCAATGCGGCGATCATCGTCGGGAGCTGTTCGGCCATCTCCTGCTCGGTGACCGCCCCGGCCGGATCGGTCGGCACCGTTGACGTGACCGTTACCACCGTGGGTGGCACCTCGCCCATAAGCGCCGCTGATCACTACACCTACACCCCGGCTCCGACGGTCACCGGCATCAATCCGGTTGGCGGTCCATTCACCGGAGGGACCGCGGTCACCATCACCGGAACCAACCTCGGCCCCACCAGCTCTATCAATTTCGGGACCACCCTCGCCCCCGGATTCACCTGTTCGGCCACCCAGTGCACGGTCAACTCCCCGCCGGGGACGCCAGGATCGGTGGTGGATGTGACTGTTACCACCCCGGGAGGGATCTCGGCCCACAGCCCGGCCGACCTCTTCACCTACGGCGCCGGAGCCGCTGCCCCGGTGGTACGGGGGATCAGCCCCAACTCCGGTCCATCCACCGGTGGGACGGTGGTGACCATCACCGGGAGCGGCTTTGCCGGTGCCACCGAGGTCGACTTCGGCGATCCGCCGGCCACCAACGTAAGCTGTACCTCCACCGAATGCGCGGCCACCTCCACGGCCGGGACTGGCACGGTGGCGGTCACGGTCAAGGGTCCGGGGGGCACCAGCGTGCTGTCGCCGGCCGACCAGTTCACCTATATCGGCACCAACCCGCCTCCTCCGCCGCTCCCACCGGTGTCCGCAGCCGGCTACTGGCTGGTGGCCTCCGACGGCGGGATCTTCGCCTTCGGCGATGCAAGCTTCTTCGGCTCCACCGGGGCGCAGATCCTGAACAGGCCCATCGTGGGCATGGCCCCGACGCCAGATGGAAGGGGCTACTGGCTGGTGGCCTCCGATGGCGGGATCTTCGCCTTCGGCGATGCCGGCTTCTTCGGCTCCACCGGGGCGCAGACCCTCAATCGGCCGGTCGTCGGGATGGCGGGATAGTTCGAGTGTCGTCCTGGAGTGACTGATGATCTGCAGCGACAAGGTTCCCGGCATCGAGGATGTCGTACTCAGACAGGCTTGAACGGATCCGGTCGCACTTGACCAATGCCCATCCGGGGAGCGACGCTGAACCGCTATGGATAACGAAACCGCCCGAACCCTGATCGACGCCGAAAAGGCCCGGGTGCGAGGGTTGCTCGCCGAGACGGAGAATGACGCGCAGTCCGACCGGGACACGGCCAACGAGGAATTCCCTTACGACGAACCGGCTGAGACGTTGACCTCTGAACAGGGGGACGACGCGGTGGCGGAAGGCCTACGCGAGCGGCTGGCCGCGCTGCAACGAGCCGAGCAACGACTGGAGGCGGGGACCTACGGTGTCTCGGTGCGCAGCGGCGAGAAGATCCCAGATGAGCGTCTCGAAGCCGACCCAGCGGCCGAACTGACTGCCGACGAGGCGCGCCAGGGCTGAGTTTTCTGCCAGTACCATAGTTACCGGCGAGCTGACCGCTGCTGGATGATGTGTCGACGGGGAACCCTTCAACTTGCCTTCCGGCCGACAGGAGGAACTGCACGTGGCTTCGAGCCTCCCGAGTCGCAGCATTGTTACCCTGCCCCGCCGCAGCATAAATTCGATACGCCGTCGCGGTCTTCGGCCAACGCTCCGGTTCATCCGCGCGTATGCCGACGATGCCCTGTTCGAGCGTCGTTACGGAGTGCATACGGACCAGTGGATCGCTCTGGACGACCTTGCGGTCGTCGGAGACAACAAGGACCTAGGGCAGAATTGTCAACCGATCAAGGCTGACGTCTTCCGATCGGTGATGAATTGCTTTCAGATTCCTCCCGACGGGGTTTTCGTGGACTTCGGATCGGGTTTGGGCCGGGTTCTCTTGCTGGCAATTCTCAATGGGTTTGATCGCGTGGTTGGTGTCGAATTTGCCGAGGCAGTGTGCGAAGAGGCAGAACACAACCTTGCCAAGTTTCGCGATCGAACCGGTAGGCAGTTCGAATCTCGCGTCGTCAATGTTGATGCCGCTTCATACTCGATTGGCGACGACGAGTCCGTTTTCTTCTTCCACAACCCATTCGACGGCACCGTCCTCGAACGGGTGCTCAAAAATATCCGTCTCTCACTACGATCAAGGCCCCGTCCGGTTCACGTCGTCTATGTGGTTCCGAAGCACCGACAACTGTTGGATGACGACCCCTTTTGGCGGGTGATCACGGAAACCGACTCGGGCGGCTTGTCGACCGCCGTCTATTATCAGCCTGGCTGACGGGCTGATGCCCACGATCCACGCGGATCCCTCAACCCTGATCTTGGGAATGAGGCATCGACGGAATGTCCGATGGTACCGGCGTCCATCCTCCAGTGCCGTGATTGATCTGCGAGCGTTGCGGAACTGGGCCGGAGGAAACCCTCACATTTGAGAGCTACAAAGTGACAACTTTTCGCATCCGAGTTGCAGCGGCCAAGCCTAGGTAGTGCCGCTTGCGCCAAGGCGCTGTAGCATCTTTTGGTGGCGAATAGCCAAGGATTGCTGGCCGGAGTCATCACAGGCCAACCTATCGAGGAGGGGATTGCGCGTGTCAGAGGCCCTGCCGAGTCGCAGTGTGGCCACGCTGCCTCGTCGCAGCGTCAATTCGCTGCGCAGGCGAGGCCTTAAGCCCACGCTCCGCTATATCCGGGCCTACGCGGACGACGCTTGGTTCGACCGCCGTTATGGAGTGCAAACGGATCGATGGGTTGATCTGAAGGACCTCGAAGTCGTAGGTGACAACAAGGATCAAGGGGGGAATTATCAGCCGATCAAAGCTGATCAATTCCGATCAGCGATCCGTTATTTTCAGATTCCCACCAACGGCGTTTTTGTGGACTACGGGTCCGGCAAAGGCCGAGTGTTGTTCCTGGCGATTCTCTATGGGTTTCATCGGGTGGCTGGCATCGAGTTCGCCCCGGCGCTGTGCGACGAGGCAAGGCGCAATTTTGAGAGATTTCGCCGTCGAACCGGCCGTGAGTTCGACGCTCATGTCGTAAATGTGGATGCAGCGGACTATGCGGTCGACGACGACGACAGTGTTTTTTTCCTGAACAACCCGTTCCGCAGACGAGTCCTCGAACAGGTGCTCGACAATATCCGTCGGTCGCTGGTGTCCAGGCCTCGCTCCATTCACATTGTCTATGTGAATCCGTTCCAGCGCCATGTACTGGACGATGATCCATTTTGGCGGATGATCGCGGAAACCGATTCCGGTGGTCTCGAGCCGGCTGTCTACTATCAACCGCGTTGAATGGATTAATGCCACTGTGGATCTCTTGAAGTTCGATTGCGCCATCGATCCCGGTGGGAGGGCTGGGCATGTCTGAGTCTCCAACTGCCGCCCGATCACTACCCAGTCGGAGTATCACGACATTGCCCCGTCGCAGCATTAAATCCCTACGTCGTCGCGGTCTAGGGCCGACCCTCAGATACATCCGCGCTTACGCGGATGACGCCTGGTTCGACCACCGTTACCGAGTGCATACCGACCGATGGGTCGACCTAATGGACCTCGATGTCGTCGGCGAAAACAAGGACCAAGCCGTCAACTACCAACCGATAAAGGCTGACCAGTTCCGGTCGGCGATCCGTTATTTTCAGATTCCCACTGACGGGGTTTTCGTGGACTATGGATCGGGCAAGGGCCGAGTCCTGCTGCTGGCGATCCTTCACGGGTTTGATCGCGTACTTGGGGTCGAATTCGCCCCGGCGCTGTGCGAGGAGGCTCAACGCAATTGTGAGAGGTTCCGCCGTCGAACTGGTCGGCGGTTCGACGCCCAAGTACTGAATGTGGATGCTGCGAAGTACCCGGTCAGCGACGACGACAGCGTGTTTTTCCTTTACAACCCGTTCGGCAGCAGGGTCCTTGAACAGGTGCTCGAAAATATCCGTGTTTCACTGGCGTCGAATCCCCGGGCGATTCATGTCATCTATGTGAACCCGTTTCACCGCCAGGTGCTGGACGGCGACCCGTTTTGGCGAGTGGTGGCAGAAACCGACTCTGGTGGCCTTGAGACGGCCGTCTACTATCAGCCGCGCTGAACCGAATAGCCGTGCGTGATCCGTGTCCGACCGTGAACGCCCACCTTGGGCTCGAGGTTCCCCTTGGGTTCGCGTCTCCGGACGTTTACTTCCTCCCAGGGTATGGGCGGGCGGCAGCCGTCGTCGATGGCGGGGAGTGGGTTCTCCTTGAAGCCTTTGGAGGAGCCTGGCAGGTGCCCTTGATCCTCCGAACATTGGTCGGCGGGGCGAAGGACGCGATTTCTCCGGCGTACACGGGCACCTATGCCTCACCGTCCCTCTCGTCATTGCAGATCCAGGAGGCATGGTCAACAACTGTTGATTGGCTGCGGCAGCGCGGCGCAATCAGCCTCTTATTGCGACATTCCCCACTTTTGCCTCAGGCAACCCGACTCCCCGGGCAACGCTGGATCGTCAACGGGCACCCAACCATCATCCTCGAGTTGACTGACAACGAGTCGGCATGGGCCGAAATGGAAGGTCGCTGCCGAACGTCGATTCGAAAGGCGATCAAACATGGGTACACCGCCGAGATCAGGCCGGCGGCCAGCGTCGACTTGGCATCCGATGGCGAGTTCCGTCGCCTCTACGAGCAAACAATGCAACGTCGGGCCGCGGCTCCCCAGTACTTTTTCGCTAGCGACTATTACGAGCAACTGTTGGATGGCCTGGGTTCGTTCCTTCTCATTGGTGAGGTGCGAAACCAGGCGGGGTCGGTGGTCTCCTCAACTCTTCTCATGCGCCACGCCGGGCGCCTCCACTATCACCTGGCCGGTTCCAAGCTGGAGGACGCGCGGATGGGGTCAAACAACCTGATGCTTTGGACGGCAACTCAGTTTGCCGTCGCCGAGGGCCTTCGACAGTTTCACCTCGGAGGAGGGGTCGGAGTGCGCGACGACCTATTTAAGTTCAAGCGCTCGTTCGGAGGCCGCGAGCTGGAGTACGGCGTTTCTGGACTCATCCTCGACTCGGACCTTTATCGGGTCCATACCCAGAACCGGGCGAAGGCTTGCCGGCTCACAACCGAGGACCTATTGGCGTCCAATTTCTTTCCGGCCTACCGAGCAGGGACTATCAGTGTCTGAACCGCCGCGAACCTTCTATGTAACCACCGGGAAGCGCATCTTTGACGTTGTTTCGAGTTTGGTCGTGTTAGTCGTGACGGCTCCGATCCATGCTTTGTGCGCGGTAGCTGTCATTGCGGATGACGGCAGGCCGGTGTACTTCCACCAGACGAGGGTGGGCAAGGATGGGAGGGCCTTCAGACTTCACAAATTCCGGACTATGAAGGACGGCACGGAGAAAGCTTCGGGCAACTACCCAACTCCGGATATGGTCACCAGAGTTGGACGGGCGCTCCGTCGGTTGAGCCTTGATGAGATCCCGCAGCTGACGAACATCCTTAGTGGCGAAATGAGTTTCGTCGGACCTCGACCTGCCCTTCCGTCACAGGTGGCGCGCTACACCGCAGAACAACGCGGTCGCCTTGTCGTTCGCCCTGGATTAACCGGGCTCGCACAGATCCGACACCGCACCACCGCTCCGTGGTCACAACGAATCACTACCGACCTGGAGTACATCCGCAGCGTCTCGCCAAAGATGGACCTGTGGATTCTGTTTCGAACAATTCCGGCTGTTTTGAGTGACGAAGGCCAGTTGCCTTGGCAAACGGCGGCCGACATCGATGACCTTGGAGCGCAAGAAGATGAGTCCCAGCCGAGCCAATGAGTAGGCCGGACATATCGAGCCGGTCTCCCATAGGACACGCTGTTGGTGTGCCCGAAATCGGGTCAAGTTTTGAGATTGTTGAGGACAAGTATCTTCTGCCGAGCTCGTCGAAACTCCTTCCCTGGGAAGGGGCATCGAAGGCCATCTACGTCGAGTCCGGTCGGCAGGCTCTAGCAATCGTCGAGGCGGAACTCCGAGGTCACGGCCATTCGCGGATTTATGTTCCGTCTTACTTGTGCGACAGCATGATTCAACCCTTCCAGAGCACCGGCTGGACACTGATGGAACTTCCCGTCGACCGCGATCTGGCTGTCCAACCAACCGATTTGCTCTCGAAGGTGACGACCGGCGCCTTGCTACACGCGCCGTACTTTGGCCGGCAGGACTCTTCTGAGGTTTTGGACGCTCTCGCGACCCTCCAGCAGAGGGGCGTCATGGTCGTTGCCGACGAGACCCACCGGGTGTTCTCCGGTCCATCGTCGGTCGCGGACATCCGAGTGGCAAGTCTGCGCAAGTCGTTTCCTCTTTCCGACGGCGGCTATGCGTTCGGCGTCTCGGACCGACTCCGCCCAGGGAGTCAGACCTCGCCGTCGGCGGCCGCGGTTCTGCGGGAACGGGCTATGCGTGTGAAGACCGACGCGCTCGCTTCCGGAGCCGACAACGCGGCTCACCTCGAACTCTTCGCCCAAGCCGAGCAAGCGACAGAGGGTCGGACACAGCCGGCCCCCATGAGTGAGCGCAGCTTGTCGCTGCTACGACGGTTGGACATCAAGTTGATTGGTTCGACGAGAAGGTTGAATTCGGTCTCCCTGACTCGGGCTCTGGGTCAAAGCGATCGTTTCCGAGTAGTTAACCCCCCGGCCCCCAATCTTTTGCCGTTCTATGTTGTGCTCGAGACCGGCGATGCTGCCGGACTCCAGCACTACCTCGCCGGACAGGGAATCTACTGTCCCATCCATTGGCCTCCGTCGGGGTTGCTGCCTCGAACGCGGAGTTGGCCCACTTGCTACATCTCGCTACCGGTAGACCATCGATACGGCAAGGACGACATGCTCCGGATGGCGGCCGGCGTCAAGGGCTATTTCTCATAGGTCGGGGAGAGTACCGCTCCACACCATCTCAGGGCAGGGCTGCGACCTCGGATTCGGCCTCGGCACCGTCGTCGGAACCGGCGCCGACTTCCTCGGCGACCATGGCGCCGACCGCAGCCAGCCCTTCGGCGGTCTGAGCGGCCAGGGTGCGCTGATGATGGGCCTGCCCACCCCCGCGTAGCCAGGAGAAGCCGGCGGCCACGAAGGTGGAGGCCGCGGCCAGGTCGAAGGCCAGGTGCAGCCCGCGCCCGAAGGGTCCCGAGATCAGCTGGGGGAAGAAGCTCCTCCCGGTCAAGAAGGCGGCATGGGTCGGTCCGACCTGGGCCAGCACATGGGGGCCGAGGAGCTGTTGGATCGGGTTCAACCCCAGGAAGGCGGCGAACAGGCTCCCGATCGGTGGGAGGGTGGAGATGCTCTGTGCCGCCTGGG
>DASXFR010000053.1:0-20823 GCA_036489495.1 Acidimicrobiales bacterium | reverse complement strand
CCACCGTCCAGGCTCGCCCCCGGGGGGCAGGATGACCCTTCGGCGTGACCTGCCGAGATCGTGGCCCCCGATCATCCTCCGCTCCGCAATGTCGGCGTTGATTCCGGGAGGGTCCCGAACCGCCGAACCTGCCCGCTAGCTATCCTCGGGGAGCCGGGTGTGCAGGTGCTGCAGCCCAACATCACATCGGGCGCCCAGCACCAATGAATTCACTGGAGCGCGAGAACTGCGAGGAACCCTAGGGGTGGCACGAGGAAAGCTCCGGCTGTATCTGGGCGCGGCACCCGGGGTGGGGAAGACGTTCGCGATGCTCAACGAGGGTTGGCGGCGCAAGGAACGCGGCACCGACGTGGTGGTCGGCTGGGTCGACACCCACGGTCGACCGCAGACCGAAGCCCAACTGCGGGATCTCGAGGTGCTGCCTCGCAAGCCAATTGTCTACCGGGGCCAGACCTTCTACGAGCTCGACCTCGACGGCCTGTTGGCTCGCCACCCCGAGCTGGCCCTGGTCGACGAGCTGGCGCACACCAACGTTCCCGGTTCCCGGAACGCCAAGCGGTGGCAGGACATCGAGGAGCTCCTCGATGCCGGCATCAATGTCATCTCTACCGTCAACCTCCAGCACCTCGAGTCGCTCAACGATGTCGTCGAAGGCATCACCGGAGTGGTCCAACGGGAGACGGTCCCGGACGGAGAGGTGCGCTCGGCTGACCAGATCGAGCTCATTGACATGGCTCCCGAGGCACTGCAGCGGCGCCTGGCCCACGGCAACGTTTATTCGGCGGATCGCATCGACGCCGCCCTCGGCAATTACTTCCGTACCGGCAATCTCACTGCACTCCGGGAGCTCGCCCTGTTGTGGTTGGCCGACCGGGTGGACGAGGAACTCCAGGACTACCGGGAACGCCACGGGATCGCCGGCCCCTGGGAGACCAAAGAGCGAGTGGTGGTGTCCATAACCGGCGCCCCCGGTGGCGCGGTCCTGGTGCGACGGGCTGCCCGGATGGCCATCCGGACCAAAGCCGAACTGGTCGGGGTCCACATCCGCGCCGAAGACGGGCTCACCGGATCCGCTTCCGATGGCCTGATCAAGAATCGCTCGCTCCTCGAGGAGCTGGGAGGCCGCTACGTCGAGGTGGTCGGGGCGGCGGTGGCACCGACCCTGGTGCAAGTGGCCAGGGCGGAGAGCGCCACCCAGCTGATCCTTGGAGCCACGCATCGAAGCCGACTCACCGAGTTCGTACGGGGTTCCGTCGTCAACTCCGTCATCCGAGCGTCGGCCGGCACCCTGGACATCCACGTGATCGCCACCGATCAGGTCCGGGAAGAATCGGAGGGCCCGGACGGCGCCGGCGCCACCGACTCTCGCCGGAGGGCCAACCGGCCTGGACTCCTCGGCCGGGCCCTGTCGTCCCCCCTCCCGATGCGCCGACAGATGAGTGCGGTCCTGGTCGGCGCGCTGGGGTTTCCGCTCTTGACCCTGATCCTCACGGCCAACCGATCTCACATCGATCTGTCCACCGCGCTGAGCACCTACCTCATCGTGGTGATGGCGGTGGCCATCGTGGGCGGGACGGGGCCGGCGTTGTTGGCGGCGGTGGCCGGGTTCTTGCTTTCCAATTACTTCTTCGCCCCTCCGCTCCACACCCTGACCATTGCCGACGCTCGGGACGTTGTGGCTCTGGTGGTCTTTCTGGTGGTTGCCGTTGCGGTCAGCACGCTCGTCGATCTATCCGGCCGACGGTTGAGTACCGCCGCCCAAGCCCGGGCCGACGCCAACATGTTGGCCCGAGTGGCCGGCCGGCTGGTTTCCCCCGAGGGCGATCCACTCCCCGATCTCCTCGGAGACCTGATGATCGCCTTCCGGCTGGATGCCGCCGCCATCATCCGGCGCCCGAACGAGGAGGACGCCGCGCCGAGCGATCCGGTTCCGGCGCACGGCCCGAGGCCCGGACCGTGGGAGACGGTGGTGGCCGTAGGCCTCGATCCGCCCCGGACGCTCGACGAGGCGGCGGTGGCCCTCCCGCTCAGCGACCGGGCGGTGTTGGCATTGCGGGGACCCGAGCTGTCCGGCGAGGACCTAGAGATCCTGGCCGGCTTCGCCGCCCAGTTGTCCGTGGCGCTGGCCAGCGAACGGCTGCAGGCCGAGGCGGCCGAATCCGACTCCCTGGCCCGGGCCAACGAGCTCCGGTCCGCCCTGCTGGCGGCGGTCAGCCACGATCTCCGGACCCCGCTGGCCTCGATCAAGGCGGCGTCGAGCAGCCTGTTGTCGGCCCAGCTGCACTTCGGTCCGGAGGAAACCGAGATCTTGGTGCGGACCATCGATGACGAGGCGGACCGGCTCTCCACCCTGGTGGAGAACCTGCTCGACATGAGCCGCCTGCAGACCGGATCCATGGACATCACCGACCAGCCGGTGGTTGTCGGCGATGTGGTCGACGCCGCGCTGGCCAGCCTCGGACCCCGGGTCGCCGGAGTCCGCGCCGACATTCCCGACGACCTCCCCCAGGTGCGCGCCGACCCGGTGCTGCTGGAACGGGCAATCGCCAATCTGATCGACAACGCGTTGGTGCATGCCCAAGGGGCCGGACTGCGGATCGAGGCCGGGGCGGTAGCTGGGCGGGTGGATCTCCGGGTGATCGATCATGGCCCGGGGGTGCGGCCCGAGGCTCGCGATGTGGTCTTCCGACCGTTCCAGCGATCCGGGGATTCCGAGAACCGAGTCGGGGTCGGCCTGGGGCTGGCCGTGGCCCGCGGTTTCGTCGAAGCCGTCGGCGGTGAACTCGACCTGGAGGACACTCCGGGGGGTGGGTGCACCATGGTGGTGCGCCTCCCGGCGGTACCGGCGCCGGGCAACGATCCAAGTTCTCCCGCGGCCGAAGCCCACCCGCCGGCGGTGAGGCAGATCGACGGTCAACCATGACCCCCTCCCCGTCCGGTGTGGCGCCGGCGCCGGCCGGCGAGTCAGGAGCCCGAGTCCTGATCGTCGACGACGACGTCGCGCTGCTGCGCGCCCTCGGAGTCAGCCTCAAGGCTCGAGGCTACGAGGTGGTGGTGGCCCGCCGGGGAGAAGACGGCCTCGACCTGGCGGTCAACCGGCGACCCGATGTGATCCTCCTCGACCTCGGCCTGCCCGGAATCGACGGCATCGAGGTGGTGCGGGGAGTGAGGGGATGGAGCTCCGTCCCCATCATCGTGCTCTCGGCCCGGCATCAGAGCGTGTCCAAAGTCGATGCCCTCGATGCCGGGGCCGATGACTATGTGACCAAGCCGTTCGGCATGGACGAGCTGCTGGCCCGCATGCGCGCCGCGCTCCGTCGGACCCCGGCGGCGCCGGAGGATCCGAAGGTGGAGACCGAGGACTTCATCATCGACCTGGCGTCCAAACGGGTGACCCGGGAGGGAGACGACGTCCACCTCACCCCCAAGGAGTGGGACATTGTCGAGGTGCTGGTGCGCCGGTCGGGAAAACTGGTCTCCCAACAGCAGCTGCTCCACGATGTCTGGGGGCCGGAGTACGAGACCGAGACCGAGTACCTCCGGGTGCTCATGGCCCGGGTGCGCCGGAAGCTCGAGTCCGATGCATCCCGCCCTCGGCACTTCCGTACCGAACCGGGGATGGGTTACCGGTTCGTGCCCTGATTCGGTCCCGGGCGGCCGATGATCAGTCGTTGAGGAGGGCGACGAACTTGGTCACCGTGTTCCAGTTCCGCCCGGTGGTGGTCACCGACCAGTATTTCTCCGCGAATCCACCGACGGCGGGTGCGGCCAGGATGCCCTCCGGGCACCACTGGTAGATCACCCGGTCGCCGAGGCGGATCTGATCGGGGTCCAACTCGATGGCGTCGTGTTCGGCCATCCGCTTCGGGTCTGGCGACTTCGAGAGAAACACCAGCAGCAGCTTGGAGCCATCGGTGGCCACCTTGCCCAGGGGGTTGCCGGCCACCACCGCCGCCATCTCCTCCCGGGTCCGGACGATGCAGGAAACCTCGAGCCCGAACTGTTCCCGGATGGCCGCTTGGATCCGCCGGGCCAGCACCTCTGGCTTGGTCCGCCGATAGCTGAACACCGCATTGCCACTCTGCAGGAGGGTGGCGACGTCGGTGAATCCGAGCTCCGACAGCAGCTCGCGTAGGTCGGCCATGGCAACCTTCTTGTTGCCTCCGACATTGATCCCACGAAGCAATAGGGCGAATCTGGGCACGGCCGGTCTCCTTGAGCTCGGTCATCAACGCTATTCGCCACGACGCCGGCTCGTTCATCCCCGCGAATCGGGGACGGGGTCAGATCGAATGCTGGTAGGAGCGGAAGGCGCGGGTCGCCACCACTCCACACACGGCCACGCTGGCCACCAGGAACAGCACGAACGACCCGACGGTCCCCCAGTGCACCTGTACGGCCACCGCTCCCCGACCCGCCTCGACGGCCCAATTGACCGGGTTATACCGGGCGATGGCTGCGATCCATCCGGGCACCAGGTTGGGCTGCATGAAGGCGAACGACAGGAACGAGAGAGGAAGGACCAGCGCGGTCGCCGCCGCGATCAATGTCTCGCGGGTACGGGTCACCAGGGAGAGTCCGTTCGACAGCGCCGCAAACGCCACCGCGATCAGGACCGCCGACAGGATCAACACCACGACGCCGGGGACACCGCTCGGGAAGTGTGCCCCGAGTGCCCAGCCCAACAGGACGATGATGAGCGACTGCACCACCGTGGCGATTGCCTGGTAGACGAGCGTGGAGGTCATCATCGCCCCCCGGTGGACCGGGGACACCAGCATCCGGCCCATCACCCCCGACTCCATGTCGTCGATGAAACTCATGCCGCTCCAGCCGGCGGAGAACAGCGCAGTCATCACCACCACCCCGGGGGTCAGGAAGGTGATGTAGGAGCCTCCCCCGAACCCGGGGATGGATACCACCGACTTGAACAGGGCGCCGAACAGCAGCAGCCAGATGATGGGCTGCACCAGGCTGATGAAGATGAAGGCCGCCTGCATCTGGGTCAGGTAGCGCCGCGTCAGCGCCCAGGTCTGCCGTATGAAGGGAGCCATCATGCCGCCACCTCCTGGGCGTCGTGGAATGACCGGCCGGCGAAGTGCAGGTACACGTCGTCGAGGGACGGCCGGGACACCGCCACCGACTCGACCCGGACCCCGGCACCGTCGAGCGCCGCCAACATCGACGGCAACAGTCGGGCCCCATCGCGGACCCGGGCCCGGAGCGCGGTTCCGTCGAGGTCCACGGAACCGACGTCGGTGAGGCGGAGCAGAGCCGACTCACCCAGATTGGCACCCTGGCGATCGCCGACCTCGACCACCACCGAGTCGCCCCGGAGTGCCGCCTTCAGGTCCTCGGGCGTACCCTCGGCCACGATCCGGCCCCGATCGATGATGGCCAGGCGCGCGGCGAACTGGTCGGCTTCCTCCAGGTAGTGGGTGGTGAGCAGGACGGTCAGCTGCTGCTTGGCGGCCAACCGGTTGAGGGCGAGCCAGGTGTCGGCCCGCGCCTCGGGGTCGAGCCCGGTGGTGGGCTCGTCGAGGAACAACACCTGAGGCTGGTGGACCAGGGCGATGGCGATATCCAAGCGGCGGCGCATGCCGCCCGAGTAGGTCTTCACCGTGCGGTCGGCCGCCTCGGTGAGGCCGAAGGTCTCCAACAGCTCGGAGGACCGCCTCGATACCTCTTTGCCCGGCAGCCCCTGGAGCTCCCCCTGCAGCCGGAGGTTCTGGCGGCCGGTGAGCAGGGCGATCGCCCCGGAGTCCTGGGCCACCGCGCCGATCAGCCGCCGGACCCGTTGCGGGTGGGCAACGACATCGACCCCGCCGACCCGGGCGGTTCCGCCGTCGGGGGCGCTGAGGGTGGTGAGGATCTTGACCGCGGTGGACTTGCCGGCGCCGTTGGGCCCGAGCAGGCCGAAGACGGTTCCGGGCGTCACCTCGAAACTCACCCCGACCAGGGCGCGCACCTCACCCTTGTAGGTCTTCACTAGTTGGTCGGCCCGGATGGCCGGCTCGTGGTTCATTGGATCTCCCATTGTTGGTCGGCGTCCGGTGCTCTCACTCCGAACGTTGTACGTTTCCGAACATTGTTTAGCAACGATCACTGTTCGTGTCAAGTATCCTGTTCACCAATGACCGCCGCCAAACCGGGACCATCGCCTCTGCCCGAACCTCCCTGGCGCTCGGTGCCCCGCCGCGGCCGGCCGCCCCGACCCGAGCTCAACCGGGAAGCGGTCATCGACGCGGCGCTGGCCGTGCTGGCCCGATCGGGCCCCGACGGATTGACCATGCGCCGGGTGGCCACCGAGTTGGGCACCGCGGCAGCCTCGCTCTACGGCTACGTGGCCAACAAAGAGGAGCTCATCGAGCTGGTCGTCGATCGGGTGTCGGCGGAGATACCGGTGCCCCAGCCGGACGGCGCTGACTGGCAGGAAGCAACCAAGCGTTACGGGATGTCGTGCCGCGACGCGTTCGTACGCCACCGTGGCACTGCCGGGCTCACCCTCGGTCGGATACCGCTCGGCCCGAACTCGTTGGTCCGGATCGAGGCAATGTTGGCTATCCTTCGCCAGGCCGGGATCCCGGATCGGCTCTGCGGTTTCGCCGGAGACCTGTTCGGCCTGTACCTGGGGGCCGCCGTCCACGAGAGTGAGGCGTGGGCGGGCACCCAGGACTTCAGCGAGGACCAGTCGGAGATGATGCGCCAGTGGTTCATGTCCATGCCACCGGACCAGTTCCCCAACTTGTTGGCCCTGGCTGACCCGTTGGCCCAGGGAACCGTCGAGGAGCGCTTCGAACTGGGACTCGATGTCCTGATCCGGGGCCTGGCCAGCTACATCCCCTGATTCCTCCGGAAGGACTCCGCACCCACCAATGAAAACCCCTGACTCCCGATCAGACCCGATCGAACGCCTGAGGGCCATCTGTCTCCAATTTCCCGAGGCGACGGAAAAATCCTTCGGCGGCCATACCGCTCCCTCCTTCCGGGTGCGGGACAAGCTGTTCGTGATGACCAGTGAGGACGGCACCTCCATGACCTGTAAGGCGCCTCCCGGCGACCAAGCGATGCTGGTCGCCTCCGACCCCGACCGCTATTTCGTGCCGGCCTATGTGGGCAACAAGGGGTGGATCGGGATCCGACTCGGTCCGGGCCTCGACTGGGACAAGATCTCCGAAATTGCCGAAGAGAGCTACCGGATGACCGCCCCGAAAAAATTGTCGACCGAGCTGGACCAGGGTCGGGTCGGGCAGGAATAGCTGCTCAGCGGGCCTACGAAACCCTCGCGGGTGTTTCGCCCCGGGACGAATTGGGCAGTCCTTATGTCAATGACTGCCTTTACCGAATCTTTACCCGGCTCTCAGCTAACCCCCAGCCTGGATTACTAAGAACTAGGCATGGCCCTCCTCCTCGACCAGACGCAGGGTCACACCCAGGCCTCTCCCCGGTCGATTGGCGCCGACGCCAGCGTGGCGCAGACGCGCTCGGACGCCCACCTGTGGCAGATCGACATCCTCCGGCTCTTGACCTTCGCGGCGGTAATCGCGGTGCACACCATCGGCAACACCGGAATTGCCCTCAACACCGGCGCCAACGGGACGCTGATGCTGCTGCAATTCGGCCGGGAGATCTTCTTCACCCTGACGGCGTTCGTCCTCGTCTACGCGGCCATCCGCCGCCCGGTCTCGGCCCGGCCATTCTGGCGGAAGCGGTTCACGCTGGTGTTCGTCCCGTACCTGACCTGGAGCGTGATCTACGAGTTGGTACGGGATCCCACCAACCACGGGTGGTCGTGGACCCACTTCGGCTACGACCTGGTCACCGGCACCGCCGAGTACCACCTCTACTTCTTGTTGGTCACCATGCAGCTGTACCTGGTGTTCCCCTTGCTCTGGAAGTTCGTCCGGCGGACCGCCGACCATGCCGTGGGGATCTTGGCGGTGGTGACGGCCGCCAACGTGGCCTGGTTGGCCGTGTTGCAGTACGTGCACCCCACCTCGCCCACCATGACGTGGTTCTACACCCGGGCGTTCGAGCTGCTTCCCACCTACTCGATGTACGTACTCGCCGGGGCGTATGCGGCGGTGCACTATGAGCGGATCCAGGCGTACGTCGAGCGGCACCAACGCCAGCTGCTGGTCATCGCCGGCGTGGCCGCGGCAATCGCCATCGGCGCCTACGTCGCCCAGCTCCGGATCATGCAGAACTACCAGGCGAGCAGCGTGCTCCAGCCGGCCATGGTCGCCTCGTGTGTGGCTGCGGTGATCGTGATCTACCTCATCGGCAATAAGTGGGCCTCGGGTCAGCGCCGGGGTATGCGGCTGGTGGCGGTGGGATCGGAGATCTCCTTCGGGGTCTACCTGGCCCACCCGCTCGTCCTCAAGCTCCTCACCGACCACGGCTTCGGCGGGGGTGAAGCCTGGCTCCCCGGTCCGGTGATCGCCTTCATCGCCTATCTCCTCACCGCAGTGGGGGCGACGGCCATCGCTTATGCGGTCCGCCGCACGCCCTTCGCCCTCCCCCTGGGTGGCCGGCCACAACAGCGCAAGCCGGCACCCGTTTCCCCGGCGGCCGACGCCCCGGTCGGGATAACGGTGGCCTCCCTCCTCACGGCCCGGGCGGCCCGGAACGAGCACCTGGTGGTCTTCGTGGAAGGTGCCACCGGGCGGGTGCTCACCGCCGGAGACCTAGACCGCACCGCCGAAGCATGGCGGGGCGTGGCCGAGGCGGTCGGCGATGCCCGGGTGGGGCTGGCGGTGGCCGACCCGCTGGACATGGTCAGCGCCTATCTGGGTGCGCTGGCCAGCGGGGTCACCATCGCCCCGCTCGACCCCAACGCCACCACCGCCGAGTACGGATCCCGTTTCGCCGCCCTCGGCCTCTCCGCGCTGATCACCGACTGTCCGGAGGCCGCCGCGGCCGCGACGATCTCCGGAATTGATCTGTGGCGGACCGGACGACCCGCGCCGGTGCAACTGGTGGCCCGCTACCGGGGCGAGCGACCGAGTGGCGGCCGGGCGGCGCTGATCATGGCCAGCTCGGGAACCACTGGCGCGGCCAAGACCATCCCCCTCACCGAGGCCAATCTGTTGGCCACCGCCGGCCAGGTCTCGATCCACCTCGGGCTCACCCCCGAAGAGCGCGGCTACAGCCCGCTGCCCCTGTTCCACATCAACGCGCTGGTGGTCGGGGTCCTCGCCACCGTCCACGCCGGGGCCAGCCTGGTGGTGGACCGCCGGTTCTCGGCCCGGACCTACTGGGCAACGGTGGCGGAACAGCATGCCACCTGGCTCAACGTCGTTCCGGGCATCGTCTCGATCCTCGCCGATCCGGCCACGCCGCCTCCCACCACCCCGTTGGACGGGGTCCGACTGGCCCGCAGCGCCTCCGCGCCGTTGGCCGTCATCACCCTCGAGCGGTTCGAGCAGCGCACCGGCATCCCGGTGGTCGAGACCTACGGGATGACCGAGGCAGCCAGTCAGATCACCGCCAATCCGATCGGCGCCCGCCGTCCGGGATCGGTCGGACTCCCGGCCGGGCTCTCCGTGCAGGTGACCGGCGCCGACGGCCAGCCGGTACCGACCGACACGGTCGGAATGGTGGCCATCGCCGGCCACAGCGTGGTGGAGGAATACTGGTCGACGGCCGACGGCGCCGTCCCGGCCCGGCCGGCAGTCGATGCCGACGGCTGGCTGGCCACCGGTGACCTCGGGCACTTCGACGACGAGGGCTATCTCTATCTCGACGGCCGGGCCGACGACGTCATCAACCGCAGCGGCGAGAAGATCCACCCCCGGGAGATCGAGGAACTCCTTCTCCGGGAGCCCGGGGTGATGGCCGCCAGTGTGGTCGGGCGCCCGCACCCGGTCTATGGCGAAGAGCCGATTGCCTTCGTGGTCCCGGCCGGCGAGCTGGACGAGGCCTGGGGCCTCCCGGCCCGGCTGGAGGCGCGCTGCGAGCAGCAGCTCGCCCGCCACAAGCAACCGGCTGAATTCATCCTCATGGCCAACCTGCCGGTCGGCCCGACCGGCAAGGTGCGCCGGGCCGATCTCCGGCACCTTCCGCAAGAGGCGGTGGCAACGTGACCGCCGCCTCCTACCCAGATTTCCCGTCCTCTTCACCCTTTACGAAAGGAATCACCATGGCTCACGACCTACTCAACCTGCCTTACCGTACGATGAAGCCCCGCGACCGGGGCCTCACCATGGTGATGGACACCGGTCTGCCGACCGCCTACTTCGAGGACGCCATGACCAGCGCGTCCACCCACATCGACGTGGTCAAGTTCGGGTGGGGCACCTCGCTGGTGACTGCCGACCTCGGCCGCAAGATCGCCTGCCTGCGCGACATCGGGATCCGCTTCTACTTCGGCGGGACCCTCTTCGAGAAGTTCGTCGTCCAGAACTCATTCGCCGGCTTCATGAAGTGGTGCCAGCAATGGGGTGCCGACACGGTGGAGATCTCCAACGGCACCATCTCGCTGTCCAACACCGAGAAGGCCGCCTACATCCGGGAATGCGTGGGCAGCTTCCGGGTCTTCAGCGAGGTCGGGTTCAAGGACCCGGTGCGGAACCAGCTCCTGTCGCCCGATCAGTGGGTCGAGAGCATCGAGGAAGACCTCGGGGCCGGCGCTGAAATCGTGGTGACCGAGACCCGGGAGAGCGGACGGAGCGGATTGTGTACGGCCGACGGCGAACTTCGGACCGACCTCCTCGAGCACATCCTGTCCGGATCCGTCGATGTCGACCAGCTGCTGTTCGAAGCGCCGACCAAGGAACTGCAGGCGGAGTTCGTGCGGCGGGTCGGGACCAACGTCAACCTCGGGAACATCGCCGTCGCCGACGTCATCGGGGTCGAAACCCTCAGGTTGGGGCTGCGTGCCGATACCCTCCCGTTCTTCGAGTCTCAGACTGTGCTGGCGTGATCCGCTGATTCATGCGTGACCCTGAAAGCGCATTCCACCTCGCGATTCCGGCCCGGGACCTCGACGAAACCCAGGCGTTCTACGTCAACCAGCTCGGGTGCCACCTGGCCCGCCGGTACGACGATCGGATCACCCTGGACTTCTTCGGCGACCAGGTGGTGTGCCACCTGTCGGACACCTGGGACCGGGAGCCGCTCGATCTCTATCCGCGACATTTCGGGGCAACTTTCCGACAGCGCGATGATTTCGAATCTCTCCAACGGCTCATCGAGGCGCGGGGCATCCGGTTCCACCGTCCCTGCCAAGCCCGCTTCGAGGGCCTGGCCGAGGAGCACCTGACCATGGTCATCCGTGACCCGTCCAACAACCTGATCGAGTTCAAGTGGTACCGGGATCCCCGGATGATCTATTGATCGAGAGGGACGCCGTCCCCGGGCCCCGGTTGGTGCTGGCCCGGCACGGACGCACCGCCTGGAATGCCGAAGGGCGCTTCCAGGGCCACTCCGATCCTCCGCTCGACTCGACTGGTCGGGAGCAAGCCCTCGAACTCGCGGCCCGACTGGCACCCCTCAGGCCCGACCTGGTGATCTCCAGCGACCTCCGCCGGGCCCGGTCGACGGCCCAACGGGTGGTGGCCGCCTCCGGGGCTGACTTCGAGATCGACCCCGACCTTCGAGAGGTGTACCTGGGCGGGTGGGAAGGCCTCAATCGCCAGGAAGCCGAGAGCGCCTTCCCGGAGGAGTTCCAAGCCTGGAGTTCGGGGACTCGGGTCCGACGCGGCGGCGGGGAGACCGAGGACGAAGCCGGGCGACGGGCGGCGTCGGCCATCGCGGAAGCCCGGCGCCGCCAGCCTGGGCTGGTGGTCGTCGTTTCCCACGGTCTCGTCCTGCAGTCGGCCATCAGCTTCCTGGCCCTCGACGGATGGATTCGGGACGGTGGGACTGCACTCCATCTGCCCAACGGGGAGTTCGTCGCTTTTTCCGTCGACGGTAGTGCTTGGTGTCCAGCGGAGGGACCCCCCGGCACCGTATAGTTCCCGGCGGACCGTCCAGGTCCCAGTGGGAAGCGACGGAGCACGAAATGCGACACATCTGGCGCCGGGACCGACGGGGTCACTGGCCGCGCCGGTTTGCCGCCGGGAGTTGCTTGGTCGGCTGCGCATCGCTTTTGACCCTGGTGTTGCCGGGGACAGCCAACGCCTCGGTGCTGACGCTCACCGGAATCCGAACCGCGGCGACGGCAGCTCGGGCCCTCGGGTCCGGGGTGACGGCGGCAGCCGTCGTGCCGACCCCGGCCCCACCGCCGCGGGTGCCGGATCCGACCGATTCGTCCGGCAAGCCGGATCGCATGGCCCAACCCGACTTGCCCGGCTCCGGCCCGTCGGTCGGGGTTCCGGTCCCGTCCGGCTGGACCTCGACCGTGCAACAGGTCCAGTCCGGGGTCCTGTTACGGGACTACGTCGTCGTCCGACCCACCGTCGCCGGCTCCGAACCGCTTCCGGTGCTGGTCGTCCTCCACGGCCACGGCATGACCCCCGCCGGCGTCGCTCGGGTCAGCGCATTCCTCCCCATCGTCGGCCGGGCGGTGATGGTGTACCCCGCCGGCTTCGGACAGTCATGGAATGCGGGCGCCTGTTGCGGACTGGCGCGAGCTGCCGGCGTCGACGACGTGGCGTTCTTGTCCACCGTTGTCCACGATGTCTTGGCCAGCGTGCCGGGCACCTCGGCTCAGAATGTCTACCTGGCCGGATTCAGCAACGGGGGGAGGATGGCCTACCGCATGGCCTGTGCCGACCCCGGCCTGTTTGCCGGAGTCGCCGCGGTGGAGGCAGTGCCGGCGCCAGCTTGCACCCCGCCACGTCCGGTATCCATCGCCATCGTCGCCTACCAGGACGATCCCTACGTGAGTGTCTCCGCCCAGCAACCCACCCAGGTGGTACGAGGGATGGATGAGCCCCGGGTCGACACGGTCGTCGCCGAGTGGCGCATGGCTGACGGCTGCCTCGGCACTCCCACGGTGAAAGTGGTGGGGACCGCGCTCATCAGCCTCTCCTCGGACTGCCAGAATCAGACCCAGGTCCAGTACGCCCTCTATGCAGGAGGCGGCCATCGCTGGCCGGCGGGTGATCTAGGCACACCGTCCGCCTCGCGGCTGATCTGGAGCTTCTTCCACTAAGCGACCGTCTCGCCGGCCGCCTTCGCCCGAGGCAAGAATCGCGCCGGCGGGGAGACGACATGAACCAGGCCCAACGACTGCTCGAGAAGTACGTGTCGAATCCAGTGATGCGTCAGGCACTCCGCTGGGGGATCGCGCCCCGGAGCTTCGCCTTGGTAGAGACCACCGGACGGCGGACGGGACGGCGACGCCTGACCCCGGTCGGCAACGGTCTGGACGGCACCGTGTTCTGGCTGGTTTCCGAGCACGGCGAGCTCGCCGCCTATGTGAAGAACCTGCGGGCCGATCCCCTGGTACGGGTCAAGGTCGGGCGGTCGTGGCACTCCGGGACCGCCACCTTGATGCCGGACGACGACGGGTGGGCCCGCCGGAAGGGCATCGATGATGCCAACGGGGTTTCGGGCAAGCTCGACGGGATCATCTTCCGGGCCTTCGCCAACAACCCGCTCACCATCAGGGTCGACCTCGACCCGACCGCCGGATGAGCCGGGTCTGGAGGCGATCTGCCGCGCTCCCGGTTCATGGACATGGGGGAGGCACGGAATCGCCAGTCGCGAAGTCGCACCTACTATGCACCAATGCGTCGGACGAGCCGCCTTCCCCGGAGGCCGTTGCTGCTGAGATTCTCGCCCCGGTCGGTGGCCGTGGCCGTGAGCACGACCGCCCTGGCCGCCACCGGACTCACTGCCTGTGGCTCAGCGAATTCGGTTGCCACCTCAACCAGCATTCCGACGGTGACCTCGCCCGCTTCACCCCAGGCCCTGGCCGCGGTGACCAAAGCCATCACCGGCACCCTGTCGGTGACCAGCGCCTTCGACATGACCTTCTCGGGTTCGTCGTCGAATGGAGCTTCGGCGGCGCCCCGCGATGCCAGTGGGGCGGTTGACTTCCGAGGTCCGTCCGGTACCGTCCGCATCGACTTACCCGGAGCCGCCGGAGGGACGGAGAGAATGGTCTTCCTCCCGGACACGGTGTTCATCAAGCCGCCGGCCTCGACGCCCCCGCTCCAGACCGGGCGGCCCTGGATCTTTGCCAACTTCGCCGACATCCAGACGTTCAAGATCAACTTCCCTCCGTACATCGTGCAAACCGAGAGCATCAATCCCGCCTTCACCCTCTACGAGCTGGCGTGGGGTTCTGCCTCGGCCGCTCCGACCGGACGAACCCAATTCCACGGGCAGGAGACCGAGGGCTACCTGGTCACCGTCAACCTCAACCAGGCGCTGGCTCACGCCACCGGGCCGGCCGCCGACGTCTTCTCTCAGGCGCTGGCCTCGGAGATCTCCGCGCTCGGCGGAGGCGCGTCCGGGGCTCCAGTGAGGATGACCATCCAAACGTGGGTGGGCGGCTCGGGTCAGCTGGTGGGGGCACAAGTGACGCCTCCCAACGCTGGAATCGGCACCCTCACCCTCGCCCTGACCGGGTTCGGAGCGCCGGTGCACGCGGACAAACCGCCAAGGGCTCAGGTCGTCGACCTGGCCGCTATCATCCCCGGCGCGGAACAGGAGGCTCTCAACAATGGTGACACCGATGGCGCCTGAATCTGACGGCCCGAAGGTCTTCGAACCGCCGGCTCCGGCCATTCAGATCGAGCATCTGACCAAGCGACTCCGCAATGGCATCGTGGCGGTGGACGACCTCAATCTGGTGGTCGCACCGGCCCAGATCCTCGGCATCGTCGGGCCAAATGGATCGGGTAAGTCCATCACCCTGCGAATCCTCCTCGGGCTGGTACGCCCCACATCGGGTCGAGCGCGGCTCTTCGGTCAGGAGATCCGCCCCGGGGCCAGGGTGCTCGGCCGGGTCGGCACCTTGGTCGACGGACCTGGATTCGTGCCCTATCTCTCCGGACGCCGAAACCTGGATCTGATCTGCCGGCAGATCCGTCTGATCGGTGGGACCCCCGATCTCGACGGCGCCATCGAGGTGGCGGGCCTCGGCGATGCCATCGACCGGAAGTTTTCGAGCTACTCGCACGGCATGCGCTACCGGTTGGCCATGGCTCAGGCGCTCCTGGGGGCGCCGGATCTCCTGTTGCTCGACGAGCCGACCACGGGCATGGACCCTGCCCAGATCCTCGAGGTGCACGGCGCTATCGCCGCTTGCGCCGAAGCCGGGAAGACCGTCGTGCTCTCGAGCCATCAGATGTCCGAAGTGGAGCTCTTGTGTACCCATGCCGCCATTCTGCGGTCGGGCCGATTGATCGCCTCCGGGTCGGTGGCCGAACTCATCGGGGAGATGCCCCGGATTCGATTGGACATCGAGGACCGTGACCGCGGACTTGCCGTGCTCCGCGCCTTATCCGGACTCGAACGGGTCGATCCCTCCGGAATCGATTCGGTAACCGTCGAGGGCGAGGGCCTCCGCCCCCCGCGGCTGTTGGATGCCCTCCAGACCGCCGGCATCCGCGTTTCGGCTTATCGATCCAGCAATTTCCAGGACTCCTACCTGGAGCTCTTCGAGGCCGACGGTCATGGATCGAGCGTCACGGGTCCCAAACCCCGTTGATCCCGATCGAGTGGTACAAACAGTTCCACCGGCCCAAGACCTACGTCACCCTGGGCATCGCGGCGGGATTCTCCATCGTGCTCACCGTGGTCCTGGCCGCGACCGGGTCGGGTCAGACCGAATTCGTCGGCGACGTACCTCTTCTGATGGTGCCTCGAACCTCGGGCTTCAGTGTTCCGATCATTGCCCTGTCGAGCACCATGAAGTTCTTCCTCCCGCTGGCCGTGTGCCTGTTCGCCGGGGAGTCAGTAGCCGGGGAGGCCGGGTGGGGAAGCCTTCGGTACCTGTTGGCGCATCCGGTGACGCGCCGCCGGGTCCTGTGGTCGAAGGCGGCGGTCGCCGGCTTCCTCTCTGTCCTCGCCGTCCTGGTCCTGGCGGTGGTCGCGCTCATCGCCGGCGGGCTGGCCTTCGGCTGGCATCCGCTGAGCGTGGGCGACGGCAGCGCGTCGACTCCCGCTCACCCGGTAGTGAACGTCATCCAGGTGGGGACCACGTTCGCGCATCTGGGTATCGGTGTCCTCTATGTGGGGGCGGGAATGGCCAGCATCTTCGCGGTGGCCTTCTTCCTCTCCACCACCACCCGCCGCCCCCTGGTCGCGGTGGCCGGAGGCGTGGCGGTGACCATCATCTCGAGGATCTTCAATGCCGACTACCTTCCCGGCATCCAAGTCGTCAACAACTACATGCCGAACAATGACATCGACCTGTGGCAGCACCAGTTCACCCGGCCGGCCGATCTCTCCGGGTTTCCCCACTTCCTCGTCCTCCAGGTGATCTACTTCGTCGTCTTCATGGCCCTGGCTCAGTTGTGGTTCACGCACAAGGACGTGCTGGATTGATCCGGATCGAGCTGCTGAAGCAGCTTCGGCGGACGAGTTATTGGGTCGTGTTCGGGATCCTGGCCGTGATTTCCGTCGTGGTGACGATCATCATCGGATTGTCGAGCGCGGCGACTCCCGAGCGCCTCGGCGACTATGGATCGGTGATCCCCAATTCATCGGGGTTCACCATGGCGGCGATTGCCCTGAACGCGTTGCTGCTCTTCCTGATCCCCCTGGCCGTCGCCATCTTCGCCGGCGAGTCCCTGGCCGGCGAGGCGTCATGGGGAAGTCTGCGGTACCTTGCCTCCCGACCGGTATCCCGGCAGCGTGTCCTGGTCTCCAAACTGGTGGTCGCCGGGCTGTACTCGCTGGCGGCCGTCGTCCTGGTCGCGGTGGCCGGATTGGTTTCGGGGATCGCGACCTTCGGGTGGCACCCCCTCTCGGTGATCGACCTTCAACAGGCATCGCCGTTCGCCAGCGGTCTGACCACGTTCTCCCCGCTGCAGGCTCTGGGGAGGATCGGTTTGGCCACGGCCATCGTGGCCGGGACCATGATCGCCACGTTTGCGTTTGCCGCCCTCTGCTCGACGGTCACCGACCGGCCGTTCAGTGCGGTTGCCGGCGGCGTCCTGTTTACCTTTGTCTCCCGGGCGGTCAACGATGTCCCCGGGTTCCACGTCCTGGGACCCTGGCTACCCGTCACTGACAAGGGGGCCGGCCTGTGGACCCAGGTCCTTTTCCGGCCCACCGACCTCAGTGGTTACCCGCATCTGGCCCTGGTGCAGGTCGCCTATGCAGTTGTTTTCCTGGGTTCGGGGTGGATCTGGTTCACCCGGAAGGACGTCCTGAGCTGACGGTCCGGGCCCTCGCCGGGATTCCGTTTTGCGCGGCCGGCCGTTGGCATTCGAGCCCAATCTCGATCGTTCCCAGCTGGTCGTGGCCTAGATTATGGGCAATGAGAAGCGATCTGGCCGCCATCGACGTGGCCACCATGCGCGGGCTGGAGATCGGACCGCTGGCCAACCCCAGGGTCAGCAAGGATCAAGGGCCGGTTCGATACCTCGATCACGCCAGCGCCGAGGAACTCAAACAGAAGTATGCAACGAACGCGGAGATGCAGGATCGGCTCGACCGCATCGTGGATGTCGATTACGTCATCGGCGAGGGCAAGAGGATTTCCGAGGCTGTCGCCCAGGATGCGCCCTTCGACTACGTCATCGCCTCCCATCTGATCGAGCACATTCCCGACCCGGTGGGCTGGATGGCCGACGTGGCCCAGATCCTCAGGCCCGGCGGCATTCTCTCGCTGGTCATCCCGGACAAGCGCTACTGCTTCGACATCAATCGGGCACCGACTGATATCAGCGACATCATCGACGCCTACCTGCGCCAACTGATGCGGCCGAGCTACAAGCAGGTGTACGACTTCACCTCCCGGGCGATCAATGGGGTGGTCGACACCCACGCGGTCTGGACCGAAGGCGCCGACTACACCGGGGTGGTGCGGACCGACTGCGACGACCCGGACGTCGCCGCCTTGGAGGCCTGCCGTCGGATGGATACCTCCGACGATTTCGTGGACGTCCACGCACAGGCGTTCACCCCTGACTCGTTTCTCATCCTGCTCGAGAAGCTGGCGCGGCTGGGCCTCATCGACTTCGAGTTGGCCCGGTTCTTCCCGACCGAGCTCGACACGCTCGAGTTCCATGCCAGCCTGCGCCTTCTCGAGCCGACCGCCGACCGCTCCACCATGGTGCGGCGACAACTCGCCTCGATCGCCCGGGCCCGGTCTGGAAACGGGGAGCGCCACGAGGTTGCTCCCGCGCCGGCGCCCTCATCGGCGGTAACCGTGGAGGTGAGCGAGCGTGAACGACAGTTGCTTCTCTTCAAGCGCCGGACGATCGAGGGGATCCGAAGAACGCTGAGGGGGCAGCGCTCGAGCTGAGGGACGGAGCGTCCACCTCCAATGCCGGGTTCCTCCTGCCGGTCCCGTGAGCCCCGTCCGATCGCGCGGGTAACCGTCGCCCGATCGTCGGCTGCCCCGGATACATTGACCCGATGATCGGAGTCACCAAGCAGGGCGGGGCCAGTCGACCATGACCGATCTGGCCCCACCCGACACCCAGCCTCCGGGACCCCTGCACCGTCGCCGGCGTGACGGCGTCGAAGGAAATGCCCGGCTCACCGCGTCGGTGGCTGTCGTCCTCTTCATCGTGCTCGCCGCGGAAGGAGTCACGATCCTACGGATACGGCCGCTGCTGACCCCCCACGTCTTCATCGGCATGCTGCTCGTACCGCCGGTGGTGCTCAAGATCGGCAGCACCACGTGGCGGTTCGTTCGCTATTACCGCGGCTCGCCCGCGTACCGGCGCAAGGGTCCGCCACCCATCGTGCTTCGGCTGCTCGGTCCCGTCTTGATCACCTTGACCTTGATCGTCTTCGCATCAGGGATCGCACTGCTGCTCGCCCCTACCGCCTGGCGTGACCGGATGCTGTTACTGCACAAAGTCAGCTTTTTCCTCTGGATCGCCGCCATGGTCATCCATGTGCTGGGCCACCTCCTCGACACCGCCCGGCTGGCGCCCCGGGATTGGGTCCACCGAACACGCCAAGAGGTGAGTGGCGCCGGCCTGCGCCAATGGTCGATCGCGGCCAGCTTGGTGGTGGGCGTCCTGCTGGCCTTCATCACGGTTCCGGAGGTCGGTCGCTGGCTGGTGAGCGGATGATTCCACCCCAGAGGCTGATCTGAGGCCTCCGCTCTCACACTCGTCCCGACCCCAGGGGCAAAGATGAGGATTGTGTTAGGGATCGAGGGATCGGAGCCTCACTCGACTCGGGAAGTGTCAGGCTGTCACGATGAGTGATCAGACCGGCACCGTCGTCGTCATCGAAGACGATGCTCACATCGCCGACCTGGTCGATCTCTACTTACGCAAGGACGGCTTTCGGGTGTTGTTGGCTCGAGACGGGGATGAGGGACTCGCGCTCATCGCCCGGGAACCTCCGGTATTCGTCATCCTCGATGTCGGCCTTCCCGGCGGTCGGAGCGGGTTCGACATCTGCCGGGAGATCCGAGCCAAGGACAATATCCCGGTCCTATTCCTCACCGCTCGGGACGATGAGGTCGATCGGATTCTCGGCCTCGAACTCGGTGCTGACGACTATCTGGTCAAGCCGTTCTCACCCCGGGAGCTGGTAGCCCGGGTCCGGGCCATCCTTCGTCGAACGGAACATGCCCCCCGCCAGCAAGACAAGGTTTCCCTCGGTGACCTGGAGGTCGACCTCGGTCGCCGGGAAGTGGTCCAGGCCGGATCGGTGGTGGCCCTGACCACCCGCGAGTTCGACCTCCTCGGGCACATGATTCAGAACATCGGTTTGGCGCTGACCCGCCAGCAGCTCCTGGACGGGGTCTGGGGTGCCGGCTGGTACGGAGATGAACGGACCGTCGACGTCCACGTTGCCCAGCTGCGAAAGAAGCTCGGCGACGCCCTTCCCTTGGCCACGGTGTGGGGCGTTGGCTATCGACTGGGCTGAGATCGTCCACCCACGGATGAGGGGAGCCGCATGCGACGACGGCTGATGGTCGCTCTGGTGGGTTTGGTGGCCGGCGTGCTGCTGATCGCCGGAGCCGGGAGTCTGGTGCTGACCCGGAATTCCGCCCGGGATCAAGCCACCCAGCAGCTCGTTGCCGAGGCCACGTCGCTCACCTCGGGCGCCACCAACACCCAGCCGTTGGTGACGCTCCGGGTCATCCAGCGGGTCCTCAACTTGGAGGATGCCAGGGTCGTGGCGATCAATGCCCAGGGCCAGGTGACCTCCCAGCTGCCGGCCGGCCTCAGCGCCGGCGATCTGAACCTGCGACCCCTGCTCGACGGGCAGACGACCTCCGGCCGAAGCGGATCCCTAGTGTTTGCCGCCGCGCCGGTGACGTTGACGGCCCAAGATCGGGCCCGGATCCGCCTCCAAGGCCAACTCGCGGTTCTCCTGACCCGTCAGGTCGGAGACCTTGGGCCGAGTTGGAGCTATTTCATCATTGCCGGGGGGGTGACCCTGCTGGTGGCCGCCTTGGTGGCGTGGCAGATGAGTCGGCGAATGTCACGGCCGTTGATCGAGGCGATGGAGGTCACCGGGCAAATCTCTTCCGGTGACCTGGAGAGCCGGGTCTCGGTGCGAGAACGCGACTACGCCGAGTTCTCCTCCCTCGCCCATTCGATCAACATGATGGCCGAGAGCTTGGCCGACGCCCGGAGCCGCGAGCGCCAGCTGCTCCTGTCGGTGTCCCACGACCTTCGTACCCCATTGACGTCGATCCGGGGATTCGCCGAAGCCATTCAGGACGGGGCCATCGACGACAACTCCGAAGCCGCCGCGGTGATCATTGCCGAGTCCCGTCGG
>DASXFR010000025.1:0-4072 GCA_036489495.1 Acidimicrobiales bacterium | reverse complement strand
CATCGCTTCCAGGCCAACGGAGTTGACGATCCACTCCGATCCGCTGCGGTGTTGGACCCGTACCGGGTGGGAGGACAGCAACCGGTCGAGCGACCATCGGTCGAGATCGCCGGCCACCGACGGGTGGTAGCCGACGGCCCGTACCCACTGGTGGGACTCCAGGATGGTGGCCGCCGAGGCCAGCCGTTGGGCCAGCTGTTCAACAGAGGTGGTGTCCGGAGGTCCGGCCGGCACCGAGTCGGCGGCGGCGGCCAGCGCCCGCAGGTGGAGGTGGTGATCGTGCAATCCGGGGATCACCGCTCCGCCCCGGGCCTCGATGACCTCGTCGGCTCCTCCGGGCTCGAGCGCCGGGCCGATCTCGACGATGGTGCCGGCCTCCAGCCGGAGATCCGATGTTCCAACCCCGGGGATCTCGGCTCGACGGATGAGGACGGTCATCAGCCGGGGGCGGCGAGCGCTTCGGCGCGCCGGAACGTAGCCAGACCCTTATCGCTCGGCACCGCCACACATTAGGGTCGAAGCCGATGGCGGACACCGGTGCAGCCATGTTCGATATCGCCACGTTGAACGATCTGTTGCGAGCCGCAAGGGTCGGTTTCACCGAGGTGCTCGGGGCCCTGGTCGAACGGCCGCTGCTGGTGGTCGATCTCGACACCCCCGGTGAGCTCGACGGGATCGAGGTGCGCACCCTGCTTCCGTGCGTGATCGTCGGCGTCAGCCGCACCGGCGCGGGACCCGGATCCCTCGACGGTGTGGACGTGGCGTTGACCGGCGCGGCCGACCCGGCCGCCCTGTGGGTGTCGGTCACCGACGTCGACGCCGGGCTGGATGAAATCGCGTCGGCGGTGACGGCATCCCCGGTGGCATCGGTCACGCTGGCCCAGGTGCTGCGATCCGGACGATCCGACTCGCTCGACCACGACCTGCTGGTCGAGTCTCTGGCCTACTCGACGTTGCAGACCGGCACCGAGTTCCGCCGGTGGTTGGCGGCCCGGCCCCCGACCTCGGTTCGCCCCGACTCCGGAGCCACCGTCGTCGTCGACCGCCACGACGATCGGCTGTCGATCACCCTCAACCGCCCCCAGGTCCGCAACGCCTACGACGCCGCCATGCGCGACGAGTTGTGTGCGGCGTTGTGGATGGTCGGCGCCGACCCGTCGATCACCCAGGTCGACCTCCGGGGGTCGGGGCCCGACTTCTGCAGCGGGGGAGACCTCCGTGAGTTCGGTTCCGCCACCGACCCGGCCCGTTCGCACCTCATCCGGACCTCCCGGAGCGCCGCCCGGCTGCTGGGGGCGGTCGGTGATCGGGTCACCGCCCACCTGCATGGCGCCTGTATCGGCGCCGGCATCGAACTCCCCGCCGTCGCCGGACGGGTGATCGCCGAGCCGGATACCCGGGTGCAGCTGCCGGAAGTCGCCATGGGCCTCATCCCCGGGGCCGGCGGTACCGCCACCCTGCCCCGGCGGATCGGGCGACACCGCACCGCGTGGTTGGCCCTCACCGGACACGCCATCGACGCCCACACCGCCTTGGCCTGGCATCTGGTCGACGACATCAACCCGTAGTCGCCGCCGGAGATGGTCCGGATCCCGTCGGTGTCCTACGGTGGGCCGATGATCCGTTACTCCGTCGGAGAGGACAGCGTCGCCCGACTCGTCCTCGACCGACCCGAAGCCAAGAACGCCCTGACCGGGGAGATGCGGGACGAGATCGTCGAGCGGGTCCGGGAGGTCAGGGCCGATCCGAACGTCCGGGCACTACTGGTTACCGGGGTCGGCGATTCCTTTTGCGCCGGCATGGACCTCCGGGCGTCCACGGTGTCCAAGTCCGGGAGTGCCGGCTTCGATCCCCGCACCACCAGCGAGGCGTTGCGGCGCGGGGTGCAAACCTTCATCCGCGAACTCTGGGAGCTCGACAAGCCGACGGTGGCCGCGGTCAACGGGACCGCCGTCGGCCCCGGGGCCCACCTGGCCCTGGCCTGTGACTTCGTCATGGTCTGCGAGGAGACCCGGTTCATCTGGTCGTTCGCCAAGTGGGGGCTGGTGGTCGACGCCGGGGGCGCCTACCTGTTGCCCCGGCTGGTCGGCCTCCCCCGGGCCAAGGCCATGGTCATGTTGGGGGAGGGCGTCCGGGGGGCGGAGGCGGTCACCGACGGCCTCGCCTACCGCTGCGTCTCTTCCACCGACGAGTTGGCCACGGAGGCGTCCGAACTCGCGGCCCGGTTGGCCTCCGGGCCCACCCGATCACTGGGGCTCTCCAAGCAACTCCTCAACCGCACCTACGAGAGCGACCTGCCTGGACTGCTCGACCAGGAGGCGCACTTCCAGGCGCTGGCCGCCACCTCCCCGGAGATGGCCGAAGGCATGGCCGCCTTCAAGGATCGACGGACACCGGACTTTCGCCACCTCCCCTGATCGGCCGCCGACCCTGTGGTCACCGGTGCCGACGGGCTACAGTTGCTGAAAAGCTGGTTCTCACCACACCATCGGCCGGGCCGGCAGGGTGCAGAGGCGCCGAAGGAGGAAGACAGATGTCGCAAACCGAGGAGACCACCGGGTACGACCCGTTGGGGTTCATGGATCCGGCGGTGAGCGCCGATCCGCAACCCTTCTACCGGTTGGCCCGCCAGACCGGCCCGGTGGTGGAGGGCATGTTCGGACCCCAGATCGTGCGGAGGGCAGCGGCCGACTATGCCCTCCAGCATCCCGAGGACTTCTCCTCGGGCATGGGCTCGGTCGATCTCGGCCAGTCGGTGCCGCTGATCCCGCTGCAGGTCGATCCGCCCGAGCACCGGAACTACCGCCGGCTGCTCGACCCGATCTTCGCCCCGCGCCAGATGAACGCCCTGGAGCCGGAGATCGCCCGGCTGGTCAACGAACGCATCGACACCTTCATCGACCGCGGCCAGTGCGACTTTGCCAATGAGTTGGCCGTGCCGCTTCCGTCCTCGGTGTTCCTGTCGCTGGTCGGACTGCCGCTGTCCCAGCTGGATCTGTTCCTCAGCATGAAGGACGGGATCCTGCGCCCGGCGGGTGACGATCTGAACGAGATCCAGGCCAACCAGAAGGTGGCCGCCCAACAGATCGAGGCGTACTTCACCGACGCGGTGAACGAACGCAAGAAGAACAAAGGCGACCACGACGACATCCTCACCCTGTTCCTCGGCGCCGAGATCGATGGCCAACGGCTGACCATGGACGAAATCGTCGGGATCTGCTTTCTGTTCATCCTGGCCGGCCTCGACACCGTGACCGACAGCCTCGAGTGCTTCTTCGCCTATCTGGCCCAGCACCCCGACCAGCGCCAGCGAATCGTGGACGATCCCTCGATCATCCCCTCGGCGGTCGAGGAGCTCCTCCGGTGGGAGACACCGGTGACCGCGGTGCCTCGCCTGGCGACCAAGGACATCGATCTGGGTGGCTGCCCGATCAAGAAGGGTGACAACATCGGGGTGAGCATCGGCGCCGCCAACACCGATGACGAAGGCCTTCCCGATGCCGCCACCGTGGACCTCACCCGGAACCCGAACAAGCACCTGGCCTTCGGGGGCGGCATCCACCGGTGCCTCGGGTCCCATCTGGCCCGCTTGGAACTTCGGATCACCCTGCGGGAATGGCATCAGCGGATTCCCGACTACTCGCTGGCCCCCGGGGCCGAGCTGGTCTACATGCCCGGGCTGCGCCAGATCGACGAGCTCGAGCTGGTCTTCCCCGCGTCGACGTCGGGAAGGTAGGTCGCGGGTGGACCTGCGGTTGACCGACGACCAGCAGCTGTTTCGGGAGACCACCCGGAAATTCCTGGAGACCACTTCTTCGTTGGAGATGGTTCGCAAACTCGCGGACACCGAGCCGGCCGGGTTCGACCGGAAGTGGTGGAAGCGGGGAGCCGAACTGGGTTGGGTCTCGATGCTGGTGACCGAAGAGGATGGGGGAGGGTCGGTCACCGGGCATGGCCTGCTCGACCTGGTCCTGGTGGCCGAGGAGATGGGCCGGATGGTGGCGCCGGGACCGCTGCTCCCCACCAACGTGGTGGCCGCCGCCATCGCCCGCGCCGGCACACCGGCCCAGCG
>DASXFR010000126.1:0-11548 GCA_036489495.1 Acidimicrobiales bacterium | reverse complement strand
CCGCTGGTGAGCCCGATCACCAGGGCCAGCCCGAAGTCCTGCAGCGAGGTCGCCCCCAAGAAAATCGAGCCGACCACCAGCACCGAGAGCACCGGGACGATGGCCACCGCCGAGGTGTTGATCGAACGGGCCAGCGTCTGGTTCATCGACAGATTGACCATGTCCGAGTACGAGATCCGCCCGGAGGCGCCCAGACCGGTGGCGTTGTCCCGGATCCGGTCGAACACCACCACGGTGTCGTAGAGGGAATACCCCAACACGGTGAGTACGGCGATCACGGTGTCCGGCGTCACCTGGAACCCGAAGAGCGAATAGACCCCGACCGTCACCGCCAGGTCGTGGATGACCGCGATGATGGCCGCTACCGCCATCTTGAACTCGAACCGGATCGAGATGTAGATGGCCACCACGATGAAGAAGATGATCAGGGCTTCGATCGCCTTGTCGGTGACCTGCCCGCCCCAGGTCGGCCCGACGTCGTTGATCGACACCGACGAGACCGGCACCTTGGCCGCGTTGGCCAGCGCCGTCTGGAGGCTGAACACGGTGGCCTGGTGTTTGGTCCCGGTGAGGTTGTTCAGGTCGGCCTGGATCTGGATCTGCTTTTCGTGGGTGACCTGATTGGTCAGCGACACCACGGTGGGCTGGGTGACCCCGGACGCCTTGGCGATGGTGGTGGCCTGGGCCACCGTCATCGTCTTGGAGGCGACCGTCCACGAGCTCCCGCCCTTAAAGTCGATCCCCTCGTTCAGGCCCCGGGTGCCGAGGGAGACCAACCCGGCCAGGATGACCAAGGCGGAGATGGCGAACCACCACTTGCGGTGGCCGATGAAGTCGAACGACGTCCCGCCCCGGTAGAGCCGCATGAAGGCGTTGGGGCCCTTCGGGTCGGACTGCTTCTCGGCGGCGTGCTCGAGCTCGTCCTCGAAGGCTTCCTCCAGCTCGTCAGCGTCGACCTCCGTCCCGTCGTCCTCGAGGTCCTCGTCGGTGCCCGCCCCGGCTTCGAGGTCGGCGTCGTCCACCGTCGCCTCGGTCCGATTGTCGCGGCTCCGGCGCCGGGCGCTCATACCCGGTCCTCGGCCAGGACCCCGAGACCGGCGGCCATGCCGACCCGGCCGGACTCAGCCATACCCCGGCTCCGACCCAGCAGGATCACGAACGGCTTGGTGAAGAAATAGGTCACCACGATGTCGAGGAGGGTGGAGATGCCGAGGAAGAGGGCGAACCCCTGCACCTGCCCGATGGATACCTCGTAGAGGACGATCGCACCCATCAACGACACCGCGTCGGCGGCCAGCACGGTGCGGAACGCGCTCTTGAACCCCTTGTCGACGCTGGTACGGACGGTTCTCCCGGAACGGGTCTCGTCCTTTAATCGCTCGAAATAGACAATGTAGGAGTCGACGGTGATACCGACGGAGACGATCACCCCGATGATGCCGGCCAGGTCGATGGTGGTGCTCAGCTGCTGGCCCATGAAGGCGATGATCGCCCACAGCAAACCGGCGGTGACCAGCAGGCCGGAGACGACCACCGCGCCGAGCAACCGGTAGTACAGGATCATGTAGAGCATGACCAGGCCGAGGCCGGCGAGGCCGGAGATCAGCCCGGCCTGCAGCGACGCCTTCCCCAGGGTCGGGGAGACGGTCTGGACATTGATCCGGTCCAGCTTCACCGGGAGCGACCCGTAGTTCAACTCGGTGGCCAGGGTCTGGGCCTGGCTCTGGGTGAAGCTGCCGGAGATCTGCACCTGCCCGTTGAAGGAGGAGAACGCCGCCTGGCTGGGCTGGGTGATCGGGGCGGAGATCACCTGGCCGTCGAGGTCGATGCCGATGATGGCGTGGAACTGCTGTTGGGAAAGGGTGTCCCAGGCCGTGCTGCCGGCGCTGGTGAGCACGATGCTGACCGCCCACTGGTTGTTGACCAGCTGGGCCGACGCCGAGTGCACCGCCGAACCGGTGAGGGCGGCCGGTCCGAGGACATAGCGTCCGCTGCCCTGCGCCGCCGAGGAGCCGGGCAACAGCACGGTGGCGTTCTTGTCATCGGTGGCCGCCGAGGTCGACGGGTTGGCGGCGAATTGGGGGTCGACGGGGATGTTGGTGTTGCTGGTGTAGCCGTTCACATTGCTGGAGTCGGGCTTGACCGCCAGGTTGGTGGCCGTCAACTGCGAACTGGCCGCGCAGGTCGGCAGCGGCCCGGTGGGCGGTGTGCTGCCTTTGGTCGGGGTGTAGGGCGGGGCGTAACAGAGCCCCGGCCGAAAGAACAGCTGGGCGGTATTGCCCAGGGTCTGTAGGACCTTCTGGGTGTTCTTCTCACCCGGGATCGAGACCACCACCTCGTTGGTCCCCTGGGTGCCGACATTCGCCCCGCTGGTCCCGCCGGCGGTGACCCGGCTGTTGAGAATGGAGACGACGGTGTTGAGCTGGGCGGAGTTGACCGGCTTGTCGGTCTTGTAGACGACCGACAGGCCGCCTTCGAGGTCAAGGCCGAGCTTCGGCGACCATCCCGCCGCCAGCGTGGCTCCGAGCGCGATCGCCGCGATCAGCACCAGACTGATCAAACTGGCCCAGAGGGCGCGCTTGTTCTTCATCGTGGGTCAGGTTGACGTCTTGGGCCCATGATTGTCGGGATCGTGGTCGCCGGCTTCGCTCTCCGCCTCGCCGTCGGCCTCGTGGTCATGGTCATGGTCGTGGTCCTGGTGGTCGTCGTCGTCGCCGTCATCGTGCTCATCGGCGTCGTCGCCATCGTCGTCATGTTCATAGTCTTCGTCCCCGTCGGCGTCGTGGTCATAGTCCTCGTCGGCATCGTGGTCCTCCACCTCGGGGACATCGACGCTGAGCTTCCGGATGATGTACTGCCGCAGCACCACAAAGGATGCCCCCATGCTGGTTTCGAGGGTCACCCGGTCCCCGTCGATGTCGATGATATGCCCGACGATCCCGCCGGCGGTGAGCACCTCGTCGTCGATCTCCCATTGGCTGACCAGCTCCCGGGCCGCCCGCTGCTTCTGCCGCTGGGGACGGAGGATCAAGAAGTAGAAGGCAGCGGCGATCACCACCAGGATCAGCAGCGTGGTGGCGCCGGACGAACTTGACGCTTTCGGTGGGGGGGTGGTGGCGGCCACCAGCGGCGCCAGCAGCGCCACGGGTACGGCCATCATCGAGCGATCAGAACGTGGGGGTCAGTGCGCACAGCGGTCTGACTGTAGCCCAGCCCACTGCGACCCTCATACCGCCGTCTCCCCCCAGACGGCGCCGATATCGCTCCGTAGCTGGGAAAATCGGCCCTCGGCGATGGCGGTGCGCGCCCGGGACATCAAATCGACCACGTAGGCGAGGTTGTGGATGCTGAGGAGTCGCCAGGCGGTCGGCTCCCCCACCGTCACCAGGTGGCGGAGATAGCCCCGCGACCAGCCGGCGCAGGTGGTGCAGCCACACGCCGCATCCAGGGGTCGGTCGTCTCGGACATAGGAGGCGTTCCGGAGGTTGAGCCGCCCGGTGGAGCTGAGGATGGAGCCGTGGCGGGCCATCCGGGTCGGAGCCACGCAGTCGAATTGGTCGACCCCCAGCCCGATCGCCTCGATCAGCCCGACCGGATCCCCGATCCCCATCAGGTACCGGAGCCGGCCGTCGGGAAGCTCGGGGACGGTGACCGCCAGGGTCTCGAGCATCTCCGGCCGGGGCTCCCCCACCGACAGGCCGCCGATGCCGTAGCCGTCGAAGTCGAGCTCCACCGTGCGGCGGGCGCTCTCCTGTCGGAGCTCGGGGTCGGTGCCGCCCTGGACGATGCCGAACAGGGCCTGGTGCTCGGGCCGGGCCTCCAGCCGGGCGTGATGGGCCCGGGCCCGCGCCGCCCAGGCGACCGTCCGGTCCACGGCCTGACGGAGGACTTCCGGGGTGGCCGGGAGGGTGGCGCAGACGTCGAGGACCATCTGGATGTCGGCCCCGATCAGCCCCTGGGCCTCGACGGCCAACTCCGGGGTCAGCCGGGTCCGGGTGCCGTCGTAGACCGAGGCGAAACTCACCCCGTCGTCGTCCACCGCCGGGCCCAGCGAGTGCACCTGGTAGCCGCCCGAGTCGGTCAGGGTGTGGCCGTCCCACCCGCTGAACCGTTGGAGCCCGCCGAGGGCGGCGACCACGTCAGCCCCGGGTCGGAGCATCAGGTGATAGGTGTTGGCCAGCACCACGTCGACGCCCAGCCTTTCGAGATCGGCGGCGTCGAGGGCCTTGACCGTCCCCCGGGTGCCCACCGGCATGAAGGTCGGCACCGGATAGGACCCTCGGGCGGTGTGCACCACCCCGGTGCGGGCCAGGCCGTCGGTGGCGGTGATCTCGATCCGGGCGGCGGTCATCGACCCGGTTCCACCCGGGCGACGGGTCGGCCTTTCGGCCCGGCCCGGCCGACCACCATGGCGTCTCCGAACGACAGGAAGCGGTACCCCTCGGCCAGGGCGGCGGCGTACAACTGGCGCCACTCCGGCCCGCAGAACGCCTCGACCATCAGCAACAGGCTGGATCGGGGCAGGTGGAAGTTGGTCACCAGCAGGTCCACCACCCGAAAGCTGTGGTCCCCGTAGATGAACAGATCGGTGCGCCCCGAGAGGCGTCCGGTGGTCGCGGCCGACTCCAGGGCCCGGACCACCGTGGTGCCCACCGCCACCACCCGGTCGGCGGCCACACAGGCGTCGAGGGTGGCGGCCGGCACCCGGTAGCGCTCGGTGTGGATCAGGTGTTCTTCCGGGGTCGGGGCGGTGATCGGGCGAAAGGTGTCGAGCCCGATGGCCAGGTCCACCGTCATCACCTCGGCGCCGGCCTCCCGGCAGGCCTGCAGCAGTTCGGGGGTGAAGTGGAGCCCGGCGGTGGGGGCGGCGGTCGAGCGGCCGCCCGGCTCCCGGTCGGCGGCGTACACCGTCTGGTAGCGCTCGGGGTCGTCGAGTCGCCGATGGATATAGGGCGGCAGCGGCATCAACCCCGACCGTTCGATCACCGTCGGGTCGATCAGCTGCACCGACCGACGGCTGTCATCGTGGCCGGGCATCGGCTGGCCGATTTCGACCACCGGCTCCCCCGGAGGTGCACCGTCTCGGACGGTGCCGCCGGCTCCGTCAGCCGTTCCGGTCACCGGTTCGTGGAGGAGGGTGCCCGGAGGGAGCCGGCGACCTGGCCGCACCAGCGCCTCCCACCTCGATCCGCTCCCGTCGATCGGCTCGAGGAGCAACACCTCCGCCTCTCCCCCGGTGACCTTCACCAGCTGCAACCGTGCCGCCAGCACCCGGGTGTCGTTCACCACCAGTACATCCCCGGTCCGGAGGAGGGTGGGGAGGTCGGCCACGGTGGCGTGCTCCATCGCCCCCGAGCTCGACACCCGGCCCGATACCAACAATCGGGCGGCACTTCGGGGCTCGATCGGCGCCTGGGCGATGGCGGCGTCGGGCAGGCCGTAGTCGTAGGCGTCCATGGGCACCGACCCGGTGGGGTCCGTCCCTCCGGCTTCTCTCACCTCGCCCTGGTTGGCTGCCGACATCGGACAGACGCTATTTCGGAAACGCTCGGCCGCCGGCCACCGCCACGCGCCCACGCGCCCACCGCCCCGAGCCCACGCGGTCTGACCGGATCAGAGCAAGGTGGGATCGGCCGGCGTCATCTCCAGGTGGGCCCAGGCCCGGGGGGCCGCCACCCGGCCCCGGGCGGTGCGCTGCAACAGGCCCTGCTGCAACAGGTAGGGCTCGTAGGCATCCTCGATGGTGTTGGGCTCCTCACCGATGCACTGGGCCAGCGTGGTGAGGCCGACCGGCCGGCCGGCGAACCGGCGGCACAGCACATCGAGGATCGAACGGTCGACCTTGTCGAGTCCCAACTTGTCCACCCCGAACAACTCGAGTCCGGCGGTGGCGGACTCGCCGGTGACCTTCCCGGCCGCCCGCACCTCGACGAAATCGCGCACCCGGCGCAACAGGCGGTTGGCGATCCGCGGGGTTCCTCTCGACCGCTCGGCGATCTTCCGGGCGCCTTCGGCGTCGACCGGGACACCGAGGATCTGGGCCGAGCGCAACACGATGGACTCGAGGTCCTCGACGTTATAGAGGTCGAGGCGTCCGACGAAACCGAAACGGTCACGGAGCGGACCGGTGACCAGCCCGGTGCGGGTGGTGGCCCCGACCAGGGTGAACCGGGGAAGGTCGAGCCGGATGCTGCGGGCCGTCGGCCCCTTGCCGATGAGGATGTCGAGCTTGAAGTCCTCCATGGCCGGATAGAGGATCTCCTCGACGGCCCGGGGCAGCCGGTGGATCTCGTCGATGAACAGCACGTCGCCCTCTTGCAGATCGGTCAGCAGGGCGGCCAGGTCCCCGGCCCGCACCATCACCGGACCGGCGGTGATCCGGAGCCCGACGCCCATCTCCGCGGCCACGATCCCCGACAGCGACGTCTTCCCCAGGCCCGGAGGACCGGCGAACAACAGATGGTCGACCGGCTGGCCGCGTTTCCGGGCGGCTTCGATGACGATCTGCAGGTGCTCGGTCAGCTGAGCCTGGCCGACGAACTCGCTGAGGGTGCGAGGCCGGAGGCGGGCCTCGTCCTGTTCCTCGATGGGCGCGGCGATCGGGTCGACATCGCGCACCGTTATTTCGGCCGGGCCGCCGGAGGTCAGGTCGCCCTCCAGCCCGTCGGCCAGCACCTCGCGTCGGGCCTCCGGGGTCAACTCGACCTCGCCAGCTGGCGGAGGGCGGTCCGCACCATGGTCTCCACCGATTCGTCGTCGGGAACCGCGTCGAGGGCCTGGCGGATCTCGTCGGATCCGTAGCCGAGCTCGGCCAGCGCCGCCCGGACCTCGCCACGGGCCGATCGCTCCTCGCCGGTGACGGTCGGCCCGTCCGGGTTCCAGGTCGGCAGGTCGAGGCGGGCTTTCAGCTCCAGGAGGAGGCGGGCGGCCGTCTTCTTGCCGACGCCGGGGATCAGGCAGAGGGTGTCGAGGTCGTCTTCCAGCACCGCGGTCGACAACGACGCCGGCGACAACGACGAGAGGATGGCCAGGGCCAGCGACGGGCCGACTCCGTGGGCACCGAGGAGGGCTTCGAAGCACCGGCGCTCGTCGGCGTGGGCGAAGCCGAACAGGACGATGGCGTCCTCCCGCACATGGGTGTGGACATGGAGGAACACCTCGGATCCGTTGGGCCCCAGGCTGCCGAAGATCGACGCCGGCACCGAGGCCCGGTAGCCGACCCCCCCGACCTCGATGATGACTTCGCCGGGCACCGGCCGGTCGATGAGGGTTCCCCGCAGTGATCCGATCATGGTGGTCCTCCTGCCGCCGCCACCGCCCGGCGGAGGGGCTGGCTGGTCAGGTAACAGGCGGCCAGGGCCAGCGCGTCGGCCACATCCGGGGGCCGGGGCGGCTCGGCCAGCCCGAGCACCGAAGCCACCATCCGCTGCACCTGGTCCTTGGTGGCCCCGCCGTAGCCGACCAGCGCCACCTTGACCTCGTTGGAGGTGTACTGGGCCACCTCGCACTCCGCCTCGGCGGCGGCCACCAACGCCACCCCGGCGGCCTGCCCGGTGGCCATCGCCGTGCGGGCGTTCACCTGGAAGAACACCCGTTCCACCACCACCGCCTCCGGCCGGTACTCCGCCACCAGCGACCGGAGCTCGTCGGACAGCACCCGCAGCCGCTGATGGAGGGGCACCGTCGGGGCGGTGGAGATGACCCCGCCGGCCACCGCCACCATCTTCGACCCGCGCCGGGTGACGATGCCGTACCCACAGCGGGACAGGCCGGGGTCTATCCCCAGGACGAACATGCGTTCGACTGTATCGTGGCCGGGCCGGCTAGGCGTGGATAGCCCGGGGGCGAGCCCGGCGGGCTAGTCGCCGTAGGCGGCCATCACCGAATCGGGGATATCGAAGTTGGCGTAGACGTTCTGGACGTCGTCGTGGTCGTCGAGGGCCTCGATGAGCCGCAGCACCTTCTTGGCCTCCGACTCGTCGGTCACCTCGATGGTGGTGGTCGGGACCATGGTCAGCTCCGAGGTCCCCGGGGACAGTTCGGCCGCCTCGAGGGCGGCCCGCACCGACACCAGGTCGGCGGGCGCACAGGTCACCACCCATTGCTCGCCGTCGTCGGCGAGGTCCTCGGCCCCCGCCTCCATGGCCACCTCCAGCACCCGGTCCTCGTCGAAACTCCGGGGCACCGAGACGGTGCCCTTGCGTTCGAACTGCCAACTCACCGCGCCGGGCTCGGCCATCGACCCGCCGTTCTTGGAGAAGATGTTGCGGATCTCCGCGCCGGTGCGGTTCCGGTTGTCCGACAGGCACTCGACGATGACCGCCACCCCGTCGGGGGCGTAGCCCTCGTAGGAGATGGCCTCGTAGCGGACGCCCTCCAGCTCGCCGGAGCCGCGCTTGATGGCCCGCTCGATGGTGTCGATCGGCACCGACGAATCCCTCGCCTTGGCGTACATGGTCCGCAGGCTGGCGTTGGCCGTCATGTCACTCCCACCCTCCCGGGCGGCCACCTCCACCTGGCGGATGATCTTGGCGAAGACCTTGGCCCGCGCCGAGTCCTGGGCCCCCTTGCGGTACTTGGTGGTCGCCCACTTCGAATGTCCCGACATCGCCTCTACCTCTCTTCTGGTTCCTCTTTGCCCTCTTGGTCCTCGGCGCCGTCCTCTTTGGTCATCCCCACGAACAGCTGGTGCAGCCGCCGGTCGCCGGTCAGCTCTGGGTGGAAGGCGCTCACCAGCACCCGGCCCTGCCGGCACACCACCGGGCCCCCGCCGGCATTCCGCCGGGCCGCCCCGCCTCCCTCCACCCGGTCGGGCAGGGTGGCCAGCACCTGCACCCCGGCTGAGATGGCCTCGACCACCGGGGCCCGGATGAAGACGGCGTGGATCGGGGGCTCGTCGATCCCGGTGACATTGAGGTCGCACTCGAACGATGCCACCTGCCGCCCGTAGCCGTTGCGGCGAACGGTGATGCCGATGACCCCGAAACGCCTCTGGTCGGGACGACCGTCGAGCACGGTGTCGGCCAGCAGGATCATCCCCGCGCAGGTCCCGAACGCCGGCAACCCTCCGGCCAGGGCGGTGGCCAGCGGGTCATACAACCCCGACGACTCGAGCAGCATCGACAACGTGGTCGACTCCCCGCCGGGGAGGATGATGCCGGCCAGCCCGTCCAGATCCGCCGGACCCCGGACCTCGCGCCCGACTTCGCCCAGATCGGCCAGGGCGGTGATGTGCTCGCGGACATCGCCCTGCAGCGCCAGCACCCCGATGGTCACCGGCTGGCCCTCGGGCGCCGGCGGGCGGCGCGGCTACCAACCACGCGTCGACAAGCGGACATCGAGCGTATCGATCTCCTCACCGGCCATGGCCTCCCCCAGACCGGAGGAGACCTTGGCCACCAGGTCGGCGTCGGCATAGTGGGCGGTCGCTTCCACGATGGCCCGGGCCCGGCGTTTCGGGTCGCTGCTCTTGAAGATCCCGGAACCGACGAACACCGCTTCGGCGCCCAGCTGCATGACCAGCGACGCGTCCGCCGGGGTGGCGATCCCGCCGGCGCAGAACAGCGGCACTGGGAGCCTCCCGGTCCCGGCGATCTCCTGGACCAGCCCGATGGGGGCGGCCAGCTCCTTGGCCCACCGGTACAGCTCGGCCGAGTCGGCCTGGGTGATCTGGCGGATATCGCCGAGGATGGACCGGAGGTGACGCACGGCCTCGACGATGTTGCCGGTCCCCGCCTCGCCTTTGGAGCGGATCATCGCGGCCCCCTCGGAGATCCGGCGGAGGGCTTCGCCGAGGTTGGTGGCGCCGCACACGAACGGAACCTCGTAACCCCACTTGTCGATGTGGTGGGCTTCGTCGGCCGGGGTCAGCACCTCGCTCTCGTCCACGTAGTCGACGCCGAGGGCGGCCAGCACCTGGGCCTCGGCGAAATGGCCGATCCGGGCCTTGGCCATCACCGGCACGGTGACCGCCGCCTTGATGCCCTCGATCATGGCCGGATCGCTCATCCGGGCCACCCCGCCGTCGCGACGGATGTCGGCCGGCACCCGCTCCAGGGCCATGACCGCCACCGCTCCGGAGTCCTCCGCCAACTTGGCCTGGTCGGCATCGACGACATCCATGATGACGCCACCCCGGAGCATGTCGGCCAGACCCCGCTTGACGGTGAATGTCCCGGTCGGGCGGTTGCCCGTCATCGAGCCGGCTTCGATCGGTGAGTCGCCCATGCCTCGATTGTACAGTCGGTCCCGTCCGGCCCTGGCCCGAGGGCCCGACCATCGGGGTCAGCCGAGAACCACCGAGAGCATCGAGATGGACCCGGCGTCGATCCCGGCGACGGGAAAGCCGGTCCGGTCATCGGGCGACGCCGCGCCCAGGACGTACAGCAGGGGCAGGTAGTGATCGGGCGTGGGCACCGATTGCCGGGCGTCGGGCCCGAGGGCCGGAAGATCGGCCAATGAGGCTCCGTCGCCGGCGCCGATCCGGCGCCGGACCTCCGCCTCGAAGCGGACGGCCCAGTCGAGGGGCGGGGCATCGCCGGTGAGACGGGCCAGCTGGAGGTTGTGCACCACGTTGCCGCTGCCCAGGATCAGCACCCCCTCGTCCCGGAGCGGCGCCAGCACCGACCCGAGGGCGAGGTGGAACGCCGCCCCCTGACGGCCGTCGATGCTGAGTTGCACCACCGGGATGTCCGCCTCCGGGTACATGCGACGGGTCACCGACCAGGTCCCGTGGTCGAGCCCCCATTGGGTGTCGGCCACCACCGGGACGGTCATAGCTCCCGACTCGTCGATCAGGCTCCGCACCCGCTGGGCCAGCGCCGGTGATCCCGGGGCCGGGTAGTCGACTTCGAACAACTCCGGCGGGAATCCCCCGAAGTCATGAATGGTGCGGGGACGGTCCATCTCGGTGACCGCGGTTTCCGGCCCATACCAGTGGGCCGAGACCGACAACACCGCCGCCGGCCGGGGAAGCTGGCCGGCGAGTTCCGCCCAGGCGTCGGCGAACCGGTTGGGCTCGATGGCGTACATCGGATTGCCGTGCCCGATGAAGACCACCGGCATGCGGCGAGGCGACGCCGGTGAAGGCGCCGCCTCGTCAGTGGGATCAGCCACGGTCACGCTTGGAGGTTAGCCAGGTCAGGCCTGGAGGACGGCCTCGGCTTCGATCTCGATGGTCACCTTCTTGGCCACCACCAATCCACCGGCATCCATCACCGCTCCGAAGGAGACGTCGAAGTCCTCACGATCGATCTCCGCCGAGGCGCTGAAGCCGACCCGGGTGTTGCCGTAGGGATCCTTCACCACACCTTCGAGGGTGGTCTCGAGCGTCACCGGCCGGGTGATGCCCCGGATGGTGAGGTCGCCGTTGACCTTCCACACCCCCTTGCCGTCGGGGACCACCGACGTGCTGACGAACGTCCACGTCGGGTGGTTCTCCACATCGAAGAAATCGTTGGTCCGCAGGTGGTTGTTGCGGGTCTCGTCCTGGGTGTCGACGCTGGTGGCGTCGATGGTCACGTTGACCGACGACTGGGTCGGATCTTCC
>DASXFR010000122.1:0-4465 GCA_036489495.1 Acidimicrobiales bacterium | reverse complement strand
GAACCAGCCAAAAGATGCCCCCAAACACCACACGAGGAGCATCATGGCTGACGCCATATCCGTGTCGGGCCCTATTAGTGGCACCGATCGCACTCTCACCTTCGAGTCGGGAAAGCTGGCCCAGCTGGCCGACGGCGCCGTCGTCGGCCGGATCGGGGACACCATCCTGCTGGCCACCGCCACCGCTTCCCGATCCGTCCGGGAGGGCGCCGACTTCTTCCCGCTGACCGTCGACATCGAGGAGCGGGCCTACGCCGCCGGGAAGATCCCCGGGTCGTTCTTCCGCCGGGAGGGGAAGGCCTCCGACCAGGCCATCCTCACCTGCCGTCTCATCGACCGGCCGTTGCGCCCGTCCTTCCCCAAGGGCTTCCGCAACGAGGTCCATGTGGTCGGCACCATCTTCGGGGCCGACCAGATCAACCCCCACGATGTCCTGGCCATCAACGCCTCCTCCGCGGCGCTGATGCTGTCGGGGATCCCCTTCGACGGCCCGATCGGTGCCGTCCGGGTGGCCTACTCGATCGACGGGGTCTGGATCCCGCATCCGACCTTCGAGGAGGGCAACGAGTCCACCTTCGAGCTGGTGGTGGCGGGCCGGGCGCTCAGCGACGCCGCCGACGCCGATATCGCCATCATGATGGTGGAAGCCGGCGGCACCGAGCGTTCGTTCCAGTACTACGACGAGGGCGCCCCCCAGGTGACCGAAGAGGTGCTGGCCGACGGGCTGGAGGCCTCCAAGACCTGGATCCGCGAGTCGATCGTCCTCCAGCGTCAGCTGGTCGAGGCCCATGTGGCCGCCAGGGGCGCCATCGTGCCCCTCGAGTTCTCCACCTTCTCCGACTACGGGGATGACGTGTGGGAGCGGGTGGTGGCCACCGGAACCGAGTCGGTGGCAACCGCCAACGCCTTCACCGCCAAGGCGGAGCGGAACGTCGCCCTCGACGCCGCCACCAAGACCATCGTGTCCGCGCTGGCCCCCGAGTTCCCCGATCGGGAACGGGAGATCAAAGAAGCCGTCCGGGGTCTGACCAAGAAGCTGGTGCGCAAGCGCATCGTCGACGAGGGCATCCGCATCGACGGCCGGAACACCTCCCAGATCCGGCCCCTGTCGGCCGAAGTCGACCTGCTGCCCACCGCCCACGGTTCGGGCCTCTTCCAGCGGGGCGATACCCAGGTGCTCAATGTGACGACCCTGGGCATGCCCCGGATGAACCAGCTACTCGACACCATCACCCCGGTGGACCACAAGCGGTACATGCACCATTACAACTTTCCGCCGTTCTCCACCGGGGAGACCGGCTTCATGCGCGGCCCCAAACGGCGGGAGATCGGCCACGGGCTGTTGGCCGAGCGGGCGCTGTTGCCGGTGGTCCCCTACGAAGAGGACTTCCCCTACACCTTCCGACTGGTCTCCGACGTGCTGGCCTCCAACGGCTCCACCTCCATGGCCTCGGTGTGTGGGTCGACGTTGTCGATGATGGCCGCCGGGGTGCCGTTGCGGGCGCCGGTGGCGGGCATCGCCATGGGCCTGGTCTACGACGACGGGAATTACGTAACCCTCACCGACATCCTGGGGGCCGAGGATGCCTTCGGCGACATGGACTTCAAGGTGACCGGGACCAAAGACGTGGTCACCGCCCTCCAGCTCGACACCAAGATCGCCGGGCTGCCGGCCGACGTGCTGGCCAAGGCGCTCCTCCAGGCCAAGGAGGCCCGGCTGACCATCCTCGACGTGATGGCCGGCGCGATTGCCGAGCCCCGCGGCCAGGTGGCCGCCTCGGCGCCGAAGATCGTCTCCTTCGAGATCCCGATGGACAAGATCGGCGAGGTCATCGGGCCCAAAGGCAAGGTCATCAACGCCCTCCAGCAGGAGACCGGCGCCGACATCGCCGTCGACGACGATGGCATGGTCGGCACCGTCACCATCGGGGCCAAGGACGGCAACGCGGTGGAGGAGGCCCGGCGGCGGATCTCCACCATCCTCGACCCCCCGCTGGCCGAGGTGGGCGCCACCTACATGGGCAAGGTGGTCAACATCACCAAGTTCGGCGCCTTCGTCAACATCCTGCCGGGTCGGGACGGGCTGCTGCACATCTCCAAGATCGGACGGGGCAAGCGGGTCGAGCGGGTCGAGGACGTCCTTGAGCTCGGTCAGCCGGTCGAGGTGAAAGTCGACGACATCGACCCCCAGGGCAAGGTGTCCTTGTCGCTGGGCGGCGAGCCGCCGGCTGATGATCGGCCCTCCGGGTCGGGTCGTTCGGAGAGCAACGGTGGTGGACGCGGCGACGGCGGCGGTCGCGACCGCCCCAACCGTGGCGATCATGCCGACCCCGGTGACCGGGACCGGCAGGCCGAGCCGGCTCGCTCCGCCCCCCGCACCGAATCGGCCGCACCCTCGGGGGCGGCGTCGTTCGAAGATGCCTTCCAGGCCGAGCTGGTCCAGGAGTTCGGCGATCTCGGCCCGGCCGGAGCCGAGACGTCGGAGCGCACCGGCGGGGGAGGCGGGCGCAACCGGGGCGGTCGCCGTCGCCGGTAAGGTCGCCGGCATGATCGACGCCGGCAACTCGTGATCCGCACCGACCGGCTGGGCTCGGGCATTGCGCTGGTCACCGAGCGGATGGCTGACGCCCGCTCGGTGTGCCTGGGATTCTGGGTGGGGACCGGCTCGCGCGATGAACCCGTCGACCGAGCCGGTACCTCCCACGTCCTCGAGCATCTCCTGTTCAAGGGAACCGAAGAGCGTTCCGCTTCGTCCATCGCCGAGGCGGTCGACGAGGTCGGGGGCGATTTCAACGCCTTCACCGCCAAGGAGTACACCTCCTTCTACATCCGCCTGTTGGCCGAGCACCTGCCGTTGGGGCTGGACATCCTCTCCGACATCATGTGGCAGCCCGCCCTTCGGGACTCGGATCTGGACGCCGAGCGGTCGGTGATCCTCGACGAGATCCTGATGCATGCCGATGAGCCTTCCGACCTGGCCGCCGAGCAGAGCTCCGCCATCCTGTTCCCCGACCACCCCTTGGGGCGGGAGGTGCTGGGCAGCCACCGGACCATCGAGGCGATGACCGCCGCCCAGATCCGGGAGTTCTTCGAGGCGCACTACCGGCCGGCCAACATGGTGGCCGCCATCGCCGGCGATCTCGACCACGACGCGGTGGTGGCCGGTCTCGAGGCCCGGTTCACCGGTCCGTCCGGGGGGTCCACCCCGGAACGGACGGCCCCGGGCGACACCGTCATCCCGTTGCAGGTGACCCGGCGGGGCACCGAGCAGACCCAGCTCGTCCTCGGGATGCGCTCGGTCGACCGGTTCGACCCCCGCCGGTATCCGTTGGCCATCCTCAACCACGTCCTCGGCGGCGGACTGTCCAGCCGGCTGTTCCAGGAGATCCGGGAGCGCCGGGGCCTGGCCTACTCGGTGTGGTCGGACCGGGTGACCTACTTCGACGCCGGGGTGCTGAGCGTGGGGATGGGGACCTCGCCGGACCACGTCACCGAGGTCCTCAAGATCGTGGTCGGCGAGCTCGAGTCGCTGGGGGCCGACGGCATCACCGAGCGGGAGCTGGCGGTGGCCAAGGGCAACCTCCGGGCCGAGTCCATCCTCGCCTGTGAGGACTCCGGGGCCCGGATGGGAAGGATCGGGGCCGGCCTCCTCCTCCACGGTGAGGTATTGACCATCGACGAGGTGGTGGCCCGGGTGGAGGCGGTGACCCTCGACGAGGTCCACACCGTGGCCGCCGAGCTGGTGGCTGCCCCCCGGACCCTGTCGGTGGTGGGTCCGTTCGACGCCTCGGACTTCGACGCCGGCTCGCTGGGCGTGGGCTGACCGACCGCATTCGGCGGCTCCCTCCCCGGGAAGTCGGGGTTCCCGACGGTAGGGTTCTCCTATGCGAGTCGGAGTCGTGGGTGCCGGGGGGAAGATGGGCCAGGAGGTGTGCCGGACGGTGGCCGCCGACCCCGACCTCGAGCTGGTGGCGGCGGTCGACCCCGAATGCACCGGCGAGGAGGCCGGCGGCCTCCGGATCGTCGGTGAGCTCCAGGCCCTGGTCGACGGGCAGGCCGAAGTGGTGGTCGACTTCACCCGGGTGGCGGCGGCCCGGACCACCCTGGCCTGGTTGGCGGAGCACGGTTGCCACGCGGTGGTCGGCACCACCGGCTTCGACCCGGCGGACTTCGCCACCCTGGCCCGGCTGTTCGCCGGTCCCGACCAGGGCGCCCCCAACTGCGTGGTGGCGGCCAACTTCGCCATCGGCGCCGTCCTGATGATGCGGTTCGCGGAGATCGCCGCACCCTGGTTCGACGGCGCCGAGATCGTCGAGCTCCATCACGGCGCCAAGCTCGACGCCCCGTCGGGGACATCGATGCAGACCGCCGAGCGGATGGCGGCGGCCCGGTCCAGGGCGGGAGTCGACCCGTATCCGGGCGACGCGACCACCACGGTGATGGTGGAGGGGGCCCGGGGCGGCGC
>DASXFR010000098.1:0-2051 GCA_036489495.1 Acidimicrobiales bacterium | reverse complement strand
CCTCAATCAGCCCATCGTCGGCATGGCCTCGACCCCCGACGGGCATGGGTACTGGCTGGTGGCCTCCGACGGTGGCATCTTCAGCTTCGGGGACGCGGCGTTCTACGGCTCGACCGGCGCCATCACCCTCAACAAACCGGTGGTCGGCATGGCGGCCACCCCCGACGGCCGGGGCTACTGGATGGTCGCCACCGACGGCGGCATCTTCGCCTTCGGTGACGCGCCGTTCTTGGGTTCGGCCGGGGGCGTCCCGTTGGTCAAGCCGGTGGTGGGGATGACCACCACCTCCACCGGCCGCGGCTACTGGTTGGGCGCCCAGGACGGCGGCATCTTCACCTACGGGGACGCCCGGTTCGAGGGCTCGCTGGCCGGGTCCCCCCACGTGGCGTCGGTGGCGGCCATCTCCGGGGTCGGACGACCCGGGGGCTGCCAGGGCACCGTCGTCCCCAACGACCTGCCCGTCCCCGGCCCCGGGGGACCACCCGGGGAGGGGCAATGGGCACCGGCCATCCGGAACGTGGGCCCGACCCCGGCCGTCTACACCACCACCCTTCGGCCCTATCCCGGAGGCGCCCCCGCCGGCATCGCCTGGATGGACATGAGCCGCGCCGACCTACGGCTGTACGCCGGACCGCCCTCCCAACCGGCGGGGAACTACACCTATTCCGGCCAGGTGGCGCCCGGTGACCGGTCGCGGCTGCTGGCCGCGTTCAACTCCGGCTTCCTGATGGCGGACACGGTCGGGGGCTGGTACTCGCAGGGACAGACGCCCCTCCCGCTCCGCAACGGGACCGCCTCCCTGGTGATCTACAACAACGGGAGGGTGCAGATCGGCGCCTGGGGGTCGGAGGTGGGGATGTCCCCGGCGGTGTTCTCGGTTCGCCAGAATTTGGGCATGCTGGTCGACGGCGGGCGCCCGGCGGCTGACCTCTCGGTCGCCGCCTGGGGCGCGGTGCTCGGCGGAGGCTCGGCCATCTGGCGCTCGGGGATCGGCACCGACCGCTTCGGCAACCTCATCTACGTCGGGGGCCCGAACCTGCTGCCCGGCGACCTCGCCCATCTCCTGATGGTGGCCGGGGCGATCCAAGGCATGGAGCTCGACATCAACCCCCAGTGGGTGACCCTCTCCACCTACGCCACCGCCCCGGGGCAGTCCAACCCGAACGCGCTCATCGGTGGGAACCTGATCGGCGGGATGTACTACGGGCCCGACCGCTTCATCAGCTACTCGGAGCGCGATTTCCTCGCCTTGGTGTCCGGCTGACGCCAGCCGGGCACCCAAATTGAGGACCGATGGGGTGTTGCCACCACCGTCCCATTTGGCGATCAGGAACCTTCCCGAGGCGCTCACCGGCACGGTGCTCAGTGTGCCACGAGCGGGATTCCGCCGGCCGGCCCTGGACCGACGCCCAGCCATCGTGCCTGTCGCCTTCAGGACCGTCCGGGTAGATAGGTCTTCAGCTCGGCGGTCACGTCCCGGCGGATGACGGCGAACCCGGCGGCGGCAGGGAGGTTGCCGGGTCCGCACCCGTCGACCGCCCGCCCGATGAACGGCGCCCCGACCGGCAGGCTCATGTCCAGCGCCGCCCCGATGGCGCCGACCCCGCCGTGGCCCCGGTTGATCAGACAGAGGTCGGTGAAGGCGAGATGCCCGGCAGTGGCCAGCGACACGAACTTCTTGGGTGGCGGGGCGGCATCGTAGGTCGCCTTGACCCAGGCCGGCTCCACGTCGCGGTCCTCCGACCCGGTCATGTACAGGGATGGCTTGGGCGGCAGGTCGGGCGGGGGTGGCATCGACCCGGCGGCCAACGCCACATAGACGGCGACCTCCGGGCGACCGGCGAACTGGATGGCGTCGAGACCTCCGAGGGAATGGCCCACGATCCCGACCGTCCCGGGTCGCACCAGGTTCCCCAACACCCCGGTCCCACCGGCGCTGACTTGGAGCACCCGGGTCTCGGTGTCCAGCAGTACCTGGTAGTCGCTCGGTCCGGTCGGGGGCTTCGCCCCCAGATCGGTGAAGAACTCGCTCACGTCGTGGGCGCTGAACT
>DASXFR010000031.1:0-51183 GCA_036489495.1 Acidimicrobiales bacterium | reverse complement strand
TCCCGGCGGGCGCTCGAAACCGGGAAACCCACCGCATCAGGCTTCGGTTAGCGTTGCACGTCGCGCCTGGGTAGCTCAGTCGGTAGAGCAACGCACTCGTAATGCGTAGGTCAGGAGTTCGATTCTCCTCCCAGGCTCCAGTCCGTTGTATTGCTTCGGCTGATCCTGGACAGATTGGCCTCGCCTGATCTTTTACAGAGTCTCGGCTGATGCTTGACACTCCCACCCCGCCGGCCGCCCACGTCAATCAGTCGACGGCGACGTCACCCGGGAGCTGGCGCTCCATCAGGCGGGTGTACCGGTTCTCCAGTTGGGCGGCATAGCTCGGCTTGGTGGGGATGAGGAACGTACCGGTCCGGACCGCATCGAGGACGGGATCGGCCACCGCGTCGGGCGACAGCCCCGCCTGGGTGACTCCGGCCAAGAAGCCGAGCACCATTGGGCCGGTCTCGGTTTCGTCGGTGCCGAACCGATGGGGCCGGGCTCGGGCGCTTCGGGCGATCCCGGTGTCGACCGCGCTCGGAACTAGGACCGAGGCCCCGATCTTCGATCCGACCGACGCCAGGTCATGGGCCAAGCATTCGGTGAGAGAGAACACTGCCGCTTTTGACACGATATATGGCGCGGTCAGCGCGCCCGAGACGAGCGCGGCCACCGACGAGGTGTTGACCACGTGCCCATCGGTTCCCTGGGCGATCATCCGCGGCACAAAGCTCGAGATCCCGTGAACGACACCCATCAGATTGACAGCCAGGGACCAGTTCCAATCGTCCAAAGACGGCTCCCAGGTCCGGCCGCTCTGGAATACCCCGGCGTTGTTGCACAGCAGGTCGACATGGCCGCATGTGCGGAACGACTCGTCGGCCAGCCTCTGTACTGACGCCGAATCCGAGACATCGACCTCCACCGCATGCCCACCGATGGACTCGGCGGTGGCTTGGGCCGCGTCTCCATCGATGTCCGCGGCCACAACCGTCATGCCTTCCGAACCCATCCGACAGCAGAGGGCGGCACCGATGCCACTCCCCGCCCCGGTGACCACCGCCACCCTCCCCGACAGTTGTTGCAGCACGCTCTCCCCCTCGCGGTTGTTCTTGCTTGCCCGGAGGAAACTAGACCTCCGGGACTATCCCGGGCTCGACCAACCTCCACGCTCAGGCTCGAGCCGGGCGGCGAACTGGTCGGCGGTCAACACCCAGCCTTGCTGGTGGTCGTCGACCTGGGACGGCGGAAGCTGAGAATGGACGATCGGGCTCCTGCCCTACGCTTTGCCCGATGACCAAAGTCGAGACGGTGAGCACACCGACGGGCCGGGGAGAAGCACCGACCCGAGCGCATTGGTGGATCCTGGTCATCATCGCCAGCGCCCAGCTGATGGTGGTCCTCGATTCCACCATCATGATCATCGCCCTCCCGTCGGCCCAACGCTCCTTGGGGTTCTCCAACGTCGACCGGCAGTGGGTGGTCACCGCCTACACCCTCGGGTTCGGCGGCCTCCTCCTGTTGGGGGGTCGGATCAGCGACATGATCGGGCCCAAGCGGACGCTGATGATCGGCGTCCTGGGCTTCGCGGCCGCATCCGCCCTGGGTGGAGCGTCGCAGACGACCGGCATGCTCCTCGGGGCCCGGGCGCTGCAGGGGGCATTCGGAGCCCTGCTGGCGCCGTCGGTGCTGTCGTTGCTCACCACCACCTTCACTGACCCCCGCGAGCGGGGTCGGGCCTTCGGGATCTATGCCTCGATAGCCATCGCCGGGGCGGCATTCGGTCTCATCCTCGGCGGCCTGCTCACCCAGTATCTCGACTGGCGGTGGTGCCTGTATGTGAACTTGCCCATCGCCACCATCGTTGCCCTCGGCACCTTCACCATGATCCCGAAGCGGGCGGGCAACTCGGGAGTCCGGCTGGACATACCTGGAACCATCCTCGGGTGTGGCGGCCTGGTGGCCGTCGTCTACGGGCTCGGCGAAGCCGCGGCCGACGGTTGGAGTTCCTCCAGGGTGGTTGTACCGCTCATCCTCGCCGTGATCGCCCTCTCCCTGTTCGTGCTGGTGCAGTCGAAGGCGACGAGCCCGCTCCTGCCCCTGCGTATCCTGGTGAACCGCAACCGGGCGGGCTCCTTCCTCTCCATCATTTTGGCCGTCCTCGGCATGTTCGGCACCTTTCTCTTCCTCACCTACCTGCTGCAGAACGTCGATCACTACTCCCCGCTCAAGACCGGGGCCCTCTTCCTCCCGCTGATGGCCACCAACGGGCTGGCCGCCACTCAGCTAGCCAGTCGGCTCATGGCCCATCTCCGCACCCGCGTCCTGGTGGTTCCCGGTCTTCTTCTCGCCGCCGTCGGCCTGGCCCTCCTGACCCGGGTGACGCCTGATGCCGCCTACATCAGCCATGTCCTCCCGACCGAGCTGCTCCTCGGGCTCGGGCTCGGCATCGCCATGGTTCCCCTAATCAGTACGGCGACCAACAACGCCGAGCCGCGGGACGTGGGAATCACCTCGGCGACCACCAACACCTCCCAGCAGATCGGCGCATCGATCGGTACGGCGTTGCTCAACACCCTGGCCGCCACCGCCACCGCCGCCTACCTGGCCACCCACGTACGCCACCCGGGCGTCGTGGCCCAAGCCACGGTGCATGGCTTCGCCGTCGCCAGCTGGTGGGCCGCCGGGTCGCTGGTCCTGGCCGCGTTGGTGGCCGGCATCCTTATCGATGCTCACCCCGGTGAGGAGAGGAAACAGTCGAACCTGGCCCTCGGCGAGACGGCGCCCGCCCTGGATGCGGTGGGCTGACGGCTCATGGAAGTACCCGAAACCCACTATGCCCGACGACGAGGGCTCCACATCGGCTACCAGGTATGGGGCGACGGCCCGGTGGACATCTTGGATCTCGGCTCCGGGACCTATATCTCCATCGATGAGACCGCCGACCAGCCCCGATGGCTTCGCTATACCGATCGGCTCATGGCTTGCGGCCGGGTCATTCGCTTCGACGCCAGCGGGACCGGGCTCTCGGACACTCCGGCCGACTTGGGCGAGCTGAGCTTCGAGGCGTGGGTGGATGACGCCATTGCGGTGATGGACGAGGTGGGGTCGAGCCGGGCAGTGGTGCTGGCGGTATCCGGGTCGTCGGCCCTCATTTTCGCCACGAAATATCCCGAGCGCACCGAATCGCTGGTCATGGTCAACTCCACCGCCCGGCTCATGGAGGCGGACGACTATCCGATCGGTGTCCCGCTCGACTTGATGGAGGAGTTCCGAGCCGGCCTCGACCCCGACAACCCCGGCCAGGTGAGTGACGACCTGAGTGATCTGAGAATCTTCGCCCCCAGTGCCGCCGACGACCCTGACTTCCAGCGCTGGTGGGCTCGGGCGTCGAGACGGGGTGCGGCACCGGCAACCTCGGCGGTGCTGGGAGCGCAGATCGCTCAGGCCGACTACCGTCATCTCCTTCCTCAGGTGGCGGCACCCACTTTGGTCCTGCACCGGCAGGACGCGCTGGCCCCGAGCGTGGAGCACGGTAAGTACATCGCCGACCGGATCCCCGGGGCCCGCTTCGTGTTGCTCCCCGGGGACGATGTACTCCCGTTCACCGGGGACATCGATGCGCTGGTCGACGAAATTCAGGAGTTCGTCACCGGGGAGCGCTACCAGCCCGGGCCCGACCGGACCCTGGCCACCATCCTCTTCACCGATATCGTCGACTCCACCGCCAACGCCGCCCGGATGGGCGACCGCGGCTGGACCCAGGTTCTGGCCGATCATGACGGGCTGGTGCGCCGTCAGCTCGAGCGGTTTGGCGGCCGGTTCGTGAAGGACACCGGTGACGGCCTGCTCGCCACCTTCGACAGCCCGGCCCGGGCCATCCGCTGTGCATTGGCCCTCCGCGACGGCGCCGGTCATCTCGGCATCCAGATGCGCGCCGGGTTGCACGCCGGTGAGATCGAGCGGCGGGGAGAAGACGTCGGAGGGATCGCGGTGCACGTGGCGGCGCGGGTGGTGGCCACCGCCTCCGCCGGCGAGGTGCTGGTGTCCAACACCGTCGTCGATCTGGTGGAAGGCGCCGGGATCACCTTCGCCGATCGGGGTGCCCACACCCTCAAGGGAGTGCCCAATCCCCGCCAACTGTGGGCGGTCACCGGGGCGTAGGTCTGTGGCTTCGGCCCGCCAACCGCGCCGCCGTCGGAATCCTGCCGCCCGGCCGGCGAGGCAAAGAACTGGCATATAGACTGTCATTTACCTTTTCAGGCCAAGATGTTGGGTTGAGGAGTTGGCATTCGGCCCAGACGCTCCTGGGCAAATGGTGTGATTGAAGGGGACGACCACATGGCCCGCAACATCTTGTTCATCACCAGCGACCAGCAGCGGTACGACTCGCTGGGGTGCAACGGCGGGACGGTCGCCCGTACCCCGGTCGTCGATGCCCTGGCCGCCGGCGGGGTGAACTACCAACGGGCTTACAACCAGAACACGGTGTGTATGCCCGCCCGTTCGACCATGCTCACCGGGCAGTACCCGCGCACCCATGGCGTCATCGCCAACGGGGTGCCGTTGCCGACCGACGCCCCCAGCATCGCCACCTACCTCGGGGAAAAGGGCGGCTACCGCACCGCGCTGCTGGGCAAGGCGCACTTCGAACCCGGATTCGATCTGGGCGGCAAGTGGGAGGAGAACAACCGGGCCCGGCGGGGCGACATCGGTTCGTGGCGCGGCTTCGACCGCTCGATCCAGGCCATGCACACCGCGGCGGTCACCATGCCCTCCTTCGACGGCGGTTCCCCCCGGGTGGTGCCCATCGCCCACTACGGACGTTGGTTGGTCGACAACCATCCCGATTACGTGGACGGGTTCGCCAACCTGCTGTCGGCCGAGGGCGGCGGCGACACCGGGGCACCGGAAACCGCCAACAATCCGATCCCGACCGGGTACTACCACACCGACTGGGTTGCGGATCAGGCCGTCGACTGGCTCGGGTCCCTCGATGACACCGCCCCGTGGTTCTGTTGGGTGAGCTTCCCGGACCCGCATCATCCCTGGGATCCCCCGGCGTCGGAGCTCGATCGGGTCCCCTGGCAGGACCTGTCGCTGCCGCCCGGCCACCCGGGGAGCGATGAGGAAATTCGTCGGATCCTGGGGACCAAGCCGGCCCATTGGTTGGGGTACTACGAGGGCAACTGGCGCAACCGGGAGGGCGGGCCGGCCCACTTCGTCCCCTCGTCTCTCAGCAACGATCAGATCCGGGAAGTCAACGCCAAGACCCATGTCATGAACGAGCTCATCGACCAGGCCTGCGGGCGGATTCTCGCCACGGTGGCGGCCAAGGGCTGGGACGCAGATACCGATGTGATCTTCAGCACCGACCACGGCGAGCTGCAGGGCGACATGGGCCTGTTGTACAAGGGCCCGTTCCACGTGGACGCGCTGATGCGACTGCCCCTGGTCTGGCGACCGGCCCCGTCGGCCGGGGTGTCGCCCAGCGTGGTTCCCGAGCCGGTGGGTGGGGTCGACCTCGCCCCCACCTTTTGCGCGATTGCCGGCCTTCCCATTCCCGAGTGGATGGAAGGCCAGCCGCTGCCCGAGTCGTCAGATCAAGCCGCCGCCCAGGACCGCCAGCGGGTGATGTGCGAATGGGACAGCCAGTTCCCCGGCTACGGCATGCACCTCCGGTCGATCGTCCGAGACGGCTGGCTCTGCACCGTCTACGAGGAGAGTACCGACGGGAAACCCAACGGCCTCGAAAAGGTGATGGGCGACGCCGCCCTGCGTCCGGGCGGGATCCACTACCAGGGCAGCGAGGGGGAGCTCTACCGCCTCGACCAGGACCCGTGGCAGTGGGAGAACCGCTGGGAGGAGCCTTCCCTCCGGAGTGTCCGCGACGATCTGGTCGCTGATCTCTACGCCTCACTGCCGGAAGGCCGGAGCCAACCGCTCGAAGTCGAGGCCCCGGCCTGACCACCGGTGCCGGGCTGCCGACGGGGCTCCCCGATGTGGACGCCGAGAGCTGCCGCCAGTCAGACTGACCGGGCCGGCCGCCCCACCCGCCACCCCTCGGGGTGCGACGCCGCCGGCTCAATCAGGAAGAAGACGCCATGCAAACCGCCATCACCGACCTGCTCGACATCGAGTTCCCGATTTTCGCCTTCTCTCACTGCCGAGACGTCGTCGCCGCGGTGTCGAAGGCCGGGGGGATGGGCGTCCTCGGCGCGGTGGCCCACTCTCCCGAGCAGTTGGAGATCGATCTCCATTGGATCGAGGAAGAAGTTGGCGACCGGCCCTATGGGGTCGACCTCATCGTGCCGGCCAAATACGCCGGGGACGAGAGCGGCGGCTACACCATGGACGACATCCGCGGCCTCATCCCGGCTGAGCACCAGGAGTTCGTCGAGGACATCCTCGCCCGCTACCAGGTTCCGAGCCTGCCCGACCGGGACGAGTCGGTCGCCGATCGGGGCCTGGACAGCGGAGCCGCCGCGCCGTTCTCCGCCGCCACCGCCGGGCCCCAGCTGGAGATCGCCCTGGCGCATCGGACCGCGTTCGTGGCCAATGCCCTCGGGCCACCCCCGAAGTTCCTGATCGACCGGGTGAAGGAAGAGGGACGCCTGGTCGGGGCGCTGGCCGGCAAGGCGGTCCATGCCGAGCGGCATGTGCAGGCCGGCGTCGACATCATCATCGCCCAGGGGTACGAGGCCGGAGGCCACACCGGCGAGATCGGGTCGATGGTGTTGATCCCCGAAGTGGTCGATGCCGTCGCCCCGGTGCCGGTGCTCGGCGCCGGCGGGATCGGGCGGGGGCGGCAGATGGCGGCGGCCATGGCCCTCGGTGCCCAGGGCGTCTGGTGCGGATCGGTGTGGCTCACCACCGACGAGGCCGAGACCCATCCGACGGTGAAGAAGAAGATGTTGGCCGCCACCTCGGACGACACCCTGCGTTCGCGCTCGCTGACCGGAAAGCCGGCCCGCATGCTCAAATCCGCCTGGACCGAGGAGTGGGCGCGGGCCGACACCCCCGATCCACTCGGAATGCCGCTCCAGCCCATCCTCAGCGCCGACGCCCAGCGCCGGATCAACCGGGGGGCCCACGCTTCCGGGTCGGGTGCCGAGAAGTTGGCCAACTACTTCGTCGGGCAGATCGTCGGCGTCATGAACCAGCCGAAGACGGCGTCACAAGTCGTCTTCGACATGATTGAGGAGTTCATCGACGCCTCCGAGAGCCTGGCCCGCCAGCTCCAGACCTGAGGCCCGGGCCGGGTGAAGATCCATTCCACCAGCCCATCCGGGGATTCCGCCGCTGGATCGACCCGCTCGCCGGTTTTCCATTCCGGACGCCCGCTGTGATAATACCCAGAGGCACCAGAGGCAAGGCTCTGGCCTACGCCCTGGGGGGCCCATGACCGACACTGCGCAGATCAACTCCACCGACCAGGTCATTGATGAGCTCCGCGAGTGGTTGTCGTCCAACTGGGACCCGGATCTCACCGTGGCCGCCTGGTGGGAGCGGCTGGGCCTGGCCGGCTGGTCGGCCCCCACCCTGCCGACCAATGCCTACGGCCGGGGTCTCTCCCGCAACGACGGGGTCCGGGTGAGCCAGGAGATCGATCGATTCGGCGCCCTCGGCGCCCCGGCCGGGCTCGGCCTGCTGCTGGCCGCCCCCACCATCGCCACCCACGGCACTCAGGAGCAGATCGACACGTTTGTGCGGGACATCGTCACCGGCCAGAAGTCCTGGTGCCAGCTGTTCAGCGAACCGGCGGCCGGATCGGATCTGGCCGGGCTCCAGACCCGGGCGGTCCGGGACGGTGACGAATGGATCGTCAACGGCCAGAAGGTGTGGACCTCGGGGGGCCAACACGCCAATCTCGGCATGCTGCTGGCCCGCACCGACCCCGACGTGCCCAAGCATCAGGGCATCACCTATTTTGCCCTCGAGATGATCCAGCCCGGCGTCGAGATCCGCCCGCTGAAGGAGATGACCGGGCGGGCGCTGTTCAACGAGGTGTTCATGACCGATGCCCGGGTGGCCAACGCCTCGCTGATCGGGGGAGAGAACAACGGTTGGGCGGTGGCCAACACCACCCTGGCCAACGAGCGGGCCGGACTGGGGTCGGGGGGCGGGAGTGGTGCCGGCGGCGCGGTGCTTCCCGGCACCGTCGGCGGCGGCCTCGACCGCCGGGCGGGTGACTTCGGTTCCAGCGCCAACGGATCCAACGGCAAACGGCAGTCGGGAGGCAAGGAAACCGATTCCGACGCCGGGGACGCGGCGATGGTGCGGGCGCTGTCCGGGGGGACCAAGTTGCTGGTGGACCTGGCTAAGAGCAACGGATCGGCCGTCGATCCCAACGTGCGCCAGGGACTGGCCCAGCTGTACACCTGGGGGGAGCTCGGACGGTTCAACGGGCTACGCCTGAAGGCGGCCAAGTCCAGCGGCGGCGATATCCCCGGCATGCCCAACATCTCCAAGCTGTCGATGAGCAACATCATGCGCCTGTCCCGCGACCTCGGCCTGCAGATCTCCGGTGCCGCCGGCATGCTGCACGGCTACAACCACAAGGATCGGGCGGCACTGGAGGCGGCGACCGGGAACACCCTGGTGGGATTCGTGACCGAGCTGGCGATGTTCGCCCAGGCGCCCCCCATCTACGGCGGTACCGACCAGATCCAACGCAACATCCTGGGCGAGCGGGTCCTCGGACTGCCCAAGGAGCCCAACAACGATCGCACCACCCCGTTTGCGGACCTTCCCAAGAACGTCTGACTCGCGGGTGGCAATCGGTGTCACCTAGATAACAAGAGGAGCGAACATGCCAGGAATCAATGATGGCCGGGTGGTCGTCATCACCGGAGCCGGCCGGGGAATCGGCCGGGGCCACGCCATCGAGTTCGCCCGGCAGGGCGCCAAGGTCGTGGTGAACGACCTGGGGGCCGAAGTCGACGGGACCGGCAGCTCGGCGGGCCCGGCCGGGGAAGTGGTGGAAGAGATCCGCGGCATGGGGGCCGAGGCCATCGCCAACGGCGAGGACATCTCCGATCCCGAGGGGGCCAGGCGGCTCATCGACACGGCCGTCGCCACCTACGGCGGGCTCGACGTCCTGGTCAACAACGCCGGGATCCTCCGGGACCGGATGCTGGTCAACATGACCGTCGAGGAGTGGGACGCGGTCATCCGGGTTCACCTCCGGGGGACGTTCGGGCCGATGCGCTGGGCCGCCGGCTATTGGCGGGACCGGGCCAAGGCCGGCGAGACCAACGACGCCCGCATCATCAACACCACCTCGCCGTCCGGCATCTACGGCAACGTCGGCCAGACCAACTACGGGGCGGCCAAGGCCGGCATCGCCTCGATGACCGTCATCGCCGCCATGGAGCTGGGGCGTTACGGGGTCACCGTTAACGCCATCGCGCCGGCCGCCCTCACCCGGATGACCGAGAACCTGAGCCTGGGGATGACCGCCGAGCGGAAGCCCGACGAGTTCGAACCCAACGACCCCGACAACATCGCCCCGCTGGTCGTCTGGTTGGGCAGCCCGGAATCCAAGGACATCACCGGCCGGGTGTTCAACGTCTTCGGCGGCCACATCTCGGTGGCGGAGGGATGGGTCGCCGGTCCGGCGGCGGACAAGGGCGACCGGTGGGACACCACCGAGCTCGGCGGGGTGATCCCCGACCTGGTGGCCAAGGCCGCCCCCAATGCCGACATGTTCGGTCGCCGGGGGTGAAGGTCGACCCGGCGGCGGCCGGAATGGACGAGGACCGCCTGGAGCGGATCACCGAGCATTTCAGCCAGCGCTACGTCTCGACCGGCCGGCTGCCCGGCTGCCAGGTCACGGTGGCCCGGGGCTCGGCGGTCGGCTATTTCCGATCCTTCGGCACCATGGACCGGGAACGCCACAAGCCGGTCGAAGAGGACACGATCTGGCGCATCTACTCGATGACCAAACCCATCACCTCGATCGCCCTCATGCAGCTCTACGAGCGGGGGGCATTCCAACTCAGCGACCCGGTCCACCGGTTCATCCCCCAATGGCGGGATCTGTCGGTCCAAGAGGTGGCCGACGACGGCTCGGTGCGCATGGTCCCCCCGAGCCGGCCGATGTCGATGCGCGATGCGCTGATGCACATGACCGGACTCCCGGGTGCGGTGGTCTCCGACCACCCGGTGGACGACCGGTTCGCCGCCGCCCTCCAGGACTCCCGCTCGGGAATGACCCTCGAGGGGGTGTGCACCCTGCTGGCCGACTTCCCGCTCAAATTCCATCCCGGCACCCACTGGAACTACGGGCTGTCCACCGACGTCTGTGGCCGCCTGGTCGAGGTCATCTCCGGGCAGCGGTTCGACGAGTACCTCCGCGACGAGATCTTCGAGCCCCTGGGCATGGTCGACACCGGGTTCTCGGTGCCGGACCGGTCGGCGGGCCGCTTCTGCGCCTCTTATTTCTACGAGTCCGGAGCCGAGCCGAGGCTGGTCGACGACCCCGAGACCAGCCCCTACCGCCGACCGCGCTCCTATCTGTCAGGGGCCGGCGGGCTGGTGTCCACCTCGGGTGACTACCTCCGGTTCTGCCAGATGCTGGTGGGGAACGGGGAGCTCGACGGCCAGCGCATCATCGGCCGCAAAACCCTGGAGCTGATGACCGTCAACCATCTCCCCGGAGGTGGCGACCTCGAGCAGTTCGTGACCGGGGGATTCGGGGAGTCCGGGTTCGAGGGGGTCGGATTCGGTCTCGGCTTCGCCATCGGGCTCGGGCCGGCCGCCACCGGCACCGCCGGCTCCTACGGCGAGTTCTACTGGGGTGGGGCGGCCTCCACCGCTTTTTGGGTCGATCCGGTCGAAGAGGTGACGGTGGTGTTCATGGCCCAGCTGCTGCCGTCGACCACCTATCCGTTCCGGGCCCAGCTCCGGGCGCTCGTCTACCAGGCGCTATTGGACTAAACGGTCATCATCTCGAGGGGGGCACATGGACAGCGACGGTTTGCCGGGGGCGGCGGAGGCTGACGCCAGCATCAAGCTGATCAACGACAATGCCACCCGGATCTTCACCTGGGACTACGAACGTGACCGCAGCCAGCTGGTGACGCTCTACAACAAGGCGATGAGCTCCCAGTGGAACAGCGTCACCGACCTCGATTGGCAGACCGACGTCGACCCGGAACGGCTGGTCAGCGAGATGGGGGAGGACGCGGTGCCGCCCCTGTTCCGGGTGGCGGCCGAGCTCCCCGGCTCGCCCATTGCCAGCTGGAAGGAGCCGGAGTTCACCCGACTCGGCGTCGAGCTGATGAAGGCGCGGCTCAGCCAGTTCATGCACGGCGAGCAGGGCGCCATGATGGTGGCAGCCAAGATCGTCGAGACGGTCCCCTGGATCGACGCCAAGTACTACGCCTCCACCCAGACCATGGACGAGGCCCGGCATACCGAGGTGTTCGCCAAGTACCTCGACACCAAACTCGGCGGCGCCTACCCGATGAGCCCGTTCCTCGAGGAGCAGATCACCGCGCTCATCGAGGACAGCCGGTGGGACATCGCCTACCTGGGCATGCAGATCGTGATCGAGAGCCTGGCCCTGGCCGCCTTCGGCGAGTTGCATCGGACCACCACCGAGCCGTTGCTGAAGAAGCTGTTGCGCTACGTGATGTCCGACGAGGCCCGCCATGTCGCCTTCGGCGTCCTCACCCTCGGCGAGTTCTACCGGAGCCTGACTTCCGCCGAGTTGCGCGACCGGCAGGAGTTCCTGGTGGAGAACACGTTGCGCAACCGGGCCCGCTCCACCACCCCCGAGGTCTGGGAGCGGCTGGGGGTCTCGCTGAACGAGCTGATGCCGGTCCTCCACCAGGCGATGGAAGCCACCGGCGGCAACGTCTTCGCCCACTTCCAGCGGGCGTTCTTCGCCAAGCTCGTCCCCAACGTCCGGAAGCTGGGGCTGCTGGAGGCCAACGACGGATGGCTGCGCCAGCAGTGGGGGGAGGCCGGGCTGCTGGAGTTCGAGTTCGCCGCCGACACCGCCTCGGACTACGAGTCCTACGACGCGGTGGCCGCCGATCGGTCGGCCGGACCGCCGGCCGCGGCGCTCGGCAACCGGACCTGATGGCGGGAATGCGGGCGGCGGCCGCCGTGGTCGGGGTGGCCGACGAGGTATCGCCCACCGGCGAGCTGGACACCACCGGACACCCGCTCGAAGCCACGGTGATCGGACGGGCCCTCGAGGACGCCGGCTTGACCCTGGACGACGTCGACGGGATCTGCCATACCGCGTCGTCGATGGACATGGCCGAGTATCTGGGCATCCATCCGACCTTCACCGATTCGACCATGACCGGTGGCTCCAGCTTCGAGGTCCATGCCGAGCACGCCGCCGCCGCCATCGCCGCCGGGCTCTGCGAGGTGGTGGTGAGCGTGTACGGCTCGACGCCCCGCAGCGACCGGAAGCGGGGGAGGCCGGGTCGTCGTGGCCCGGTCGGGGATGACAACCCGCTGTTCGAGTGGGAGCTCCCCTTCGGGGTCCGCCTGCCGATGGCCCCCTATGCGATGGCCGCCACCCGGCACATGGCCCAATTCGGCACCACCTCCGAGCAGCTGGCCCAAATCGCGGTGAGCACCCGGGCGTGGGCCGGCCTCAACCCGCGGGCCCGCTACCGGGAGCCGATCACCATCGACGACGTGCTGGCCTCCCGCCCGGAGTGCTCCCCGCTCCACCTCCTCGACTGCTGCCTGGTCACCGACGGGGCCGGCGCCTTCGTCATGACCAGTGCCGATCGGGCCCGGGATCTGGCCAAGCCACCGGTCTACGTGCTCGGGGCCGGAACCTGTCACGACCACTCGATCATCTCCCAGATGCCCGACCTCACCACCACCCCCGGGGTCATCTCCGGAGCCAAGGCCATGGCCATGGCCGGGATCGGCCCGGCCGACGTCGACCTGCTGATGGGCTACGACAGCTTCACCATCACCGCGTTGTTGCACCTCGAGGATCTGGGGTTCTGCACCAAGGGCGAGGGCGGGCCGTTCGTGGAGGATGGCAAGACCGGCCCCGGGGGGTCGCTGCCGATGAACACCAACGGGGGCGGCCTGTCGTACACCCACCCGGGGATGTACGGCATGTTCCTCATCGTCGAAGCCGTGAAGCAGCTGCGGGGCGAGGCCGACGCCCGCCAGCTCGATCACCCGGAGATCGCGGTGGCCCACGGTTCGGGGATCGAGCTCTCGTGCATGTCCACCCTGGTGCTCGGCACCGAGGCCACCCGGTGAGCTCCGCCACCCCGGCCAGCCCCCCGCTGCGCTTCGAACCGCCGATCGGCCCGGCGTCCGGCCGGTTCTGGGAAGCCACCCGCCGAAGCCAACTGGTGCTGCCCTGGTGCGTCGACTGCGGGCGTCCGTTCTTCTATCCGCGGGAGGTGTGCCCGAGGTGCCTGGGATCGGCCATCGAGTGGCGCCCGGCCACCGGGGCCGGGGTGGTCTACAGCTTTAGCATCGAGCATCGCCCGCCACCGATCGGCTTCTCGATGGGGAAGCCCTACGTAGTGGCGCTGGTCGAGCTGGAGGAAGGCGTCCGGCTGATGACCAACGTCGTCGGTTGCCCGCCTGAAGACGTCAAGGTCGGGATGGAGGTGTCGGTGACCTGGGAGCCGCTCTCCGACGGCCGCCAGCTTCCGTTGTTCGAACCGTCACCGGGAGGGACCGCCCCATGACCACCACACCCGTTGAGACCCAACGCCGCAAGGAGTTGGCTGACCGGGGAATGGCCGTGGCCTACTGGGCCGGCCGCCACGGGGATCGAGAGGCCATCATCTCGCCGGCCGGCACCCGGACTTTCACCGAACTCAACCAGAACGCCAACCGGTTGGCCCGGACCCTCCGCCGGCGGGGCCTGAAGGCCGGGGACGCGGTGGCCCTGTTGTGCGACAACCGCCCCGAGTTCGCCGAAGTCGTGTGCGCCTGCCAGCGGGCCGGGCTGCGCCTCACCACCGTCAACTGGCACCTCACCGTCAGCGAGGTGGCCTACATCGTCAGCGACTGCGAGGCCAAGGTCCTGTTCGCCGACACCCCTCGGGGGGCGGTGGCGTCGGGGGCGGCGGCCCAATCCGATGTCGGGGTCACGGTGGTGGCCATCGGCGGTTCCTTTGCCGGAGCCGACACCTACGACAACCTGTTGTCGGGCGAGGATTGCACCGACCTCGAGGACCCGGTGCTCGGCACCAGCATGCTCTATACCTCGGGCACCACCGGCCGACCCAAGGGGGTGGCCCGCCCACCGACGCCGTCGTCGACCTTGGACGCCAACATCTACGGCTACATCGAGGATGGCGTCGACCGGCATCTGTGCACCGGTCCGCTCTATCATGCCGCCCCCCTGGCGTTTTCGCTGGCGGTGCCGCTCCACTTCGGGGTCGGGGTCGTTCTCATGGAGCGGTGGGACGCCGAGGACGCCCTCCACCTCATCGAGGATTTCAGCATCACCCACAGCCACATGGTCCCGACGATGTTCCACCGGCTGCTTTCCATCCCGGAGAACACCCGCCGTCGATACGACGTGTCCTCGCTGCGCTACGTCCTCCACGGAGCCGCCCCCTGCCCGGTGGTCACCAAGCAGCGGCTGATCGCCTGGCTCGGGCCCATCGTCTCCGAGTACTACGCCGCCACCGAGGGCCTCGGGACCTTCGTCGACTCCGCCACCTGGCTGGCCCACCCCGGCACCGTCGGCAAGCCGTTCGTGCCGGGCATGGTGATGGTCGGCGACGAGCAAGGCACCCCCCTGACGGCCGGCGAGACCGGGTTGGTGTTCCTCAAGTCGGTGGACGGCACCGCCTTCAAGTACTACAACGACCCGAAGAAGACGGCCGACACCTACGTGGGCGACTACTTCACCCTGGGCGACGTCGGCCACTTCGACGACGACGGGTATCTGTACCTGACCGACCGCTCGGCGAACCTGATCATCTCCGGGGGGGTGAACGTCTACCCGGCCGAAGTCGACGCCGTCCTCTTGGAGCACCCGGCGGTCGGCGATGTCGGCACCATCGGCGTCCCCGACCGCGAGTGGGGCGAAGCGGTCAAGACGGTGGTGGAGCTCCAGCCGGGTCTCCAGCCGAGCCCGGAGCTGGCGGCCGAGCTGATGGCCTTCTGCCGTGAGCGGCTGGCCCACTTCAAGTGCCCGCGCACCGTCGAGTTCATCGACGAGCTCCCGCGCCAGGACAACGGCAAGCTGTACCGGGGGATCCTGCGGGACCGCTACGCCGGTGGCGCCGAGGGCCCCGACCCGGCCACCCCGTAGCCGGCGGGATCGAGCGTCAACCGGTCAACACCGCCTGGGTCTGGGTCACCCGGGCCAGCAGCCGGTCGTCGTCGTCCCGCAGGTCGGTCTCGACCACGATGGTGGTGCGGCCCACGTGGAGCGGCCGGGCGGTGGCGGTCGCCCGACCTTGGCGGAGGCCGCGGGTGAACTGGGTGGCGGACGACACCGTGGTGGTACCGGTGGCGCCGGCCGGGAGGTTGACGAAGGCCACCAGCCCGCCGGCCGCGTCGGCCAGGCCCATCATTGCCCCGCCATGGAGCATTCCCCCCGAGGTGCACCGTTCGGGCGCCCAGTCCAGATGGGCGACCACCCGGTCGGCGGTGACCGAGGTGACCTCGACACCGATCAGATCGGCGAACGGCTGGGATCCGGCGAACTCCGCGGCTCGATCCTCGGTCATGGGTTCACCCTCCTGCTTCTGTGGGCCGGGACGCCGGCCCTGGATCAATGGTTGGTCACGCCCCCACGGTGGCGATCCCGCCGTCGACCGGAATGATGGCCCCGGTCAGGTAGGCGCCGGCCCGGGAGGCGAGGAAAATGGCGGTGCCGGCTATATCGTCGGGCCGCCCGATCCGCCGAAGGGGGGCGGAGGCGGCGATCTGCTCGCCGAACGCCTCCAGGGTGGCGGCCATCATCTTCGACTCGAACGGTCCCGGGGCGATGGCATTGACGGTGGTCGCCGGGGCCAGCCGCTTGGCCAGATGCCGGGTCAGCTGGTGCACGGCCGCCTTCGACGCCGAATACGAGTAGGTCTCCAGCAGGGGGACGTAGATCCCGTCGATGGACCCGATGTTGATGACCCGGGACGGCTCCTCGGTGGTCCCCGCCGCCCGGAGCAGGGGGAGGAGGAATTTGGTGGTGTGAAAGACGCCTTTGACGTTGAGGGCCAGCACCCGCTCCCAGGCCGCCTCGTCGAAGGACTCGATCGGAGCACCCCAGGTGGCTCCGGCGTTGTTGACCAGGATGTCGAGCCGCGCTTCGCGGGCGGCCAATCGGTCGGCCAATCCCCGGCAGCCATCCTCGGTGGACAGGTCGGCGGGGAGGGAGACGCACTCGCCCCGGGTCGACAGTTCCGCCGCCACCGCGTCGCACACCTCCGCCTTCCGGGACGAGATGTAGACCTTGGCACCGGCATCGACATATCCCGAGGCGATCATCAGTCCGATCCCTCGTGACCCCCCGGTGACCAGTGCCACCTTCCCGGCAATGGAGAACAACTCGGCCATGCGACTCCCCTTGTGAACTCGATCTGCAGTGCTGGGCGCCAGCGTAGGTGAGCGGGAGGCTGGGGAGGGTTGGACCGACCCGCGGGCCTTCAGCCCGAGCCCACCACCGAGGGTTCCTTCAAATGGGGCGGTTCGGACTGCCCGTTTCCGGCCCTATTGCCGACGACGGCCTGGGTCGGGTCGGCCCGGCTCGATCGGCGTCGGAGGGTGAGCATGACCGCGATGCCGACCACGAACAGCAAGGTGGCAAAGAAGAACGAGTTGCCGTAGAAGAGGTTGAGCCCGTGGAGGCTGAATTGGGTGCCGTTGTCCGTGGGGACCCACCAGATGGGGGCCTGCCAGAACAGCACCGCGGTGGCGATGGCCCAGAGCTTGCCGAACTTGGGGCGGTCATGGCCGAGCCACAACCAACCGATGACCGGCACCACCCACACCATGTGATGGTCCCAGGAGATCGGGGACACCAGGAGACCGGTGGCCGCCGCCACCAGGACCCCGAGTAGCCGGGAGGATGCCCGGTAGGCCCAGGCGGCCACCACCACCCCGGAAACCCCGACCGCCAGCACCACCACATCCACCACCAACTTCGGCACCAGGGCATGGTTGATCCGGACCACCGCCGCCTGGACGTTCTGATCGCTGATGTAATAGACGCCGACCCGGCTCGCCTTGAAGGCGTAGTTGGTCCAGAACGACCACGACAGCCGGGGCACCACCGCGAACATCAAGAGGGTGGCGGCCGCGAACGTCACCACCACCGTCACCGCGGTGCGGGTCCGCTTGGCCAGGGCCAGGAAGGGCACGAAGACGAGCGGGGTGAGCTTGACTGCGGCCGCCAACCCGAGCAGCACTCCTTCGGGGAGGGCCCGCTGGAGGAACTGGCGGGAGATGGCCAGGTCGCCCATGATCAGGAAGGCCAGCAGGATGTTGATCTGGGCGAAGTTCATGGTCTGGAAGATCGGGTCGAGGTGGTAGGCGGGCCAGGCCAGGGCCAGCGACCACCACAGCAGACGGGACCAGGGCATCGACGGCCGGGCGGCCCGGAGGGAGACGCCGATCAGTCCCACCAACAAAACGCAATTGAAGACGGCCCAGAGGTAGACCGCCGTTTTCAACTTGATCCAGGTCAGGGGGAGAAAGGCCAATCCGGCGATCGGCGGGTAGAGGAAGGGGAGCCCAAAGAGCGATGACCGGTTGGTGTACATCGTGCCGTCGAAGAGGTGCCTGGCCCCGACCAGATAGACATCGAGGTCGTTGTGGTTATGGGTAGCCAGTTGCAGGGCCTGAACCAGGAGGAACGCTGCGGATGCCAGCGCCGGGCACCACAACAGCCAACGAAGACGCACGGTCGCAGAGGTTACCTGAGGCATCCGGGCCGATTGTCCCCGCCCGGCTGAGCTCGGCGTCGGCACGAGACCGGGCTCCCGAAGCCCCGTCAATCGGCGGGATTCAACCCCGGGTCAGGTGGAGGCCGAGGGAGGCGCGTCCCGCCACCAGGGGCAGGTCCAGATACGTCAGCAACCCGGGTCGGGCGGCACAGACGTAGGGGACCGCGTTGACGCAGTGCATGGCGGTGGCCACGATGCCCGGATTTCGCGCCAGCCCGGCTTCGACCGACTCCGGGTGCAACTTTTTGAAGGTGGTGAGGCAGCTGGGATCTCCGGTGACCTCGACTTCGAATCGTTCGCCGTCGGGACCGAATGTCCAGGCGGGGTCGAGGTCCGCCTCGCCCATGAGCCAGTTGACCGCGGCAGTGACCACCGGCGCACCGTCGACGGTGGCTTCCCAGGTGAACCGTTGGGCCGCCACCATTCCCGGCTGGATGGGGCCGATCGGGGAGTCGATGGGGGCGGTGGCGACCGCCATCCGGTGGGTAGTCCGGAACTCCGGATCGAGATCGAAGCCGAGCTCGGCTGCCACCATGGAGATCGACTGGCAGAATCCAATGCCGAGGGCGTTGAGCATGATGCTGGCCTGAGCCTCTTCGGGAGTCTTGCCGAACAGCATCCAGTCGCGCACCACGTCGGGGGCGCCGTAGGTACGGATGTCGGAGAACTCCTCGGCCCGCACGTGGGTAATGGAGCCCGACAGCGCCGAGATCATCAGCGGGAACCGATCAGTGATCCCCCCGGGGTGGATGCCGGTGCCATGGAGGGTGACGTCGGCAGCGGTGGCTACCGCATCGAACTGGTCGCGCTCATCGGACGGCGGGTAGAACCAGCCCAACGGGGTGACCAGGTTCTTTCCCGATTGGAGGATGGCGATCACCACCGTGGGGTCGGAAATGAACGGGCTGTACACCACGCAGTCGGCATCGGTGGCCAACAGGGATTCGGCGTCGCCGGTGGCGGTCACCCCGATCGGCTCGCGGCCGACCAGCGTGCCGAGGTCGGCCCCTTCCTTGGCCGGGCTGTGCACCCAGGCCCCCGCCAGCTCGAGGTCGGGGTGGTCGAGCACACCTTCGATGGCGGCGCGGCCGACGCCTCCGGTCGCCCATTGGATCACTCGATAGGTCATGGCGGACGCCCTTCTCTGGTTGGTACGTCGATCGCCCGAGGGCTACCGATTGGGGGACTGCCCCTGGAGACTGGGCCCAGAAGCTACGGGATCGCGGAGCGGACCGCGGCGACGCCGGCTTCGAAGGCTTCGAACTGCCCGGGGTCGAGGGCCTGGCTGAGACAGGCGGCGCTGAGCCGATCGGTCATGTCTTCGGCCTCTTGGTGCTTGTCCCGGATGGCCTGGCAGTCGGGGAACGGCTCCGACCAACCGAAGAACTTGGCCTGCCCTTCGCCCTCGTTGGTGAGGATCGCCTCCAACGGCGACAGACCGACGGCCGTCGTGGCGACCAGGTGCAGCCCACCGCGCCACTCCCTCAGCATCTGCATCAGCTGCGCGCCGCGCCCAGGTGGGTCGTCGGCCTTAGGTGCCACCCGCCACCCGGCGAAGAGGGGGATGGCCGACCCTTCAAGCCCGTCGACCAGCGTCTCGGTTACGGCGACGATGTCGTCGATGCCCTTGACGTCTCCCAGGTACTTCTGTCCCCACCGGGCATGGGCCTCCGCCATCCGCTGCGCGGCGGCCGTGGCCCCGGCGACGGCGATGCCCTCGTCGTACATCGCGGTGACCGCGGCGGGATGGAACCAGCCCATGGCCGAACAGACCACGTCGGGTCCGACGTCGCCGAGCATCGCTCCTCGGCCGGCGAAGTAGAAGGCGAACGGATTCGCCCAGCCCCACTCACCGGCCCACCCGAATACGTCGGGGCTCAAATAGATCGAGGTGCCGATGTCATGGATCGGTTCCGAGGTGGACCGGACAACGCTCAGTGCTGCATCGTGATCGGTGGTGCTCAAGGTGCCTCCTCAGACTCCGGATCCCCGCAACACGCGTCGCATGCCGGGGATTGATCCAATAACGGCTTCTACCAACTGGGCCAGATCGGTGACCACCCGGTCGAGATGGCCGATTCGCTCGTCGAAGGTGCCCACTACTTTGCTCAATTCGGGAGAGATCTGTTGCAGGGTGGCGGTGGCTTTGGGCAGCTCGGCGGCCAGTTCGACCGCCACCCCGCCGAGCCGCTCGGTCAGGGTCCGCAGCGACGCCGCCGAGTCGGCCAGCGTCGGCAGGGAGCCATCGAGCGTGCCGACTGCCTGTTCGAGTCCCGATACCGCTTGGGCGATACCGGTTGCCGCCAGTTCGACCCCGTTGCCGGCCCGGGTCACCCCGCCCTCCATCCGTTCCAGCAGGGTCATCAGGCCCTCGATCCGATCGGCCAAGGTATTCAGCGAATTCAACGCCCGGAGGGCGGTGCTCGGAACCTGGAGAAGTGTTCCCGGCAGCCGGGCGAGGGTTTCAACCAGCGAGGGCGACTCCACCGCTTGATCATGGGGCGGATCGGGCAACGATGTCCAGCGCAAACGGGGTCAAGCCAGCTAGTGCTCCGGATGGTCGCCGGCGATGGTCAGCCGCCAGCTTGCCTCTTCCCGATCGTCGTCGGTGAAGAGGTCGGCCCACCGCGGCTGCTCCATCTCGTGCTCCAACGTCAACTCCGGGTGCCCTTCGTTGACGAGCCAATGGGTGACGGGGAGGATCCGACGATCAGCCAGAAGCTGCAAAGCACATTGCGCGGCGCCGAGCCGGTTGATCAGCCCGATCCAGCCAACCGGGGTGAAGCCGAGGGTGCGGATTTCGGTCACCAGGTCACGACACCGGAGCTGGAACTGACCCTCGAGCGTCGTCTCATCCTCCGGATCGGCCACCTCCACTGAATTCGAATCCCCGCTGGATGTGATCCAGGCTGGTCCAGGCACGGTGGCGAGCGTCCATCCGCAGTTGCCGCAGAAGGTGACCAGCACCGGAGTCGGGGGCTCATGGGCAGAAGCCCCCCGGGCCGCCAGCCGGTCTTGGCGCAGATGGATTCGAAGGGGTTGCTCGCAGTTCGGGCAGATCGGACCCCCCGGCGAATTGGCGTCGATCTCAGCGGCCATGCACGAAGTATCGCGGGCCGGACGGTACTCCGCCTACCGGTGGTCGGAGGCGGCGACGGGTCCGGCTGGGGGTCGGGCCGCCGAGGGCGGTGGGGCACTCGCGTACGATTCGAGAATGGAAGTCGACATACGAGCGGCAATACCTGCCGATCTGGATCGTATACTGAAACTCTGGCAGGTGGCCGCGGCCGAACCAACTCACACGGACGATCTGACCAGTCTTGATCAGCTGATCACGTTCGATCCGAGCGCCCTCCTGGTTGCCGAGACCGACGGAGAGCTGGTCGGATCCGTCATTGCCGGCTGGGACGGTTGGCGAGGATCGATCTATCGCCTCGCGGTCGTCCCCGAGTACCGTCGCCGGGGTCTGGCGCGCGACCTTATGGATGCGGCCGTAACTCGGCTACGAGAAGCGGGCGCCGTTCGACTCCAAGCCATCGTCGCCGAGGACGACGAACGGGCGACGGGCTTTTGGGGCGCCAGCGGTTGGGAGCGGCAGGTCGCCCGGGCACGATTCGTGAACGGCTAGGGCGAGGCCATGCCGACAATCGGTTGGTTGAGATGGAGACTCCCGCTCGAGCCGTAGAAGGGAGCGTTGAAAGCGAAGATGCCTCCGTCCGCGGCGACCAGCCAGTAGCCACCGGTGGCGGGGTCGGCCGCCATGCCGACAATCGGTTGGTTGAGAGGGAGACTGCCGGTGGACCCAAAGAACGCCGCCCCGGGCCCGAAGGTGAAGACGCCGCCGTCGCGGGCCACCAGCAGATAGCCGGATCCGCCGGGGGCAGCCGCCATGCCGACAATCGGTTGGTTGAGATGGAGACTGCCGGTCGAGCCGTAGAAAGGAGCGTTGAAAGCGAAGATGCCTCCGTCCGCCGCCACCAGCCAATAGCCACCGGTGGCGGGGTCGGCCGACATCCCGACGATGGGTTGGTTGAGGGGGAGACTGCCGGTGGACCCAAAGAACGCCGCCCCGGGCCCGAAGGTGAAGACGCCGCCGTCGCGGGCCACCAGCAGATAGCCGGATCCGCCGGGGGCAGCCGCCATGCCGACAATCGGTTGGTTGAGATGCAGACTGCCGGTCGAGCCGTAGAAAGGAGCGTTGAAAGCGAAGATGCCTCCGTCCGCCGCCACCAGCCAATAGCCACCGGTGGCGGGGTCGGCCGCCATGCCGACGATGGGTTGGTTGAGAGGGAGATTGCCGGTGGAGCCAAAAAATGCGGCCCCGGGCCCGAAGGTGAAAACACCACCGTCACGGGCCACCAGTGAATAGCCCGATGCGGTTTGCCATACCCACGTGGCGTTCTCCGGGGTGCCGTCATACCCGCCGAACAGGATCAGTTGGCCAGTGCCGAGATCGCCGGCCATCGAACCGCCCGTCTGCCGAGGCGGGCTGGTGGGTGGACTGGCTTGCATCCAGATGGATCCATTCCAGGTCCACGTGTCGTCGTAGTAGCCGCCGTTGGGAGCCATTCCGCCGAACAGAACGAGCTGGCCGGTAGCGGGGTCGAAGCCCATCGCGGACAAATCCCGGGCCGGCGGACTGTAGGTAGGGGTGACACTCTCCCAGGTGGCCCCTGACCAGATCCACGTGTCGGCCAGGAAGGCGCTGTTGGTAACGCCCCCGAACAGCACCAGCTGTCCACCTGCGGGGTCAGCAGCCATAGATGCGAAGCCACGATTGGGAGGGCTGGTGAGCGGGTGCTGCTGGATCCAGGTGGCGCCGTTCCAGGTCCAGGTGTCCCCCAGGTAGCCGGACGAATTGTCACCCCCGAAAAGGACCAGTTGACCCGTGATGGGGTCGTAGTTCATCGCCGCGAAGTACCGTGCCGACGGGCTGGTGGGCGGAGTGAGTTGGGTCCATGTAGATCCATTCCAGGTCCAGGTGTCACCAAGGAAGTTTGCGTATAACCCGCCGAACAAGATCAGCTGACCGGTAGCGGGGTCATAGGCCAATGACGCGCCACCGCGCGGCGTAGGGCCGGTCGCTCCGGTGAAGTCCTTCCACGTGGTCCCGTTCCAGATCCACGTGTCAGCGAGATCGTTTCCAATTCCGAATCCGCCAAACAACACCAACTGTCCGGTGTGGGGGTCGTACGCCATAGCCGCGCCGTTCCGTGGAGGAGGGCTCTCGGCTGCCGAAGACGGCGTGATGTTCTTCCAAGTGGAGGAGGCATTGTTCGCGGCGGTAGCCGGCGAAGCCGAACCGACAATCAGCGTCCCCATCAACGCAATAAGCGCTGATACCACCATCGAGGCGAACCGTGAGGAATTCAGATGTCGACTTGTTGCGCCGGTCACGCCCATTCTCTGGCCCCCATTGGTTCGGTGGTGGTCGGGACCGGCGTCGATCCGGTGACCTCACGCTTTTCAGGCGCGCGCTCTACCAACTGAGCTACCCGACCTCGCCTCGGCGAACCGAGGTGGCGGACCTGACGGGATTTGAACCCGCGACCTCCGGCTTGACAGGCCGGCGTGCACTCCAAGCTGCACCACAGGTCCCCAACCAGCAAAAGGAGCTGGGGCACCACGCACCCCCAACGGGATTCGAACCCGTGTTACCGCCTTGAAAGGGCGGCGTCCTAGGCCGCTAGACGATGGGGGCTCAAACCCGATCTGGGCTAATGGAGAGTAGCAGAGGCTTCATAGGGCGCTGGGCGGCTGACCCTCGTCGGGGAGATCCTCGGCCAGGACATCCACGATGGTCGCCTGGAGCATTCCCAGCAGGTCGAAGACCGCGTGTTCGGACTCCGACGGGTCCCCGGCTGCCGGCTTCTCCATGTCCTCGCTCACATCCAGCCGGGTCCCGATCACCAGTCGCATCGAGCCGATCGCCGACAGCCATCCCGACAGTTCGTCGGCGGTGAGCGTGTCGGCGTTGACCGTCTCGGACAGGACCTGGACGGCTTGGTGCTGATGGTTGTGAAGGGCCCCGTCGACCAGGTTGCGGTACTGCTTCTCGGCCTCGGCGGTGTCATCCCCGATGTAGGCAGGCGGGAACAACCGGGTGACCGCCGGATCCTCCGAGTCGATCATCGGAACCATCTGCTGGGAAAGGGAGGCGAGCATGCTGCGCACCTGGGCCGGCAGCCGCACCGTGTACCGTCCGTCCCGCCGCCGGCGGATGGGGGAGGCAAAGGCCATCAGCCGACCGGTGCTGGAGGTGAAACCACCCTCATCCGGACTGTTCCATCGTCGCCCACAGCCCGTGCTCGTGGAGCCGATAGACGTCGAGCTCGGCCCGCTCGCGGGTGCCCGACGACACCACCGCCCGACCCTTCACGTGCACATCCATCATCAGCTTGGTCGCCTTCTCCTTCGAGTAACCGAACAGCCGTTGGAATACGAAGGTCACGAACGACATCAGATTGATCGGATCGTTCCAGACGATTACCAACCACGGCCGGTCGGGCGACACCGACTCTTCGAGGTCGGTGCGCACGTCCTCCACCGGGGCGGTCTGCACATCGCTCATCCCACCGCCACCTCGGCGCTAGTCGGCGCCTCCTGGCCCGGACCCGGCGTCGGCGTGTCGGCGATGCCGGCGGTGATCTCGGGAGCGTGGACGGACATCTGATGGTGGAACCAGAGCACCGCCGCCCACACTACCGACGCCCCGAAGACGTGGATCCCGACCAGCACCGCCGGGAGATGGGTGAAGAACTGGGTGTACCCGATGATCCCCTGGGCGAACATCACCACCAGTACCACCCGTCCGGCGTTCTGCACCGACGCCGGGGCATCGCTCCGCCAGAGCACCCAGAGGAGGGTGAGTACCGCCAACACGGCGGCGATCACGACCTCGGCATGAATCCGGGTCATGTCCTCCAGTCCCAGTGGAATCCGCTTTGCCCCCTTACCGCCGGCATGAGGGCCGGTACCGGTGGTGGCCGCCCCGGCCGCCAGCACCAGCACCACCAGGCCGATCACCAACCGGCTCAGCCGCAGGGATGCGGTCGACACCACCACCACACCCCGCCCCCCACCGTGGGAGGCCCGGAGGGTGAGGACCACCGCCACCGCCAACAGCGCCATCCCGACCAGAAAGTGGGTGGCCACCACATACGGATTCAGCTTGGAGTAGACGACCACCGCGCCGAGCACCGCCTCGCCGATGACCCCGAGGATGAGCCCGCCGGCCAGCCACCGGAGGTCCCGCCGGGCCGGGCGCCGAAGGAAGGCGGCGATGACTGTCGCCGCGCAGGCCACCACCAACACCACCACCACCGCCCGGTTGGCGAACTCGATGACCGGGTGGAGGGAGAGGGCCGGGGTCAGCCGGTGTTGCGAGCAGTTGGGCCAGTCCGGGCAGCCGAGGCCCGAGTCCGACAGCCGGACCGCTGCCCCGGTGACGACATTGAGGACGACCACCGCCAAGGTCAGCTGGCAGAGTCGGAGGAAGGGTCGGGGGCCGATACGCAGGGAGGACACCGTCTGTCAATGGTACCGGCCGGTTTGGGCCCGTCGCCGCTCGGCAGACGGTGGTGCCGCTTTGTGGGATTTCGGGCCCAGGTCGTAAGGTGTACGCAATGTCCACACCGGCCGTCGCCCTCGCGGGCCCGCTCACGGGTCGATCCCGTATCGGTGCCTATGTGGCGCTCACCAAGCCGCGGATCATCGAATTGCTCCTGGTCACCACCCTTCCGACCATGGTGGTGGCCAAGCGCGGCCTCCCCTCCATCTGGTTGATGGTGGCCACTCTGGTAGGTGGATCACTGGCCGCCGGGGGCGCCAACGCCATCAACATGGTGGTGGACCGGGACATCGACAAGGTGATGCACCGCACCCGGAATCGCCCGCTGGTGACCGGGGCCATGAGCCCGGCCCACGCCCTGATCTTCGCCATCACCCTCGAAGTGGTGGCGTTCGTGGAGTTGTGGCTGGCCGTCAACCTGCTCTCCGCGGTGCTGGCCGTCTCCGCCACCCTCTTCTATGTCTTCGTCTACACCCTGTGGCTGAAGCGGACCTCCAGTCAGAACATCGTCATCGGCGGGGCGGCCGGGGCGGTGCCGGTGCTGGTGGGTTGGTCGGCGGTGACCAACAGCCTCTCGTGGACACCGGTGGTGATGTTCGCCATCATCTTCGCCTGGACGCCTCCCCATTTTTGGGCGCTGGCCGTCAAGTACAAGGAGGACTACGCCGCCGCCGAGGTACCGATGCTGCCGGTGGTCGCCACCTTCCGACGGACGGCGGTGGAGATCCTGGCCTACACCGTGCTGTTGGTCGGGGTGTCGTTGCTCCTGGCGGTGGTCGGCCACCTCGGGGTGATCTACGTGGTTTCCGCCTCGGTGCTGGGCGTGGTGTTCATCGCCATGTCCATCCGGCTCTGGATGCGGGCCACCCCCAAGGCGGCCATGCGGCTGTTCAGCTACTCGATCACCTATTTGACCCTGCTGTTCGTCCTCATGGCGGTCGACATCTTCACCAAGCATTGAACCCCACGCGCCGGCGCCGACTCCGGGCGCTGATGCTGGGGTCGGCCATCGCGGTGCTGCTGGCGGTCTTCCTGTTCCTGGGGCTCCGGCCGGCGGCCACCACCAGCACCGGGCAGCCGGCGGTGGTGGGAGTCGGGAGCACCGCCCCCAACTTCTCGCTGCCGAATCTGCTGAGCACGTCGGCGACGCCGCTGGCCCCGGTCTCCCTCGCTTCGTTGGGCAAGAACCGCCATCATCCGGTGGTGCTGAACTTCTTTGCCTCGTGGTGCATCCCCTGCCAGGCCGAGACCCCGCTGCTGGCCCGGACGGCCAAGGCGGAGATCGTCAAAGGGTCGCCGGTGCAGTTCATCGGGGTGGACGTGGCCGACGACCCGTCGTCGGCGGTGGCCTTCGTGCAGCAGTCGGGGATCCCCTATCCGGTGGGAGCCGACCGGACGCTCAAGATCACCTCGGTCCTCTACGGGATGAACGCCCAGCCGAACACCTACTTCATCGATGAGTCGGGGAAGGTCATCGGCCACCACCTCGGTGCCCTCACCGCCAGCGAACTGACCAGTTGGCTGCACCGTCTGGCCGGATCCGGCGGGTAGCCCTCCGGGTGGTCACTCCCACCGGAAGCTGAGACCGGCCACCACCGGCGCGGCGACCGCCCAGACGGCCAGCACCACCCAGTCCCGGCCGGTCACCGCCGCGCCGTGTCCGAGAGCGGCGTGGAGACCGTCGGCCAGGGCGGAAGCCGGCAGGACCTTGGCTATCCCGGCCAGCCAGCCGGGCAACTTGGCCAACGGGATGAGCATGCCCCCGAGCAGCAGCAGCACCACGAACAGGGTGTTGACCACGGCCAGGTTGACCAGTGGCTTGAGCATTCCGGCCAGCAGCAGCCCGATGCCCCCGAAGGCGACGGTCCCGAGCACCATGACCGCCACAGCCACCCCGACCGGTACCCCGCCCGACGCCGATCGTCCCGGACTCCAACCCAGGGCCAGGCCGACCAGGACCAGCACCGCGGCCTGGACCAACTCCACCCCGATCACGGTGATGATCTTCGACGCCAGCAACCGGGGCCGGCCGAGCGGGGTGGTGCCCAGCCGTTTGAGGACGCCGTAGCCGCGCTCGAACCCGGTGCCGATCCCGAGAGCGGTCATCGCCGTCGACATCACCGCCAGGGCCAGGATGCCCGGCACCAGGAAGTCGACCGGATGGTCGGTCCCGGTCGGGAGCACGTGGACCCCGGAGAAGAAGAGGAGGAACAGCACCGGTATCCCCAGGGTCAGGAACAGGGTCTCCCCGTTGGTGAAGATCATGGTGACCTCGACCCGGATCTGGGCCAGCAGCGCACGCATCAGCGGGATCCCCGGGCCGACCGCCGACCCCGACTCCGGCTCCCGCTTCCGCTGGCGACCGCTTTCACAGTCGGAGCCGAGGTGCCTCCGGAGCCGGTGATGGCCAGGTAGGCCTCTTCCAGCGAATGGCGGGTGCGGAGATCGCCCAGGGCCAACCCGCGGGCGGCCAGCCACGCGGCCAGGGCGGCCACCACCGCCGGGTTGTCGGTCCCGATCGGCGGGCGCAAGCGGTAAATGCCGGGGCCCTCTTCGTCGATGGCGGTGCCGCTCCCGATGGCCAGCGCCAGCGAGGCGGTGTCGATACCCGGATCGGTGGTGAACCGGATGGAGCCGTCGCCGGTCCCGGCGCTCAGCCCGGCCGGGGTGTCCTCGGCCAGCTTCCGGCCGTGGTCGATGATCACCACCCGGTCGGCCAGCCGCTCGGCCTCGGCGAGTTCGTGGGTGGTGAGGATGACGCAGATCCCCCGACGGCGCAGGCCGGCGATGATCTCCCGGACCACCACCCGGCCCTCGGGGTCGACCCCGGCGGTGGGCTCGTCGAGGAACACCACCTCGGGTTTGCCGACCAGCGCGAGGCCCAGGGACAGCCGCTGTTGCTCCCCGCCCGACAGCCTCCGCCACGGGGTGCGTTGCACCTCCCCCAACCCGACCAGGTCGAGCAGCGCGTCGGGATCCTCGGCGTCGTCGTAGTACTGGGCGAACAGGCGGAGCACCCGGGCCGGGCCAAGCATCGGGTAGACGCCGCCCCGTTGCAGCATCACCCCGATCCGGGGGACCAGGGCGGCGTGGTCGTGCCGCGGGTCGAGGCCGAGGACCGAGACCGAGCCGGCGGACGGGTGCCGGTAGCCCTCGAAGCATTCGACGGTGCTGGTCTTGCCGGCCCCGTTGGGCCCGAGCAGGGCCAGGACTTCGCCGGGGCGGGCTTGAAAGGAGAGCGCATCGACGGCGGTGAGATCCCCGTAGCGAATGACCAACTCGTCACAGACGACCACGGGTGCCGGGCCGTCCGGGACATTCTCCACGGGCCGTCACGCTACCGTGATGTCGTCATGATCGATATCCGGCTGGTCAGGGAAGACGTCGACGGGGTGAAGCAGGCGCTCGGGCGCCGGGGGGTGGATCCGGCCGAGATCGACCGGCTTCTCGCCTTCGACGCCGCCGCCCGCTCCGCCGTCGGGCGTCGTGACGACCTCCGGGCGCAGGTGAAGGCGCTGTCCAAACAGGTGGGCGAGGCCCGCCGTTCCGGCGATACCGGGGTTGCCGACGAGCTCACCGCCCAGAGCCGCGACCTCGGCGTCCAGGAGACCGATCTCGATCACGGCGCCAGCCAGGCCCAGGAGGCGGTACGGGAGGCACTGCTCTACCTGCCCAACCTCCCGGCCGACGATGCCCCCGATGGGGCCGGCCCCGAGGACAATGTGCTCGTCCGCAGCTGGCCGGCGGTGGACCCCGTGTACGTCGAGGCCCAACGGGTGCCCCACTGGGAGATCGGCGCGGCGCTGGGGATCCTGGACATGGAGCGGGGGGCCAAGCTGTCGGGCTCGATGTTCCCGCTCTACCGCGGGTTCGGCGCCCGGCTGGTACGGGCCCTGACCGCCTTCGCCCTCGACCGCCACGCCGACGCTTTCGAGGAGATCCGCCCCCCGACCCTGGTCCGCACCGAGACGATGGTGGCGACCGGCCAGCTCCCGAAATTCGCCGACGACGCCTATCACCTCGAGCGGGACGACCTCTGGGCCATCCCCACCGCCGAGGCCCCGCTTACCTCCATGGCCCGGGGCGACATCCTCGACGAGGACGAGCTGCCGGTGCGGTTGACGGCGGCCACCCCGTGTTTCCGGCGGGAATCGGGGGCGGCCGGACGGGACACCCGGGGCCTGCTCCGGGTCCACGAGTTCGAGAAGGTGGAGCTGTTTGCCTACGCCACCTCCGAGCAGGCGTCGGCGGTCCACGCCGATCTGGTGGCGCGGGCCGAGGCGCTGCTGGTGGAGCTCGGGCTCCAGTACCGGGTGCTCGACCTCTGCGCCGGCGACCTGGGGATCTCATCGGCCCGCACCTTCGACCTCGAGGTCTACGCCCCCGGGGTCGACCAGTGGCTCGAGGTGTCGTCGATCAGCTGGTTCCGCGACTACCAGGCCCGCCGGGGCAACATCCGCTACCGGCCGTCGGCGGGCGGGTCGCCGGCCTTCGTGCACACCCTCAACGGCTCGGCGCTGGCCTGGCCGCGGATCTGGGCGGCGCTGGTGGAGTCGGGACGCCAGCCCGACGGCTCGGTGATGCTCCCCGAGGTGCTGTATCCCTATCTCGGCGGGGTCGGGGTAATCCCCGGGCCCGGCTCGGTGGCGGGGTGAACCTCTCGTTGTCGGCCTCTGGATTCTGGCCGGGGCGGAAGACGGGGCGAAAAATGAAGCGGAAGGGTTCGTCCGGGCTCCGGTGGGCGGGGGTGCTGGTAGCGGCGGTCGTCGGGTTGGCGGCGTGTTCCTCCAGCCCCTCGACATCACCCCCCACCAGTGGGCCGGGTCCCGGGTCGAGCGCATCGACGTCGACCACGACGGCGGCATCGGGGTCGCTGTTGGCCCCGACGGGGGTGACCGACCAGACCACCGCGGTGGACGGGATCAGCTGCAACTCCACCGAGCAGCTGGTCTTTCACATCCACGCCCACCTGGCCGTCTATGTCAACGGCGGATTGAGGCTGTTACCGCCGGGCGTCGGCATCGGCCCGCCCCTCCAGTTCGAGCAGACCAGTACCGGGCCCTTCGTCGCCGACGGATCTTGCTTCAGTTGGCTCCACACCCACGACTCGACCGGAGTGATCCACATCGAGTCGCCGGTGCAGCGGGTCTATACCCTCGGCGACTTCTTCGACATCTGGGGCCAACCGCTGTCCTCCACCCAGGTGGGACCGGCCCAGGGAGCGGTCACCGCCACGGTCAACGGGAGCCCGTTCACCGGCGATCCGCGTTCGATCCCGTTGAATGCGCACAATGTCATCCAGCTCGACGTCGGGTCGACGGATCCCGCCCCGCAGCCCTACACGTTCCCGGCCGGGCTGTAGCCGAACGACCCGGCTGGGTCGGCGCTCGGGTTGGTCAGTCGGCCGAGGGGTTGAACCGGTAGCCCACCCCTCGGATGGTGGTGATCAGGGCGGGCGACGACGGGTCCTTCTCCACGTGGTTGCGTAGCCGTTTGATGTGCACGTCGAGGGTCTTGGTATCCCCGTAGTAGTCGGAGCCCCAGATCCGGTCGATCAGCACGTCGCGGGTCAGCACCCGGCCGGAGTTCTCGATCAACAGCGACAGCAGTTCGAATTCCTTCCGCCGGAGATGGACGTCGACGTCACGCACCGACACCTGGTGGCGATCGGGGTCGATGCGGATGCCCCCGGCGTCGAGGACCGGCCGGATGTCGGGATGGTTGCCGTCCGAACTGCGGACCCGATCACCGGCCGGCGTCCGTCGGAGCACCGCCCGCATCCGGGCCACCAACTCGCGGAGTCGGTAGGGCTTGGCGACATAGTCGTCGGCGCCGACCTCGAGGCCGACCACGGTGTCGATCTCGGTGCCCTTGGCGGTGACCATGATGATCGGCACCGACGAGCGGGCCCGGATCGAACGGCAGACGTCGATGCCCGACAGTTTGGGCAACATGAGGTCGAGCAGGATCAGATCCGGCGACTCCTGGTCGAACATCCGGAGCGCCTCGACCCCGTCGCGGGCCACGGTCACGTCGAACCCCTCCCGGGTGAGGCCGATGACCAGCGCGTCGACGAACGACTCCTCGTCCTCGCACAGGAGTACCTTGGTCTGCGATATGTCCGCGGTCATAGGGTCCGGTCTCAGGCCGAGTATTCGGGAGGCCGGGGTAAGACCAAAGTGAAGGTGGATCCTTCGCCCTCGCGGGAGTCGACCTCGACCCGGCCCTGATGATTATGGGCGACGTGGCGGACGATGGACAATCCGAGACCGGTGCCTCCGGTTTCGCGACTGCGTCCGAGGTCCACCCGGTAGAACCGCTCGAAAATGCGCTCGAGGTCGCGGGCGGGGATGCCGACGCCCTTGTCGGCGACCGAGAGCTTGACATCCTGGTCGACCTGGCTTCCGGCCACCCGCACCACCCCATCCTCGGAGGAGAACGTAACCGCGTTCTCCAGCAGGCTGTGCATGGCCGACACCAGCTGGCGCCGGTCCCCGATGACGTGGATCGGCGGGTCGGGCTCGTCCATCTCGATGGTGATCCGGCGTTGTTCGGCGGCGGCTTTGACCCGTTCCACGGCTTCGGCCATCACCAGGTTGATGTAGATCGGCTCCCGAGGAGGCGTCTCCTCCGACTCGATGCGGCTGAGGTCGAGGAGATCATCGATGATCCGGCTCACCCGGAAGGCTTCGGTGTGGATCCGGGTGGCCAGCCGCTGGGCGATGGCCGGATCGGGCTCGGCGGTGAGGGTCTCGGCCAACAGCCCGAGGGCACCGATCGGGGTCTTCAGTTCGTGGCTGACGTTGGCAACGAAGTCGCGCCGGATCTCTTCGAGACGGCGGCGTTCGGAGACATCTTCGATGATGGCGATGACCCCGAGCGGCCGCCGACCGTCGTCGATCAGGCGGGTGCCGATGGTCAGGGTCTGGCGGGGGGGACCGTAGAGGTCGAGGGTCCGCTCGTCCGAACCCTTGTGCCAGGCGTTTTCGAGCAACTCGGTGACGGCCTGGGCGGCCAGGGCGTCACCGTGGCGGTTGTTCATCAGGGCGCCGGCCCGGGCGTTGCGGAAGCCGACCTCGCCGTTCTCGTCGCAGACGATCACCCCCTGCGGCAGGGTGTCGAGCGCCCGGCGCAGGCGGATGGCGTCGGAGCTGGCTTCGCTCACCGCCTCGGCGGCCTCCCCGGTGACCTTTTCGAGGTGGCTGAGGACCGGTTCCACCCCCCCGTCGTCGGGGGGTACCGCCCCCAGTCGGTTGGCCAGCGCGGTGAGGCGTTGCTGCAGGCTGCGGCGCCCGGCCCGGCGTCCGAGGCGGGCGGCCACCACCACGGCAATGGCGGCCACCACCACGATCACGATGTATCCGATGAGGTACGGCTTCACGCTCCCAGCATGGCAGGCCCACGCCTGAGTCAGCTACATGCCCACTACGGCCGCCCTCCCGGCCGAGTCTAAGCAAGAAACTACATAAAAAGTATTGAATAGTCATGGATGGGGGTTTACGTTGGAGACCATGCTCGCTGTCGCGTTGTTCTCCCTCCCATCTCGGTCTGGATCTGCTGTCGGCCCCCACCTCACCTCGATGGCCCACGCCGTGGTGGGGCGAATGGTCGATGTCCAGGTCCAGCCGGACACCAGTGCGTTGCCCGGGGGCCAGGTGCTCCAGAACCTGATGAACGGCCTCGACGGCTGGGCCCTGGCCCTCTCGCTGGTGGCCCTGGTGATCGGCGCCGCGGCCTGGGCGCTCGGCTCCCATGCCCAGAACTACCAGCAGACCTACGTGGGCCGGCGGGCGGTGCTGATCTCCGGATTGTCGGCGCTGTTGATCGGCGCCGGCCCGGCCATCGTCAACTTCTTCTTCAAGGCCGGGCAAGGGGTCCACTGAGATGTTGGCCGCCCTCGGGATCCCGTCGATCCCGGGTCTGGCCTGCTCGTCCCCGGCCGGGGCCCTGGGTGCCGCCGGCCTGGGTCCGGTGTGTCAGGCCGCCGGCGGGATCGCCGGCGCGGCGGCCAGCCAGGTCGCCGGGTTCGGGGTGTCGAGTGTGCTCGATGCCATCGCCAATTGGGTGTCGGCCGGAGGGGTGTGGCTGCTCGGGCAGATCGGCTCGTTTCTGGATGCCTCCACCTCGGTCGACCTCGGAGCTTCGTGGTTCGCCTCCCACTTCCGGACCATGGCCGGACTCGCCGGAGTCGTCATCGTGCCCTTGATGTTGTTCGGGGTGATCCAGGCCATCCATCGACAGAGCGCGTCGATGCTGATCCGCTCGGTGGCCGTCAATGTTCCGCTGGCCATCCTCCTCACCGCGGTGGCGGTCAAGCTGGTGCAACTGGGTCTGGCCTTGACCGACTCGATGAGTGCCACCGTCGCCCAGGGCGCCGGGCTCGACACCAACCACTTCTTCACCTCGACGATCACCGCCCTGTCGGGCCCGGCCACCGGGGGCCCGGCCACCCCGACGTTCGTGGTGCTGATGGGCGGATTGGCGGTGGTGTTCGGAGCCTTTCTGCTGTGGGTGGAGCTGTTGATCCGCTCGGCCGCCATCTACGTCGCAGTGCTGTTCCTACCGCTGGCCCTGGCCAGCCTGGCGTGGCCGGCCATCGCCCACTGGTGCCGCCGGTTGGTCGACACCCTGGTGGCGTTGATCTTGAGCAAGTTCGTGATCGTGTCGGTGCTCAGCCTGGCCGCCGGGGCGCTGGCTGGGGGATCCGGATCGTCGCCGTCCGGTTCCGCGGGTTCGGCCGCGGGTGGCGGCAGCTTCACCGATGTGCTGGGAGGCGCGGCCCTGTTGCTCCTGGCCGCCTTCGCCCCCTGGGCCCTCTTCCGGCTGCTGCCGTTTCTGGAAGCGGGAGCGGTGGGACATCTCGAAGGTGCCGGTCGACGCAGTGTTCAGGCCGCGATCGGCCCGCCCAAGACCCTGGCCCAGCAGGCCTTGCGGGTGGCGGCCGACGGGGCCAGCGGCGGGACCAGCGAGGTCGGATTGGCCATGGCGCAGGCGGGTGGCGGGGCCGCTTCCGGGGCGAGCGGAGGGGAAGCCGGCTCGGGATCGGGCCCCCCGGACCTCGGTCGCTCGTCATTGGAAAAGCAGAGGGTCGGGACGGCCACGCCGCCCGGGGCGAGTGTGCCGATGCGCAGTCCGCATCCAGCGGCGGGCGAGGCCTACACCAACGTGATGCAACCGGGCGGATCGTCTGAAGCGCCACCGGCCGGCGAACCACGCCCGGCCGCACTGACCACCGGTTCGAGCCCTGACCAGTCGCTGACCACGAAGCCGTGAGCGTGTCCGAGGGCCAGGTCCGAGCCGAGCGGACTCGCTACCGGTTCGGTCCCCTCGAGCGGCGAGGCTTGATCGCCGGATGGAGAGGTGGGCAGATCGGTTCGGTGGCGGTCGGATTGGTGTTCGGGGTGCTCGCCTTGCGGTCGCATCCTTCGGTGTTGGGCGTTCTCGGGGCGCTGGCCTGTGCCGGCATCGGGGTGGCGGTGGCTTGCTGGCCCCTGCGAGGACGAACCGGTGAACAGTGGTTCCCGTTGGTGGTCCGGTGGCTGGTGGCCGAGTTGCGGGGCGGGCACCGGCAACCCTCGACGGCACCCGGGCTCGGCCATCTGGCCGATCTCGATCTCGATCTCGGGAACCACGGGAAGCCCACCATTCGCTCCGCCCGCCCCGACGGTCGCGGCGTCCGGCGGCCACCTGGAGTCTTCGACGGGCTCCGCATCGAACCGGTGCCGGTCGGTGACAACCCGGACGCCCCGGTCGCCGGGGTGGTGATGGATGCCCGCGCCCGCACGGCCACCGCGGTGTTGGCCGTGCAGGGCCACAGTTTTGCCCTGCTCGGACCGGTGGAACAGGACTCCCGGATCGCCGCCTGGGCGCGGGTGCTGGCCTCGATGGCCCGAGAGGGATCAGCCGTCCACCGGGTGCAGTGGGTGGAGTCCTGTCTTCCCGACGACGGGAGCGCTGTGCGTGGCCATCAACTCGCCCACGCCGAGTTGGATATCGACACCGCGCCCGGCCGTTCCTATCGGTCCCTAGTCGATCAGTCCGCCCCGGTCACCCGCCGCCACCGGGTGCTGCTGGCACTGTCCATCCACACCGCCCATTCGTCACGGGCGATTCGAGCCTCGGGTGGGGGAGACGACGGGGCGGCGGCACTGCTGTTGCGGGAAGTGGTGGCGCTCCAACGGCTGGTGGAGGAAGCCGACGCCACCGTGGAGGGGATCCTCGGGCCCCGAGCCCTGGCATCGGTGATGCGGGAGACGTCGGCCCCGTTGAACTCGGTCGGGGGTGTCGGCCCGGATGCCGGGACCATCGCCGACCGAGCGCCGGCGGAGAAAGAAGGCCGGCGGTCATCTGGGCACCCATGGCCGATGGTCATCGAGCCGCAATGGGATTCGGTCCACGTCGATGCCACCTGGCATGCCACCTACTGGATCGCCGAGTGGCCCCGGACCGATGTGACCCCCGACTTCTTGGGGCCGTTGCTATTTTCGCCACTCCGTCGGTCCGTTTCGTTGGTGATGGAGCCGGTGAGTCCGATCCGGGCCGCCCGGCAGGTCGCCCAGGCCCGGACGGCCGACATCGCCGACGGCGAATTGCGGCGACGCGGAGGGTTTCTGGTCACCGCCCGCCAAACCCGCGAGAAGGAAGGGGCCGAACATCGTGACGTTGAACTGGCCGACGGGCACGCCCAATACCGTTTCTCGGGATACGTCACCGTCACCGCCGACAGCCCCGATGAGCTGCGGGATGGCTGCGGGTCGATCGAACAGGCGGCCGGACAGAGCCGGATGGAGCTCCGTCGGCTCTACGGCGAGCAGGATGCCGCCTTCGCCTGCACGATGCCGTTGGGCCGGGGTCTGACGTGAGCGCGCCGATGCCGAGAGTGCCCGCCCACGTTGCCACCACCCGCCATCTGAGTGTCGCCTACCCGCTGGCCACCGAGGCGGGTCTCGGGCATGAGGGGGTGCTCATCGGTCGGGACGTGTTGGGTGGGTCGTTCGTCTACGACCCCTTTGTGCTCTATCAGACGGGACTGATCACCAATCCGAACATGGTGGTGTTCGGGCAGATCGGCCGGGGCAAGAGCGCGTTCGTGAAGTCGTACCTGTGGCGACAAGCGGTGTTCGGCCGCCGGGCGTGGGTGGTCGACCCGAAGGGCGAGTACGGGCCGCTGGCCCGGGCCTGGGGAGTGGTGCCAGTGGCCCTGCGGCCCGGCGGTTCGGTGCGGCTCAACCCGCTCGACACCGGCCCGGCCCCCGGCGGTTCGGTCCCCACCGACTACCGAACGGGAGAGGCCCGCCACGGCTACGAGGCCGGCGATGGGGTCGGGCGCCGCCGGGTCGAGCTCACCGCGTCGTTGGCGGTCGCCTGCCTGGGCCGGGATCTGGTGCCGAGAGAGCGGGCCGCCATCGATGCCGCCCTCACCGAGGCCACCCGGCGGTCGTCGGCGGCCAACCGGGCGGCCCCGACGCTTCCCGATGTGGTCGAGTCGCTGCTGGATCCGAGCCCGGACGCCGCCGGACAGCTCCGCACCGATCAGCTCACGTTGATGGAGGATGGACGAGACGTGGCCCTGGAGCTGCGCCGCCTGGTGCACGGTGACCTGCGGGGGATGTTCGACGGGCCGACCACTCCGGGGCTCCGCCTCGATGCGCCGTTGGTGGTGCTCGACCTGGCGGCGGTGTACAACTCGCCCGCCCTCGGTGTCCTGATGGCCTGCGCCACTGCCTGGCTCCAGAACGCGGTGGTGGCCGAACACCGGCACCGGGTCATCGTGGTGGTGGATGAGGCCTGGGCGATTCTCTCCAATCTCGGGGTGGCCCGGTGGCTGCAAGCGTCCTGGAAGCTCTCCCGGGCATTGGGCATCGCCAACATCGCTGTGCTCCATCGGATGTCGGACCTGCGGGCGGTGGGGGCCAGCGACTCCGAACAGGTCGGGTTGGCCGAAGGGTTGCTGGCCGACTCCGAGACCCGGGTGGTCTATGCCCAGTCTCCCGGTGAGGTGGAAAGGACGGGCGAGTTGCTGGGCCTCACCGCCACCGAGGCGGCGCTGGTCACCCAGCTGCGTCGGGGTTTGGCGCTGTGGAAGGTGGGGCGACGGTCGTTTCTGGTCGAGCACCGGCTGGCGTCGAGCGAACGCGAACTGATCGACACCGACGCGGCGATGATCGGCGAGCCGGACCATCGGTACGGGCCATGAGCGGGTCGACCGTGACCAGTACGGTGGTCGGACTCGCCGGGTTGGCCGTCGCCGGCCTGGTCGGCCGCAACCGTTCGGGTCCGGGCCGGCGCCGGGAGCGGGTGTTCCCGGATCGGCCGCTGGCACCTCGCCGCTCCCGGGCCCGGGTGGGCGGTCACCGGAGCCGCTGGCGAGGGGGTGATCGCGGCCCGGCCGACGCCCGGTGGGCGCGACCCGGTGACCTCCGGTCGTTGGCGGCGAAACCCCCGGGTACGAAACATGCGACTCACCCAACGCCGCCGGGGTCGGGGCGGCTGGTGCTCGGCCGGGCCGGGAAGCGATTGCTGGCGACCGAGCCACGTCAGTCGGTGATCGTGTTCGGCCCCACCCAGTCCCGCAAGACCAGCGGCTTCGCGGTGCCGTCCATCCTGGAATGGGAGGGCCCGGTGATCGCCACCAGCGTGAAAGCTGATCTGGTCGGGGACACCATCGCCTACCGCCGCCGTCGGGGCGAGGTGGCCTGCTTCGATCCGTCCGGGTCGACCGGGCTCCCCTCCGCGGCGTGGTCGCCGCTGCCGGCCGCCCGAACCTGGCCGGGGGCCCGGCGGGTGGCGTCGTCGATGACCGATGTCGGCAAGACCTCGGCCGGGACCATGGGCGACGGTGACTTCTGGTACGCCACCGCCACCAAAATGCTGGCGCCGTTGTTGTTCGCGGCTGCCTCCGGAGGTCGGCAGATGACCGACGTGGTCAGGTGGGTGGACACCCAGGAGGAGGCCGAAGTTCTCGAGCATCTCTCGGCCGCCGGAGTCCCGGAGGCGGTAGCTGCCGCCCATTCGCTGTTCGGCAAGGAGGAGCGCCAGCGCAGCTCGATCTACACCACCGTCGAGACCATCCTCGAGCCGTTCGGTGACGAGGGGGATGGCGGCATCGACGACGACCTCCAGGACATCGACGCATCCCGGTTGGTCTCCGGTGACAACACGCTCTATCTCTGTGCTCCGGCCCACGATCAGCGTCGCTTGAGCCCGTTGTTCACCGCCGTCCTCCGCCAGGTGCTCGAGCATGTCTACGACTCGGTCACCCGGACCGGGAGCCCACTGGATCCGCCGCTGCTGGTGGTGTTGGACGAGGCGGCCAATATCGCTCCGCTCTCCGATCTCGACTCGGTGGCCGCCACCGCCGCTGGCCACGGGGTCCAGTTGGTGAGCATCTGGCACGACCTCGCCCAGATCACCGCCCGCTACGGCAGCCGGTCGGCAACCGTGGTCAACAACCACCGGGCGAAGGTCTTCCTCTCCGGTATCTCCGATCCCTCCACCCTCGACTACGCCACTCACTTGATCGGCGACGAGGAAGTGTTGCTGCCGGCCTACACCTCGGGCGGCCCGGGCGGCCCGACCACCACCCGGTCGCCTTCCAGCCGGAGGTTGGCACCCCCGCAGGCGCTCCGCCGCATCCCCCCGGGTGAGGGCGTCCTGGTCTACGGGGGGCTGCCGCCGGCGTGGTTGCGCCTCCGCACCTTCTTCGACGATCCGGTGCTGGCCGGTCGGGCGGCGGGATAGTCAGCGACGGCCCGGCAAACCGGGTCAGGCTTCGCGAGCTCGATGACGCATGGCCCGCTGATAGGAAATCGGCGCGATGGTGCGCCCGATCGGAGCCAACATCGGCAACGCCGAGGCATTGATCTCCATCCGGGGTCCGCCCATACGGTTGAGCACCAGCACCGACACCTGGGCCTCAGTCCTCCGGACCGCTTTGGGAGGCAATGACCCACCGTCATCCAACCCCGACATCCCCATGGAGGTCGGCACCCAGGCCGGATACAGGACATGGATGTGAATGCCCCGATCGGCGACCTCATGGGCCACCGATTCGGTGAACGCCGCCACCGCGGCCTTGGAGGCTCCATAGGCTCCGTGGCGTGGCTCGGGCGCTCGGGCGGCGTCGGATGAGACGTTGACCACGATCCCGGATCGGCGGGCCGACATTCCCGGCAAGACCGCCAGGGTGCCGGCCACCACGCCGAAGAAATTCACGTCGAAGATCTGCCGATAGGCGGGTGTCAGCCCGTCGGTGGCCGGCGTGAGCCCTTCGATGCCGGCGTTGTTAATGAGCAGGTCGATGCGCCCGTGCTGGTCTTCGATCTCACCGAGAGCCTGCTGATACAAAGCGGTGTCTCCGACGTCACAGACCCGGGTGGAACTCGATGGCGTCGATGATTGCAGCACCTTCTCGAGTTCGGCCAGCCGGTCTTGGCGTCGGGCCAGTCCGACCACGATGGCGCCGTCGGCCGCCAGGTCCAAGGCCAGCCGGTGCCCGATTCCCGATGATGCCCCGGTGATGACGGCGATGGTTCCGTCGTAGCGGTTGGGAGCTGGTGGTCGTCTGCGCATTCCGACGTATCCCCTACGGGCTTCCCCCGGCGATGACCTGCGCTACGGAGTTGCCTTCCAACGCAGCCCGTCCCAGCCGGGTGACGGTGTAGTCGAGGCCGCCCATTGCTGTATGGAGCTGACCGCGCACCAGCGAGGCGTGCTCGAGGACTTGCATGCCTTCGGCCACCAACCTGTCCCGCCGAATACGGAGTTCTTCATCGGCGTCACCGGGAACGAAGTCCGGGGCAATGGCTCCGACGGTGACGCCAGCATTGATGTTCGGTCCGCCGACCGTGATGGTGCCGTCCTTGTCGGCCCCCTGGCCACCGGGTCCGAAGCCCTTGGCCATGACTTCGGCGGCCAGCTCGGGCAATGGCAGCGAATCAAGTCGGTCCACCTCGGCCTGCAGGGCACCCGTGTCGGCGTGATTGTCGTCGCGGCGACCGAACAATGGCGACATCGGGATTCTCCTCGAACGTGTCTAGGGTCGCGTTGTAAGTCCGCAACCACGGTGGGAGCCTAATCTCAGAGCTCGTCGTCGTGCGTCTCGATTTGCCCGTCTTCGCCGGCCCGGATCGCCCTCGCCGGTGCCCCTATGGGAGGTCCGGGACCCTCAACTACCATCCGACTGTCGGGTGCGCCAACATGGGCATAAGCAATACACGAGCCCACCGAGCGAGCGGCAATCGGCCAGCCCAGGTCGGAAAGTCGGTCACCAGTGGTCCGGTCAGGAGCCAGATGGCACAGGGGGGAACTTCAGGAGTCGGGTTGCTGCCCGATCCCGAGCCGCGGACCCAGCGGTACACGGTGATCTCGGTCGACGACCATCTGGTGGAACCGCCCGACATGTTCGAAGGTCGGCTGCCGTCTCGCTTCCAGCACCTCGCCCCCAAAGTGGTGGAGAACAAACTCGGCCACCAGCTCTGGGAGTTCGACGGCCAGCGCTACACCCAGGTGGGGATGAACGCGGTGGCCGGTCGCCGGCCCGAGTCGATCACCCTCGAGCCCACCCGGTTCGAGGACATGCGGCCGGGCTGCTGGGACATCGACGAGCGCATCCGCGACATGGACATCAACGGGGTGTGGGCGTCACTCAACTTCCCGTCCCAGATCACCGGGTTCTGCGGCCGGGTCTTCTCCGGGGCATCCGACCCCGAGCTGGGGGCGGCGGTCACCCAAGCCTGGAACGACTGGATGTACGAGGCGTGGTGGCAGCCCTACCCCGACCGGATCATCCCCGGCGGGATCACCAACTTGTCCGACCCCGAGCTCGGCGCCGAGGAGATCCGTCGCAACGCCGCTCGGGGCTTCCGCTCGGTGACCTTGCCCGAGCGGCCCCACAAGATCGGGCTGCCGTCGATCTTCACCACCTACTGGGACCCAATCGTGGCCGCCTGCCAGGAAACCGACACGGTCATCTCCTTACATGTCGGGTCGTCGGGCATCGGCGACCTCCCCGGCGACTCGCCGATGGTCGCCCTCGGAGCCACCCTGTTCGGTCAGCTGTCGCTAACCGCCTGCGCCGAGTGGTTGTGGTCGGGACTGCCCTCCCGCTTCCCCGGTATCAAGATCGCCATGAGCGAGGGCGGCATCGGGTGGGTGGCCATGCTCCTCGACCGGCTCGACAACATCGTCGACCGGTCGGGCTACGGGCAGGAATTCGCCGGGGGCACCGAGCGTCCCGCCGACGTGCTCCAGCGCAACTTCTGGTTCTGCACCATCGACGACCCGTCCACCATCGACACCCGCGACCGGATCGGCATCGACCACGTGATGGTGGAGGTGGACTACCCGCACGGCGACTCGACCTGGCCCGACACCCAGGACGTCATCCACCGGGCCTGGGGTCACCTGCCGGTGGACGACCTCCGCAAGATGACCCACCAGAACGCCGCCACGCTCTACCGGTGGCCGCTGCCCGAGGTCTGCTTGCCATGACCGAACTGCTGCCCAAGCTCACCCCGGAACAAGAGCTGGTGCTTCTGGCCCGGACCCTCTGGCGCGAAGGGTACGACGACCACCTGGCCGGCCACATCACCTACAAGCAGGACGACGGCACCCTCCTCTGCAATCCCTGGCTGCTGCTGTGGGAGGAGATCCGGCCCGAGGACGTCATCCGTATCGACCTGGAGGGCAACCTATTGGAGGGGCGGTGGCCGGTTCCGCTCGGCATCCCGTTGCACCTGGCCCTCCACCGGGTCCGCCCCGACGTCACCGTGGCCGTCCACAACCATCCCCGGTTCGGCACCGTCTGGGCCGACCTCCAGCAGGTCCCGACCTGCCACGACCAGAGCTCGGCCCTGGGTGGGGGGCAACTGGTGTTGGTGGACGAGTACGACGGCCCGGTCAACGACCCGGATTCGGCCGCCCGGGCCATCGCCGCCATGGGCGACGCCGACCTGGCCCTGCTGTCCAACCACGGGGTGTTGGTGCTGGGCTCGAGCATCCGGGCCGCCCACCAGCGGGCAGTGGCCCTCGAGCAGCGCTGCCGGAACGCCTGGCAGGTGGCCGCGGTGGGCTCCGGCCGGCCGCTCCCCGAACCGGCCCGGTCGTTCTTCCAGAACCACGACGGCAACGGGTTCGCCGGCTTCTGGGAGGCCATGGCCCGACGGGAGCTGCGGCTGGATCCCACCCTGTTGGGACCGGCGATGCGGCCAGAAGACTCCTGGTGACCCGTTGGTCTCCTAGGGTTCCGCCGAACCGAGGTTCGATCCATCCGCCTCGCGGTTAGCTGGCGGCGGCCCGATCCAACATCGGCTGGAGGGCGTCCAGCGCCGAGGCCACCTCGTCGGTTCCCAACGGCAGCAGCAGGGCCGACACCGCGTCGGCGCCGGCTTCCGCGTACTGCTCGGCGATGGCCGGGTCCAGCGGCAAGAAGTACGGGCACACCGTCACGGTGATGTCGTCCCGGGACCGACCCTGCTCGCCGAGCAGCCCTTCGAGTTTGGCCAGGGGCTCGGCCAGGTCGGCGGGTTTCCGGTTGAAGGTGTGCCAGCCCTGGGCGGCCCGGGCCACCCGGGCCAGGGCCGCATCACTTTCTCCCCCGATGTGGATGGGGGGATGCGGCTTCTGGATCGGCTTCGGGAACATCGCGCATTCGTTGAGCGAGTAGAACTCGCCTTGGTAGGCCGATCGCTCATCGCACCACAGGGTCTCCAGTACTTCGAGGTACTCGTCGGTCCGCTTGCCCCGCTTCGGCCACGACACGTTGACGGCCTTGAACTCCTCCTCCAGCCAGCCCACCCCGACACCGAGGTCGACCCGACCGTTGGACAGCCAGTCGAGGGTGGAGACCTCTTTGGCGGTGTAGACCGGATTGCGCTGGGGCAGCAGCACCATGGCGGTGCCCAACCGGACGCTGGAGGTGTGGGCGGCCAGGAATGACAGGGTGATGAACGGCTCAAGGAGACCGCTGTTCGGGAGGGCAGGAATCTTGCCGTCCTCCGCGTAGGGGTACTCGGAGGCGTACTCGTCGAATAGCACCACGTGCTCGCCGACCCAGATGGTGCCGATGCCTCGTTGGTCGGCCTCCCTGCCCAGCGTGGCCAGCAGCTCGGGAGTGGAGAACGGGTCGACGGTCGGGACCCAGAGGTCGACCTTCACGGCGCCACCAGCGGCCACGGCCGTTCCCGCTCGGCGATCCGGGCCAGATCCAGGAGCAGCGGCTCCTGATGATGGCGACCGATGACCTGCAGGCTCACCGGTAGGCCGTCGACCAGCCCCACCGGGATGGCCACCGCCGGATTGCCGGTCAGGTTGGCCGGGATGGTCAGTGAGCCGTTGTTGCTGAGTGCCGTCTCGAAGCCGTACTCGGCGATCAGATCGATGTCGCCCACCGTGGTCGGCATCGGACCGGCGGCGGCGAAGGCGACATCCGGATTGGTGGCGGCGAGGACGAAGTCGACCTGGTCGAAGATGGCGGCCATCGTCTCGTTGATGTCGATGCGGAACATCTCGGTCTTTCCGGCCGTCTGCAGGTTGAGACCGTGGGTGGCCAGGTTCATGCCCAGCTGGATCTCCGCGGTGAGGTCGTCGTTGCAAGCCGGATAACGGTCACCGAGATCGCCGGCCAACCCGACCAGATTGGACATCGCCCACTCGAGACCACCCCGCGGGAGTTGCACGACGATGTCCACCCGGGCGAGACCGGCGTCGGCGATGAGGGCTTCGGCAGCTTCGAGCACCATGGCCGCTACCCGGGGCTCGACGATGGCGGTTCCCAGATCCACCGAGACGACCGCCCGCTTGCCGGCCAGGTCGAGGGACCCGAGTCCGGCTTCCCACCCTTCGACCCGGGGCAGGCTGAGGGTGTCCCGGGAGTCGAAGCCGTTGCAGGCGTCGAACCAGCGGGCGGTGTCCCGCACCGACCGGGCCATGCAGCCGACCACCACCGTCAACGGCGGTTGCAAGGTGTGCGGGCCTTTCGGGATCCGCCCGAAGGTCGACTTCAGCCCGAACAGTCCGCTGTAGCCGGCCGGGATCCGGATCGACCCCCCGCCGTCGCCACCGGAGGCAATGGGCAGGATCCCCCCGACCACCGCAGCCGCCGACCCCCCCGACGATCCGCCCGGGGTGCGTTCGGGGTTCCAGGGGTTGCGGGTGGTGCCGTGGAGTTTGGAGTGGGTGAAGTTGACCCCGCCGAATTCGGGGGCGGCGGTCTGGGCGATCAGCACCGCGCCGGCGGCCCGGAGGCGGGTGACCTGGGTGGCGTCGTGGTCGGCGACCCGGTCCTTGTAGACCAGTGACGCCTCCGTATACGGCCACCCGGTCACGGCTTCGAGCTCCTTGATTCCCATCGGGACCCCGCCGAATGGCAGGGCGACGTCGGCCCCCTGGGCGCTGGATCGGGCGGCATCGGGATCCAGATGGGTGAAGGCGTTCAGCTCCGATGCGTCGATGGCGGCGAGGGTCGCCTCCAAGGCCTCGATCGGAGTGATGGACCCGGAGCGGAAGGCGTCGACGAGTGAGCAGGCGTCCCCCGGCCAGGGCTGATCGTGCATGGAGGATGACGTTAGCTCCCTCGGGCGGCGTAGCGTAGGGGGATGAGCGACAGCCAGCCACTGCCGGGGGACGAGCCGTCCGAGCCCGAGCCTCCGGCCACCATCACCCCCACCCCTCACCACCCGTTGACCTTGGCAGTGGACATCGGCGGCACCGGGCTCAAGGCCTCGGTGCTCGACGCCGACGGTGCCATGGTCGCTGACCGGGTCAAAGTGCCCACCCCCTACCCGATCCCGCCTGACAAGTTGGTGACCACCCTGGGCAAGTTGGTGGCACCGCTGCCCAAGGCCGAACGGGCGTCGGTGGGGTTTCCGGGAATGGTCAGGGCCGGCCGGGTGCTCTCCGCCCCCCACTTCTCTTGCAAGCACGGTCCGGGCAGTGCGGTGGATGACGAGCTGGCGGCGTTGTGGTCGAACTTCGACCTGACCACCGCCCTCACCGAGGCGTTCGGCATGCCTACCAAGGTGGCCAACGACGCCGACGTCCAGGGCGCGGCGGTGGTCAGCGGCAACGGCCTCGAGTTCGTCATGACCCTGGGGACCGGATTCGGATCCGGCCTCTTCTACGAGGGTCGGATGATGCCCCACCTCGAGATCGCCCATCAGCCGTTCCGGAAGGGGGAGACCTACAACGACCAGATCGGGGAGGCGGCCCGCAAGGAGATCGGCGAGGAACGCTGGAACCGGCGGGTGCAGAAGGCCATCAAAAACATGCGGGCCCTGATGTTCTTCGACCACCTCTACATCGGCGGGGGAAACTCTCGCCGGCTGGTCCGCGATGACCTCGATGATGATGTCACCATCGTCGACAACACCGCCGGGATCCTGGGTGGCATCAAGCTATGGGAGACCGATCACGTCGCGGTGACCGAGACCGACACGTAGACGCGACCTGGAGGCACGCAATGGGACACAAGGCAACAGTGGAGCTCGTGCTCGACTGTGCAGAGCCAAAGAGGCTAGCTACGTTCTGGTCCCAGGCGCTCGACTATCGCGAGCACTACACGGATGCGAAATTGGCCGTGCTTGTTCCCAAAGACGGGATCGCTTCGCCGTTTCTTCTTCAGGGCGTACCTGAACCCAAAGCTGGCAAGAACCGCATGCACCTCGACATGGTGGTTGACGACATCGAAGCCGAGATCCACCGGCTACAGGAACTTGGCGCTCATCGCATCGACCCAGGCGTGCAGGACTTCGGGGGAACCCGGTGGGTCAGGATGTCGGACCCCGAGCAGAACGAGTTCTGCGTCTCCACCGGCGTCGAGTGGTAAGAGGGGATGCCGCCGACTCCATTTCAGTCTCCGTGCGCTAACTGGGCTTTACCCCTGCCACTTCCGCCAGCGTCGCTCGACGTCTTTGAGGTCGTTCTTCCATCCCCGCCGGGTGATGGCCGCCGAGGCCCGTTGGACGACCATCAGGCTCTCGGTGGATCGAGCCAGCTCGGGATGGCTGTCGGCCACCGCTTGCAGCCATTCGACTGAGTGGGTGGCGTCCAGCAGGTCGCCCAGCTGGCCCTGGAGCTTCTCCGCCGCCCGAGCCGTGCGTTGGGCCGGATCACCGGCGACGACGGCCACCGTCTCGGAGCCGTAGCGAAGCCCCTTCAGCCGGATGCGCAACTTGTGCAGATGCTGGATCGACGAGTCCTTCTTGGCGATCCGGCCGGCTCCCCGCACATCGAGCCAGGCCCGGTGGAGCAGGGTCGGCATCAGCTCGATGGCCGGCCGCGCCGCCTTGTCGGTGAACTGCGGAGCGTCCCGCAGGAGTCGCAGCTGGTCCACCAGTTGGGCGTGACGGTCCCCGCTGCGGGCCACCGCCACCCGGGCTCCGGCTCCGGCGATCGACTGGTCGACGATGTCGACGATCGGCTTCAGTTCCACCTCGTCCAGGAGCAACGGGCCGTTGATGGTCAACATGTCCCGGAGCACGTAGAGGTCTCTCGACTCCCCGAGACACCGGGAATACCAGGACAGCTCGGCCCGCAGGGCCGTGCTCCAGCCGGGGTCGACGGCCAGTCGAAAGGTGCGGAGGTTGGAACGGATCCGGCGCATGGCCACCCGGCTCTGATGGACCCGATCGGTTTCGTCGGTCCGGCGCCTCGGCGCCGCGAAGGTCAACACCGCACCGTTGGACGCCGCCGACGTGTGGTTGACCATCGCCTGATCGGCCGGGTCGACCAGGTTGCCGGTCGTCCCGACATCGTTGAGCAGAAAGTTGCGGGCCGAGTGGGCCAACACCAGGTGGAGCACCTCGCCGGTAGTAGGGCTGGTCATCTCGGTCGTCATGGCGAAGACCTCTCGATTGCTTTGAGGATGGACCGCTGGACAGCTGGGGCCGGACCGAATCCACATTAGGGCGTCGCGCCTACTCTGGCCTGATGCAGGCAGTCACCATCGTCGACACCGCTCTGGTCTGGGACTCACGACCCGATCCCGAACCCGCACCCGGCGAGTTGCTGGTCGCGGTCCACGGGGCCGGCATCAACGGGGCGGACCTGATGCAACGACAGGGCTTCTACCCGGCTCCCCCCGGATGGCCGCCGGACATCCCGGGCATGGAGTTCGCCGGGGAGGTGGTAGGCACTGGATCGTCGGTGACCCGCTTCAAGGTGGGTGACCGGGTCATGACCATCGTCGGCGGAGGGGCCCAGGCGGAGCTCCTGACCGTCCCCGAGGCCTTCGTCCTGCCAGTGCCCGATTCGATCAGCTGGGAGGAAGCCGGCGGGTTCCCCGAGGTGTTCTTCACCGCCTATGACGCCCTGTTCACCCAGGCGGGCCTGACTGCCGGCGAGCGGGTGTTGATCTCCGGGTGCGCGGGTGGGGTGGGGACGGCGGCGGTCCAGATCGCCCACGCCGCCGGTGCGCAGGTGGTGGGCTCGGTCAGGAATCTCGATATGCGCGATGCGGTCCGGGCCCTCGGCGCCGACGAGGTCATCGAACCCGACCAGGTGCCGGAGCGCGGCCCCTACGACGTCTCGCTCGAGCTGGTCGGGGCGCCAGGGGTGACGGCCGCCCTCGGAGCCATGGCGACCGGGGGGAGGATCGTGGTGATCGGGGTCGGGGGAGGTGGTGGCAGCCTCGAGTTGAACCTGCTGGCGATCATGCAGAAGCGGGTCAGGCTCACGGGGTCCACCCTGCGGGGACGAACGGTGGAGGAAAAGGCCGAGGTGGCGCGGGCGGTCGAGGCTGACGTCCTGCCTGGCTTGGCCTCCGGCCAGATAAAGGTGCCGTTGGCTGCCACCTATCCGATGGCGGATGCCACCGACGGGTACGAACGGTTTGCCGCCGGCGGCAAACTCGGAAAGATCGTCCTGGTCAATCGGTAGCCACTAGGAGGCGACGATGATCGACGATCCGTGGCCGAACAGTCCCTGATTGGCGGTGATACCGACCCGGGCCCCGTCCACCTGGCGTCCACCGGCCTGGCCCCGAAGCTGCCACACCAGTTCGCACACCTGGGCGATGGCCTGGGCCGGGATGGCCTCGCCGAAGCAGGAGAGCCCACCGCTGGGGTTGACCGGGACCCGGCCGCCGAGGGTGGTGTCCCCGTCACGGAGCAGTCGCTCGGCCTCGCCCTCCTTGCACAACCCGATGTCCTCGTACCAGTCGAGCTCGAGCGCCGAGGACAGGTCGTAGACCTCGGCCAGGTTGATGTCCTCCGGGCCGATGCCGGCTTCCTCGTAGGCAGCCAGGGCGACCGACTGTTTGAAGGTCGGGCCCGGGGTCGAGACGGTGGCGGCGGAATCGGTGGAGAAGTTGGGCATCTCGATCACCGTCTGGGGATACCGGGGGGTCACCGTCGACACCGCGTCGATGGTGACGACCGGGTTGGACCCGGCGTGGCGGCGGGCGAACTCCATACTGGTCAGGACCAGCGCCGCCCCGCCGTCGGAGGTGGCGCAGATCTCCAGGAGCCGGAGCGGGTCGGCCACCATTGGAGACGCGAGCACCTCGTCGACGGTCACCTCTTTGCGGTAGCGGGCGTTGGGGTTGTCCAGACCGTGGCGGGCGTTCTTCACCTTCACCGCCGCGAAGTCGGCCTCGGTGGCCCCGAACAGCTCCATCCGCCGCCGGGCATAGAGGGCGAAGTAGGTGGGATTGGTGGCGCCCAGGAGGTGGAACCGCAACCAGTCGGGATCGTCCTTGCGGTCGCCGCCGACCGGGGCGAAGAACCCCTTGGGGGTGGTGTCGGCCCCGACCACCAGGGCGACGTCGCAGAGCCCGGCCAGAATCTGGGCCCGGGCGTTGCTCACCGCCTGGGCGCCGGAGGCGCAGGCGGCATACGACGACGAGACCCGGGCCCCGGTCCAACCCAGGGCTTGGGCAAAGGTGGCGCCGGCGATGAAGCCGGGATAGCCGTTGCGGATGGTGTCGGCGCCGGACACGTACTGCACGTCGGTCCAGGGCAGGCCGGCATCCGAGAGGGCGTCCCCGGCGGCGGCCAGGCCGTACTCCACGAAGTTGCGCCCCCACTTGCCCCAGGGATGCATGCCGGCCCCCAGCACCGCCACCCGCTTGTCGTCAGGCATGGGACACCCCCTTGGCTCCGGCGACCCCAGCCGTCGCCGTCGAGGTCGGCCGCCACTTCCACACCAGGTACTCGTTCTCGTCGTCTTCGTAGAGGGTGTCGAGCACGATCTCCACTTCGGTACCGACCGCCAGATCATCGACGGTGACGCCGGCCACCACTTGGCCCATCACCACCATCTGCTCGGCGGCGAGCTCGACGGCGGCGATCGAGAAGGGCAGGTAGGGATCGGCGGCCACGTAGGGCTTGGGCGGCTGGTAGCAGGCATCGGTGAAGGACCAGACGGTGCCGGTGCGGCTCAGCTCCGTCTCGGCGAACTCGGTGCTCTGGCACTCCGGGTTCCGGCAGAAGAAGGTCTCCTTGGGGAAGGCGAAGGTCCCACAGGCGGTGCACTTGCTCCCGAGCAGGGCGGGGGCAGCTTCATCGAGGGTGAACCAACCGTCGACGGCAGGCACCCGGGTCTTGGGTGAGGGCATGCGACGAATCCTAACGCCCCGTCAGATTCGGGGCTCTGGCGCCGCAGACCTCACGATTTGGCTCCGCCGAGCCCGCCACGTCGCCGCGACTCGGCGATCCGGTCGTCGTCCCATCCCAGGACATCACGCAGGACCTCGTCGGTGTGCTGGCCGACGGTCGGGGCCTTGGTCGGAATCGGTAGCTCCTCGTCGACGAACTTCAGCGGGGTGGGCAGCTGGTCGGCCCCGAGCCGGCTGGCCGGGACCCAGTGGAACCGGTCCTCGAACTGGGGATCGTCGGCGATGGTCTGCGGGGTATTTACCGGACTGACCGGGAAGTTGGCGGTCACCCCGAAGTCGATCCACTCCTCCGCCGTCTTGGTCAGGAAGATGGCCTTCAATTCCGTGCGCAGCTCGGTGTTGTTCCGGGCGTGATCGGCGTACTTGGACCCCGGCCAACGCTCGAAGAGGTCGGCGCGCCCGACCGCCTCGCAGAAGTTCTTCCAGAACGCCTGCTCGGAGGCCATGAACAAGACGTACCTGCTGTCCTTGGCTTCGTAGACCTGGTACCGCACGCCCTCGATCATCCCGGCCGTCCCCGGCGCCCGACGCTCGTAGTTGTCGGCCTTGTTCCCGGTGACTTCGGACTCCGGTCGTTCGTAGGCGCGCCAGGTCTCACTCCGGTACCAGTCCATGGCCGCGGCGGCGTCCGACTGGGCGACCTCGAGGAACGACCCCTCCCCGGTCTCCTTGGCCCGGATCACCGCGGCCAGGATGCCCAGCGCCCCGAACAGTGGGCCGGCATGGATGCCCATCGACGCATGCTCGGGGAGATAGGCGAAGCCTTCCTCGTTGACCTGGGGGGAGACGATGCCGGCCCAGGTGTCGAAGGCGACCCCGTGGGCCGGGAGGTTCTGGTACGGACCGGTCATCCCGTAGCCGGAGATGGTGCAGAACACGATCCTGGGGTTGATCTTCCGGAGGTCGTCGTAGCCGACCCCCCGCCGGGCGAGCCCGCCCGGGCGCATGGCCTCGACCACCACGTCGGCGGTCTTGGCCAGTTCCTTGAAGATGGCCACGTCCTCCTCTTGGCGGAGATCCATCACGATGCTGCGCTTTCCCCGGTTGATGTGGAGGTGCATGAGCGACACCCCCTCGACGATGGGCCAGGTCATCTCCCGGATGTAGTC
>DASXFR010000003.1:0-34038 GCA_036489495.1 Acidimicrobiales bacterium | reverse complement strand
CTTCTGAAGGGGTTAGGGGCCGCCGCCATCAATCCCTACCTGGCCTTCGAGACCATCGACGACATGATCGCCACGGGACTCCTGACCGGGGTCACCCCCCGCCAGGCGCAGCGCAACTACATCAAGGCGGCCTCCAAGGGCATCGTCAAGGTGATGTCGAAGATGGGGATCTCCACGGTGGCTTCCTACACCGGCGCCCAGGCGTTCGAGGCGGTGGGACTGGCCCACGACGTCGTCGACGAGTACTTCACCGGGACGGTGTCCCGGATCGGCGGGGTCGGGCTCGAGGTGCTGGCCGAGGAAGTCGCCGCCCAGCACCGCAAGGTCTACCTGCCCCAGCCCACCGAGTTGGCCCACCGGGACCGGGACGGTGGCGGGGAGTACCAGTGGCGCCGGGAGGGGGAGGTCCACCTGTTCAACCCCAAGACGGTGTTCAAACTTCAGCACGCCACCCGGTCGAAGCGGTACGAGGTGTTCAAGGAATACACCAAAGCGGTCGACGACCAGTCCACCCAGCTGGCCACCCTGCGCGGCCTCCTCCGGCTGAAGGCGGATGCCACCACCGCCATCCCCATCGAGGAGGTGGAGCCCATCTCGGCCATCCTCAAGCGGTTCTCCACCGGGGCGATGTCCTACGGCTCCATCTCCGCCGAGGCCCACGAGAACCTGGCCATCGCCATGAACCGGCTGGGCGGCCGATCCAACACCGGGGAGGGCGGCGAGGACGCCGACCGCTTCACCCCCGACGCCAACGGGGACCTCCGGCGGAGCGCGATCAAACAGGTGGCCTCGGGCCGGTTCGGGGTCACCTCCGAGTACCTGGTCAACTCCGACGACATCCAGATCAAGATCGCCCAAGGGGCCAAGCCCGGCGAAGGCGGCCAGCTGGCCGGCAAGAAGATCTACCCCTGGATCGCCAAGACCCGGCTCTCCACCCCGGGGGTGGAGCTGATCTCCCCCCCGCCCCATCACGACATCTACTCGATCGAGGACATCGCCCAGCTCATCCACGACCTGAAGTCGGCCAATCCGAAAGCCCGCATCCACGTGAAGCTGGTGGCCGAGGTGGGGGTGGGGACGGTGGCGGCCGGGGTGGCCAAGGCCCACTCCGACGTGGTGCTGATCTCCGGACACGACGGTGGAACCGGGGCGGCGCCGCTGACGTCGCTGAAGCACGCCGGGATCCCCTGGGAGCTGGGCCTGGCCGAGACCCAGCAGACCCTGCTGGCCAACGGACTGCGGGACCGGATCGTGGTCCAGGTGGACGGTCAGATGAAGACCGGCCGCGACGTGGTCATCGGCGCTCTGCTCGGCGGGGAGGAGTTCGGCTTCGCCACCGCGCCGCTGGTGGTGTCCGGCTGCATCATGATGCGGGTCTGCCACCTCGACACCTGCCCGGTCGGCATCGCCACCCAGAATCCCGAGCTGCGCAAGAAGTTCACCGGCACTCCCGAGTTCGTCGAGACGTTCTTCGAGTACATCGCCGAAGAGGTGCGCGAACATCTGGCCGCCCTCGGCTTGCGCTCCGTCGAGGAGGCCATCGGCCGGGTCGACCTACTCGACACCGAAGACGCCATCACCCATTGGAAGGCGGCGGGCCTGGACCTGGCCCCGATCCTGGTGGAGCCGGAGCTGCCGGAGGGGGCGGTGCGCCATTGCATCCAGGAACAGGACCACGGGTTGGACAAGGCCCTCGACCATGCCTTCATGGATGCCTGCCGGCCGGCCATCGAACGGGGGGCACCGGTGACCGCCGAGCGGGAGGTGACCAACGTGGATCGCACCGTCGGAACCCTGCTCGGGTACGAGATCACCCGGCGCTACGGCGGCACGGGTCTGCCCGACGGCACCATCGATCTCACCTTCCGGGGATCGGCCGGCCAGAGTTTCGGTGCCTTCGTCCCCAAGGGCATCACCATGCGCCTGTTCGGGGATGCCAACGACTACCTCGGGAAGGGGCTGTCCGGCGGGCGGATCATCGTGCAGCCCCCGGAGGACTCGCCGTTCGCCGCCGAGGAGAACATCGTGGCCGGGAACGTCATCCTCTACGGGGCCACCGCCGGCGAGGTCTTCCTGCGGGGCCAGGTGGGCGAGCGCTTCTGCGTGCGGAACTCCGGTGCCATCGCGGTGGTGGAGGGCGTCGGCGACCATGGCTGCGAGTACATGACCGGCGGCCGGGTGGTGGTGCTCGGGCCGACCGGGCGCAACTTCGGGGCCGGCATGTCCGGCGGGATGGCCTTCGTCTACGACATCGCCGACGAGCTCGGGCGCCAGTACAACCCGGACATGGTCGATCTCGAGCCGGTGTCGGCCGACGACCGGACCTGGTTGAAGGACCGGATCACCATGCACCTGGATGAGACCGGGTCGGAGGTGGCCCGGGCGGTCCTGGCCGACTGGATCGGCAACTCCGAGCAATTCGTGAAGGTGATGCCGAAGGAATACCGTCGGGTGCTGGAAGCCACCGAGAAGGCGGTGGCCGAAGGCCGTTCCGTGGATGAAGCGGTGATGCAGGTGTCCGGTGGGTGACATCACCGGATTCATGAACTACGGCCGGGAGCTGCCCAATCGGCGGCCGGTGCAGGTGCGGTTGCGGGACTGGAAAGAGGTCTACGAGCCGTTCGCGGTCGAAGCCGCCCAGCAGCAGGGGGCCCGGTGCATGGACTGCGGGATCCCCTTCTGCCATGAGGGCTGCCCGCTCGGGAACCTGATCCCCGAGTGGAACGACCTGGTCTACCGGGACGACTGGGATGAGGCCATCCAGCGGCTGCACGCCACCAACAACTTTCCCGAGTTCACCGGCCGTCTGTGCCCGGCTCCGTGTGAGGGTTCCTGCGTGCTCGGCATCAACGACGATCCGGTGACCATCGAGCGCATCGAGTACGAGATCGCCGAGCGGGCCTGGTCGGAAGGCTGGGTCAACCCGGTGCGGGCGGCGTCCTCCACCTACAAGCGGGTGGCCGTCGTCGGGTCGGGACCTGCGGGGATGGCTGCCGCCCAGCAGCTGGCCCGGGCCGGCCACCTGGTGGTGGTGTTCGAGCGGGCCGAGAAGCCCGGCGGTCTGCTCCGCTACGGGATTCCCGAATTCAAGATGGAGAAGGCGGTCCTCGACCGCCGGCTCGACCAGCTGGTGGCCGAGGGCATCGAGTTCCGATGCAGCGTCTCGGTGGGGGAGCCGGCTCCGGAAGTGTCGGGGGCGACGGCGGTCGGTGGCCCGGGGGCGGCGGCGGCGAATGCCGCCGTCATCAGCGGGTCGTCCCTGGTCGACGAGTACGACGCGGTGGTGGTGGCCGGGGGGGCGACGCTGCCCCGTGACCTGCCGATTCCGGGTCGGGAGTTGGGCGGTGTCCACCTGGCCATGGAGTACCTGAAGCCGTCGAATCTGGTCCAAGAGGGATTGTTGGCTGACTCGCCGATCACCGCGGAGGGCAAACATGTGGTCATCATCGGCGGGGGCGACACCGGCGCCGACTGCCTGGGGACCGTGCACCGTCAGGGGGCGCTGGCCGTCCACCAGCTGGAGATCATGCCCGAGCCTCCCCGGGACCGGTCGGGGAGCAACCCCTGGCCGACCTGGCCACTGATCCTGCGGACCTCGGCCGCCCACGAAGAGGGTGGGGAGCGGCTGTTCGCGGTGACCACAGTGGAATGCCTGGGCGATGATCACGGCAACGTCCGGGCCCTGCGGGGCGAAGAAGTGGAGCTGGCCTACGACGCCCAGGGTCGCCCGGCCTTCGAGCCCATCCCCGACTCCGCCTTCGAGCTCCAGTGCGAGCTGGTGCTGCTGGCCATGGGGTTCCTGGGGTCGGAGCCGGGCGGGGTGGTCGCGGATCTGGGCCTGGAGTTGAATGCCCGCGGCAGCGTGGCTGCCGATGCGTCCTGGTCGACCAATGTCGAGGGTGTCTTTGTCTGCGGGGACATGACCCGGGGCCAGAGCCTCATCGTCTGGGCCATCGCCGAAGGGCGGTCGGCGGCGGCGGCGGTCGACCGGTACCTGATGGGTCAGACGAGCTTGCCGGCACCGATCCATCCCGGTCAGCTGGCGCTCCGCTAGGGCGGGCTACCCACGTGGGGCGCTATTTGTTGCCGTAATGTGGAGTTCGTTCAAGGGGAGAGCTCGTGTATGTACCTCCGGACAAGAACACCCGAGACTCGATCAATGCCATTTGGCGCTTCCGGGTCGCCTCAACATTGTTGCTGTTCTTGTTCTTTGCTATCCGGCCATGGCAAGTCGCCGCCATAGTCATTCTCGCCGGCATCGGGATCGTCTTCTGGATCACGGGCCGGCGAAAGCGATCCAACAGGAATCCTGGTTGATCTACACATGGCCGATCAAGCACATCCATTGACGGAAGGGCTACCCACCCGGACGGGTGGCTCCGACGAACCCTGACCAGTCGGCATTGTCGAAACGGACCAGCTCACCGGTATCGGGCGCGTCGATCATTTCGCCGCCTCCGACATAGAGGCCGACATGGTCGACCGACGACGGCCCGTCACCGAAGAAGACGAGATCGCCAGGGGCCACCGGCGTGCCGCCCGGCACCGGCGGTCCGGCATCGAATTGGTCCTGGGCCACCCGGGGAAGATCGACACCACCGTGCTGGAAGGCGGCCTGGACCAGACCCGAGCAGTCGAAGCCCCCGTTGCCGGTGCCACCCCATAGGTAGGGAGTGTTCAGCTGCTGGGCGGCGAACGACAGGGCGGCCACCACGGTACCGGAGGTCTGGGGCGCGTCCCCGAAGGCGAGGGCCAGGGTGAGCACGGTGTCCACGTAGACATCGGAATGGTTGTAGTCGGCGATGGCGGTGTTGAGGGTGGTCGGTGATCCGGCGCCGTTGGCGCAGAGGAGCGCAGCCGCCGAGTAGGCAGCGTCGATCGGGTCGTAGGGCGATGCCGGCGAAGCGCCCGACGGTCCGATGGTGGCATAGGCCGCGAAGGTGGCCGGCTCGAACTGCATGGGCCCCTCGGCACCCGCGCTGTTGGCTCCCGACCACACTCCGGGAGCGTCCGACTGCCCGCTCCCGGTTTCGACGGTGCCGATGGCGGCCAGCACCGCCCAGGGCAACCCGTCGCAGGTCGCGGCGGCCTGCTGGTAGAGGCTGAGCCACTCGGCCGGGATGGCCGGACCCGGGCTGATGCCTCCGGCACCCGGGTTCCCATCGCCGACCGCCCCGGTCGTCGCCCCGTTGGGGCCGCCGAGGCCTCCGCCCGACCCCGGTCCCTGGCCCAGGACCACCGCGACGACCAGGACCACTCCCACCACGGTGGCGGCCAGCAAGCCGCCCAACCCCATCATCACTTTCCCCATGCCAGGTGCCTCCGCCTCGATTGCCGGTCAGCGTGAGCAGCCCGACTCAGAGGCGAGGGTGTCCGGATCTCCCGGCGCGGTCCTCAGCTAATTCGAAGTGAACCACCGATCGGCTCCCGGTTCAAGACCCGCTGGCCGAGCCAGTCCCTACCCGGGCGTCAGCCCTGGTCCGGCCGCTCCGCCGCTGGATAAGTAGGCTCGTCATTGAGGCTCAAATCACGATCAAGGGAGGTCCAACCGTGCTCAGCACCATGCAGGATGCGCCATTGTTGGTAAGCGGCATTCTGCGCCACGGACAGCAGGTCTACGGGGACAGTTCGGTCGCGACGATTACCGGGCCGAACGGCGAGGCCGATCTGGCCACCTTTGCCGAGGTGGCCGAACGAGCCGAGCGGCTGGCGTCGGCCTTGGCCCGGCTGGGGATCGGCGATAGCGACCGGGTCGGCACCTTCCTCTGGAACAACCAGACCCACCTGGAGGCCTACCTGGGGATCCCGGCCATGGGCGCGGTGTTGCACACCCTGAACATCCGGCTCTTCCCCGAGCAGCTCGCCTATGTGGTCAACCACGCCGAGGACAAGGCGATCATCGTCGACGCCTCGTTGATCCCCCTGCTGGCCCGGGTCCGGGACCAGTTCACCACCGTCAAGCACATCATCGTCGCCGGGGCCGGCGACACCGATGCCTTGGGGCCCACCCTCGCCTACGACGAACTCCTGGGAGCGGAAGAGCCGGGCTTCGACTGGCCGGAGTTCGACGAACACCAGGCCGCGGCCATGTGCTACACCTCCGGCACCACCGGGAACCCGAAAGGCGTCGCCTACAGCCATCGATCCACTTTCTTGCATTCGATGGCCATCACTTCGGCGTCGTCGCTGGGCATCAACGAGCAGGACCGGGTGCTCTCCATCGTCCCGATGTTCCACGCCAACGCCTGGGGCACCCCGTACGGGGCGTTCTTCACCGGAGCCGACATGGTGATGCCCCAGCAGTTCCTCCAGGCCGCCCCGTTGGCCGCCATGATCGAACGCCACCGCCCGACCCTGTCGGCCGGCGTGCCCACCATCTGGAACGACCTGATGCGCTACGCGGAAACCAACTCCGTCGACCTCTCGTCGCTCCGAGCCGTGACCGTCGGTGGTGCGGCGGTGCCCCGCCACCTCATCGAACAGTTCGACAAGCAGTTCGGCATCAAGATGATCCAGGGATGGGGGATGACCGAGACCAGCCCGCTATGCGCGCTGGCCATCCCCCCCAAGGGCACACCTCCGGAGGAGGAGATGGACTGGCGGGCCAAGACCGGCCGGGTGGTCCCCGGCGTGGAGATCCGGATCTGTGCCGAAGACGGCAGCGTGCTTCCCCGCGACGGCGAGACGGTGGGGGAGTTCGAGGTGCGGGGGCCGTGGATCGCGGCTTCCTACTACGGAGATCCGAGCCCGGAGCGGTTCCACGACGGCTGGCTGTGCACCGGCGACATCGGCTCGCTCGACGGCAAGGGCTTCATGCAGATCAGCGACCGGACCAAGGACGTCATCAAGTCCGGGGGCGAGTGGATCTCCTCGGTGGAGCTGGAGAACGAGGTGATGGCCCACCCGGAGGTGTTCGAGGCGGCAGTAGTAGCGGTTCCCGACCCGAAGTGGAGCGAACGCCCGATGGTGGCGGTGGTGCGGTGTGAAGGCTCCAAGATCACCGCCGACGATCTGGTGAAACACCTCGACGGCCGGGTGTCGAAGTGGTGGGTGCCGGAACGGTGGACGTTCATCGACGAGTTGCCCAAGACCAGCGTCGGAAAATTCGACAAGAAGGTGATCCGGGCGCAACACGCCGACGGGAAACTCGAGGTGATCGAGGTCGACCTACCGTCGGCCAAGCCAGGGAAGTGAGTGACGACACCCAGGCGGTTGCCGATCAGCTGGAGGTGATCTCCGCGACGCTGGCCGACCTCGCCCTCCAGCGCCTATGGCGGGCGTCGGAGTCGCTGCAGGCCGGAGAACCGCCGGATCCGGCGCTGGTGGCCGAGGAGAAACGGATCACCCGGGCCCGCCGGGCGGTTGACAAAGCCGCCCAGCTACTGGCCGGGCCCGGCGGACCCTCTGGGTCGGTTTCGGAGCCGGTCGACGACGCCTAACCCGGCGCGCGTCCTTCTGCCAGGGATCTCGGTCCGGCCGATGTACACGCCGAGGCTGCTGGCCACCGCGCACCTCCGGACACCCCAGGCGCGGGCGGCGTCCAGGGCGTTGAACAGACCGATGGTGTCTGTGCGGAAATAGCTGACCGGGTCCTCGTCGGGGATGCTGCCGGCGAGGTGGACGATGTCGCGGATGTCGTGGCGATCACCGAGGGCGAGGAAGGCGTCCCGGTCGGTGACGTCGAGGGATTCCACCGTGACCCGGCCGTCGAGGAACGACGGCACCTGGGACCGGCGGTGGCCGTGACCACGACCTCCTGTCCGAGGTCGTGGAGGGCGCGGGCGGTGTGGGCGCCGATCATGCCCAGCCCGCCGGTGACCAGGATCATCGGACCACCCCGAGGGCGATGAACACCTTGCTCATGTCTCTCCGTCGATCTTCCTCAGGATTGGCTGGGCCCGGCCGCCGCCAGCTGGCGGAAGGTCTCGCGGTCCATCTCTAGCCCGGCTCGGATGGCGTTGAGCGCTGACTCTCGGGCCCGCAGCTTGGTCGATGCGTGGGCCCGTTTGTCCAGGCCGGCGAGGCTCGAGGCCAGGGCGGTGGCGGTGGGAAGCAGGTCGTCCGCCGCAACCACCTGGTCGAGGAGCCCGGCGGCGATGCCCTCGGCCGGCGTATAGACCTCCGCGAGATTCAACACCCGGTGGAAGTGGGCGGGGGCCAATCGCTGTCGACAGATTTCGATCGCCGCCCACGGCATAGTCATACCGATGGCCACTTCGTTGGCCACGATCCGGAAGGGGCCGTCGACCCCGATCCGGTAGTCGCCGGACAGCAGGACGAAGACCCCCATGGCGATGGTGTGCCCGCTGCTGGCGATGACCACCGGAGTCGGGTGCTCGAGAAGCCGCAGGGCCAGCCCGAAACCGTCCTCGAGCATGCGGGCGGCGTCGGCACCGCCGGCGGTCAGCACCTTGAGATCGAAGCCCCCGGAGAACACACCGGCTCGTCCGGTCAACACCACCGCGGCGTCGTCGGCAACGGCTTGGTCGAGTGCCTCGCCAATCGAGGCGAGCATCTGGATGGAGAGCGCGTTCACCTTGCCGTCATCCATCCCGATGGTGGCGACGCCGTCATCGAGCCGGTAGGAAACGAGTGAGCCCATGGAAACCTCCTGGTCGGGGTGATTCTACGGGAACCTGTGGTCGTGATCAGATCCGCCAGGGGATGATGGCGCCCCGGTAACTTGACCCCTGTGGCTTCCGTCCTCATCCCGATTCCCGAGCGCGACTTCGATCCCACCGAAGTGGCGGTGAGTTGGAAAGTGCTCTCCGACCTCGGCCATCAGGTCCGGTTCGCCACTCCGAACGCGACCCCGGCTCAGGGCGACGACCTGATGGTGACGGGTCGGGGGCTCGATCCCTGGGGGTTCATCCCCGGTGTCTCGCACCTGGTCGGGATCGGGCGGGTGCTTCGGGCTGACGCCCGGGGGCGGGCGGCGTACGCCGAGCTGGTCTTGTCTCGGGAATTCTCGAATCCGATCGGCTGGGCCGACATCGATGGCGACTTCGACGGCCTGGTGCTGCCGGGCGGCCACCGGGCCCGCGGAATGCGCGAATACCTCGAGAGCCGGGTCCTCCAAGACGCTGTCGTCGCCGCCTTTGCCGATGGCAAACCGATCGCCGCCATCTGTCACGGGGTGTTGCTGGCCGCCCGCAGCATCGACCCGGCGACCGGTCGCTCGGCGCTGTTCGGCCGGAAGACCACCGCGCTCACCTGGTCCCTCGAGCACCGGGCCGCCAGCGTGGCCCGATTCTCCCGCTTCTGGGACCCCGGGTACTACCGCACCTACCCGGAGGGGCCCGGCCAGCCGGCCGGCTACATGTCGGTACAGCAGGAGGTCACTCGAGCCCTCGCCGCCCCCGAGGACTTCCTCGATGTCGCCCCCGGGACGCCGGATGCCGCCCTCAAGACCGGGGGTAGGGCTCGGGATAGCATCGATGATGAGCGACCCGCCTTCGTGGTGGCCGACGGTAACTATCTGTCGGCGCGGTGGCCGGGCGACGTCCATACCTTCGGGAAACGCTTCGCGTCGATGCTCTAGGCGATCCCTCGTACGTCGGCGCGGGCCGCCCGACGCGAAAGCGCCCGTCCCACAAGCTGACGGGGATCGGGCGCTCTGCTTCAGCTGTATTCCGAGGACGGATCGCATCGAGGAAATGGCACCCTCAGGAGCATCCTTGCTCCTCGCCGTTGCAACGCTCCTGCTTCGAGCCGCTTGCCTGTCGATCAGTGGGGCCTACCGGGATTTCTCCCGTACAATCCTCCGCTATCCATTCTCAGAATGGGTCACCTTGGATGCATCGCATAGGCGCCTCCTTCCGGATCCTCCCGGATCCTTCGACCCCGATTCTATCGGCGCGGTCGGCTCGGGGAAAGGGTCGAATCCTTCCCCGGACAGGGTTGCCGACCGGCACCTAAAGTGCGGTAATGACCAAATGGACAGCTGCCGACATCCCTGATCAGAGCGGGCGGACCTGTGTTGTCACCGGGGCCAACAGCGGGCTCGGGGCGGTCATCGCCACCGAACTGTCGCGGGCGGGGGCGAACGTCGTCGTCGCCTGCCGGGACACCGGCAAGGGCGAACGGGCTGCCGCCGACATGCCCGGCAACACCGAGGTCCGTCGTCTCGACCTTTCCGACCTGGGCTCCGTACGCGAGTTCGCCGCCGGGTTGGGAGAGATCGCCGTGCTGGTCAACAACGCCGGCGTCATGGCCACCCCCAAGAGCCAGACCAAGGACGGATTCGAACTTCAGATCGGCACCAATCACCTCGGCCACTTTGCCCTCACCGGCCTGCTGCTGGGACGGATCACCGATCGGGTGGTCACCATGTCGAGTACTGCCCATCGAAACGGTCACATCGACCTCGAGGACCTCAACTGGGAGCGCCGCCGCTATCAACGCTGGGGTGCCTACGGCCAGTCGAAGCTGGCCAACCTGTTGTTCACCTACGAGCTCCAGCGTCAACTGGCGGCGGCTGGGTCCGACCGGAGGGCGTTGGCCGCCCACCCCGGCTATGCCGCCACCAACCTCCAGTTCCACACCGCCTCCTTCCAGGACCGGGCCATGGGCATCACCAACCGGCTGTTCGCCCAGAGTGCCCAGATGGGCGCACTCCCGGCTCTCTACGCCGCGACGTTCCCCTCCATATCCGGTGGTTCCTACGTGGGTCCGGACGGACCCTTCGAACAGCGCGGCTATCCGAAGATCGTGAGGTCAAACCGCCGTTCCTACGATGAGGCGACCGCCGCCGCCCTCTGGAGCCTGTCCGAACGACTCACCGGGGTGACCTTCACCAACTTCTGATCCCCAACACGCCGCCCGATCAGCGGAGGGGCGGCTACCGGCCGGTCTGGTTGTCGATGAGCTCGCGGAGGATATCGGCATGGCCGGCATGGCGGGCGGTCTCCTCGAGCAGGTGCATCAACACCCAGCGCAGGTTGACCGGTGCCTCGTCGCCGACGTCCCGGCACACGTCGTCGAGACTCGGAGCCGAGTCCACCACCGCGTCGACCCGTTCCCAGGTGGCGCGGTAGGTGTCGACCGCGCCCACCAGGGTGTCATCCGGGTGCACGGTCTCCTCCGGGAGGACCACGTCCTGGCCGGCGAAGCGGCGCAGGATCCACAGCGACTCCGCCCAGGCCATGTGCTTCATCAGCCAGAGCAGGCTGGTTCCGCTGTCGACCGGCGAACGGCGGGCGGCCGGGTCGTCGACCCCGGTGACGTTCCGGACCAGCGAGTCGCGCTGGAATTGATACAGCGCCCGCAGGGTCTCCCGCTCGTCGGCAACCCGGCGGGGCGGCTTCTGGTCAGGCACCGGCCACCGGCTGGCCGGAGGCCGACCCCGTGCACTCGTTGAGGGCATCGATGAACCGGCGGAGCCGGCCGTAGTGGATCCGGTCGAAGCGGAGGGCGAGCCGGGGCTGGTCCAGATGATCGCCTCCAGACCGCTCGGGGGACAGGGGTTTGGTAGGACGGATCCTGCCTTCCACCATGTCCCCGAACCGTCGGTTGAGACTGGCCAACTCCGCCTTGTCCGGAGCCACCAGCATCCGGACCACCAGCAGGTCGCCGACCCACCGGGCGGACTGGTAGTTACGGTAGAAGCCGAGCAGCTCGGCGGTGGCGGCGGAAATATCGTCGGTGATCATGAACAAGGCCCGGTCGTCGTCGGAGATGAGCTCCTTGGGGGCGACCTCCTCGTCGAGGAACCGGTCCCATCCCTCCCAGAAGGTGTCCCCGGGGGTGTCGAGGAGTACCACCGGGGCAGGCTCGGCCTTCCCGGTCTGGAGCAGGGTGAGCAGCTCGAAGCTCTCATCCAGGGTGCCGAACCCGCCGGGCAGGGCCACGAAGCCGTCCGACTCCTTGATGAGCATCAGCTTCCGGGTGAAGAAGTACCGCATCTCCACCAGCTTCGGGTCCTGGGCGATGAAGGCATTGGCCCCCTGTTCGAACGGCAGGCGGATGTTGACCCCGATCGACTGCTCCCGGCCGGCGCCTTCCATGCCCGCAGCCATGATCCCGGGTCCGGCTCCGGTCACCACCATCCAGCCCGACGATGCCATCGAGCCGGCCAGATCCCGGGCCTGGGCATAGGCCGGGTGATTGGGGAGGGTGCGGGCCGAACCGAAGATGGTGACCTTGCGCTCGTTCCGGAAGGGGCGGAACACCCGAAACGCCTCGGCCATCTCCCCGAGCGCGGCGTCGGCGATCTTCAGGTCGACCACGTCGGTGCGCTCGGCCACCAGCCGCTCGATGGTGCCCAGAATTGAGCCGTAGAGCCGGCGCTCGGCCGGAGATGCTTCCGCCGGGATCAGCTCCTCGAGCATCCGGACCACCGCTTCCGGGTCGATCGCCGCCCCGGCGACATCGGGCGAAGTCATCGGGGGCGATCAGAAGTTGGCGGCGACAGCAGCATCGGCGGGGGAGGGTGGGACCCGGCCATAGAGGGTGGTCCGCTGGGCCAGCGTGCGCCCGAGCGGGGTGACGATGGCTCGGAACCCGTCGGCATCCATCATCTGCCCGTGGCTGGCCCCGGCTGCCCGGGAGATGTTCTCGTCCATCAGGGTGCCCCCGAGATCGTTGACGCCGGCCCGGAGCAGCTGGCGCACTCCGTCGGCCCCCATCTTGACCCAGCTGACCTGAATGTTCTCGATGGTGTCCCGATAGGCGATGCGGCCCACCGCGTGCATCAACAGCGTCTCCCGGAAGGTCGGCCCCCGCCGCGACTTCTTCGACAGGTAGATGGGCGTGGCCATGTGTACGAACGGCAGCGGCACGAACTCGGTGAATCCGCCGGTCTCCTTCTGGAGCGACCGGGTCCGGGTGAGGTGGCGGGCCCAGGCCCGGGGCTGCTCGATGGCCCCGAACATGATGGTCACATTGGAACGCAGGCCCACCTGGTGGGCGGTCCGGTGGGCGAAGAGCCATTCCTCGGTGTTGATCTTGTCCGGGCAGAGGATGGCCCGGACCTCATCGTCGAGGATCTCCGCGGCGGTGCCCGGAAGCGTCTTGAGTCCGGCATCCCGCAAGGTGGTCAGGTAGGCCGCCAGCGATACCCCGTTGCGCCTCGCCCCTTCGGTGACCTCCAACGCAGTGAAGCCGTGGATATGGATGGTCTCGGAAGCCTCCCGGACGGCCTTGATGACCTCCAGGTAGTAGTCACCGTCGAACTTCGGGTGGATCCCCCCCTGGAGGCAGACCTCGGTGGCCCCCAGCTCCTCCGCCTCCCGCACCCGGTCGGAGATCTCGCTGAGCTCCAGCAGGTAGGGCGTCCCCCGGAGGTTGAGCGACAGCGGCCCCTTGGAGAAGGCACAGAACCGGCACTTGAAGGTGCAGACGTTGGTGTAGTTGATGTTCCGGTTGGCTACGAATGTCACCTCGTCGCCAATGATCTCCGCCCGTAGCCCATCCGCCACTTCGGCCACGGCCCGGACCTCGGGGCCGCGGGCGGAGAACAGGGTGACGATCTGGTCTTCGTCGACTTCGGCTCCCGCCACCACCGACGCCAGCACCTCGCCGACCGCGCTCCCGGCCGAGGGGAGGGACACCACCGCCGGACGGGTGGTCACCGCTCCGGGGAACGGGCCGAGGAGCTCGGGTGGGGGGACCTCGCTCCCCGAGCTCCAGGGATGGTCCCGGCCCAACGACTCGGCGTCGGCGGCATCGAGGACCGGGAACCGCATCGGATCGGAGAGCCAGCGGGCCGGGTCGAGGGCGAACTCGGGGTAGATGGTCAGCCGCGGGGCCAAGGTGTGGCCGTCGGCCTCGGTGGCGGCGCGGAGGATGCCGAGGGCCGGCCAGGCGCGTTCGGGGTTCACGTGATCGGCGGTGACCGGGGACACCCCGCCCCAGTCGTCGATGCCCGATGCCAGCAACGCCGACAGGTCGTCGGAGAGGTTCGGCGGCGCCTGCAGGTGGATGTCCGGGGGGAGCAGCAACCGGGCCACCGCGATGGTCCAGAGGAACTCGTCGGTCGGGCACGGGGGAGCCTGGTGCATCGAGGTGCCCGGCTTGGGCAAGAAGTTCTGGACGATGACCTCTTGGACGTGACCGTAACGCCGGTGGCTCTTGGCGATGGCCTCGAGGGTGGCGATGCGGTCCTCCCGCGATTCGCCGATGCCGACCAGGAGCCCGGTGGTGAACGGGATCGATGCCACCCCGGCGGCGTCGAGGGTGGCCAGGCGCCGGGCCGGGGTCTTGTCCGGGGCCGACCGGTGGGCGGCGAGGTCGGGGTTCACCGATTCGATCATCATCCCCTGGCTGGCCGAGACCTCCCGGAGCCGGGCGAGTTCCTCGCCGGTCAGGGCGCCGGCGTTGGCGTGGGGAAGGAGCCCGGTTTCGTCGATCACCGCCCGGCAGGCTGCCACCAGGTAGTCGACGGTGGAGGAGAACCCGTGATCATCCAGCCACCGCCGGGCATCCGAGTAACGGTCTTCGGGTCCCTCGCCCAGTGTGAACAACGCCTCGTGGCAGCCGGCCGCCCGGCCGGCGCGGGCGATCTCCAGCACCGGGTCGAGGTCCAGGTAGGGGGACTCGACCCGGGCCGGAGCCTTGGCGAACGTGCAGTACCCGCACCGGTCGCGGCACAACATGGTGAGGGGGATGAAGACCTTGGGGGAGAAGGTGACCCGGTTGCCATGGGCGCGATCCCGGACCCACCGGGCCCGGGCTTGGAGGGTGGGCAGATCCGCAGTGAGCAGATCGTCGATGTCGGCGACCACCGGGTCCAGGACATCGGGGTGTGCCGAGCGAGAGCCAAGGTCAGCGGGCATCGGCGCCACCCTATCGGGGCTGGTCTTGGGGCGGACCACCCGGGTCAGGGGACAACCGCATCTCCGGCCGCGTCGGCATCGACCAACCAGATCACTTCTTCCGCGGCGACTCTGGCCGCCGGGAGGTCGTCGCCGGCCACCAGCCGACCGAAGGCGTCGTCCTTGGACGCACCGGATACGGTGAACACCACCAGCCGGGCCCGGTTGAGGGCCGGAAACGTCAGGGTGACCCGGTCGTGCGGGTTGTTGGCCAACGGGTCGCGGTTGGCGACGACCAGGACACCGGGGTCGTCGATATCGAGGGCGTCCGACTCCGGAAACAGCGAGGCGGTGTGGCCATCGGGGCCCATCCCCAGGTGGATGAGGTCGAAGGCGGGCAGCTCCTGCAAGAGACGCTGGTAGTCGGCGGCGGCATTCTCGGGGGTGCCCGACCGGTACATGGGATGCTCCGCGTGCAAGGGTCCGACCTTGTCGAGGAGGGCCTGGTGGCAGAGGCGGTAGTTGGAGGCCTCATCGTCGATGCTGACGCACCGCTCGTCGCCCCAGTAGGCGTCAACCGTCGTCCAGTCGACCACGGAGGCGGATGTCTCGGCCAGCCGCTGGTAGGCCTCGCCGGCGGTGGAACCACCGGAGAGGAAGAGCGAGAACCCGCCGGAGCGAGGAGCGGCCAGCCGATCGGTCACCAGGTCGGCAAAGGCATCGACCACCGATGCCACCACCTCCACCCGTCCGTTCATGCCCACAGCAGTGCCGTCATTGGGGGATTTCGGCCAGACGGCCCCCGGCGAGCTCGAGGTCGATTGCCGGATTGCGCCAGGCGTTACCCGACCGCTCCACCAGGATCTCGGCCATGTGCGGGCCCCAGGAGCCGGCCGGATACAGCTGGAGGGCTCCGCCCGGCTCCGACCATGCCCGCAGGTAGGGATCGACGATCCGCCAAGCTTGCAGCACCTCGTCGGCCCGGATGAACAAGGTGGCGTCGCCGACCATGGCGTCGTGGAGGAGGCGCTCATAGCCGTCGGCCGCCTCCGCCCCGGCGAACGCCTCGGCGTAGGAGAAGTCCATCGCCACCGAGCGGATGTGGAACTTCTCGCCGGGGACCTTGGCCCCGAACTCGAGGCTGATTCCCTCATCGGGCTGGATGCGGAGGATGAGGGCATCGGGCCGGAGGTCGCGGCTGGTCTGCTGGTCGAAGAGCAGGAAAGGCGCCCGCCGGAATTGGAGCACCACCTCGGTGACCCGGGCGGGGAGCCGTTTGCCAGTGCGGACGTGGATCGGCACGCCTTCCCATCGCCAGTTGTCGGCATAGAGGAGCAGGGCCAGGTACGTCTCGGTCTGGCTGTCGGGCGCCACGTCCGGCTCCTGGCGGTAGGCGATGACCTTCTCACCGTCGATGACACCGGCGGCGTACTGGCCGCGTACCGATTTGTCCACCGCCTCGTCGGGGGTGGGGATCCGGATGGCATGCAGGAGCTTGACCTTCTCGTCGCGGATCCGGTCGGCGTCTGTGCTAGTCGGCGACTCCATCAGGGTGAGGGCCAGCACCTGCATCACATGGTTCTGGACGATGTCCCGAAGGGCGCCGGCCGTCTCGTAGAACCCGCCGCGGTGCTCGACCCCGAGACTCTCGGCCACGGTGATCTGTATCTGCTCGACGTACCGGCGGTTCCAGATCGGCTCAAAGATGGCGTTGGCGAACCGGAGGGCAAGGACGTTCTGGACCGTCTCCTTCCCCATGTAGTGATCGATCCGGAAGACCTCGCTCTCGTCGAACGCCTTGTGGATCTGCTCGTTGAGGGACTCGGCGCTCTCCAGATCCCGACCGAACGGCTTCTCCACCACCAGCCGGGCGAAGCTGCCGTCGGTTCCCGGACACGCGCAGCCGTGGGCGGCCAGGGCCCCGGCCACCAGGGCGAAGACGCTCGGAATGGTGGCCAGGTAATAGAGCCGGTTGCCGGCGGTCCCGTCGACCTGGTCGGCCTCGTCGAGGTGGGTCTTCAACTGGTCGAAGGTGTGGGGATGGTCGTACTCACCGGCGACGTACTTGAACCTCTGGACCAACGCCTTCCACTTCGGGCCGGCCTCCGGGGTCGCCTCGGACACATGGTTCTGGAAGTCCTGGTCCGACCACTTGGTGCGGGCCACCCCGATGATGGTGAAACCGTCGTCGAGCACTCCCCGGTCGGCCAGTCGGGACAACGCCGGAAGGATCTTCCGGGCGGTGAGGTCGCCGGAGGCACCGAAGATCACCATGGCCACCGGCGGTGCCTTGGACAGCACCGGTGGGAGCGATCGCTTGTGGGCGGCGGCCGGGCTCGAGCTACCTTCCGGGGCGCTCATGACGGGGTCGAGGTCTCGCCGCCCTGGGCACCGCTGGCGGTGGTGAAGGCGTGGCCGCCGAACTGGTTCCGGAGCGCGGAGATGAGCCGGAGTCCGAAGGCGTCCTTTTTCTGCGACGCGAAGCGGGCGAATAGGGCCGCGGCGATGGCCGGGGCGGAGACGCCCCGGTTGATGGCCTCCTCGACCGTCCAACGCCCTTCCCCCGAATCCACCACCACCGCCTCGATCTGGTCGAACCCGGATTCCGGCCGGAGGGCCCGCTCGGCCAGCTCGAGGAGCCAGCTCCGGACCACCGATCCGTACCGCCAGATCGCCGCGATCTGGTGGAGGTCGAGGTCGAACTCCGGCGCTTCCGACATGATCTCGAAACCCTCGGCGTAAGCCTCCATCAGGCCGTACTCGATGCCGTTGTGCACCATCTTCACGAAGTGCCCGGCCCCGGGCGGCCCGACATGGGCGTAGCCACCCTCGGGGGCCAGCGCCACGAAGATCGGCTCGCAGACGGCCACCGCCTCCTTGGTCCCCCCGACCATCAGGCAGTAGCCCTCCTTGAGCCCCCAGATGCCCCCGGAAGTGCCGGCGTCGACCAGGGCGATCCCCTTGGCCGCCAACGCGTCGACCAGCGGGGCGGTCTCCTTGTAGTTCGAGTTCCCGCCGTCGATGATCACGTCGCCGGATTCGAACATCCCGGCCAGGGTGGTGATGGTCGAGTTGGTGGGCTCACCGGCCGGCACCATCACCCACGCCACCCGCGGGGCCGACAGCTTGGAGGCGGTCTCCTGAAGGGTGGTGGCCGGGTCGGCGCCGATCTTGGCGGCTCCATCCCGGGCCGTCTCGGACAGATCGAAGGCGACGACTTCGTGGCCGTGTTCGATGAGCCGTTGGGTCATGTTGGCGCCCATCTTGCCCAGGCCGACCATGGCGATCTTCATCTTCTACCTCGCTGCTCTCGGGTTGGTGGGGGTCATGCGTTGAGGGCGTTGGCTTTGTCCGTCAGTGCCTGGATCAACTCGTCGAACGACTTGGAGAACGACGCGACGCCTTCGGCCTCGAGGGTGCGCCCGACATCCTTCATGTCGATGCCGGCGTCGGCCAGCGCCGCCATCACTCCGTCCGCCTCGGCCAGGTCGGCGTCGATGGTCCGGGCCACGGTGCCGTGGTCGAGGAAGGCGCTGATGGTCTCGTCGGGCAAGGTGTTGACGGTGTCGGGGCCGATCAGGGTGTCGACGTAGGCCAGGTCGGGGTAGGCAGGATTCTTGGTCGAGGTCGACGCCCACAGCGGCCGCTGCACGTGGGCCCCTTTGGCGGCCAGCGCCTCCCAGCGGTCACCGGAGAACCGTTGGGTAAAGAGCCGGTAGGCCTGGCGGGCTTGGGCGACCGCCGCCTTCCCCCGCAGGGCGAGGAGCTCGGCGGACCCAGCGGCGGCGGCTTCGATGCGCCGGTCCACCTCGGTGTCGACCCGGCTCACGAAGAAGGATGCGACACTGGCCACCGAGGAGAGGTCGGTGGCCCCGGAGGCGGCGTACTCCTCGAGACCGGAGATATAGGCGTCGATCACCTGGTCGTAGCGCGAGATGCTGAAGATGAGGGTGACGTTGATGCTCCGACCCTCCGAGATCATCTTCTGGATGGCGGGGATCCCCTCGATGGTGGCGGGGATCTTCACCAGCAGGTTGGGCTGATCGATGCGGGAGTGGAGGTCCCGGGCGGCGGCGATGGTGCCATCGGTGTCATGGGCCAGGCCGGGGGCGACTTCCACCGACACGTAGCCGTCACCACCACTGGACGAGTCGAACACCGGGCGGAGGATGCGGAGGGCGCCGTTGATGTCATCGATGACCAGCACCCAGTAGGCGTCCTCCACCGAGTTGGTGGCGATGAGGGACTTGAACTCCTCGTCGTAGGTGTCCTGGCCGGAGATGGCCTTGGCGAAGATGGTGGGGTTGGAGGTCACGCCCCGGATGCCCTCGCTCACCAGTTGGCTCAGCTTGCCGTTCTGAAGCCAGTCCCGGCGGAGATTGTCGAGCCACGGGCTCTGCCCCTGCTGGTCGTGGAGATCGTTGAGTTTGGTCATGGCAATCCTTTCGGCGGCGACGAGATGGCGAGAGAGAGCGGGGTCAAGAAGCCGGCCGGCCGGCCAGAAGCTGGTTGGCCCGGTCCACCACGTGCTCGGGGGTGAAGCCGAACTCGCGCATGTTGACTTCCCCGGGAGCCGAGGCCCCGAAATGATCGATGGCCACGAAGGCATCGGCGTAGCGCTCCCAGCCGAACGAGCTGGCGGCTTCGACGCTCAACCGGGGGACGCCGGTGAGAAGAACTCCGTCCCGGTAGGCCTGGGTCTGTCGACCGAAGAGGTCCCAGGACGGGAGCGAAACCACCCGGGCCCCGACCCCGCTACCGGCCAGCGTCTCGGCGGCGGCGAGGCAGACCTGGACCTCGCTCCCGGTCCCGATGAGGACGATGTCGGGCACGCCTTGGTCGGGGTCGTGCAGCACGTAGCCACCCCGCTCGACGCCGTCGGCGGCCCGCTCCGCCGTCTCGGCCAGGACCGGGATCTTCTGGCGGGTGAGGATCAATGCCGTCGGGCCGTCGCCGTTGACGGCCAGCCTCCAGGCCTGGGCCGTCTCGTTGGCATCGGCTGGGCGGATGACCCGGAGTTCGGGCATGGCCCGCATGGCGGCCAGCTGCTCGATGGGCTGATGGGTGGGCCCGTCCTCGCCCAGCCCCACCGAGTCGTGGGTCCAGGAGTAGACGACATGAGCCCCGGAAATTGCCGCCACCCGCACGGCACCCCGCATGTAGTCGCTGAAGACGAAGAAGGTGCCACCCACCGGGAGCATGCCGCCGTGGGCGGCGATGCCGGTCATCACCCCGCCCATCCCGTGCTCTCGAATCCCATAGTGGATGAGGCTGCCCCCCGGCTCGCCGGGCTCCTGGGCGGTGGCGCCTTCCATGGCCATACCGGTATTGCCGGTGAGGTCGGCACTGCCGGGAATGATGCCGGGAATCGATTCCCCGGTGGCGTCGAGGCACGCCTTCATGGCCTGCCGGGTGGCCATCGGGCCATCGTCAGGAGTGAAGGACGGCAGCTTGGACTCCCAGCCGGCCAGACCGTGGCCGAGGAGTCCGGCATCCCACCGGGCCTTGTCGCCGTCCCACTGCTCCATTCGCTGCTGCCAGGCGGCTCGGAAGGCCTGGCCCCGCGGAATCGTCCGGCGGTAGAGGTCGAGCACCGCATCGGGTACCCAGAAGGTCTCGTCGGGATCGAGGCCGAGGATCTCCTTGGTCAGCCGGATCTCCTCGGGGGGGAACGGGTCGCCGTGGGCCTTGGCGGTATCCATCATGTGGGGCGACGGATAGCCGATGTGGCTCCGGAGCATGATCAGCGACGGCCGGTCCTCGTCCGCCTTGGCCCGGAGGAGGGCGGCCTCGATGGCGTCGACATCGTTGGCGACTTCGCCGATGTCGTCCACCGCCCAGCCGTAGGCGGCGAACCGCTCGGCGACATCGTCCGAATAGGAGAGCTCGGTAGGGCCGTCGATGGTGATGTGGTTGTTGTCGTAGATGTACACCAGCCGTCCGAGGGCGAGATGCCCGGCCAACGACGCCGCCTCGTGGGAGATGCCCTCTTCGAGGCAGCCGTCTCCGGCGATGACGTAGGTGTGGTGGTCGACGACCTCGGGCGAGTAGTGGGTGCGCATCCACCGTTCGGCGATCCCCATGCCCACCCCGTTGGCGAACCCCTGACCCAGAGGACCGGTGGTGACCTCCAACCCGGGCGTCAGGTGGATCTCCGGATGCCCGGCGGTGCGGCTCCCGAACGACCGGAAGGCACGGAGGTCATCGAGGGTCAGCCCGTAGCCGCAGAGGTAGAGCATGGAGTACAGCAGGATGGAGGCGTGGCCATTGGACAGGACGAACCGGTCACGGTCGGGCCAGTGAGGCTCCGACGGGTCGTGGCGCATCACCCGGGTGAACAGCACATGGGCCAGCGGCGCCAGCGCCATCGCGGTTCCCGGATGGCCGGAGTTGGCCGCCCTCGGCCCGTCCATGGCGATCCCCCGGATCACGTTGATCCCGAGCTGCTCGAGGGCGGCGTCGCGAGGCACGTCGGGGGTCAGAGTGTTGGTGGCGGTCATCGAAGGCCACCCTACCGGCCCCACGCCGAATGGTGCAGCGGAAACGAGGAGCCTGGGAGGCGGCGGGAATCGGTCGCTCAGCGGTCCCGGAACAGCGCGATCGAGGCAGTGAAACTGTGGACGAAATTCCGGCCCCCAACCGGCCCGATCTCCCCGGCGGCGAAGAACCCGCCCACCGGAACCGGACCGATCTGACGGGAGAGCACCGAGGCATCGTGGTGGGCGTCGTCGAACAGCCGGGTGCCGCGTCCGTTGCAGGTGAACATCAGCGCCCCATCGGCGTGGTGATCGGTGAGCACCCGGCGAAGATCGAGGTCGGCGGATTCGGCGTCCCGGAGGTGGAAGCGCACCGTGCTCCCGAGCGGAATCCGGTCGTCGACGGCCATGGCCCCGGTGGTGCGGTCCACCCCCATCACCGTCCGGACCAGATAGTCACCAGGTCCGGGTTGATCGAGGTGCTCATCGATCAACCGTCCGACGTGGAGCCCGTTGTTCTCGAGGCGGCCGATGTCCTCGGCGGAGAGGCCGCCCTTCATCTGTTCGACCATCGATTCGATGGCCGGGGTTCCGGCCACCTCGAACAGGATGTTGCGATCCGCCTTGGTGACCGTCAGCGGTCGGCCGTAGGCCCGGCAGCCTTGCGACGTCACCAACTCGATCTCGACTCCCGATCCGATCAGCACCCCGACCGCCCCTTCCTGGACCGTCCGGTCGTCGACCACCAGCCGGTTCCCGCCCGGCCCGAGGGCGGCCGAGGCATTGCCGCCGATGATCGGCAGATCCGGGTGGGTTTCGTCCATCCAGCTGAGGAAGTGGTCGGCCGGGAAGGTGAAGGGATCGGCCACCAGGATCAGGGCCGCGGGATCGAAGCTGATGTCGCCGGGCCAGCCAGCGAACTCCCAGCTGTCGTCCACCGACCGGGTACCTCGAAGCGAGACCGGCAGGAGCGGGCCGACCCGTCCGGCCCAGAGGCTGATGGACGGGGTCTCTTCCACCTCCCGGCCGGTACCCACCACCGATTCCGCCGCGCAGCCGATCATGGCCAACGGATGGAGCACCTCGGACACCGTGTTGACGATGTCGTCCAGCGCTCCGGCGTGGGGGCGGGTCACCGAGATGAACACCAGGTCGGGACGCTCACCGATGGTCTCGAGGACGGCGCCGACCACCTCGCCGGTGGCCATGGCGGCGATCGGGTGTTCGGACTGGGCGCTGGCGAACGGCATCGGCGTCAGCGGTCCCCGGGTGAGGAATTCATGCCTCCAGTATCGACGCCGGAGCGGGAGGTAGCGTCATCGGATGCCCGATCAGCGGATTCAGGTGCCGCCCAACTGCGAATTGACCCTCGGGATGACCTGTATCGACAAGTCAACACCCGGCCGGACGGTCTGGCGGATGCGGGCCGATGAGCGATTCGCCAATCCGGCCGGGAACATCCAGGGGGGCTTCCTCGGCGCCATGTGTGATCACGCCATGGGGGCGTCGGCCATCACCTTCGCGGCGGCCTCGGGCCGGAAGGTGTTCTCCTCCAACGTCGAGATGAAGACCAGCTTCCTGGCCGCCGGCCGGGTCGGGGCCGTCCTCGAATGCACTGCCGAGGTGGTGTCGGGGGGCAAGCGGATCGCCTTCGCCGAAGCCGAAGTCACCGATGATGCCGGGAAGGTGGTGGCCCGGGCCAGTTCCACCTACCTGTTCACCCCCAGGGAGTGACGGTAAGGGAACCGGCGGCGGGGTCGCATCATTGGGAAAGGTCGATCAACGGGTTGCCGGCGATCGCCAGGCACCCGAACCCTGCCCGGTAGGCTTTGGAGGCCATGCCCGCCTACCTCGACACCATCATCGCCGCCCATCGAATGCTGTCGGCGGACGACCATCGCGACCCCGACGAGTTGCTGGCCCGGGCGGTCGAGTTGCCGGAGCCGCGACCCTTCACCGAGGGGTTGGTGGCGGCCGGGTCGCCCACCCGCCTGGCCGTCATCTCCGAGATCAAGCGGCGCTCCCCGTCGAAAGGTGACCTCGACCTCGACCTCGATCCGGCGTCGGTGGCCAAGGAGTATGAGGCGGGAGGGGCGGCCTGCCTCTCGATCCTTACCGATCGCGAGTTCTTCGGGGGCTCGGCCCTCGACCTCGAGGCCGCCCGGGCGGCGTGTTCGCTCCCGGTGCTGCGGAAGGACTTCACCGTGTCGGTGGCCGATGTCTGCGATGCCCGGCTGATGGGGGCCGATGCCGTCCTTCTCATCGTGGCGGCGCTGAGCGACCGGGAGCTCTCGCAGTTCCTGGCGGTCGCCGCCGAGCTGTCGCTGGCGGCACTGGTCGAGGTGCACGATGGCGATGAGCTGGGCCAGGCCCTCGACGCCGGGGCCACCCTGATCGGGGTCAACCAGCGGGATCTCCATACCTTCGAGGTCCATCCCGGTCTGGCCGAGTCCCTCCAGTCGGGGTTTCCCTCCGGGGTGGTGTCGGTGGCCGAGTCGGGGATCCGAGGGGTGGACGACGCCGCCCGTCTGGCCGCGGCCGGCTACGACGCGGTACTGGTGGGGGAGACGTTGGTGCGTTCCGGCGATCGCCGGGCGGCGGTGGCCGAACTGGTCGGAGCCCACTCGTGATCGGCGGGGGGGTGGAGGAGCCGGTCGACGGCGTGATGGTGAAGATCTGCGGCATCACCACCGAAGCCGATGCCCTGCTGGCCGTCGGGATGGGTGCCGCCGCCGTCGGCTTTGTCTTCGCCCCGTCGCCGCGTCAGATGCGCCCAGGGGAAGTCGCCGACATCGTGAAGCGCCTCCCGCACGAGACGATGACGGTCGGCGTGTTCCGGGACGAGTCACCCAAGCGGGTCATCGAGATCATGAACCAGATCGGGCTCCACGCCGCCCAGCTCCACGGGGTCGAATCCATCGAGGACACCCAGTGGATCTCTCAACGGGTCGGGACCACTATCAAGGCGTTTCCGGCCGGGCACCGGAATATCGGAAGGTTCGGGGAGTACGGTGCCCAATTCTTGCTGATCGACGGGGCCAACCCCGGCTCCGGCGAGTTGTTCGACTGGAGGTTGGCAGAAGGGGTCATCGACCCCGAGCGACTGATCGTGTCGGGCGGCCTGGACGCCACCAACGTCGGACAGGCCATCGCCCACCTCCACCCGTGGGGGGTCGACGTTTCCAGCGGGGTGGAGTCGTCGCCCGGTGCCAAGGACCCCGGCAAACTGCGCGACTTCATCGCTGCGGTCCGATACGCCGACCAGGAACTGCTGGCGTCGGCCGACGGAATGGCCGGCCCGGGTGCCAGGTCCAACCGTGCCGCCGGTGATGACGATCCCGGCGCCGGGCTCTTCGATTGGCAGGACGATTGAGCCGGTTGGCGTCCGGTCCCGGCGCACCGGCGGATTCCGATCTGATCATGGGCGACCCGGGGCCCACCGGGCGGTTCGGCGAGTTCGGCGGCCGGTATGTGCCCGAGTCGCTGGTGCCCGCCTGTCTGGAGCTGGAGGCCGCCTTCCGCCAGGCCTGGGTCGACCCGGCGTTCCGGAACGAGCTCGACGGGCTGCTCCACTCCTACGGGGGCCGGCCCACCCCAGTCACCGAGTGCGAGCGGCTGTCCGAGGAGCTGGGCGTCCGGGTGCTGCTCAAACGCGAGGACCTCGCCCACACCGGCTCCCACAAGATCAACAACGTGGTCGGGCAAGCCCTCCTGGCCCGCCGGATGGGCAAGAAGCGCCTCATCGCCGAGACCGGCGCCGGCCAGCACGGGGTGGCCACCGCCACCGCCGCGGCGTTGTTCGGGATGGAGTGCGTGGTCTACATGGGGGCGGTCGACATCGAACGCCAGGCCCTCAACGTCTTCCGGATGGAGCTGTTGGGATCCGAGGTCCGGTCGGTGGAGAGCGGCAGCCGGACCCTGAAGGACGCGGTGAACGAAGCGCTCCGGGACTGGGTGGCTTCGGTCGACACCACCCACTACTGCCTGGGGTCGGTGATGGGCCCCCACCCGTACCCGTGGATGGTCCGGGAACTGCAGCGGGTGGTGGGGGAGGAGGCCCGCGAACAGTGCCGGCAGCTCCTCGACGGCAACGACCCCAACGTGGTGGTGGCGTGTGCCGGTGGCGGCTCCAACGCGGCGGGCACCTTTGCCGGGTTCGCCGATCAGACGTCGTCGGTGTTGGTCGGGGTCGAGGCGGTCGGCGGCGCGGCGATGGACACCGGGATCCCGGGGATCCTCCACGGCATGCGTTCGAACCTCATGCAGGACGAGGCGGGCCAGATCCTCGAAGCCGTGTCGATCTCCGCCGGGCTCGACTACCCGGGGATCGGTCCCGAGCATGCCCACCTGGCCGCCATCGGCCGGGCCCGGTATGAGACGGCCGACGACACCGAGGTGGTGGAAGCCTTCCAACGGCTGTGCCGAACCGAAGGGATCATCCCCGCCCTCGAATCGGCCCACGCCCTGGCCTGGGTGATCCGGGTGGCCGGGACCGAGGCGCTGCCCACCGGGTCGACGGTGCTCATCACCCTGTCGGGGCGCGGGGACAAGGACGTGGCCCAGGTTCGGGACATCCTCCGCGAGGGGAAAGCAACTCCCCGATGAGCGTCGAACCGGTAGCGGTCGAGCGGGGGGTATTGGAGACGACCTTCCGGGATCGCCGCCAGCAGGGACACAAACTCCTGGTTCCCTATGTCACCGGAGGAATGGACGACGAGTGGTTGGTGACGGTGGAAGCCGTCGTCGGGGCGGGAGCCGATGCCATCGAGATCGGTATCCCGTTCTCCGACCCGATGATCGACGGGCCGGTCGTCCAGGAGGCGTCCCTGCGAGCCCTGGGCCGGGGGACCACCCCGGACGGCATCTTGGCCGACCTCGGACGGCTCCAGGTCGGGATCCCGGTGGTGGTGATGACGTACTACAACCTCATCTTCCGGGCCGGCCATCAACGCGTCGCTGGTCTGATGGCCGAGTCGGGGGTGGCCGGGGCCATCATTCCCGATCTTCCGCTCGAGGAGTTGGAGCCATGGGCCCAGGCGGCCGACGCCGCTGGGATTGCCACCGTGCTGTTGGTGGCCCCGTCGACACCGCCGGAACGGATCGACGCCATCTGCCGGCGCTCTCGGGGCTTCGTCTACGGGGTCGGGCGGATGGGAGTCACCGGCGAGCAGTCGACGTTGGCCGCATCGGCCCGGGAGGTGGCCGAACGGGTCACCGTGGTGACCGACCTCCCGGTCTGCATCGGGATCGGGGTCTCGACGCCCGAGCAGGCGGCCACCGTCTGCGAGGTGGCCGACGGGGTGGTGGTGGGCTCGGCGTTGGTCCGGCGGCTGCTGGAGGGTGAGGGCCCGGCGGGGGCGGCCGGGTTCGTCTCCTCGCTTCGCCACGCCCTGGACCGCGCCTAGTGGCGCCCAGGCCCCGTTCCGTTCACTGCCGCTTGGGTCGCACCGTCCGATAGAGCGCTCGCAAGGTGGGTGTCCGCGGGGCCTCGCCTCGTTCGGCCAGCCGGCGGCTGATGATCTCGCGCCGTTCCTGGAGATCCCGGAAAGTGATCGACTCCGACCCGTCGGTGACCCCCATGACGGCCCGGTAGCCATCGAGGTCGACCGGCCGGTCGACCAGTTCCATCCCCACGTCCCGGGCGATCTGCTCACCGTGCTGTTCGGTGAAGTAGGTGACGATGGCCACGATCTCGCCGAGGATGTCTACATCGGGAGCCATGGTGGCCATCGCCCCGTTGAGGAACAGCATGTTCTTCACGAACAACATCAGCTCCTTGGGGAGCTTGGCTCCGTAGCCGAGGAGCGCCTTGGTGATCTCTCGGATCTCGTCCACCATCTCGTCGGCGGTGAGGGTGGTCGGATCGATCGGCGGCCGATCGAGCCCCAGATCCTTGATCACCGCGGCCACGTCGATGTCGGCCGGCAATGCCCCGAGGTCCCGCCATGCCTCGATCTGCGGTTCCAAGGCGTTGGAGGTGGCCCCGACCTGCATCCGGAGGAAGGCGAGTCGCTTTTTCTGGTTGAGCCGGCCGGTGATCCCGAAGTCGAGGAGGGCGATGGTGCCGTCCGGTTGGACCAGCATGTTGCCGCCGTGCAGGTCCCCGTGAAACACCCCGAAGAGCAGTGCCCCTTCCAGAAACGAGATGAGGGCGGCCCGGAGTACCGCGGCGGTGTCGACCCCGCCCTCGCGCATTCCCGCCGCGTCGTTCCAGGAGTAGCCCCGGAGGTGTTCCATCACCAGGACCCGACGGGTCACCAGGTGCGGATGGGGACGGGGCACCACGATGGAGCGCTGGCCGGTGGCGATCAGCACCGAGGCGATGTCGAGCATGTTCTGGGCCTCGAGGCGGAAATCGAGCTCCTCGACGACGGTCTCGGCGAACAACTCGACCAGGGCCGGGGGGTTGGTCAGCGCCGCGACGGGGATGCGCCCCACCAGCATCGGGGCGATCCACGACAGGATGGCGATGTCGAGGTGGAACTGGGCCCGGGCCTGCCGGCGCTGGACTTTGACGACCACCCGCTCCCCGGTGCGGAGGGTGGCCGCGTGGACCTGGGCAATTGACGCCGAGGCGATGGGCACCCGGTCGAAAGAGCTGAACACCTCGGCCAGCGGTTTGCCCAGGTCTTCCTCGATGGTGCGCCGGACGGTGGTGAAGGACTCCGCCGGCACCCGGTCACGGAGGAGCCGGAACTCGTTCACCAGCTCCTCGGGAAAGATGCCTTCCCCCGACGACAGCAATTGGCCGAGCTTGATGTAGGTCGGCCCCAGTCGCTCGAACGCCGGACGCAATCTCCGGGACAGACCCGCGCGGGAATTGTCGGTGCCGCGGTCATGAGCCGACCACCCGATGAGGGCCCGGCCCAGCCGGTAGCCGACGGTCAGGACCCGGAGGCCGGGAGGCAGGCGCCTCGGCTCCAGCAGCCGGCGGGCCTCCTCGGCCGAGTTGGCCCGGATGACGTCGATGTCGCCGATGTCCGAGTACCGCCAGGACATGGTTTCGGGCTCGACGGTCCAGGGGCCGTGCGGCGTGAACGCGCCGATGGCGAGGTCTGGTGAGGTGGTGACCATGGGACCCTGACGGTAGCGGGTCGGTACGACCCGACGCCCATCGGCTTCCGCACGGCTACGGCGGTGAGATCACCAGCGAGCCGTTGTGGCCGCCGAACCCGAACGAGTTGGACAGCACCGCACCCGGCTCCCAGGGTCGGGCCTCGCCGGCCACGATGTCGAGGTGGATGTCGGGGTCGGGCTGCTCGTAGCCGGAGGTGGGGGGGATCAACCGGTGCTCGATGCTCAACACCGCGGCGACCGCCTCGATGGCCCCGGCGGCTCCCAACCCGTGGCCGGTGATCCCCTTGGTCGAGGTGACCGGCGGGGCATCGGCGCCGAACACCTTGGTGATGGCATCGGCTTCGGCTTGGTCGTTGAGCGGGGTCGAGGTGCCATGGGCATTGATGTGGCCGATGTCGGCGACCGTTACCCCGGCGTCCTCCATGGCCAGGGCCATGCAGCTGACCGCCCCCGACCCCCCGGGGGCCGGCGCGGTGATGTGATGGGCGTCGGCGGTGCTGGCCGACCCGGCCAGTTCGGCGTAGATGCGGGCCCCCCGGGCCAACGCGTGATCCCAGTCCTCCAGGACCAGCGCCCCGGCCCCCTCGGTGATCACGAAGCCGTCCCGACGGGCGTCGAACGGACGGGAGATGCCGGTCGTCGAGAGGGCGGTCATGTTGGCGAAGGCGGCGATACCCACCTCGGTCATCGCTGCCTCGGCGCCGCCGCCGATGGCGACGTCGAGTCGACCGGTGGCCACCAACCGGGCGGCGTACCCGATGCTGTGGGTCCCGGCCGCGCACGCCGTCACAATGGACTCCGACGGTCCGTGCCAGCCGGCCCGCATCGACACATTGGCGGCTCCGGCGTTGGACATCATCATCGGGACCAGACGGGGGGAGACCCGACGGGCGCCCTTCTCCCCGTAGACCAGTATCTGGGTCTGCAACGATTCGAACCCGCCGACTCCGGTGCCCATGATCACCCCGGCCCGATCGGGATCGACGCCCAGCTCCCCGGCATCCTCCCGGGCAATCTCCGAGGCCGCCACCGCGAATTGGGCGAACCGGTCGATCTGGCGCACGTCTTTGGGCCCGAACCAGCGCTCGGGGTCGAAGTCGGGGACCCGCCGCTCACCCTCGGGGGGCGGACCGTTCAACCCGGTCCACAGTGCCTCGGTTCCGACCCCGCAGCACGACACCACCCCGATACCGGTGATGGCCACCCGCCGGCCGACGATGGGGCCCTGCGGGCTGGTCCCGAGCAGCATCAGAGCTTGGCGTTGATCAGGTCGTAGGCCTGACCAATGGTCTCGATGCCGTCGAGCTCGGTCTCCTCCACCGAGACGTCGAAGGCCTCTTCGAGCGCCATCACCAGCTCGACCAGGTCGAGGCTGTCGGCATCCAGGTCCTCGGCGAACCGCGCTTCCTTGGTGACCTTGTCCGCCGGTACCTGAAGGACCTCTACCGCACACTCACGGAACTTCTCAAATGTCTCGTCGTTGCTCACCGCGTGGCTCCTTTGTCTCGGATCTGTGTTCGAACTGTCAGCGGGGTGGAATTCACATGCCCATGGCCAGGCCGCCGTCGACCGGCACCACCGCCCCGGTGATGTATCCGGCGTCCTCGGAGGCGAGGAACCCGATCACCGCGGCGATCTCTCCGGGGCGGGCGATCCGACCCATCGGGACCTGGGCGGCAAACGCCGTTGTCCGTTCTTCCCCGAGTTCGGCGAGCATATCCGTCTCCACCAGCCCGGGGACAACGACGTTGACAGTGATGGACCGGCTGGCCACCTCGGCGGCCAGGGATCGGGCCAGACCCACCAGGCCGGCCTTGGCCGCCGCGTAGTTGGCCTGGCCCGGGGATCCGATGAAGGCGCTGACCGAGGACACCACCACGACCCGCCCGCGGCGCTGCCGGATCATCTTGGCCACCGCCCGCTTCGACACCCGGAAGACCCCGGTCAGGTTGGTGTCGATGACCTCGCTCCAGACCTCCTCGCTCATCCGCAGGACGAGGGTGTCATGGGTGATCCCGGCGTTGGCCACCAGCACCTCGACTGGGCCCCAGGCCTCTTCGACCGAGGTGAAGGCCGCCTCGACCTGGGCGGCATCGGTGACGTCGCACACCAGCGACAGAAACCGGTCCTTCGGGCCGGGATCCTCCTCGACCGCACCCGACCGGGAGGTGACGGCCACCCGGTCGCCGCGAGACAAGAACCAGTGGGCGCAGGCCAGCCCGATCCCGCGTGACCCGCCGGTGATCATCACGATCCGGCCAGCCGGCTTGTCCTCTTCGTCGGCAGTCACGAAGCCCCCCCGGAAGTCCGGATCCAGGCCACCGGCTGTCCTTCACTCACCCGTTCGCCCCGCACCGCCAGCCACCGCACCAGAATCCCTTCGAACGGCGTCCGCACGTCGGTCACCCCGCCTACCGTACCCACCCGGTCGCCCACCGCCAGGATGGATCCGGGATCGTTGCCACCGCCGCTCCCGGGGGCAGCATTGGCGGCGGCCAGCGCGGTGGTCTCCAGCGCGGCCAGCTCCACCTCGGGCTCGAACACCCCGGCCGACGGGCTGACGATCACCCGCTCGGAGGTATAGAGGTGCTCGCCCTGGTGCACCGGAGACGCGGCGTTCCAGACTTCGGGACCGGCCACGGTGTCCATCAATTTGTCCAAGTCGTCGGGAACTGCCACCGCCACCGCCCGAACGTCGGGAATGGTGCGGCGCACCAAGCCGGTCAACACCCCGCCCGGCCCCAGCTCGGCGATGGCGGTGGCCCCCCGCCCGGCCAGCGTCTCCAGGCTCTGGCGCCACCGGACCGGGCTGGACAACTGGGCCGACAGCAGTCCGGGCCAATCGGCCGGATCGGTGTGGACCCGGGAGTCGACATTGGCCACCACCTGGACTTCGGGGGAATGGAACTCGGCGGAGGCGAGCGCCTCGCGGAGGCGGGGCCGGGCCGAGAGCATCATCGGGGTGTGGAAGGCTCCCGATACCGGGATGGGCAGCACCTTGCGGGCGCCGAGCTCCTTGGCCTTTTCGGCTCCCTTGGCCACCCCGTCGACGGTGCCGGCGATCACCACCTGCCCGGGGGCGTTGAAGTTGGCCACCCACACCTCGTCCTCGGCCCGTTGGCAGGCCGACTCGGCGTCACCGTCGGCGATGCCGAGCAGGGCGGCCATGGTGCCCGGCCGCTCGTCGGCCGCCACCTGCATCGCCTCCCCCCGCTCCACCACCAGGCGAGTCCCGTCGGCGAAGGAGAGGGCGCCGGACGCCACCAGGGCGCTGTACTCCCCGAGGCTGTGACCGGCACAGGCACCCGGGAACAGGCCCAGGCGTTCGACGGCGTCGAGCACCACCATGCTCAGCACGAAGGTGGCCAGCTGGGCGTTGCCGGTCAGGGTCAGCTCCTCCATCGGGGCATCCAGCAGGAGGCCGGCGATATCTCGCCCGGCCAGCTCGGTTGCTTCGGTAGCCACTTCCCACGAGGGGTGGTCGACCCAGGCGCGTCCCATTCCCGAACGCTGCGACCCCTGGCCGGGGAAGGTAAAGGCCAACACCTACGGGCTCCTCTCGAGTGGGTACGAACCTTTCGACCCCGACAACCGGTCAAGTGTTACATGTTGCCGGAGCGGTGATTCCCTACCCGTCGGTCACTTCGGCACGACATTTCGAGGCCTCGACCTGCAGGGTGCCCGGGGCGGGACTCGAACCCGCACGCCCTTTCGGACAATGGATTTTGAGTCCATCGCGTCTGCCATTCCGCCACCCGGGCCGATGGCGGACCAGCATATATCGCCCCCCACCGGCGCCTCAGCGGTCGGCTGCCCGGGTCGGCCAAACCCTAGGCTCCGGTCGTGACCCGTCCCGCGCCTGTCGTCTCCCGGCGGTTCCGGCCGTCGTGATGGCCCCGGCGGTGGACCCGGTGTCGGCCTGGGCGCGACTCGGGGCGGGGTCCCTCGTCCGGCTTCACCGGGTGGAGATCCGTCTGGTCGAGCTGGAAATGCTGCGGCCGGTGCGGACCTCCCGGGGCGAGCATCGCCGCCGGCCGGTGGTGCTGGTTCGCCTATCGGGCACCTGCGGGGGTGGCCCGGTGGAAGGCTGGGGCGAATGCGCCGCCCTGGCCGATGCCACCTACGACGTCGAGGATGCCGACCGCGCCTTCTCCTCCCTCGAGCGCACTCTCGGACCCGCGTTGCTGTCCTTGGCCGGAGCGACAGGACCGCTCCCGTCGATGGACGCCGTCACCGCCCTGCGATCGCGGGTCCCCGACGCGCCGCTGGCCTACGCCGCCCTGGAGATGGCGGTGGCCGACACCCACTTGCGAGCATCCGATGCCTCGTTCGCCGACCTGATCGGTATCCCACCCGACCCGGGCCCGGTGCCGGTGGGAGCGGTGGTGGGTGAGTTCGGCGATGACCTGGACGGATTGATCGACCGGATCGACGCGCTGATCGACCAGGGCTACGCCCGCATCAAGATGAAGATCGGTCGGGGAGCCGACATCGAACCCGTCGACGCGGTGCGGCGGGCCCACCCGGGGTTGTTCCTGCAGGCCGACGCTAATGAGGACTACTCCGAGGCGGACATCGACCATCTGGCCGACCTCGACCGTTTCGGACTGGCCTGCATCGAGCAGCCGTTCGGCCGCCACGACCTCGCCGCCCATGCCCGCCTGGCCCAGCGGATCGCCACCCCGGTTTGTCTCGACGAGAGCCTCGACTCGCCGGGGAAGGTGGTGGCGGCCCTGGAGATGGGGGCGTGCTCGGTGGTGTGCGTCAAGCCGTCCCGCCTCGGGGGGATCGGTCCGGCCCTCGAGGTGATCCAGGATTGCGCGGCGTCGTCGATTCCGGTGTGGATCGGGGGGATGTTCGAAACCGGGTTCGCCCGGGCCGCCAACACCACTCTGGCCGCGGCATCCGGGTCGCAATGGCCGGGCGACCTGAGCCCAGCCGGTTCTTATCTCCGCCCAGATCCGATCCCTCCGTCGGCCGAGCCCTACGACCCCCGAACCGTGGTTCCCGGCCGGACACCGGGGATGGGGCCCGCCTTTGATGAGGAGGCTGTGGACCAGCTCACCACCCGAATTGTGCACCTCGAACCGGGCGCCGGCCCGGGGTGAACGGATGGCCCCGACCGTGTCTACAATTGCGGACCCATGCATCGCTCAACCGTCGAACGTCGCTTGAAGGACGCCCACCAGCGGCTGGAGCGCGCCCGGGCGGAGCTGGCGGTCCTCGATGAGCAGTTTGCCGTGGTCAGTGACATCGCCGACGACACCCGTCTCAAAGCCCTGGTGGCCGAAACACCGATAGCCTCCCGGGAACACGACGAGGCGAGTCGCCATGCCGCCGCCATGGGACGGACCCGTGAAGCGCTGCGGGCTTCCATCGCCGAACTTGAACAGCGCCAGAATGACCTACTCGACCGCCTGGTGGTCGGGCCCAGTTGAACGAGCCCATCATCGATCGGCTGCGAACGAACAGTCTTACCGAGCAGGGCATCCCGCCTTCAGGTTGGGGGAGAGGAGCAGATTCACCATGAGCAGGCGCGTGGTCATTGCCGAAGACGAAGCCATCATCAGACTCGACCTGAAAGAGATCCTGGAGGCGGAGGGTTACGACGTGGTGGGGGAGACCGGCCGGGGCGATGAGGCGGTCGAACTGGTGCGGACCCACGCGCCCGACCTGGTGATCCTGGATGTGAAGATGCCCGGAATCGACGGGCTGTCGGCGGCTCGGGGGGT
>DASXFR010000129.1:0-7902 GCA_036489495.1 Acidimicrobiales bacterium | reverse complement strand
GAGGCAATCCCACGGTTGAGGTCGACGTGCTCCTCGACTCGGGGGCGATGGGGCGCGCCATCGTGCCGTCGGGGGCGTCTACCGGCACCTTCGAGGCGGCCGAGCTGCGCGACGGTGGCGACCGGTACCGGGGCAAAGGCGTCACCCGAGCGGTGGACAACGTCAACGGCGAGATCGCCGACTTTCTCGAGGGGGCCGACGCCCTCGACCAACGCGGCATCGACCTGGCCCTCATCGACGCCGACGGGACCCCCAACAAGACCCGGCTGGGGGCCAATGCCACGCTCGGGGTGTCGCTGGCGACGGCCAAAGCCGCGGCCGACGAGCTCGGGCTTCCGCTGTTCCGCTACGTCGGCGGCGCCGACGGTCACGTGATGCCGGTGCCGATGATGAACGTCATCAATGGTGGCGTCCACGCCGACAACTCGATCGACTTCCAGGAATTCATGATCTTGCCGGTCGGGGCCGCCTCCTTCTCCGAGGCCCTCCGGTGGGGCGTCGAGACATACCACGCGCTGGCCGGCGTGTTGAAAGAACGCGGCCATTCCACCGCGGTGGGCGACGAGGGAGGGTTCGCCCCCAACCTGGGTTCGAACGAGGAAGCGGTCCAGGTGTTGCTGGAGGGCATCGAGCGCACGGGGCGCTCACCGGGGACCGACATCGCCATCGCCATGGATCCGGCTTCCAGCGAGATCTACAAGGACGGCGCTTACGTCCTGGCCGGCGAAGGCCGCAGCCTGTCGCCCGACGAGATGGTGGCGTACTGGGTTGAACTCATCGGCCGCTATCCGATCGTCTCGCTGGAAGACGGCATGGCCGAGGACGACTGGGAGGGATGGGGGGCGCTCACCTCCGCGGTGGGCGACCGGGTCCAGCTGGTGGGCGACGACCTGTTCGTGACCAACCAGGAGCGACTCAGCCGGGGCATCGACGCCGGCGTCGCCAATGCGGTGCTGATCAAGCCCAACCAGATCGGCACGCTGACCGAGACGCTCGGGACCATGTCGATGGCCACCCGGGCCGCCTACGCCTGCGTGATGTCACACCGGTCGGGGGAGACCGAAGACGCCACCATTGCCGACTTGGCGGTGGCGACCAACTGCGGACAGATCAAGACCGGCGCCCCGGCCCGCTCTGACCGGGTGTCCAAGTACAACCAGCTCCTCCGGATCGAAGAGATGCTGGGGGAGACGGCGGGGTTCCGGGGTGGCGAGGCACTGGCCTCCTGGGGAAGTGGTCGGTGACCACCCGCCCCCCAGCCCGGGCCAAGACGAGGAAGCCGCCCGCCCCCGCTCGCCGTGGTTCGAAGTCGGCGCCGTCGCGTCGGTCGAAGGCCGGCCCCCGCATGCCGGTATCGTCGGCGGCGGTGGCCAAGCGCCCGGCCAAGCGCAAGCGCCCGGCATCCCGAGCCCAGCCGGCGGCCAGGCCGCGGACGTCGTCGAGCCAGCCAAGGGCGGGCTACCAACGGTCAACCAGCCGACCCAACGGCCCGGCTCGGCCCCGAGGTGCGGGCCCGCGGTCCCGTCCCAACGCCCGTCGCCTGCCCATCGCCATCGCCGCGGTGATCGCGCTGGTCATCGTCGGGACCAGCTTCCCGGCCGCCGGGCTCCTGCACCAACACCAGCAGTTGGCTTCGAGCAACGCCCAGTTGCAGAAGTTGCAGCACCAGAACCAGCTGCTGGCCCAGCAACAACAGCAGTTGACCTCCAAACCCGAGATCCAGCGGTTCGCCCGCCAGTACTACCAGCTGGTCCTCCCCGGCGCGACCCTCTTCAATGTCTTGCCGCCGACCGGCCACACCGCGTCGGCGGCTGGGAGTTCCCCGACCGGCGACCCGGGTAGCCAGCCACTGGTGTCCCCGGCCGATGCCCCGAACATGACGCCGGATCCTGGCCTCCCGCAGGGCGGGACCTCGGGCACCGGAGGCTCGTCCTCGAGCGGGACCTCGGGATCGACGCCGGCCAGCTCGCCGGCCGGGTCGTCGAGCGGGACCTCGGGGAGCGCCAGCCCCGGCGGGTTCTGGCATCGGGTGACCACCACCCTCGAATTCTGGAGATGACCCCGGCGTCGGAGAACGACCCGAGTGGGGCCGGCAACGACGACCCGGTGGGTATCGACGACGACGCCCGGGTGGCCGAACTGCTGGGCCGAACTCCGGCCGGGGCCTTCGAAGTGGTCGTGCGGGCGGCCGACGGGGCCCCGGCGGTCATCGCCAACGCGCCGTTCTTATACGACGGGACACCCATGCCCACCCGGTACTGGTTGGTCGACCCGGCCCTGCGGGAGGCGGTCGCCGCCATCGAGTCGTCGGGTGGGGTCCGCCAAGCCGAAGCCGCCATTCCTGCCGCCGAGCTGGCCGACGCCCACGCCCGCTATGCCGCCGAGCGGGACGGGCTGATTCCCGGCGACCATCAGGGCCCGCGGCCATCGGGAGGCGTCGGGGGTACCCGGCAGGGGGTCAAGTGCCTCCATGCCCACCTGGCCTGGTGGCTGACCGGGGCCGACGACCCGGTGGGGGAATGGACGGCGCTGCGCATCGGTCTCCACCCGTCCTGACGGCGTGGTAGCAAGGCCGGGTGGACTCCAGTGGGCCGGTGGCGGCGATCGACTGCGGAACCAACTCGACCCGACTGCTGGTGGCCGACGGCCAGGGTCATCCGCTCGAGCGATTGATGCGGATCACCCGTCTGGGTGAAGGGGTCGACGCCACCGGGAAACTGTCGGTCGACGCCATCGACCGCTGCGTGGCCGTGCTCACCGAGTACCGACAGGTGATGGCCGGTCTGGGGGTGGTGCGGGCGCGGATGGTGGCCACCTCCGCGGCTCGCGATGCCTCCAACGGTCCGGCGTTCCTGGCTAACGCCGCCGAGGCGACCGGGGTGATCCCCGAGCTGCTGACCGGCAAGGAGGAGGGTGCCCTGTCGATGGCCGGGGCGGTGGTCGAGCTCGACCCCGGCGACGGGCCGTTCCTGGTGGTGGACATCGGCGGAGGCTCGACCGAGCTGGTGGTCGGGTCTGGACGCGGGGACGGTGGGCTGGACGTCGCCTCGCTGCAGATGGGCTGCGTCCGGATCTCCGAGCGCTACCTGATCTCGGACCCTCCGCTCTCCGAGGAGTTGGCGGCCGCTGAGGCCATGGTCGCCGAGACGTTGGCGGCGGCCATCGACGCCCACCCCCGCCTCCTCGACGCCCGCCGGCTGGTCGGGCTGGCCGGCACCGTGAGCACATTGTCGTCGCTGGCCCAAGGGTTGGAGACCTACGACCGGGACCGGGTGCACCATTCGGTGCTCACCGGCGAACAGGTGTCGGGCTGGTACCGGAGACTGGCTTCCGAGGACCGCGCCGCCCGGCTGGCCCGCACCGGGATGGTCAAGGGTCGGGAGGACGTCATCGTCGGCGGCGCGATGATCCTGGACCTGGTGATGCAATGCTTCGAAATGCGCGAGTGCCTGGTGTCGGAGGCCGACATCCTCGACGGCATGGTCGCCAGCCTCCTGGCGGGGTGAGCGGCCGGGCGCGGGTGGAGGTGGAGGTCAGGCGGTGATGGAGAGGCTGGCCGGGAGTCCGGCGTTGGCGGCGGGAGATCCGCCCTGGCCACCGAGGCGCCATGCGGCTCCGATGCCGGGTAGGCCGTCGCCGGCGCAGGCGTCGCCGGCGGCCCGCAGCACCCGCTCGATGAACCCATCGGTCGATCCGTAGGCGGCTTCCGCGTACGCCCGGCCCTGGGCGCTGAAGACGGCGCGGACCTCCGGATCCAGCATGGCCTCGACACACCAGGCGAGCTCACCGGGGGTGTCGAACCACAGGCCGCCACCCCCGAGCTCGGCGTGCTCCCGGGCCCGGGAGTTGCCGGGGACGATGATCGGGGTGCCGTAGAGGAGGGAGTCGACGCCGCGCCGGCCGAACAGGGGACCGGGCCGGAGGTCGACGACGACCCGCGCCCAGGCCATCAAGCGGTTGAGGTCGCTGGAGCGTTCCACCGGCCACCCTTCACCCAGGCGACCCTGATGCCAGGCGCTCAGCGCGTCGGTGGCGGAGACGGCCACCGGATTCTCGGGAAAGCGCAAGCGGATCAACCGGGCCAGGGTCACGGTTTCCTCGTCGGCGTGGGTCTTGGCGCCGGTGATGACGAAGACGTAGTCGCTCTTTCCGACCCAGGTGTTGGGCTCGTTGAGGGCGCTGGGGTTGGCGGCCAGCGGGGCGCCGATCCGATGCACCCGGGCCGGCCCGCCGTGATGGTCGATGATGGCCAGCCGTTCGGTCTCGGTGATGGCCAGCACCACCTGGGCGCGATCGAAGGCGCGAGCGAAGTGGGGGAAGGACAGGCTGTAGAGATCGGAGCCGAGGGCGAGCAGCGCCACCGGCAGTTCCGGCGCCACCCGGTCGACCGCGTCGATGGCCCCGATCAGCTGGTGACCGGCGATGACCACCAGGTCGGGCTGGAGACCGGAGATGAGGTCGGACGCCCCGTTCCAGCACTCCAACAGGTCGCGGTCGAGCAGCCGACCGAATTCCGGGAGCAACCGCCCGCTCACCCCCGACCCCGTCTCGGAGATGGCCTCGATGAGGAGATCCCGGCGGATCTCGGCGGCGGCACCGCTGGGCGTTCCCAGTTCATGCACGGTGAACACGCTGTCGGCGCGCTGGACGGGAGCCCGGCCCTGGGGGGTGATCACATGGACGTCGGCGGCGCAGGCCAGGGCGCCGGCCACCTGCCGGGTTGCCCAACCTTCCTCGGTCTTCGATTCCCAACGGTTGGTGAGGACGGCGATCAGCGGTCGATCGCTCACGCTGCCGTCCCAAGGTGGATCCACGGCTCGGCGCGGGGAAACGATCGATCCGGCGTCATCGGGCGCGGTCGGCGTCCTCTTTGGCCGCCGCCGCCGCCAACGCCGCCGCCGCCGCCTTGTTCCGCTGGGCGAGGGTGGAGGAGATGGAGGTGACGCCGCTGGTGGTCCGCGGCGATTCGGCATGGAGCCAGGCGGCCAGGATGGCCTGGTTCTCGGCTTCGGCGACCTGACGCTTGATCATCTCGAGGTTCATTTCGTTCACCCGCAGGGTCAAAGCGTCGCACCGGCGCTCGAGGGCCTCACTGATGCGGACGAAATGGCCCAGCAGCTCCCGTTCCTCCCGGAAGTACCGCCCGAGGACCCGGTAGGTCAGCCGGCCGAACAGGGAGACCAGCCGGCCCTTCGGACCGCCGCCGGCATCCTCGGGATGGAACGAATCCGGGAGCGCCCAGTGCTTGTGGAGGTAGTCGAGGGAACCGCCACTCCGGGACTGCTCGCCGCCGGAGGAGGAGCTGTACTTGTTCGGGGGCAGCGGTTCCCACCGGAGCACCTGGTGCTCGGCTTTCAGACGGTCGAGAAACTCATTCGGGTCGAGCCCGGGCTTTCCCACGATGTGATCCTCCTTTCTCGGCCAGCACGCGTGGTCCTCAGCGGGCGCTCGGGTGTCGTCGCAGTTCGCCGCCGGTGGCCGGCGGGACGAGACGCCCGTGCCACCCGATCGACCCGCGGATTGTACCCGTAAATGCCCCCCCTCCCCGTTGATCCCCGGGGTTGGACGACCCCGCCGGGAACGGCCCAGGTGGGACCGGCCGGAGCCGAATTCGGCCGGGATCGCGCTATGGGCGCCGGGGGCCTCGTGGTAGCCTCGCCTGGCTTCGGGAGCGGCAAATCACCGATTCGAGCCCGTCTTACGCCCGTCACGGGTGAGCCCCGCCAACGCCATGTCCACTCCCGACCGTCACCGATCCCCGAGCCACGTGCCAGAATCGACGTCGGTGGAGGGCGAGACCGTGGCTGCGCTTGGGTGGATGTCCGACAAGTACACCGAATCGTCACCCCTGCCCGACGTCACCGCCCGGCCGGTGGAGTCCTGGGGCCTCCATGCCGCCTTGTTCCCGCCGTCGTACTGGCACTGGATGCACCTCCACCATGTCCTCCGGGAAGAGAGCATCGACCTCCGCCACCTCCCCACCAACGGGCCGTTGCTGAGCCTGGTGGTCCCGGTCTACCGGCCGTCGCTGTGGTATTTCCGGGAGGCGGTCCAGTCGGTGGTCGCCCAGACCTACCAGAACTGGGAGCTCTGCCTCTGCGATGACGGCTCCGGCGACCCGGAACTGACCGCGGCGATGGATGAGATGGCGGCCAAAGATCCCCGTATCCGGGTGATGGCCCTCGAGCAGAACGGCGGCATCTCCCGGGCCACCAACAAGGCGCTGGCCGCGGCGACCGGGGAATTCGTCGTCCTGCTCGACCATGACGACATGCTCGACCCCGAGGCGTTGGCCGAGATCGCCTCGGTGGTGCTGGCCGAGTCGGACGTCGACGTCATCTACACCGACGAGGACAAGCTCGACGAGCTGGACCGCCCCTGCCAACCCCACTTCAAGCCGGACTGGGATCCCGACATGCTGCTGTCGTTCCCCTACCTCGGACATGTCACCGCCATCCGGCGCGAGCTGATCCTGCAGATCGGCGGGTTCCGGCCCGAGTTCGACGGTAGCCAGGACTACGACCTGATGTTGCGGGCCACCGAGCAGGCCCGACGGATCGTGCACATCCCGAGGGTCCTTTACCACTGGCGGGTGGTGGCGGGCTCGGCCGCCGGGGATTCCGAGGCCAAGCCGTGGGCGCACCTGGCCAGCCGGCGGGCGGTGGAGGACGCGGTGGTTCGACAGGGCATCAACGGCGAGGTCGACGGCGGGCCGTTCCAGGGGGCGTACCACGTGCGGCGGCGCGTCGACGGATCGCCGACCGTCAGCATCATCATGCCCTTCCGGGACCAGGCGGCCCTCACCGTCGCCTGCCTGGCCTCCCTGGACCGGTCGCCCGGCTATCCCATCACCGAAGTCGTGCTCATCGACAACGGCAGCACCGAGCCGGAGACCCAAGCCCTCCGCCAACAGCTGGCAGGCCGGCCCGCCACCCGGGTGCTCGACTATCCCGGCCCGTTCAACTGGTCGGCCATCAACAACGTTGCCGCCAAGACCTGCGACACCGACATGCTGCTGTTCCTCAACAATGACATCGAGGCCGCCTCGGAAGGATGGCTGCACGCCCTGGTCGAGTTGGGCCAGCGTCCGGACGTCGGGGCGGTGGGGGCCCGGTTGATCTACCCGGACGGGAGCATCCAACACGCCGGGGTGGTGATCGGACTCGGCGGGATCGCCGGACACCTGTTTGCCGGCATGCCCGCCGGCGAGATGGGGTACTTCGGTTGGGACCTCATCGTCAAGGAGTACAGCGCGGTGACCGCCGCCTGCATGCTGGTTCGCCGGGAGGTGTTCGAAGCCCTCGACGGCTTCGACGAGGTGTATGCCGTCGGCTTCAACGACGTGGACTTCTGTATCCGGATGCGGCAGGCCGGCTACCGGATCCTCTACACGCCCCACGCCACCTTGATCCACTATGAGTCGGTCAGCCGCGGGCTCTCCGGTTACCAGCACGACTATCAGCAGTTCTTGGCCCGCTGGTTCGGGGTGGTGCGGACCGAAGACCCGTTCTACAACCGCAACCTCGGCCGGCTCGAGCCCTTCTGCCCCTTGCGACCACCCGATGAGGACGAGGTCTGGCTGTCGCTGGTCACCGGGTTGATGGAGACCCCGCCCGACCTGTCCTGAGCTTCGGGTCCGGTGCTTCCGGGGCCCCCGGCGCCAGGTGCATCCCCGGCGCCCGGTTTCGGCCGTCCGCCGGCCCGATGCTGCGGCGGCCCGGTCGCTTGCCGCCGGGGTGGCCCACTGATCCGATGCCTCGGCGGCGCGTTGGCGGCTCGGCTCGGTGACAGCCATGGCGGAGCTGGCCACGGTCCTCGGAATCGCCAGCGGGGACGGCGGAAACGTCCGGAGGTGACGAAGAAGGAGCCGATGATGGCGATGAGGGCGAGGACGGCGGCGGT
>DASXFR010000104.1:0-1610 GCA_036489495.1 Acidimicrobiales bacterium | reverse complement strand
GCGCGATTTCCGGATGGGCCCGGCTCACCGTGGTGAACGCCTCGACCAGCGTCGGGTAGTCCTTGCGGGGCTCCACGGTGCCGATCGCCAACACGTAGCCGGACGTCCCGTCGGGCAGGGCGAAGGGCAGGGTGGTGGTGGTGCCTCCGGCCAACATTGGAATTCCGTGGTGCACGGCCCGGACCCGACCCGGATCGATCCCGAATGCCTCGGCCGCCTCCGCCGCCACGAACTCGGACGGGGTGTGCACCCATGCCCCGCGGTCGACCGCCCTTCGGATCAGGGCCGGGTACCCGAGGGTGGGCCGGTCGCACAGCTCGGGGAACCGGATGACGGTGAGATCGTGGACGGTCAGGACCTCCGCCGCCCGCTGGGTCGGCGGAACGACGAAGTTGGTCCCGTGCACCACCTGGCGCGACCCGATGAACCACTCGACCGGCGGGAGACGGGTATGGGCCCAGGCGACCTGGAGTGGGCGGGCAAACATGGTGCGCTGCCGGCTGGAGACATTGGGCGGAACCAGACCGGGGATGTCCCGTCGCCGCCGCCAACTGACGGCGAACACCGAGACGTCGAGGTCGGCCCGGTCGGCCAACCCGCCCAGCGCACCCGTGCAGAATGCCCCGACTCCGGTCGGACGGCCCAGGAGTGGCGTGGCGTCGAGCGCAACCGACAGCCGACCCGGGTCGGCAGTCGCAGATCGTTCCGGCGGCACCAGGGGAGCCTTGCACATCCCACATCGTTGATAGACCGGCGCGACGGATATCGGGAGGTTTCCGAGGCAGATAATTCCCTGGTCAGAGTGGGCCCGGCCGGCCAGGAGTCCCCGGCCGGCGCCGGCCCGGTCCGGTCGCTTCACCGCGGTTCCCGGTCTCTGGACTTCCGGGTGGAGAGACGACGAGACTGATCGGCATGGCTGCCGAACGCCCGGAATCCATCCCCGACTTCGTCTCCCTTTGGAAGGAAGCGGTGGAGCGAGGTGACGCGGCGGCGGCCACGGATTGCCTCTCGGAAGACGTCGAGCTGATCTCGCCGCTCACCGCCCGGTTCCGGTTCTACGGCCACCGCCAGCTGAACGACGTCATGGATGCGGCGTTCGAAACCATCTCCGGGATCCGGTTCCACACCGACGTCGGCGACGCTGACGCCCGAGCCCTGTTCTACACCGGACGAGTCGGTGACATCGACTTCGAAGAGGCCCAATTGCTCCGGCTCGATCCCGAGGGCCGCATCCGGGAGATCACCCTCTTCGGCCGACCGCTCCCTGGGCTCACCGCGGTCATGGCCGGGATGGGCCCCCGTCTGCTCCGTCGGCAAGGCAAAGCCAGCCTCGCGCCGGTGGTCGCCGCGGCGATCGCCCCGCTCACCTTTCTCACCAACCTGGGAGAACGCCGACTGGTACCCCTCGGCGACCCGAACCGCAACCGCCATCGTTCGGACGACGAATCCGCCAGCTGAGCGGTTTACCGCCGGGCCGCCCAGGCGTCCCGGTACAACCGGTCGAGCCCCTCCGCGCACTTCGACCAGGTGAAGTCGGCGGTACGCCGGTGGCCCCGATCGACGAGCGCATCGATGTCCGGTCCGCCGTCGAGGAGGTGAATGAGGGCCTC
>DASXFR010000102.1:0-33298 GCA_036489495.1 Acidimicrobiales bacterium | reverse complement strand
CGGCGAATCCTCCGAGCTACGGAGTGGAGCCAACCAGATCGGCTTCCCGGCAGCCGGAGGGCACCACGTCCGGCTCGAATGGCCAGACACCGTTGCCGCTCCGAGTCCCCGACTCCGCGGTACCCGACCCAGGATCCGAATCCAGCTCCGGACCGGCGGCACTGCCCTCCAACGCCGCGGCCGCCCGGGCCCGGCGCCGACCCGGGACCAGGATGGCGGTCACCGCTCCGATGATCACCACGCCGGCGCCCACCGCGATGGCCGGCTTCAGCCCGCTGACGTAGGCCGCACCCGAGGCGTAACTGCCCGAGGAGGAGAACACCGCACCGAGCACGGCGATCCCGAGCACCCCGCCCAGCTCCCGGAAGGCGCTGTTGGTACCCGAGGCCACCCCTTCCAGGCGGGCCGGCACCGATCCCAGCACCAGGGAGGCCAGCGGGACGAAGAACAGGGTCATGCCCACTCCGGCCACCACGAAGGCGGGGACGAAGTCGACATACGGCGTGGTCGGGTTGGTGAGCGCCACCAGCCAGAACAGCCCGACGGACTGCAGGATCAGGCCGCTGACCACCAGGATCTTGCCGCCCCAGCGCTCGGCCAGCAGGCCCACCACCGGGGCCAGCAGCATGGCCATCCCGGTCCACGGCAGCACCCGCAGCCCGGCGCTCAGCGGGGAGTACCCCTGCACCGTCTGGAGGAATTGGGACAGGAAGAAGATGGAGCCGAACATCCCGAAGCTGAACAGCATGGCGGTCACGTTGACCGCCGCGAACGCCCGGTTCTTGAACAGGCGGACATCGAGCATCGGATGGTCCGACCGGAGTTCCCACCCCAGGAAGGCGACCAGAGCGGCGATCCCGATGGCGAAGGAGGAGACGACTCCCTGGCTGCTCCAGCCATGGGCGTTACCCCGGACCAGCCCGAAGACCAGCCCGAACAGGCCCAGGCTGACCAGCCCGACCCCGGCCAGGTCGAGCCGGGACGCCGAGCCGCGGGACTCGCGGAGCTTCCACCCGGCCAACGGGACCAGCACCAGCCCGATGGGGACGTTCAGCCAGAAGATGTACTGCCAGGCCCAACCGGTGGTGACCGCTCCGCCGACCAGCGGGCCGATGGCCACCGCCATCCCGCCGATCGCCCCCCAGATGCCGAGGGCGGCGTTTCTCCGCTCGGGGGTGACCGCTGCACTCAACAGGGTGAGCGACAGCGGCATGATCATCGCCCCGCCGGCTCCCTGCACCGCCCGGGCCGCGATCAGCACCGAGAGATTGGGGGACAGAGCGGCGGCCGCCGACGCCACCGTGAAGATAGCGATGCCGAGCACGAAGATCCGCCGCCGACCGAACCGCTCGCCGATGGCGGCGGCGGTCAGCAGCAGGACCGCGAAGGTCAGGGTGTAGGCGTTGACCGTCCATTCGAGCCCGGACAGCCCGGCGTGGAGGTGGACCCGGATGACCGGGAGGGCGGTCGAGACCACCAGGTTGTCGAGCGAGGCCATGAACAGGGCCAGCCCGGTGATGACGATGGCCCACACCGCCTTCGACCGGGCCCCGCGGCCGGCCGGCGCGTCGGAAGCCGCCGGCCCCAACGTCGGCGGGCCGCCGTCGGTAGGAGGGCCGGCGGGAACGGATTCGTCGAGGGCAATGGTCATGGCGGTGTTCTCCTTCAGAGATGACGCGGGAGGGATACTGGCGATGCGACCGTTGACGTTGACCGGGATGTCTGGACCGGCCGGGCGGCCCCGGAGTCGGAATCGCCGGCCCCCGGATAGTCTTGGTTGTGAGTGGTTACTACCTAACCGGGGCAAAAAAAGAGGGACTGACAAGGGCTTATTCGGATTCATGCTGATACCTCGGTTTCAAGGTTGGCTTCGGAACGACGCTCCTCGAGGGCCCGGCTGGCGGCGGCCAGGGCCTCGGACTTTTCGGATGGGGGACAGAACGACTGGGCCCAGTGGTCGGGGATCGACAGCAGGTCGATGGCGGTCATCACGTTGATCATCATCCCGGCCGAGAAGAACTGGCGGACGGCCTCCTCGTCGAGACCGAGCTGCTCGTCGATCAGATGCCACAGCACCTCGAACGTGCGCCGGCAGCTGCGGGCGATGTCGGCATCCCCGCAGGCGGCGGCGAAACCGTGCATCTGCACCTGGAGCAGATCCGGATCCTGCATCAACTCGAGATACGCCTCGCCCATGGCGTGGAGGGCATCCTCGCCCTCGAGGCCCTCGGCCGCCTTGGTCAGCTCCCGGATGATCCGGTCCCCGACCAGGTCGTAGGTGGCGATGAACAGGTCCTTCTTGGTGCCGAACAGCCGGAACAGGTAGGGCTGGGAGATCCCCGCCCGGGAGGCGATGGCATCGGTCGACGTCCCGGCGTACCCGGAGCGGGCGAATTCGGTGATGGCGGCGGCCAGCACCGCGGTGCGCCGCTCGTCTGCGGTCTGTCGAGTCGAAACCATCACACCCACATTGTGAGTGGTTACTCACTATCTTGTCAAGTGGCCAGGTGCCGGCCTTGGAAATCGGGGATTCAGAGCCGGCCCCCCGGGGTAGGGTCGGGGCGTGGCAGCCGTCCCCCCGGTCCCTGCCGGCGACGGTTCTCTCGCCGACACGGTGCTCGTCTCCAACCGGGGCCCACTCTCATTCCACTTCGAAGACGGTCGTCCGGTGGCCGGGGTGGCAGCAGGAGGCCTGGCCGGCTCCCTCCACCCTCTGGTCGCCGGTACCGGCGCCACCTGGGTGGCCTGCGCCCTCGGCGACGCCGACCGGATGGCCATCTCCGAGGGTCTGGCCACCGAGCCCGGACTGCGTCTCGAGCTGTTGGAGCCCGACCCGGCCCTCTACCAGATGGCCTACGACGTGGTCTCCAACGCCACCCTCTGGTTCTGCCACCACCATCTCTTCGACGCCGCCCGCCGGCCCCGGTCCGACGAACACTGGGCGGAGGCGTGGGAGGCCTACCGGGACTACAACCGGATGTTCGCCGACCGGGTGGCCGAGGTGGCCCCGTCCGGCGGGCGGGTGCTCATCCACGACTACCACCTGTCGCTGCTGGGCTCCGAGCTCCTCGGGGTCCGGCCCGACCTCCGCACCGTCCACTTCACCCACACCCCGTTCGCCGACCCGTCAGCGCTGCGGATGTTGCCGGTGTCGGTGGCCGAGGAGCTGCTGGCCGGGATGGCCGGCTACCACGCCCGCGGCTTCCACTGCGACCGCTGGGCCGCCGGCTACCGGGCCTGCCAGCTCGAACTCGGGACCGGCCCGCCCCGGGGGGGCGACGGGATCTCCACCTTCACCTCGGCGCTCACCCCCGATCCCGACCAGCTGGCCGTCAGCGCCGCCGAGCCGGAGGTACGCGATGCGCTGGTGGCGCTGGAGGAGGCCATCGGCGGCGCCGACCGCCAGGTCATCGTGCGGGTGGACCGGATGGAGCTGTCCAAGAACCTCCTCCGCGGGTTCTGGGCGTTCGAGGAGCTGCTCGAACAGCAACCCCAACTCCGCGAGAAGGTCGTCTTCGTGGCCATGGCTTATCCCTCCCGCCAGGGTCTGGCCGAGTACCTCGCCTACCAGAACGAAGTCGAGTCCAACGTGGCCCGCATCAACGAGCAGTGGTCCACCCCGGACTGGACGCCGATCCTGCTGATGGTCGAGGACGACTACCCGTCGTCGGTCGCCGCCCTCACCCGTTACGACGTCCTGCTGGTCAATCCGATCCGCGACGGGTTGAACCTGGTGTGCAAGGAGGGTCCGCTGGTCAACACCCGTAACGGGGTGGTGGCCCTGTCCCGGGAAGCCGGTGCCTACGAGGAGCTCTGGCCCGGGGTACTGGAGGTCAACCCGTTCGACGTCGGCGGCACGGTGTCGGTGTTGGCCCAGGCGTTGGCCATGGAGGACGGCGAGCGGGCCGCCCTGGCCAAGACCCTGCGAGAGATCATCCTCAGCCGGCCACCCCGCGCGTGGCTGGGCGACCTGCTCGACGCCGCCGACTGACCCTCGAGGTCAACCGGAGCCGGCCGATGCCCGATCGGCCAGCCAGCCGAGCACCGCCAGCGCCCCTTGAGGACCGCCGACCACCACGTCGGCGGCCGCCGTCATCGCCGGCGAGCTCTCGTCATCGACGGCGGCCACCTTGACCGTGAAGGTCCCCCGGGCGTCGGCGGCGCGGTCGAGGGCGGCAAACGCCGGGAGATCCCCGAGGTCGTCGCCCAGGAAGCAGGCGGCTTGGTAGCCCTCGATCAGGTCGGCGGCCACCGAGCCCTTGTCGATGGACAGCGGTGGTCGTAGCTCGATGCTCATCCGTCCCCGGTGGGCCTCGAGGCCGCTGGCCTCCGCCTCGGCCTCAGCCAGCGCCACAGCCGTTCCGGCCCGGGCCGGGTCCCGTCGCCAGTGGACGGTGACGGCCAGCCCCTTCGCCTCGACGCTGACTCCGACCGGAGCCCCGGACTCCAGGCGGGCCACGCTGGCCTCCACCACCCGGCGCCACTCCTCCGCCCCGGGGGCGGTGGCCACCTGGCCGGGACCCTCCGATCGCTCGAGCCCGTAGAGGCCCACCAATCGGAGCCGGGCCGCCGGCCCCAGCCGGTCGGCCAGGAACGACACCGGCCGGCCGGAGACCACCGCCACCATCCCGAACCGGTCGGAGAGCTGGTTGAGGGTGGCGCCGACCCCGGGCAGCGGTTGGACCCCGGCCGGGTCGGTGATGATCGGGGCCAGGGTGCCGTCGAAGTCGGTGAGAATGGCGGTGGCCGCCGGGTCGTCCACCAGTGGAGCCAATGCCGCCACGACCTCGGGTGGGAGGTCGGGCCGGTCGGCGTTTCTGTGGCTCAGGACTTGGCCTTGGTGGTGGTCGTGCTCGAGTGGGCCCGGGTGGTAGTGGTGGCCGGGTGGGTGGTCGTGGTGGTTGTCGTCTGCCCGATCTTTGACGCCACGTCCGGCCCGACCACCACCACCACTTGGGCGGTCCCGACCGCGCCGACCGGGGCGGCAGAGGTCAGCGGCTGGACCTCGCTGCTCGGAACCCCGAGGAACCTGGCGATGGCGGCGGCCGATGGTTGGAGCCCGGCCACGTAGTAGACGACCGAGGCGCTGACGTTGGAGGTGGCGTTCTCCGCCGGGAGGATCTGCCAACCGGCCGCCTGAAGTTCGGTGGAGATCGAGCCGGCCGCTCCGGAGACATTCGACCCGTTGGCCACCACCACCGGCACCTTGGACGGCGGCGTGGTGGTGGTCGTGGTGGTGGTGCCGTGCCCGGCCGGCGTGGTGGTCGCGGTGCCGGCTCGGGTGGTGGCGGTGGAGGCGGAGGCAGCCGACGACGACGGGGTGGCGGCATGGACGTAACGGAGGGACACCGCGGTGGCGATGATGAACACGATGAGGACCATCGCCGCCCGACCGATCATGGGCGGGCGCTCCCCGTCGGCACCGGGCTCCGACGGGTTCCCGCCATGTTCGGATGGGTTGGTCATTCCGGTCCAGCCTGCCAACCAGGGAGTTCTGGCGCAAGCGCTTCGGATTTGAGAGATAGGCCGGCCGGCGGTGCCCCCGGCCAAGCCCGGATTCACCGCCCTTCGACCGGTAAGCTTGGCCAGGAATCGGGCCTTCCCGGTTCGTGGCCGGTGTGGCGCAGTTGGTAGCGCAGATGATTTGTAATCATCAGGTCGTGGGTTCGATTCCCACCGCCGGCTCGAAGGGGGCGCCCCCTCCCGGCGGTGTCGGTTAGGACGGCTGGTAGGTCAGCAGCAGCGTGCCGCCCTCGACGGCGTGGGTGGTGAGCGAGAGCTCGGCCATGGCGTCGGCGTCGGGAAAGACCCGCTTGCCGCTCCCGAGGATGATCGGGAACACCATCAGGCGGTACTCGTCCACCAGTCCGTTCTCGGCCAGGGTGTGAACGAGCTGGCTGCTCCCCTCGACCAGGAGGTCGCCGCCGGGCTCCGACTTCAGCCTGGTGATCTCGGCCACCACGTCGCCCCGGAGAACGGTGGTGTCGCCCCAGGTCGCCTCCGCGTCTTTCAGCGACGACGAGACCACGTACTTGGGGACGCGGTTCATACGCTCGCCGAACTCGTCGCCGCCCATCGACGGCCAGGCGGCGGCGAAGGCCTGATAGGTCACCCTCCCAAGGAGGAGGGCGTCGGCAGACATCAGTTCGTCGACTTTGAACTTGCCCCCTTCGGGGCCACGCTCGAATTTGAAGGTCCAACCCCCATGCTCGGTCCCCTCCGCGCCACCCGGGTCTTCCATCACCCCGTCCAGCGACATGAACTCTGTGACAACGATCCTGCTCATGGCCTTTCCTCCCTTGTCGTGGCCGGCCACCTGCCGGCCCTCACCACAACTACGAACGGGACCGGGCCCGATCGACACTTCGCCGGGATCATTTTTCCCGGATCGGGAGCCCTGCCGCCCGGGGCCGGATCCCCCATCGGACCGGTCATCCTCCGCGAGGCTTGAAACGAACCACAAAAGGGTAAGTTAAAGGACTGACGGTCCACCCAGGCCCCTGCCGGCCGTCTCGACCCTGATTGCAACAGCTGAGGAGCAGCTATGCCCAATCTGTTGGTGAACGCGAACAACATGTCTCTGACCGGGCGATTTCTCCGCACGCGGGCGTTGACCGACACGCTGGCCGCCCCCCTGTCCGCCGAGGATCAGACGGTCCAGCCGATGCCCGACGTGAGTCCCACCAAGTGGCATCGCGCCCACACTTCGTGGTTTTTCGAGACTTTTCTGCTCAGCCCCAATTTGAAGGGATACGACCATTTCCACCCGGCCTACGAGTACCTGTTCAACTCGTACTACGAGGGGGTCGGCACTCCCTACCCCCGCGACCAGCGCGGACTGCTGTCCCGGCCGGGGGTCAAGGAGATCGCCCAGTACCGCGCCCATGTCGACGCGGCCATGGAGCAGTTGCTGGGCGAGCCGCTCGAGCGGCCGACCGTCGGGTTGATCGATCTCGGCATCCACCACGAGCAGCAACATCAGGAGCTCCTGCTCATGGACATCAAGAACGTGCTGTGGCGGAACCCCCTCCGTCCCGCCTACGCCAGCCTGGCGGCCCCCGACCCCCAGAGCCGGCCGCTGTGCCCGCCGACCTGGACCGAGCATCCCGGCGGACTGGTGGAGATCGGGCATCAGGGTCCCGGGTTCGCGTTCGACAACGAATGCCCGCGGCATACCGAGCTTCTCAGCCCGTTCGCCATGGCTGACCGACCGGTGACCTGCCAGGACTGGCTCGAGTTCATCGCCGACGGCGGGTACGACCGGCCCGAGTTGTGGCTGTCGGACGGGTGGGCGGCGATCCGGAGCCAGGAGTGGGATTCGCCGTTGTACTGGACCCAGGTGGACGACCGGTGGCACATCTTCACCCTCGGCGGCTCCCGGCCCGTCCATCCCAACGAGCCGGTCTGTCACATCAGCTACTACGAGGCCGACGCCTATGCCCGCTGGGCCGAGGCCCGCCTCCCCACCGAGGCCGAGTGGGAGACGGCGGCATTCGCGGGTGCCGAGGCCGGCCGTTTCCTCGACACCGGGTTGCTCCATCCCACCCCGCTGGATCCGGAGGGAACTCCATCGGGGGATCCCAGCCTGTACGGCGATGTGTGGGGATGGACGTCGACGTCGTACGCGGCGTATCCGGGGTTCGAAACCGCCGCCGGTGCCGTCGGTGAGTACAACGGAAAGTTCATGGTGAACCAGTACGTACTCCGGGGTGGATCCTGCGTCACCCCCGAAGGCCACCTGCGCACCACCTACCGGAACTTCTTCCCCCCGTCGGCCCGGTGGGCATTTTCCGGCCTGCGGCTGGCCCGGAATGTCTGAATCCACCGGAACGGCCGGATCGACGGTCGTCGCCCCGACGCTGGACGTCCATCTCAGCGACGCCGATCTCCGCCACACCCTCGAACACGACGTGCGGACGGGGCTCACCTCCACGCCGAAGCAGCTCCCCCCCGTCTACTTCTACGACGACCGGGGCAGCCAGCTGTTCGACCAGATCACCCGGCTGCCGGAGGACTACCCGACCCGGGCCGAACGATCCATCCTCGACGCCCACGCCAAGGACATGGCCCTCCTGTCCGACGCCGACACCCTGGTCGAGCTGGGAGCCGGCACCTGTGAGAAGTCGCGGGTGCTGCTCGACGCCATGCAGGCGACCGGCCGTCTGGCCCGTTACATCCCCCTCGACGTCAGCGCCACCACCCTGCGGACGGCAGCCAATGGGCTGGCCCGGGACTATCCCGGCCTGGAGGTCAACGCGGTGGTCGGTGACTTCCACCGCCACCTCGGGCGGCTGCCGACCGGCGGCCGCCGGCTCTTCGCCTTCCTCGGCGGCACCATCGGCAATCTCGAGCCGGCCCAATGCCGGCGGTTCCTGGTCGACCTCGACTGCATCATGGATTCCGGCGACCGGTTCCTGCTGGGCACCGACCTGGTGAAGGACCCGGAGCCGTTGATCGCCGCCTACGACGATGCCGCCGGGGTCACCGCCGAGTTCAACCGCAATGTGCTCCACGTGCTCAACCGCGAGCTCGGCGCCGACTTCGACCCGTCCGAGTTCGAGCACGTGGCCAAGTGGAACCCGGATGAGCACCGGATCGAAATGTGGCTCCGGGCCAGCCGCGCCCAGTCCATCCACCTCGCCGACCTCGACCTCGACCTCGACATCACCTTCGCCGCCGGCGAGGAGATGCTCACCGAGATCAGCACCAAGTTCACGCCGGAGGCGGTCGAAGCGGAGCTGGTGGCCTGCGGATTCGTCATCGATGCGACCTGGGCCTCGGACGGTGACGAGTTCCTGATGACGCTCTGCCACCCGTACTGCTGAGGGCCCCCTCAACCCTCGGGACGGCTTCCACCCTCCGGGTCCTTCCCGTTGGTTCGGACGCTCCCGTCGCCAACCGGCAGACACACCTGACAGAAGTCCTCCCCGAAGGGGGTCAGGTGGATGCTCCGACGCACGATCTTCGGCATTCGCCCCGCCTGCTTGATCGCCTCGGCCACATCCGGCTGGACCTCGACCACCTGGTAGCGAACCGGATCGACTTCCTCGCGGGAGAACCAGATGAGGCCGAGCCGGAAGAGGTTGTTCTGATAGGCGTTGGTTCGCGCCAGACTCCTGACGCCGGATCGCAAGCCGATCATCGACAGGCCGCCGGCGACGAGCTCTGAACCGATGCCGAGCGGACGGCCGGTGCGGATGTCGACGGCCGGCTGGGGACCCTCCAGGGCCAGGAAGCGCAGGATCCGAGCCTCGTCGGGGGCCATCTCCCCGAGGATCCGCTCGTAGGCCGGATGCACGTCGTCGGTCAGCCAGACGTCGGCGGAGCGATAGAGCAGTTCGGTCCCCATCGCCCGGAGTCTCTCGGTGTCGAGGCCGGGCGGGCTCGCCCGTCCGGGTGGCACCGGCTCGTCTTCGGGGCTGGACCGGCCGAGGGCCTGGCGTCCGATCGATCGCAGGTCCGACGTCAGGTCCCGGACCGTTTGGGTGGGCACGGTGCCCGATGCCAGCGCCGAGACGACCTCGCCGGCGGTTTCGACCGACGTCCGCGCCGCCCACTCGGCCACGTGCCATCCGGAGACGGCGGCGAGGCGGACCAGTCCGGGCGCGGCCCGCACCAGCCTCCCGCCGACGTTGGCCAGCGAGAGGGGTTCGGGCCCATCGACGGAGGCATCCGGGTCGGGGGTGATGTCGGCCATCCTCACACCCCGAACAACGCCAGGTGGAGGAGGCCGGCGCCAAACCCGAGCACGGCGCCGTGGAGGAACAGCAACCATTCGTCCTGCTTGATGGCGGAACGGAGCAGCTCACTGAAATCGTCTTCCGGTAGCTTGCGCATCTGTTTGGCCACGAAGTCGTAGATCTTCTTCGACTGCTCCCGCCCGAATTGCTCGTCGTCGAAGACCGACGAGAACTCCATCGCCTCCGAGGCCATCGATGACCGGATCCGATCGTATTCCCGGCTCCCGATGGCCACCCGGAGCGCGCCCTGGGCGGGACCGATCGCCCGGTCGACGGCCGGCCGGAGGATGTCCTCGAGCATCTGACGGGTGCGGTCGGACCGTGGGCCGTAGAGCAGCTCGTGACCGACATTCTGCAAGTTGATGACCTGCTCGGAGATGATCCTGGCGAAGACATCACTGACTTCGGGTTGCCGCTTGAGGAACAGCCCTTGGATGGTCAGCGGCCCGACCTTCCGGGGAAAGATGGGCTCGAAGATCATAGTGATGCCGATGTAGTTGACGGTGTAGCCGATGATGACCCCGCCGATCGGGAGCACCCACCAGTGCGGGAACGCCTGGACGATGAAGACCATGATGATGCCGAGGGGGACGCCGAGATAGAAGCCGAAGTTCTGGATGAATCGCAGCTCCTTCTTCCCGACTTGCTGGAACATGTCGTTCATCATCTCCGGATGCGCCTGGAAGTAGCTGATGACCATCAACTTGGCGTCGATGAGCTGATCGATGTGGTCGCCGATCTCCTGGGTGATCCCCCGGACGATGGTCGGGAGCTCCTGTTGGACCCGGGAGTGCACGGCCTCTTTCATCGTCGGCGGCAGGTCTCGCCAGAGCTGTGGGTGCTCGCGTTCCATGATCCGTTCCACCACGTCACGGATTTCGCCCTGGGCGGTGGCCACCAGGTGGTCGGCGATCTTGTCCGGCTCCAGCTGCTGGTAGAAATCCGAGATGCTCCCGACCTTGGCCAGCGCCTTGTCGACGGAGATGCTGGCCATCTTGTCGACTCTGGACGGGATGATTCCCTGCCATCCGAACCGGCCATCCTTCGAAATGGCGGGAACGACCTGGACCCGGCGAGGCAGGATCGGATAGATGAGCTTCAGGCCGGGAATTCTCGTCCCGTGAAATCGGATCGGGTTGAAGATCATCACCACCCCGGACCAGTTGGTGATGTACCCGATCGCTCCGGTGAACAGCGGGATGGTGGCGAGGGCGATGTAGAAGTGGCGATTGAACTCTAGGGCGAGCATGGAGATCGAATCACCCTCCCGACGTTGGCCACCAAGTTGGTGGCCATAACGCTAGCCGTCGGCGATCACGTGCACCCGGGCCGGCTCCAGCCGCACCACCACCGCCTTGGAGGTCGGTGTGTTGCTCTTCTCCGCGGTGCTGTCCAACGGGACCAGGCCGTTGGCTTCCGGGAAGTAGGCGGCTGCGCAGCCGCGGGCGGTCGGGAACGACACCACCCGGAACTGCTCGACCACCCGGTCCACCCCGTCGCTCCACTCGCTGTGGAGGTCGACGCACTCGCCGTCGGGGATGCCGAGCTCGGCGAGGTCGTCGGGATTGACGAACACCACCCGCCGGCCGTTCCGGACTCCCCGGTAGCGGTCGTCGAGGCCGTAGATGGTGGTGTTGAACTGATCGTGGCTACGGATGGTCTGGAGGAGCAGGCGTCCCGGCGGGCAGGTCAGCGGTTCGAGCCCATTGACGGTGAGGTGGGCCTTGCCGGTGTCGGTCTCGAAGCGCCGGTCGTCGCGGGCCGGGTGGTAGAGCATGAACCCGCCCTCGGCCCGGATCCGGGTGTTGTAGTCCTGGTGACCGGCGACCGTCCGGGAGATGTGATCCCGGATCACGTCGTAGTCCCGGGCCATGCCCATCCAGTCGATGGCCACCCGGTCGCCGAGGGTCGCCCGGGCCAACCGGCAGACGATGGCGACTTCGCTGAGCAGATCCGGGCCGGCTGGCTGGAGGCGGCCGGTGGAGGGGTGCACCATGCAGACGGTGTCCTCGACACTGACGAACTGGGGCCCGCTTGCCTGCACGTCGATCTCGGTCCGGCCCAGGGTGGGCAGGATCATCGCGCTCTCCCCGGTGACGACGTGGGACCGGTTGAGCTTGGTGGAGACCTGCACGGACAGCCGGGTGCGGCGGATGGCATGTTCGGCGACGGAGGTGTCCGACACCGCGCTGATGAAGTTGCCGCCCAGGCCGACGAACACCCGGACGTCGCCGTCGCGCATCCGCCGGATCGAGTTCACCACGTCGAAGCCGTTCTCCCGTGGCATCGGCAGGCCGAACTCCACTTCCAACCCGTCGAGGAACTCCGGCTTGGGTGACTCCCAGATCCCCATGGTCCGATCGCCCTGGACGTTGCTGTGCCCGCGGACCGGACAGGCGCCGGCGCCGGGGCGGCCGATGTTCCCCCGCAGCAACAGCAGATTGACGATCTCGGCGATGGTGGGCACCGCCTGGCGGTGCTGGGTGAGGCCCATGGCCCAGCAGACGATGACCCGATCGGCCCGGATGTAGCGGTCGGCAAAGGCGTCGATCTCCCGGCTCGTCAATCCGGTGGCGGCCAGCACCGCCGACGGGTCCAGCCCTTGGAGGTGGGCCCGGAACGCCTCGAGACCGTCGCAGTACTCGTCGAGGAAGGCGCGATCGAGGACGGTGCCGGGGGCGGCATCCTCGGCGGCCAGCACCCGGGCCGACACCGCTTGCAGCAGCGCCATGTCCCCGCCCAGGCGGATCTGCAGAAACTGGTCGGCCAGGGGGGTGCCAGATCCGATGATCCCACTGACCTTTTGGGGGTTCTTGAACCGCAGCAGCCCGGGTTCGGGGAGGGGGTTCACCGCCACGATGGTGGCGCCGCCCTGCTTGGCTTCCTCCAGGGCGGTGAGCATCCTCGGATGATTGGTCCCGGGGTTCTGGCCCATGATGATGATCAGATCGGCCTGGAGGAAATCCTCATAGCTGACCGTCGCCTTGCCGATGCCGATGGTCTCGGCCAACGACACGCTGGTCGACTCGTGGCACATGTTCGAGCAGTCGGGCAGATTGTTGGTGCCGAAGGCCCGGACGAACAGCTGGTAGACGTAGGCCGCCTCGTTGCTGGTCCGACCCGAGGTGTAGAAGGTGGCCTGGTTCGGAGAGCTCAGCGCGTGGAGCTCATCGGCCACGATCGAGAACGCCTCGTCCCAGCTGACCGGCCGGTAGTGATCGGACCCGGCCGGCTTGTAGACCGGCTCGACCAGCCTTCCCTGCTGGCCCATCCAGTACTCGCTGCGACCCTGGAGGGAGGTGAGGCTGTGCTCGTCCCAGAACGAGGACGGGATCCGCCGGCGGTCCGCCTCCCAGGCCACCGCCTTGGCCCCGTTTTCGCAGAACTCCGCCATCTTCCGATCCGGCGGATCCGGCCAGGCACAGGACATGCAGTCGAACCCGTCCTTCTGGTTGATGGCCCGCAGGGTCACCGCACTGCGGCGCACCCCCATCTCCTCGTAGGCCTGGATGAGCGAATGGGCGACGCCAGGCACCCCGGCCGCCCAGGTCTCCGGCTTGCCGACGGTCAGACCGGCTTCGGTGACATCGTCCTTCAGCGGCTTACGCGCCACGTCCCCGCCTCCGGCTCGTTGCGGGCCGGTCGATCGGCTGGGGTCGCGGCATCTAGCTTCGGTCCCCGCCGGGTTCGGGCGACACCCGCTGAAGTCCGGTGTAGACGACCATCGAAGGATCCCGCAGGAAGCCGACCAGGGTCATGCCGGACTCCTCGGCCAGGTCGACGGCCAGCGACGACGGCGCCGAGACGGCCGCCAGTACCGGCACCCCGGCCATCAGCGCCTTCTGGGTGAGCTCGAACGACGCCCGCCCCGACACCATCAGCACGGTGCCGCGGAGAGGCAACCGACCCTCGCGCAACGCCCAGCCGATCACCTTGTCGACCGCGTTGTGTCGACCGACGTCCTCCCGCACCACCAGTAAATCGTCGCCTTCCCCGTCGAACAACGCGGCGGCGTGCAGGCCACCGGTCTTCTCGAACATCTCCTGGGCCGCCCGCAGACGGCCGGGGAGGGAGGCCAACCAGCGAGGGGTGATCCGCAGCCGGTTGTCCCGGACGGAGAAGGCCGATCGGGTGCGGACCGCGTCGATGCTGGCCTTCCCGCACAAGCCGCAGGAGCTGGCGGTGAAGAAGGCCCGGGCCACGCCGGCATCGGGAGGGGCCACCCCCCGGCCCAGGGTGATGTCCAGCACGTTGTACCGGTTGCTGTCGTCCACGTCGGTCCCGGTGCAGTAGGTCATCCGGGCCAGCTGGTCGGGTCCGGTGATCACCGCCTCGCTGACCAGGAACCCGGCGGCCAGGTCGAAGTCGGCGCCCGGGGTGCGCATGGTGACGGCCAGGGAGCGGCCGCCGACCCGGAGCTCGAGCGGCTCCTCGACGGCCAGGGCGTCGGGCCGGCGCACCGGCGGGGCCCCGACGCTCACCCGTTGCACCAGTCGGCTGGCGGTGACCGGGCTCATCGCACCGGGGCGGTGACGGGCGACCGGTCCCCACCCAGTTCCCAGCACTGGTCCCGGTCACCGGTCACCCCGTCGGGGTCGAGCAGCCAGAGGTCGATGGGGTCACCCTCCCGGATGCCGTCGCCGTCACCCACGACCGCCAGGGCATTGGCATTGGCCATGGCGCTCAGCCGGTGCGAACCGGTGCCCTCGATCGACGCCGCCCACACCAGGCCGTCGTCGGCCCGGGCGGCGGTGACCGGTTGCACGTGGACCTTCCCGTCCGGCCGTCGCCGGAAGTCGTAGGCGGCCCGGCCGACGACCACCGGGCGATTGATCCGGCGGTGGCCGGCCAGCCGGCGCAGGCCGGGTCGGGCGAACAGCTCGAAGCTCACCATGGCCGAGACCGGATTGCCGGGAAGCCCGAACACCGGCACCTGGGTGCCGGCCAGGTTCCCGAAGGCGAGAGGCTTGGCCGGCTTGATGGCCACCTGCATCGCGCGCATGTCTCCGCCGGCCAGGGCCTGCAAGGCCAGCTTCACCAGATCCCGATCACCGACGCTGACCCCGCCACTGACCACCAGGGCATCGCAGGCGCCGGCGCCGGCGAACAGCGCAGCGGTGATCACCTCGATGTCGTCACCCACGATCCCGAGGTCGACCGGTTGTCCGCCGGCCATGGCCACCTGGGCCAGCAGGAGGTGGCGGTTCGAGTCCCGGATCCCGCCGGGACCCAACGGGTCGGGCCCCTCGTGGAGCTCATCCCCGGTGGACAGCACCCCGACCCGGGGCCGCGGATGCACCCGGACCCACTGGCGTCCCACACTGGCCAGGACCCCGACCTGGACGGGCCCGACCACCGATCCGGCCGCCAGCACCTTCTCGCCGGCCGACACGTCCTCGCCGGTGTGCCTGACGTTGGTGCCCCTCGGCATCCGACGGGCGATGACCACCGTGGTTCCCGCCGGGTCGGGGTCGGCATGCTCGAGCATGCAGACGGTGTCGGTCCCCGGCGGCATCGGTGCCCCGGTCATGATCCGGACCGCCTCCCCCGGTTGCGCCGGACGATCCGAGTGGCCCCCGGCCATCACCTGGTCGACGACGACCAGTCGGGCCGGGTTCTCGTCGGCGGCCCGGTGGCGGAAGGCGAAACCGTCGACGGCCGAGTTGTCGAAGGGTGGGACGGGGACATTGGAGACGATGGACTCGGCCAGCACGCAGCCGACCGCCTCGTCGATGCCGAGCTCCTGCGGAGCCAGCGAATGGCAACCGTCGAGGACGTAGCCGCGGGCCTCGTCGAGGGTGATCATCCCCGCCCGACGCTCCGGCCCGCCGAGGCAGTCTTCGCCCCGCCGCCCTTCCAGATGATCCCCAGCCGTTCGAGGTCCTCGGGAGCGTCAGCGTCGCTGAACGTCCGGGCCGAGGCGGCAGCGCCCCACTCCCGGTCGTCCACCCAGGCGATGTCCAATTTGTCGTACATGGTCTTGAAGGCGCGATACCCAGAATCGAAGAATTCAACCAGCCGGTGCAGGTCAGCGGCCGACCAGCGGGCACACAGCGGTTGGGCCCGGCCGTCGACTCGCGGGATCACCGTGGACTCGGTGGGCACCTCGGCCAGCCATTGCAGGAGCTCGGTGGTCATCAGGGGCAGGTCGCAGGCCAGCACCAGGACCGGCCCCCGGTGGCCGGCGGCGGTCAGGGCCTTCCACCCGGCAGCCACCGCCCCGACCGGGCCCGAGCCGGGTGGGTCCTCGCGGACGTGGGGCAGCCGGCAATGGCTCGGGCCGACCTCCCACACCGGGTCGGCAACCGACGACAGGAGGGAGGCTGCCCGCGCCGCCGCCGGCCGGCCGTCCACCCGGATCGATGCCTTGTCGAAACCCATGCGCCGGCTGGCCCCTCCCGAGAGCAGCAACCCGGCGACCCCGTTCACGACGACAACTGGGAGAGCTCGCGAGCCAGCTCGAGCGCCCGCTCTGGCGCGAGGCCGGCACGGGCGGTCAGCCAGCAGGTGATGGGAGCGGCGGTGCGCTCCGAGGCGTGGGCGGCCACTCCGGCCAGCGCCAGCAGCGTCTCGATCTCGGCTTCGGACGGCGGGTCGGTTCCGATCTGGGCGGCGAACTCCCGGAGCCACTGCGGAGCGTCCATCGGCATGATTTCGATGATACCGAGCTGCCCCTCCCGATTGGCTCCATTGTAGTTACTATGGTCCGATGGAACCCCACGACGGCAACGAGGGCGGGGCGTCCGTTCTCGGTGTTGTCGTCGTGCCCTTGGGCCCCTCGAAGGAGATGCCATGAAGATCCTCGGATTCAACCGGGTCGAGCTGATGCTGTCACCCGAAGACATGCCGGCGGCAGTCGAACAATTCAACGACCTGCTCGGCACGTCGTTCGAACCACCGCGTCTGGTGAACGACGGGAACGTCTTGACCACCACCGACTGGAACAACAAGCTCGAGCTCTACGGCCCGGCCCACGCCGACAGCCCGCAGATGGCGATGCTGGAGAAGAAGGGCCGGGGCGGCATCGGTCCGCTGGTGTGGGAAGTCGACGACATCGACGAAGCCCGGGACTATGTGCTCGGGAAGGGCTACCGGATCGTCTACGAATACGAGGAGCCGGGAGTCCACCAGATCATCCTCGATCCCGAGCAGTTCTTCGGCTACCTCATCACCTTCATGCAGCGCTCCGGGTGAGACCCGAGGGCGGAGACCGCCTCAGCTGGTGGCGAGTGCAGTCGAACGGATCGGGGGGTGACGCCGTTATGGTGAGTCCAGCGCCGGGGGACCCCACGAAAGGGACGGTGACATGGCAACCAACGCATTCATTCTCGGCGGTGTACGGACCCCGGTTGGGCGCTACGGGGGCTCCCTGTCCCACATCCGCACCGACGACCTACTCGGCCAGACCATGGTGGCGGCCTGCGAGCAGGTCGGCGTCCCGCTCGAGCGCATCGACGACATCGCCGCCGGTTGCGTGAACCCCGCCCACGAGGGCATGGGCGACATCGCCCGCTGGGCGGCACTGTCGGCCGGGTTTCCCGACTCGGTCCCGGCGGTGACCGTCAACCGCTTCTGCGCCTCGTCCCTCAGCTGCGCCATCCAGACCGCTCACGGGATCCGCTGCGACGAGATCAACGTCGGGCTCGCCGGCGGGGTCGAGTCGATGTCCCGATCGGGATGGGCGTACATGAAAGGCGATGCTCCGTTCATGCCCCGGGGGCCGATCTTCATGCTCGACACCATGTGGGCCGGGGCCGGTGGCCCGCCCAACCCCTCGCTGCTGGCCCGCAACGCCTACATCGCCATGATCGAAACCGCCCAGAACGTCGCCGACAAGTACGGGCTCAGCCGGGAGGAGATCGACGCTTTCGCCCTCCGGTCGAACCTGCACGCCGCCGCGGCTCGTGACTCCGGCCGGCTGGCCAAGGAGATCCACCCGGTCGAGATCCCCGGGACCCGCAAGCATCCGGGCTTCACGTTCAAGGACGACGAGATGATCAGAGGCGACACCACCGCCGAGGCCCTGGCCGCCCTCCCGCCCCAGCCGAACACCACCCAGATGACCGCCGGGAACTCGTCGCCGCTCAGCGACGGGGCCAGCGCGGTGGTGCTGGCCAGCGGGGAGGCCGCCGACGAGCTCGGCATCGAGCCCCTGGCCCGGGTGGTGGCGTCGGCCACCTACGCCCTCGACCCCCAGATCATGGGAATCGCCCCCGCCTACGCGATGCCGAAGGCGCTGGAACGGGCGCAGCTGGCCCCCGAGGACGTCGATGTCTGGGAGGTCCATGAGGCATTCTCGGCCCAGGCCCTCGGGGTGCTGCACGAGCTGCCCAAGCAGCTCAACGGCTTCGAGATCCCCGACGACCGCTTGAACCCGAACGGGGGGGCGGTCGCCATCGGCCATCCCTTCGGTTCGTCCGGCACCCGCTACGTCCTCACCCTGGCCACCGAGCTCCGGCTCCGACAGGCCCGCTACGGGATCCTCGGGGTGTGCGTCGGCTCCGGCCAGGGGGTCGCCCTGGTGCTGGAAAACCCGCAGGCCGCTTAGCCGGTGAACTTCACCCGAGGGTTCCGCAGCCGGGGTCCCCGCGACCCCCGTCTCCCGCCCGGCCAGTACGACGTCGGCTCCGACTGGCCGGTCCTCACCGCCGAGGCCACCCCCAAGCTCGCCACCGACGCTTGGACCTTCAGGGTGAAGGGGCTGGTCGAGGAGCCGGTCACCTGGACGTGGGACCAGATCCACGCGCTGCCGGCATCGACCTACAACGGGGACATCCACTGCGTCACCACCTGGTCGAAGCTGGGGGTCACGTTCTCCGGTGTCTCTGTCGACACGCTGCTGGCTGCGGCTCGGCCCCTCCCGTCGGCGACCTACGTGATGGCCGAATCCCACACCGGGTACACCACCAACCTCCCGCTGGCCGACGTCACCGGCGGCCAGGCCTGGGTGGTGTGGGACTTCGAAGGTGAGCCACTGGCTCGACAGCACGGGGGCCCGGCCCGGTTGCTGGTCCCCCACCTCTATTTCTGGAAGAGCGCCAAGTGGGTCTCGGGGCTGAACCTGCTCGACCACGACGAACCGGGATTCTGGGAACGGAACGGCTACCACGACCACGGCGACCCGTGGACGGAGCAGCGCTACCAAGGTGACTGAGCCGCCCCCGCCGGTCCCTCCCCCCAGCAAGTGGCTGCCGGCCAAAGTGGTGGAGGTCCGGCCGGAGACGTCGACGGCCAAGACCTTCCGGCTGGAACTGGACCGGACGGCCGACTACGTCGCCGGCCAGCACTACATCCTGCGGCTCTCCGCCCCGGACGGGTACACCGCCCAGCGCTCCTATTCCGTCGCCTCCGCCCCCGACGGCTCCAAGGAGTTGGAGCTGACGGTGGAGCGTCTGGAGGAAGGCGAGGTCTCGACGTTCCTTCACGACGAGGTGGTGGTCGGGGACGACCTCGAGGTGCGCGGCCCGATCGGCGGTTGGTTCGTCTGGCGGGGCGACACCCCCGCCTTGCTGATCGGGGGCGGGTCGGGGGTCGTCCCGTTGATGGCCATGCTCCGCCTGGCCCGCCGCACCGGCCGATCCGATCTGGTGCAGCTGGTCGTGTCGGCCCGGGCCCCCGAGGAGCTGTACTACGCGGCGGAGATCCCCGGCCCGGAGACCACCGTCGTCTTCACCCGCCAGATCCCCGACGACTGGCCCCGGCCGGCGGGCCGGCTCACCGAGGGCGACCTGCCGTCGCCGGTGGGTGGGACCACCACCGCCTATGTGTGCGGGTCGTCCGGCTTCGCCGATGCCGCCACCGATCTCCTCCGGGGCGCCGGCGTGCCCGAGGAGCGCATCCGGGTGGAGCGGTTCGGCCCGACCCGATGAGTCCGGGGACGCTCTACCGTCTACCGGGTACGACAACTGATTTGAAATGGAGCCTGGCATGAGCAACCCCACCGAGATCGATCGGCAAGCCGCGGTCGCCGCCGAGTACCTGGCGCTGGCCGAACTGCTGGACAGCCAGCCGGAAGCCGGCTGGGACACCCAGTCGCTCTGCGAGGCGTGGCGGGTGCGCGAAGTCGTCGCCCACGTGACGATGCCGGTCCGCTACTCCCCGGAGCAGTTCGGGGCCGAGCTCCAGGCCTGCGACGGCGACTTCACCCGGCTCTCCAACACGCTGGCCAGCCGTGACGCCGCGTTGCCGGTCGACGTCCTGGTCGGCAACCTCCGCGACGAGAGGCTGCACGGCTGGACGCCGCCCGGCGGGGGATCCACCGGGGCGCTCAACCACGCGGTGATCCACAGCCTCGACATCACCGTGCCCCTGGGTGTCGGCCGGCTCGCCTCCGACGAGACCATCCGGACGGTGCTCGACGACCTCACCGAGGGTGGCACCCACGCCCACTTCGGCTTCGATCTCAACGGGATTCAGTTGCAGGCGACCGACATCGGGTGGAGCTACGGATCCGGGACGCCGATCACCGGCGCCGCCGGCGACCTCGCGGTGTTCGTCTGCGGGCGCAGGCTTCCGGCCGGCCGGATCGCCGGGATCTGATCAGTCGAGGTCCTTGAGGGCGGCCTCGATGGCCCGGTGGAAGGTCGGGTAGGCGTAGATCATGTGCCGGAGGGTGTGGGTGGGAATCTCGGCGTGGACGGCCAGGACCAGAAACCCCAGTACTTCCCCGCCGACCGGACCCATGGAGCAGGCCCCGACCAGCACCCCCCGGTCAGCATCTTCGACCACTTTGATGAAGCCCTGGTTTCCGGCCTTGTGGATCCAGCCCCGGGTGGAGGACGGAACCGACGCCTTCCCGACCCGCACCTTCAGCCCTTGTTCCCGGGCCGCCCGTTCGTTCAATCCCACCGAGCCGATCTCCGGATCGGTGAACGTCACCCGGGGCAGCGCCCGGTAGTCGGCCGGGGTCACCTCCATCTTCAGGATGTCATTGACCACGATGTCGGCCTGGTACATCGATACGTGGGTGAACGCCCCCTGGCCGGTGGCGTCGCCCACCGCCCACACCCCGTCGACCACCCGGAGGTGGTCATCGACCGGGATGACCCGCGCCTTGGGGTCGATGCCGAGGGACTCCAGATTGAGGTCCTGGATGTCGGGTTGGCGCCCCGTCGCCACCAGCAGTTTCTCGGCCACCACCGGATCGCCTTGGTCATGGGCGATCGAGAAGCCTTCCGGGCCGTGGCTGACCGAGGCGATGTTCACCCCGGTGCGGACATCGGTGCCCTCGGCGGCGAAGATCTGCTCGAGCAGCACCCCGGCTTCGGGCTCTTCCGGGCTCATCAGCTGCGACTCGCGCTCGAGGATCGTCACCGAGGAACCGAATCGGGAGAACATCTGTCCCAGCTCAACGGCGATGGCTCCACCGCCGATGACGGCCAGCGACGCCGGCACCTCCTCGGTCTCGATGGCGTCCCGGTTGATCCAGTACGGGGTGTCGGCCAGTCCCGGGATCGGCGGGACCGAGGCCTTGGCCCCCGGGCTGAGCACGATGGCCCGGGTCGCTTCAATGCTCCGGTCGCCCACCACCACCCGGGTGGGGCCGTCGAGGTGGGCCCATCCCCGGATGAACCGCCCGCCCTTCTCCTCGAAGCGGTCCACCGCCGCCTGGTCGTTCCAGTTGTCGGTGGCGTCGTCCCGGATGCGCTGGGCCACCGGTGTCCAGTCAGGATGGACGGTGGAGGCTCCGGCCATGCCCGGAACCCGCCGGGCTTCGGCCAGCAGGTTGGCGGCCCGGATCATCATCTTGGAGGGGACGCACCCCCAGTAGGGACACTCGCCGCCGAGCAGCCGGCCGTCGATCCCGACCACGTCGCACCCGATGGTCGCCAGCCGTTCGGCGACGTCCTCGCTGCCGGGACCCATCCCGAGGACGATCACCTCGGCATGTTCGGTCACCTGGTCTGCGCTCATGGGTGCTCCTTCGCCTCCGGGCTGCTCGCCGGAACATATCTTCCGTCCGTACTGTTCTACTTGGTATGAAGATGCGTGCGATGTGGAACGGGGTCGTATTGGCCGAGAGCGATGACACCGTGGTGGTGGAAGGGAATCATTATTTCCCGGCCTCCGCGGTCGTCGCCGAGTATTTCGAACCCAGTGAGACCCATAGCTTCTGCCCCTGGAAGGGCGAAGCCAGCTACCGGTCAGTGGTGGTCGACGGCCAGCGCAACGATGACGCCGCCTGGTTCTATCCCGACCCCAAGGATGCGGCCAAGGAGATCACCGACCGGGTCGCCTTCTGGAGGGGCGTCGAGGTCACCGAAGTCGGCTGAGCCCGGCCGGACCCTGAACGGATACGAAAGCTCGGTCCAGGGCGGGTACGGGCCCGTCCACCGGCCGGGCGCGACCTGGACCGCGACCGGCTTCGGCGGTCATCAATGGTTGCCTACCCTGCCCAGCGGAAGGCAATCCTGATCGGGGCCAACGGGGGGAGGTCTCCCTATTGGGTGGAGGCCATCCCGACCACCGGTGCGTTGAGCGGGTGACCCCCGATTGAACCGTAAAACGGAGCCGAACCAATCGAGAAGATTCCCCCATCACCGGCCACCAACCAATAACCCATACCGTTCTTCAGCGCGGTTACCCCCACCACTGGTTGAACCAGGCCGGGAATGGGCGCTCCGGGCCCGAAGAAGCCCTTCTGGAAGTCGGCCATATTGTTCGGGAAGTATCCCGTTTCGCCGTCTGACTGGGTGATCCAGTACCCGCCGATGCTGCTGAAGTTGGCGGCGATACCGACTGCTGGCGGGCCTGGACTGCACTGCGTAATGCAGAGTCCCGATCCATCGAACGGCGCATCCCCGAAATTGAAGATGCCACGATCCTGTCCCACCAACCAGTAGCCACCGCCATCCTCCGTCAGCGCCATCCCGACAACGGGCTTGTTGAGCGTCAGGCCCCCGGTCGATCCCATGAATCGAGCGTTCCCGAAGGCGAAAATGCCCCCATCCGACGCCACCAGGTAGTAGCCCGCGCCATTTGGAGTCGCGGCCATGCCGACGATTGGATTGTTGAGCGTGAGACTTCCGGTAGAGCCGTAGAAGCCGGCGTCACCGAAAGCAAATATGCCGCCGTCTTGTGCAACCAACCAATAGCCTTTGCCATCTGGCGTGGCTGCCATCCCAACGATCGGCTTGTTGAGCGGGCGACCACCCATGGAGCCGAAGAAGGTTGCGGTGCCGAACGCGAACACGCCGCCGTCTGTTGCGACCTCGTAGTAGCCGCCAGATGGCTGAGCTGCCCCCGCTGAAGTCGTAGCACCACTCCCGATGGCGATCCCAAGCCCAACCACCGCGGTGGTGCTAACCACCCCGACCAGAACTCGCCGAATGATTGAGCTCATGAACCCCTCCTTCGAAAACCCTCGCGCCGGTACCAACGACTCCGATTTTTACCCCTTCTAGCGGGGAATTCAACCCGTTCCTACCGGCCGGTATCGTCTCGCCCCGATCACGAAGATCGAGAGAGATTTCCAGACCGCGGCTTGGCAGCGCTCTACCTCTGCTTCGTGGCTGGGCGGCTCTCGGCCGGTACTGTGGGCCCATGACCGGTTGGGGAAGTCAACTCGGGAGACGGCAGTGCCTCTCCGCCATCGGGATGTTGATCTGTTCGGTATGCCTGATGTTGGCCACGATGATGACCTCCGGGGCAGCGGCGGCGACAACCCCAACCGCCCAGGCCCTTCCCATCGGGAACATCTTCACCGGGTTGGCTACCGAGATCACCGCCCCGACGTCGATGCCGCCGGGCTCCGACAACTGGAGTTGTCATGTGTCGGCCCGACATCCCTACCCGGTGGTGCTGGTGCACGGCACCATCGCCAACCAGGCGCTCAGCTGGCAGGCGCTGTCGCCCATGCTGGCCAACGCCGGCTACTGCGTCTACGGCTTCAACTACGGGGCCACCTCGCTGACCTTCGGCCACGTGTTCGGGCTGGCCCCGGTCCAGCAGTCAGCCGCCCAGCTCGCCACCTTCGTCTCCCGGGTGCTGGCCGCCACCGGCGCGCCGAAGGTCGACATCGTCGGCCATTCTCAGGGCGGGATGATGCCCCGCGACTACCTCAAGTTCCTGGGCGGAGCCCCCAAGGTCAATATGCTGGTCGGGCTGGCGCCGTCCAACTACGGGACGAACCTCGACGGATTTACCAGTCTCTACGGCGCGTTGTCGTCCTCGGTTCCCGGGCTCTCGTTCTCCACCCTCGGGGCTCCGGCCTTCGACCAGCAGTTCGTGGGCTCGTCGTTCCTGGCCAGCCTCAACCACGGCGGTGACACGCTGCCGGGGGTGAAATACGTGGTCATCGAGTCGCGCTACGACGAGGTGGTCACCCCCTACACCAACGCCTTTCTGCACGGGGCCGGAGCGCAGAACATCCTGTTGCAGAATCAGTGTGCTTCGGATTTCACCGAACACATCGGCATCATCTACGACCCGGTCGCCCTCCAAGATGTGATGAACGCGCTCGGGCCGGACAGCCCGGCCTTCCATCCCGCCTGTTCGTTGGTGTTGCCGCTGTTCAGCGGCTGATCGGGGCGTGCGACCCGGGGCGTGCGACCGGGTGTCAGCTGCGGCGTCGGGCGATGTCGAAGCAGGCGATGGCTCCGGCCGTCGCCACGTTGAGCGACGACAAGTTCCCGTGTTGTGGGATCGAGGCCAGCGCGTCACACCGCTTCCGGGTGAGCGCGGCCAGGCCGGTGCCCTCCGATCCGAGCACCAGGGCCACCGGCTCGGGGCCGAGCGGGAGCTCGTAGATGGAAGCCGGGGCCTCGCCGTCGAGGCCGACACTCCAGACTCCGGCGGTGGACAGCCGCTGCAGGGCGTTCGGCACTCCGGGGACCAGGGCAAAGCGGAGGTACTCGATGGCCCCGGCGGCCACCTTGGCCACCGTCGGGGACAGGTGGGCGGAGCGATGGCGGGGAAGGATGACCCCAGTGACGCCGGCGCACTCGGCACTCCGAAGGAGCGCTCCCAGGTTGTGCGGGTCGGTGATGCCGTCGAGCACCAGCAGGAACGGCTGGCGACCACCCGAGGACGGTTCGATCAATTTCTCGAACCGCGTCGCCTCCACCGGCCGGGCCAGGGCCACCACCCCTTGGGGCCCCTCGGTGCGGGCCACCAGGTCGATGCGCCGTCGGGACACGTAGGAGACCTTGACCCGTCGCTTGGTCGCCAACGCTTCGATCTCGTTGAGGATGGCGGCCTGATCCATCCCCTCGGCCATCAACAGGGACTTGACCGGACGCCGGTTGGCGCTCAGCAGTTCGCGGACCGCCTGGCGACCCTCGACCTGATCGCCCCCGAGCCCCGATGCCTCCGAGTCCCGTTTGGCCGGTCGGTCGCGTTCGCCGCCCGACCCCCGGCGCCCCGACCCGCCTCCCGGGCTGGATCCGTCCCGTCGGGGGGACCCGGCTCCACGCCCGCCCCGCACCGGGACCGGCTTCCCTGACCGGGGAGGTCCACCTCGACCGGAACTCCCACCCCAGCCGCCACCCCCACCCCGGGGGCTTCCCCCTCGGCCCCGGCCGCCACCGGCCGCCGGGCTCACCCGTCCACCCCGGAGGTGTCTCCCGGAGCATCGGTGACCAGCGGCTGCAGCAGGACCACCGCGGTGCAGGCGATGCCCTCCGCCCGTCCCAGCGCCCCGAGCCCTTCGGCCCGGGTGGCTTTCACGTTGACCGGGGCCCCCAGCACCCCGCCCAGCCGTTCCGCCATCTCGGCCACGTAAGGGGCCAACTTCGGACCCTCGGCCACCACCGTGCAGTCGGCATTCACCGGCGACCAGCCGGCTTCGCCGGCCAGCTCTACCACCCGGGTCAGGATGCCCAAGCTGTCGGCCCCGGCCCAGGTCGGGTCGGTGTCCGGGGCGTGGCGCCCGAGATCACCCAGCCCGGCGGCACCGAGCACCGCGTCGGCGACGGCGTGGGCGACCACGTCGGCATCACTGTGCCCCTCCAGGCCACGGATGCCGGAGCCGGCGATGACCACCCCGCCCAACACCAAAAGGCGATTCGGATCGTCCGAGAAGCGATGGACGTCGATTCCCTGACCGATGCGGAGCCCGTTCGCCCATTGGGTCATCGAGACTCCCGATCCCGCCGGACGAGAGCTTGGGCGATGACCATGTCCTCGAGATGGGTCAATTTGAAGTTGCTCGGTTCGCCGGGCACCGTGCGCACGGTAGCGCCCAATGCCTCCAGGAGCCCGGCGTCATCGGTGGCCTCGCCGGCTTCGGCATGGGCGGCTCGGAGGGTGGCGGCCACGAATGCCTGGGGAGTCTGCACCGAGACCATCCCCTCCCGGTCGACGGTGGTGGACACCTTCCCGTCGGCAACAAGCTTGAGGGTGTCGGTCACCCGGAGGACGGGGATGGCCCCGTGGACGCCGTCTTCGGCCAGGGCGTCCACCACCGAGGCGAACAGCTCGGCCGAGGCCAGCGGCCGGGCGGCGTCGTGGACGATGATCACCGATGCCTCGGTCGGCACCGCCGCCAGTCCGGCCCTCACCGAATGCGATCGGGTGGGGCCGCCCGCCACCACCTCGTCCGCTCCCAGTTGGTCGGCCGCCGGGGAGGGAGCCGAACCGTCGGGCACCACCACCACGATCCCGTCCGCCACCGTGCGGGCGGCGGCGATCGACCAGGCCACCACGGGTTTGCCCTCCAACGGCTCGAACTGCTTCTGTCCTCCGAACCGGTTTCCGGTCCCGCCGGCGACCACCACCGCCCAGATCGGCCCGGTTCGGCTCAGGGAAGTTCCTCGTCGAGCCGCTTCTCGGCCGTCTCCTCGTCGACGGCGAGGGCGAAGGTGAGCTCGGACACCAGGATCTGGCGGGCCCGGCTGAGCATCCGCTTCTCGCCGGCCGACAGGCCCTTGTCCTTGTCCCGGATCGACAGGTTCCGCACCACCTCGGCCACCTGGTAGATGTCACCCGACCGCAGCTTCTCCGAGTGGTTCTTGTACCGGCGTGACCAGTTGGTCGGCATCCGGGCTTCCTTCTTCCGGAGCACGGCGAAGACCTCTTCGACCTCTTCGTCGTTGATGACCTCCCGCAGCCCGACCCCCTCGGTGTTGTCGGAGGGAACCATCAACGTCAGGTCTCCGTAGGCCAGGCGAAGAACCAGGTATTCCTGCTTCTTCCCAAATGCCTCTTTGGTTTCACGTCGTTCGACTACTGCCGCGCCGTGGTGCGGATAGACGACCTTGTCACCGATGTCGAACACCGAGCCTCCTGGCGTTGCGTACAGATCCCGGGCAGGTGAGCATCATCGGGACTGCGTAGAGCGAGCACACCAGGATACACGGAGAAGCCGCTTCTCCCTCCCCTGGCCCTTCCGGCCAGCACTTCCACTCCCCGGAACGTCAAACGGGCTACTGGTAGCGCTCAAAAATGCTGGTTTCGGCCAGGCGGATCAGACCGTCTTTCACCGATCTGGCCTTGGCTACCCCGACCCCCTCCACCTGTTCGAGTTCCGACAGCGAGGCCCGCATGATCTGCTGGAGGTTCACGAACCGGTCGACGATCCGCTCGATGATGGCGTCCGAGAAGCGGGGCAGCCGGGCCAGCAGGCGGTATCCCCGGGGCTCCACCCCTGAGTGGGTGTCGGTGAGAGACGCCGGCAACGACAGGATGTCGGCCACCTTGTGCACGTTGAGCAGCTCGTCGGAGCCGAGGTTGGCCAGCAGCCCGACGGCTCGATCCACCGCCGCCTCCCGCTTGACCGGGTCCGTCGAGGTCAGCCGCAGGTAGTCCTGGACCACCAGCCGGAGCGACTGCTCCACCCCGTCGACCAGCTCGGCCAGCTGGAGGCGCACCAGGCGCCCATCGTCCCCCAGCTCGACCAGGTACCCGGACACCTCCTTGGCGATGCGCACCACCATCTCCGCCGATTGCAGCACCCCGGTCACGTCCCCGACCGACACGGTGTCCTCCACCTCCAGGGTCGACAGGCCGTTGAGGGCCACGTCGTACCGGCTGCGGAACCGTTGCAGGGTGGCCAGCGCCTGGTCGGCCCGGTCACGCAGCCAACTGATGGGCTGCAGGGTGTGCTTCTGGTCGTTGCGGTAGATGGCGATCACCGACATCGCCGCCGACACCGACAGCACCGGCACCTCGATCGACCGGGCCACCCGCTCGGCGGTGCGGTGCCGGGTGCCGGTCTCGGTGGTCGGAATCGTCGACTTGGGCATCAGGTGGACGTTGGCCCGGGCGATCCGGGAGGCGTCGTGGGCCAGGATGATGGCCCCGTCCATCTTGGCCAGCTCCGAAAGGCGCTGGGGGCTGAACTCGGCATCGACCAGGAAGCCGCCGGTGCAGATCGACAGCACCTCGGGGCCGTCCCCGACCACCACCAAGCCACCCCGTTTGGCCTGCAGGATCCGGTCCAGGCCATCGCGGAGAGGCCGCCCGGGAGCCGCCATGGCCAGGGCCTCGTCGAGAGCCGAGCTCTGGCGTGCGCTCACCACCACCGCAGGTTACCGTTCAGCGGAGTTCGTCGTCCTCGTCGTGCCAGTCACCAGGATTCTCTTCGAGCCATTGCTCAGAGTCGTCGATGCGCCCGTGACCGAATTTCATGATCGCCTCTCTCACCGTTTCCACCCGAATGAGCTCGATTCCAGGGGGGCCGGGGGGAGACGAGGCCGGCACCACCACCCGGGTGAAACCGAGCCGGGACGCCTCCTCGAGCCGACGGGGGAGATTGGTGACCTGTCGGATCTCACCGGCGAGGCCGATCTCGCCCACGGCAGCCAGGTCGGCCGGGAGCGGCACCCCCATCGACGCTGAGGCCACCGCCAGGGCCACCGCCAGGTCGGCGGCCGGCTCGGTCACCCGTATCCCCCCGGCGACCGAGGCGAAGACGTCGAAACCGAGGAACGGGATCCCGACATGGCGGTCCAGCACGGCGAGAATCATGGTCAGCCGGCCGGCGTCCAGGCCGACCACCGAACGTTTCGACTGCGCGGCCACCCCGGTGGCGACCAGAGCCTGGAGTTCGACCAGGAGCGTCCGACGCCCTTGCATGGCCGGAAGCACGATTCCTCCCGGGACGCCGGTGATTCGGTCCCCCAACAGGAGGCGTCCGGGGTCATCCACCACACTCAGCCCGTGGTCGCCCATCTCGAACAGCCCGAGCTCTCCGGTCGGCCCGAACCGGTGTTTCACCGCCACCAGGATGCGGAGAGCATGGTGGCGGTCGCCGTCGAAACTGAGGACGGTATCCACCATGTGTTCGAGCGCTCGGGGTCCGGCCAAGGCGCCATCTTTGGTGACATGCCCAACCAATACGACGGCCACCTGACGGGCCTTGGCCAGCCCGACGAGTTGATCAGCGCACTCCCGGACCTGGGTCACGCTCCCCGGAACCCCGCCGGCCCGGCGCTCGCCGGCGGTGGCCGGGCCAATGGCCACGGCCTGGATGGAGTCGATCACCACCAGTTCGGGCTCGGATTCGACCACCGCGTTGATGACCGCGCCCACGTCGGTCACCGACAGGATCAACAGGCCCGGAGGAATCGGGCCGAGGCGCTCGGCCCGGAGCCGAACCTGGTGGGCGGACTCCTCCGCCGACACCAGCAGGACCCGGTGGCCGGCCGCCGCCCGGGCGGCCAGCACCTGGAGCAGCAGGGTCGATTTCCCGATCCCCGGTTCCCCGCCCAGCAGGGTCACCGAACCGGGGACGAGCCCACCGGTGAGCACCCGGTCGAATTCGTCCACCCCCGAGGGGATGGCGGCGGCTTCGGTTACGTCCACCGACGAGAGGGGCACCGGCATCGACGACAGATCCAACTCGTTCACCGCCTGCACCAATGGATCGAGCGCCGACTCTTCGATCAGGGTGTTCCATTCCCCACAGGTCGGGCACCGGCCCACCCATTGGGCCGAGGTGGCACCACAGTCGATGCATCGGTGACGCTTCACAGTTTTCGGCATGGCCCGATGGTACGGAACGGGTGTGCCACTACGGTGCGATGCGGGCTGAGGTGGGCTCTTACCGGCGGCACTACCTGGAGAGCCCGGGGTGCACACCCCCGGGCGCGCCGGAGAGGCTGTTGAGATGACCGAGGAGGTCGAGGAGCTGCTTCTTGTCGCTGGTTGAGATGTTCGCGCACAGTCGCTCTTCGACGGTGCGGGCGACTTCGAAGGCGTTCTCGAACAGCTTTCTCCCCTTCGGCGTGAGGAAGATCGCATAGGCGCGCCGGTCGGTCGGGTGCTTGGCTCGCTTTACCGCCCCCAGGGCTTCGAGGTCATCGACCAAGGCGACCATTCGGTTCGGCGGGATACTCAGGCTGTCGCCGATGGCTCGTTGCGACTCACCCTCGGAGAACCCGAGGGCACGGAGGAGCCCGAAGTGCTGCGGGTCGAGGCCTAGCGGTTTCAACCCTTCCGCCAGAGCCCGGCTCACTTCGAAACCGAGGCGGGAGACGGCAAACGCCACGCTGGGAGGCGCCTCTTTTGGTCCCGTCGATCGGGGGTTTCCGTCGGCCACGGCCAGATCCTAAGTTTTGGATGATTGTATTGACTTCATATAATACTGTATTAGTATAGTAATCAGATTTACTCAGGCAGGGTCGAGTTGGCCGGGGATTGTTCGGGATGAGCGATGACCAACTCCCGGCTGCACCCCGGGGCTGAATGGAGCGAGGTGGAGAACCATGAATGAGGGAGCGGGTCGCCGAAGAATCCAACCGAGAGCGGGCCGCCGTCACTGGGGACCGGAATCGGGTTACGCCACCGGATATGCGTGGTGGGGATCTGACCCCGCCACGTCGGCCGGAAGCCGAGAGGGCACGCCGCCAGAGCCTGACCTCCGGGTCTCCGATGACGACCGGAATACGGTGGCCCAGGACCTGAACGAGCATTTCGAGGCCGGGCGGCTGGACATGGCCGAGCACCAAGAGAGGATTACCCGGGCGCTCGGGGCCCGAACCCGACGCGACCTGGCCGGGTTGCTCACTGATCTTCCGCCCCTTCGGCCCCCGAATCACCAACGGCTCCGGCGGCGTGGACCGGCTCCGCGGGTGGTGCTTCCTCTCCTGTTTCCCGTCATCGTGGCCGTGGCGGTCGGCAATGCCGTCCTCGGTATCCGGCACGGGTTCTTCTTCCCGTGGTTCCTGATCCCCATCGGCATCGTGGTCGCCCTGCGGATCAGGCGTCGGGCATGGAGAGCCGGCATGCCCACTACCTGAGTGGGTCCAGCCGCGGTTCGCACTCCATCGCCCCACCGTCGAGCCCGGGAGGGAGTCGAAGCATGAATCAGGTTGATATCAGCCCGGAGATCCTGGGCGGCATGTACCCCGATCTCGCCGGCAAAGTGGTGGTCATCACCGGCGGGTCCCGGGGAATCGGGGCGGCGACCGGTCGGGCCTTTGCCGCCAACGGCTGCGATGTGGTGGTCGTCGGACGCGATCGGGCCGCGCTGGCCGCCACCGTCGAGAGCATCAAGACCCTGGACGGGTCGGTGTTGGGGGTCGTGGCCGACTGCACGGTGGAGACGGACATCGAGGCCATGCGGGCGGAGGTCGAAGCCGCGATGGGCACCGTCGACGTCCTCGCTGTCTTCGCCGGGGGCAACGGCATGCCCGTCCCTACCGTTACCGAGACTGGCGCCCACTGGCGCGAAGTGTTGGAGAGCGATCTCACGTCCACCTTCCTCACCGTGTCCGCCTTCCTGCCCGGCATGCTCGAGCGCCACTCCGGCGCGATCGTCACCATGTCCTCGGCCGCGGCCCGCCAGGCGGCCAAATCCTCGGCGGCCTATGCGGCGGCCAAGGCCGGCGTCATTGCCTTCAGCCGCCACCTGGCCGGCGAGTACGGCCACGAGGGGATCCGGGTGAACTGCATCGCGCCGTCAGCCATCGAGAACGACAAGATGCGCACCTGGGTGTCGGAGGACGATCGTCGAGCTATGGGGGCGATGTTCCCGTTGGGACGGATCGGCCAGCCGGAAGACGTCGCGGCTGCCGCCCTCTTCCTCGGCTCCTCGGCCTCGTCATGGATCACCGGTGCGACCCTGGACATCGCGGGCGGAAAGGTCATGCTGTGAGCTCTACCGACGATTCCCTCGTACCAGCAATTGCACCCCGGATCGTTCGAGACCTGCGGACCAACTCGTTTGCCGCCGCCGTCACCCTGATCATCGAATTCGGGCTGGGAATCTGGACGAACCTCTATGTCAACCTCCCGGCATCAGATCACGGAAAGGGCATGTTCGCAGCCTTCGGCCATGCGGTGGCTGACGGCCCGGTGGGTTTGAGCCTGCATGCCATTGTCGGAACGCTTCTGGTGATCACGGGCATCTCCGCGGTAATACGAGCCGCGTTCACCCGAAGTCCGTTGTCGATCTCCCTTACCGGAATCGCGCTGTTGGGCATCCTGGCGGCGTGGAGTTCGGGGACCAGATTCGTGGCCGACATGAGTAACGGGCCTTCACTCACGATGGCAATGGCCACCGGGGTCGCCCTCCTCTGTTACGCGGTCATCCTGTTTGTCCCTCAGGGCGCTCTTTCAAGACATCGGGCAGAGGGATAGTCCCGGGGCGGCCGGGACGCCCTATTCCCGGGGTGGCGGTGGTCGCTGGTTCCGGAGGCGATTATGGAATCCGCAGAGCAGCCGGCCATTCTGCTGGATGGTGGGGCCGTTCTGGCCATAGGGCTGGATGTGGTCGACCTGGCAGTCGACCGCCGGTCGGTCGCAGTAGGGGTGGGTGCACTCCCGGTCCCGGAGCTGGATGCCCCGCCGGGTGGCCCCGGTGAACAATCGGGCGGTGGCGCTGACCTGGACCCGGTCCGGGGGCTCGAAGACCGCCCGCTCGATGTAAGCCCGGTCCAGCCAGGGGACCAGAGATCCGGGGGTGACGGCAATACCCTGCTCGAGCTCACAGATCCGTCCACCCAGGGTCGGGAAGTCAACCAGCACGCTGAACAGCGGAGCCGGACGGATGCCGCCGGCCGGGGCCGTCCTCGACCGGGTGGCCATCTCCACCAGGGCATCGGCCCGGCGTTGGCTCGGGGTCCGGGCCAGATCCGAAACGGTGGGGTCGAAGCCGAGTCTGGCCCTCGCCTCTTTCCAGTCCTGTTCGAACAGCTCGTCCTCCAATCGCTTGAGCTCGTTGGAGACAATCGCCCCCGAGATCGGGTCGAGGGTCATCTGCCCGAGGTAGCTGCCATCGATGCTGGGCACCAAGTAGACGTCACGCCGATTCCTCCGTTCCTCGGCCGCCTCCTCGGTGCCGTCGGGGTCGGCCAGTTGTTCCCAGGAGTCGACCAACTTCACGAAGTCTTCGAAACGGCCGAGCCGGCAGCCCTCCCTGACCAGTGTCTCCTCGTCCCGCTCGAGGGCGTCTTGGGTCCGGTCGTTCCTGACCTTTTCGAGGGTGTCGAGGTAGGCGCCATTCAGCTCTCCCCGCTTCCAGCTCTCGGCACAGGCCGGGAACCGGGCGAGGGCCCGGGCCCGCTTCACCAGGCGACCGGCCTCGGCCCGGGGGAGGCGTCCCGTTTTCGCCACCCAGGAGCCGGCAGTCCGGGCGCCGTCGGGGGCCCACTCCCCCCAGGTGTCGAACTCCCCCA
>DASXFR010000011.1:0-37471 GCA_036489495.1 Acidimicrobiales bacterium | reverse complement strand
ATGTGGGTCAGTCCGGTATCCACGCCGACAACCGCGCGACAGCTACTCAATACGTCGACGGCGTCACCGGGGGTTGGGGCCACCAGCCGGGTGATTCCAGCCTCCACCAGGGCGCTGCCGCCGTGGTCTCGGGTGACGACGGCGACCTCGAGGCCCCGGCGGGCGAGCAAGGCGGCGAGCTCGACCCAGCGATCGGGTGCCCACCGCTTGGCGGTTCCATCGGAGTCGGCGACGAAGAGGACCAGACCTTCGGCGTCCGGTCGGCCCCGGGATTCAAGAGGAATTGGCGCCGAGAAGTCGCCGGCCACCCCGAGATCGGCTCCGATGCGGGCGATGATCTCGTTGATGGTCAGGGCGCCGTAGGCGGCGGCAAACTCCGGGGTCCCCCACCAGTAGTCACGTTGCAGCGGATGGTCGCGTAGGTCGACGAGAGTACCGGGAGGCCGAATTGCCCGGTCGCCCTCGGGCACCGTCCCGGCCAGGCCGCCGATGCGATCGGCCAGGGCTACCTGGCTCTGCGAGCGAGTCACCAGCCACGTCTCGGTGCCAGAAGCTCTGCCGGCGATCACCGCCGCCTGCACCACCGGCAGGGAAACGACCAGATCACCCAACCCGAACGAAACCGGCGCGATGAACTGTCGACCGACAAAGCTCACGTCGCCGAGTACTCGGTGGTGTCGGTGATGCCGAGCATCTTGAAGGCGAGTTGACGCTCGGCGCACTTGTTGCAGAATCCGCAATGGCGGTCCGAGCGGGGTGCAATGCAAGAGAAGGTCAGGTCGAGTTGGAATTGTCGACCGATCTCGAGGACCTCGTGCTTGGCCAGACCGGCGAACGGAGTGACCACTTCGAATCGATGGCCGAGCGCACGTCCAGCCAACGCCGCGTACCCGGCAAAGAACTCGCGATCCGCATCCGGAAACGGATTGGCGGCCAGCGTTCCGAGCGCGATAGTTGGAATCCCGTTGAGCGCGCACCACACGCTCGACTTCGCCAGGAGGAGGAGGTTGCGGCCGGGTAGGTAGACGGCCTCGTCGGGTGAATCGTCGTCGGGAACGCCACGTCCGGTAACGCTCCAGTGGGTTCCGTAGATATCCGCCACCGGAAGGTCGAGCACGACCAGGGCCCTGACTTCCGGGAACGGCAAGGATCCGAGGAACCGCTCGAGGTGGCCGACCTCCACGTCCTCCCAGGCAAGCCCAAAGCGCACGTAGATGGGCGTCACCTGGCGGCCCTCGCCGGCCAGTCGAGCGACCAGAATCGCACTGTCGAGGCCGCCGCTGGCCAGAACCGCGACGGCGTTGGCTTCGGCCACCGTACCTACGGCTCTCCCCGATAGACACAGCCCGATGTGCATGTCTCGCGTACGACCACCTGGGAGAGCTCGGGGAGCGGACTGGCCAGCCGGCCCCAGATCCAGCGGGCCAACACTTCGCTCGTCGGGTTCTCGAGACCCTCGATGTCGTTCAAGTAGTAGTGATCGAGGACTCCGAGAAGCGGCGCCATCGCGCAGTTGATGTCACCAAAGTCGCGGACCCAGCCGCCGTGCGGGTCGACCGCGCCGGTGAGGTACACCGAGACCTGATAGGAGTGTCCGTGCAATCGGGCGCACTTGTGGTCGGGGGCGACGTTCGGCAACCGATGAGCGGCCTCGAACGTGAACTCCTTGAAGATCTCCACGTGGAGACCCTAACGTCCGGATCCGGGCTGGGTCGACCAGCGACGACCGACGGCCGACGGTGTCCGGGTCAACCGCGGCATCCAGCCCCGAGCTTCTCCCGGCTCGTTATCTGGCCTGCCACCGAGGCGGCCTACCTTCCCCGGCGGCACGGAAACCCTCGGCGGCGTCCTCGGTGGCCATCGCTACGATGCGCATGGTCTCCCCGAAGCGAAGGGCTTCGACCGGAGGCAGGCTTTGAGAACGCACCGCCACCTCCTTGGTGGCCCGGGCGGCCAGCGGGGCGGCGGCAACCAACCGATCGGCGAGCGATCGGGCCTCGGCCATCAGCTGGTCGTGGGGTACGACCCAACCGGCCAGACCGATCTCTTTGGCCCGGGAGGGTCCGATCCGTTCGCCGGTCAGGAGTAGCTCCATGGCGTACTGCCAGTTGATCCGTTGAGGCAGCCGGATCGCCCCTACGATCGTGGGTACCCCCAGCCGGACTTCGGGAAATCCGAATTCGGCCCGGTCGCTGGCGATCACGAAATCGCACCAGGTGACCAGGGTGAGCCCGTACCCGAGGCAGTAGCCGTTGACCGCGGCGATGACCGGCTTATATATCTCCCAACCGCTCTCGAAGGAGTTGACCGTGGGCTTTTCCCAGAAGGTCCCGGGGAACTCGCCGGTAGCCCCGGCGCCACCATGAATGTCCGCACCCGCGCAGAATGCCTTCCCGGCGCCGGTAACGATGGCAACCCACGCGTCTTCGTCGTGGCGAAATCGGGCGAACGCATCGTTGAGGGCCTGACGCATTTCCGCATTGATGGCGTTGAGGGACTCCGGGCGGTTATAGGTAATCGTGGCGATGTGGCCCTCGGTCTCATAGCTGGCAAGCGTGTCCATGCCAACAGCATGCCTCACACGCCGTATGAAAGGAGTCGGAGTCGAGTGCCCAAACAGAGTGCGGGGATTCTCCCCTTCAAAGTCTCGTCCGACCAGAATGTCGAGGTTCTGATCGTCCATCCTGGCGGTCCCTTCTGGAAGAACAAGGAACGCCACGCGTGGTCGGTCGCCAAGGGAGAGCACGGCGTTGATGAGCTTCCCGAAGACGCGGCGGAACGCGAGTTCGTGGAGGAGCTCGGCCTACCGGTCCCCGAAGGAAAGCGGTTCGATCTGGGTGAAGTCCAGCAGACCGGCGGGAAGCGGGTTCGGGTCTGGGCGATCGAAGTGGACGATATTTCTCTCGGAGACTTTCTCAGCAACCGGTTCGAAATCGAGTGGCCACCCGGTTCGGGTCAGCCGCGATCCTTTCCCGAAATCGACAAGGCCGAGTGGGTGCCGCTCACCGAAGCCCGAGAGCGGCTCGTCAAGGCCCAGGGGGAATTCCTCGATCGGCTCCTCGCGGCGCGATTCTCCGGCTAGGCGGCTCAGGAATACTGCCAACGTTGAGCCGGCTCCTTGCCCATGGGCCATTCCATCGACTGCACGTCGAACCAGATGGGGAGGAGGTGCTTCAAATAGAAGGCGTGGACGGTAATCGTCGGTCCCGTGAGGTCCTCATATTCCTTGATGCGAAGACGCTCGTCCTTTTGTTGGAACCGGCGACACTCCGCGAGTACGGAGTCGACTCCGTCGCGAGTATCCATCAGGAGGCCGAGATGGTCGTAACCCGGTGACGACATCGGTTCATTGCCCTCAGCCAGTAAGAGGAATTGGCCGTCATCGGGTCGGAGCAGATGACAGGACTGCCCGACCACCTCGGTGTCAAGGGCCTCCCACCCCAAGACCCCGCAATAGAAGGCGTCGACATCGTCGCGGAACTCTCGGGTCAGGGTCCCCATCGGGAACGAAAGCTCCATGTGGTTGAACCGCATCCGGGTCATGGTCTGGCTCCTTCTCGATGATCCATCTCGCAACTCGATACCTAGGTCTTCTGATTCAAAAATGAGATTGGCCGGCCCAAGCAATGTTGGCACACCACCGGATCGGAGCCCTCAGCCCAGCCCGGCCAACCAGGGGCCGACGATGTCGGCTACTTCCGCGTCCCGCTTCCGCAGCGAGTGGTCCCCATCCACAAAGACCAGGGTGACCGGCCCGGGGATGGCCATCGTCTCCACTTCCAACTCGGCCGGGGCGCCAAACGCGTCCCGTCGCCCGGAAACGAACAGGCAGGGCAGGTGCAGGTCGGGGAAATGGGCGGTTCGGAGCCGGTCGGACCGCCCGGGCGGATGCAGTGGATAGCTGATCAGGACCAGCGCGGCCACTTCGAGGCCCTCAGCCACCGCCATTGAGCACATCCGGCCCCCCATGGAGCGGCCGCCGATGGCCAGCCGGTTGGTCGCGACCCCGAGGCGGTCGGCCAGTGCCGACGTCGCCGCGCGCACAGTTTGGATACACACCTCGGGTGGGTCCGGGCGGTGCTTTCCGGCGGTGCGCCCCGGGAATTCGACCCGTTCCACCTCGACGCCGAGCTGGGTGACGGCGTGGTCGATTGCCACCAACCCGGGCTGGTCCCGTCCGGCGCTGGCGCCGGGCGTGAGCACGAGGCCGACGGGGGATAACCGGGTCACCGGGCGCGCGACCCTGTCAGCGGATCGTCGGCGGCTCGGGCTTCCGCTTCTCGAAGCCCTCCTGGCTGCTCCGGAGCGACTCCGGCGAAGTGGCGAGATTGAGGAAGAGGTTGCCGAGTTCAACCATCTGGCCGGGCAGCAACTCTCGTGAGGCCCAGACCGTCCGCAACGAGGCCTGGACCGCCGCCGGGGAGTAGGAGGCAATCGTCAGCGCCAGTCCCCGGGTGACCTCGGCCAATTCCGAAGCCGGAACTACTTGGCTGACCAGGCCTATCTGCTCCGCCTTCTGCGCCGAGATGCGCTCTCGATTCCCCATCAACGTCATCCGCATGACCTCTCCGAATGGCATCTTCTCGACCATCAGGGCCGGCTCGAACACGGCCGGCATCCCATAGGTCACATGAGGGTCGAAGAAGGTGGCGTGATCGGCGGCGACGATGAAGTCAACCTGGCCCAGAAGGTAGAAGGCCCCTCCACACGCCATGCCGTTCACGGCGGCAATGATTGGTTTCCACAAACCCTGGCTCCGCGGGCCGATGCTTCGGCTGGGGTCCTCGTAGGTCAGCGCATCGAAGTAATACTCGCCTTCCTCGGTAGGAACGTCGGCCCGGTCTATCCCGGTGCAGAACGCCTTCTCACCGGCTCCGGTCAGAACGATCGATCGAACCCCATCGTTTGTCTTCAGCCACCGCCACAAATCGCGAAGCTCATTCTGCATAACTTCGTTGAAGGCGTTGTATACGTCGGGGCGGTTGAGGGTGACGACGGCCACGCCCTCAGCTTCCTCGTACTGCAGGGTTTCGAATTCGATCTGACCAACCTCCTACTCATGCTCGTGAGCCTTCCGGCACCCATGGGTGACATCGAGCCCAACCCGGCTTCCGGCTCGGAAGCATCCGACTCAGTCGCCAGAACGGCCAAATCTACTCAATTGGTCCGTGGTTCATTTCGGTGAGAACCGGGTACCCCCGTCGAGTCGGAAGGTGGTCCCGTTGAGCATGGGATTGTCAATGATCGACAATGCCAACTTGGCGTACTCCTCAGGTTGACCTAGACGTCGGGGGAAGGCCGAATCGCGGACCAGTTCCTTGGCCATGTCATCGGGGATCCCCTGGGTGAGCCCGGTGGCGAAGAGGCTGGGGGCGATGGTGAGCACGCGTATACCGAGCGATCCCAGATCCCGGGCCATGGTCAGCGTCATGCCCACCAGCCCGCCCTTGGCCGCGCTGTAGGCGACTTGACCAATCTGACCCTCGAAGGCGGCGATCGACGCGGTGTTGATGATCACCCCACGTTCGTCCCCGGAGTCAGGATCGTTCTTGCTCATCTGCCAGGCTTGAAGTCGGTTCAGGTTGAAGGTGGCGATCAAGTTCAACTCGACAATGCCGGTGAAGAAGCCCAGTTCCATCGGTCCGTCCTTGGACACCGTCCGTTTGCTCATTCCGCCACCCGCGGTGTTAACCGCGATGTGGATGGTGCCCAGAGCTTCGATGGCGGAAGCCAAGGCCTCTTCGGTTCCGGTGGCATCCGTCACGTCACAGGGATGGAACGTGGTGCCGTGCCCGAGCTCGGCGGCAGCCTCGGCCCCCTTCGAGGTGGGTCGATCCAGGATGGCCACGCTCGCCCCTCCCGACACCAGTGAGGCCGCGGTCGCCCGGGCCATCCCCGAGGCGCCCCCGACGACCACTGCCTTCTTTCCCTTTAGCTCCACGATCCCTTCCCTTCTCTCAGTCGCTCTCGACGCGTCGGACCACCCACTATTTCAACGGGCCGGTCCCCGGGTGGGACAGAGACCGTTATCGGAAAAGCAAAAAGTTGGCGACGGGGGTCGCCTCGGGGAAGGAGCCGGTGATGCCGGAGCTCATGTACCCGGCGTCGGTGATCATGGTGATCCCGGTGATGGCGGCGGCGGCATCACTGCACAGGAAGACCAGGGGGTAGGCCTGCTCCAGAGGGGTGGAAGGCACGATCCCGAGCTCGCCACGGAAATCGGCGCCGAACCCCAGCCACATCTCTTTGTTGGCCTGGGCCAGCGGGGTGTCGGTGGGGCCGGGGCAGATAGCGTTGATCCGGATGCCCTGCTTGAGGAGGGGAAAGGCCTGGCTGGCGACGTAGGCGCACATGAACTGTTTCGTCGACATGTAGTCAGCCTTGCCATGCTCTTCGACCCAGGCAACGGCACCGTCGAAGTCCGGGATGGCCAATAGCTCCTGGATCTCGGGCAGATTCGCCTCCCAGCCGAGGCCGGCCGCCGACGAGATGAACCCGATCGCCGATCCCCGGCCCAGCATCCCGCCCGCCATCAACTGGTCGATCATGTACCGGTGGCCGATGAAGTTGATCCGCTCGATGCCCGGCGTGCCATCGGCCACCCCCGCGCACGACAGGAGCACGTCCACCTTCCCGCCCAACTCACCGAGGGCAGTGTCGATCGACGACCGCTCGGCCAGGTTGACGTGGATGGCCTTGGCCCCGGCCAGGGTGACTTCGGCGAAGTCCATCACTACCACCTCGGCGCCGGCATCCTGGGCCAGCTGGGCAGCGGCGGCGCCCATGCCGGTGGCGCCACCCACTACCAGGACCCGCTTACCGTCGTAGCGGAATGCGTCAAAGAGGGACATGTGATGTTCTCCTGTCTAGGTCTCGATCGACTCTAGGTTGAAGAGCTGGTGATGCTCAAGACGGGGGAGCCCTCAGAACTGGCTCCGGAGGCTGGCGTTTCGACGGGGCCGACCGAGTGACCACTTATTTGAACGCCGGCAACACTTCATTCTCGAACAGTCGCAGGCTCGACCATGCCATCTCGGGTGGAATTCCCCCGCACATCGGATGGAGGAGCGCCAGCGGAAAGGCCGAACCCTTCTGCTCCTCTACGAACTGCTCAGGAGTTACTACCCGGTATTGGCCGGTGGTGCGCAACTCGTCAGTGTCGGCGACTCGGCGGAACGGGCTGGCAACGTCGTCTTGGGCCTGCCAGGTGCCGTAGGCGTTGGTCTCGTGGAGGAAAAACGGCGACATCTGTTCCCAGCCTTTGTCCGGATCCTCGGCCAGGGCCACCACCTGGTTCTCACCGATCGGGCAGGGGCCGGGATCCGGCCGGCCAAGTCGCTGCACCTCGTCGCGGTAGAACCTCCACACGTCCGGCTTTGACGGGATGAATCCGTCGGCGATGCGGGCGGCCCGCTCCGCGGCGGGTTTGCTGCTCCCGCCGAGCGAGATGGACGGGCCAGCGGGCCGGAAGGGCGCCGGCGTCATGCCCACGGTGCGCCCGTGATATTCGAACGGCTGGCCGGAAAAGGCCGCTTTGAGAACCGCCACCGTCTCGTTGACCCGCTTGCCCCGCTCGCTCATGGGCACGCCGAACATCTCGAATTCCTCGTGCACATAGCCACCGGCGATGACGAGGTCGACCCGGCCCCGGCTCACGACGTCGAGCACGATCAGGTCCTCCGCCAGGCGCAGTGGATCGTGGAACGGGGCAATCAGCGCGGCAATCATGAAGCGAACGTTCGTCGTGCGGGCCGCCATCGCCGCGAGCATCAGAATGGGACTCGGAAGGTAGCCATCCGGAGATCCATGATGTTCGGATACCACGATGTTCACGCAGCCCAAGCGATCAGCCCACTCCGCCATGTCGAGGGCAGCCGCATACCGGTCGGCCATGGCGGTACCGGCGATGTCGGGGTTGCGAAAGTCGAAACGGAGGCTGAAAAGCATGAAGGGAGCCTAGACCCGGGCATTCGAAACCCACGGTCCATTCCGGCCCGATGCACGCGATCACCCGGCGCGGAATCTCGGCGTCAGGGTTTCGACGACAGACTCTCCCGATAGGCCACCGGAAGGAGTTCGAGCAATTGACCGTCAGGATCCCGGATGAAGAGCGCGGCGCCGACATCGCTCTCCTCGATGATCTCGCCGCCGAACTCGACGGCCCTCTCGGCCGTGGCCCGCACGTCGTCAACGGAGACCGAGAGGTGGGTGAGCCCCGGTTCATTCATGGTGCGCGTCCGGAACGGTGCGGAAGCACCGGGCGCGGAGTAGTGCATCAGCTCGAGCACGAAGCCGTCGAGGGTCAAATACGACGCGGTGACTCCGAGCGGTGGCGAAAGGCCGCAGAGTTTGGCGGTCGGCCCGTCGGGCGGCTGGATCTCGTACCAGAATTTGAATCCGAGGACCTCCTGGTAGAACGTCTTGGCGCGTTCGAGATCGGTGACGACCTGACCGGTGTGGTTGTACGTTGCCATGGGTGCCTCCGGGAGCTCAACGACTGGGGTCCACCAGCACCTTGCCGGTGGCTCGGCGCTCGCTCAGGTCGGACAGGGCCCGGCCGACCTGATCCAAGGGGTAGGTGGCCGAAATATAGGGCGAGGCGCGGCCGGTCCGAGCCAGCTCCGCCAACTCGGCCAGATCCCGGTGCCGATCGGCGGCCTGGTGGCGAGCAAAGCCCTCCATGGTGAACCCGGTGATCAGCACACCCTTGAGTAGCACCAGGTTGAGGGGAATCCGGGGAATCTCCCCCGATGCGAACCCCAAGGTGACGAACCGGCCGCCCCAGCGCAGGGCCCGAAGGGCCTGTTCGGCGACCGCCCCTCCCACCGGGTCCAGCACCACATCGGCGCCCCCGCCGGTGATTTCCTTGACCCGCACCTTGAGGTCCTCGGTGGAGTAGTTCACCCCGGCTTCGGCCCCGCGTTGGAGGCAGAGGTCGAGCTTTTCGGGGGAGGATGCCGCCGCCACCACCCGGGCGCCGAGTGCCGCTCCCAACTCGACGCCGGCGAGGCCGACTCCGCCGGCGGCCCCGAGCACCACGACCCACTCCCCCGGCTGGACCCGGGCCAGGCTTCGAAGCGCGTGGTAGGCGGTGCAGTGGGCAACCCCGGAGGCTGCCGCGGTGCCCAGGTCGATGGACGGGTCGACGATCTGGAGTGACGCCGCCGCCACCGCGATCTGCTCCGCGAATGCCCCGAACAGGACTGAGCCCTTGACCCGGTCCCCGACCGACAGGCCGTTCACCCCGTCCCCGATCGACCGGACTGTGCCGGCGAACTCGCTGCCCACCGTGAAGGGCACCGGGATGTGGATCTGGTAGCTGTCCGCCACCACCAGGACGTCAGGAAAGTTGACCGCGGCGGCGACGACGTCTACCACCACCTGTCCTTCCGACGGCGCCGGATCGGGTACGTCGACGACCGCCACGCTTGACGGGGGCCCGTAGGCAAGACAGCGGGCGGCTCGCACGGGTCGAGATTACGAGTTACCGACGACGTGCTCGATGTGAGCGGCCAGCTTCTCCCTCGCCGCCTCCCGCTGAGCGGGGAGATGGGCGGTGGGCCACAGACCCGGTGCCGGCTGGTAGCCCTTCAGGACCTCGCGGGCCACGGTGACCTTGTGCACCTCGGTGGGACCGTCCACCACGCTCATGACCGGGGCCATCATCCACATGCTCCCAAACGGCATCTCATTGGAGACGCCCAATGCGCCGTGGGCGTGCATGGAGCGCCACACCGCGTCGTGGACGACCTTCGGGGTCAGCGCCTTGATCGCGGCGATGTTCTTGCGCGTACGCCGGTAGTCCTTGACCTGATCGATCTCCCAGGCGGTGTACAGCACCAGCAACCGGAACTGCTGCAACTCGGCGTAGGAGTCGGCGATGTCCCCCTGGATGAACTGCTTCCGAGCCAGCAGGCTGCCTTGGGTCTCGCGGCTGAGCACCCGTTCGCACATCAGGTCGAGGGCCCGTTGGCAGATGGCCACCGTGCGCATGGCATGGTGCACCCGTCCGCCGCCGAGCCTGGTCTGGGCGATGGCGAAGGCCTGCCCCGCCCCGCCGAGCAGATTCTCGGCCGGGACCCGAACGTTGTCGTAGTGGATCAGGGCATGCATACCCTCCCCCTCGGACTCGCCGGCCAGTCCCACATGCCGGGCAATGTCGACCCCGGAGGTGTCGGTCGGGACCAGGAACATCGACGCGCCCTGGTAGACGCTCACGTCGGGGTCGGTGATGGCCATGACGATGAGGAAGGCGGCAGTACGGGCGTTGGACGAGAAGAATTTCCACCCGTTGATGACCCATTCGTCGCCGTCCTGGACCGCGGCGGTGGTGAACTGCTGGGGGTCCGAGCCGGCTTGGGGCTCGGTCATCGAGTAGCAGGAGAAGACCTCGCCGTTGAGCAATGGCTGGAGGTACGTCTCCTTCTGCTTCTCGGTCCCGTAGTGGGCGATGATCTCGGCGTTGCCGGTATCGGGCGCCTGGGTCCCGAACACGATCGGTGCCCACTGGGATACGCCGAGGATCTCGTTGAGCAGAGCCAGCTTGACCTGGCCGTACCCCTTGCCCCCCAGCTCCGGGCCCAGGTGGGCGCCCCACAGGTCGTGATCCCGTACCTCCTGCTTCATCGGATCGACGATCGGCCGCAGTTCGTCGTCCAACGGGTGGAATTGCCGATGGGGGTAAAGGAGGTCGAGCGGCTCGACTTTGTCACTGACGAACTGGCGAGCCCAGTCCAGTTTCTCTTGGAACTCCGGTTCGGTGGAGAAATCCCAGGCCATGGTCTTCCCTTCTGACGGTGCGGTCGTCGCCCGACGGCGACGAGTTTGGTCGGATGCTGCGAACTAGGCCGGTGACGCCTTCGGGCGGCCCGGCCCCGGCTCGTCGGTTGCCTCCACCGGAAGCCCGTCGCCCGCCCCGAGGCCGGCCAGAAACCGCTCGTAGCACCGGGTGACCTCCCGGCGGGCGGCTTCGGGGTCATCGGCGTGGGCCACGTACATGGCGGAGGCCACCCCGAGGGCGGACAGCAGGTGGCCGAGCGGCTCGACGGGCTGTGGTTCGAGGACTCCCTCGTCCATGGCGTCTTGCAGGTATTGGAAGATCCGGTGGGTCGGTCCGTCCCGCCGTTCGGACACCGCGTTCCAACCCATCACCGCCGGTCCGTCGATCAGGACGATCTGCCGGTAGGCACGATTGGTGGAGGCCGCATCGAGGTAGATCTCGCTGTTGGCCCGAAACAGGGACCAGGCGCTGGCGCCACCGTCGCCGGAGCGGCGCCTCAATAGCTGGGTAACCTCGCCGACGATCTCCTCGTGAACGGCGCGGAACAGATCTTCCTTGTCCCGGAAGTGGTGGTACAGCGCGCCCCGGGTCAGACCCGCCCGCTGGACGATCTCCTCGGTCCGGGTGGCCTGGAAACCGTTGTCGGCGAACACCTGCCGGGCGGTGTCGAGAAGCGCTCGCCGGGTGTCCCGAACGTGGGCGGCCCGGAGGGACGGGGGGTCTCCGGCCTCGGAGAGCCGGTCCAGGGGGGCTTGATTCATTGTGTATCTAACATACATACTGTTTGCACCCGGCGCGGGACAAGCCGCCCGGGGGGGGAAGGCAGGTCGTGATCGATCTCAATGGGAAGGTGGCCCTGGTCACCGGGGCCAGCCGGGGTGTCGGGGCCGCCACCGCGGTGGCGTTGGCCGAGGCCGGCTGCCATGTGGCCTGCGCGGCGCGGTCCACCCGCGACCAGCCCCAACGCACGTCGGGCACCATCGACGAGACGGTGGCCCGGGTCGAGGCGGCCGGACGGCGGGGGCTGGCGGTCCCGACCAATTTGGCCCTCGACACCGAGGTGGAGGCCATGGTGACAACCACGCTCGACCACTTCGGCCGACTGGACGTCTTGATCAACAACGCCGCCATCACCTTCATCGGCGACCTGGAAATCCCGCTGCGCCGGTTCGACCTGGTGATGCAGGTAAACCTGCGAGCCCCGATGATCGCCATCCGCCAAGCGGTCCCGGCCATGCGCTCCGCCGGTGGGGGCTCGATCGTCAACATCTCCTCGGTGGCGGCGCTCTACCCCCACCCGTCGCTGATGGCCTACGGGATGTCCAAGGTGGCCCTCGAGCGGCTGACGGTCGACGCCGCCTCCCAACTGGCTGGAGACGGTATCGCCGTCAACTGCTTCCGCATCGACATGGCCGTGGCCTCCGAGGGATTCGTGGCCAATGCCCCTGGCGCTGACCACTCCAATTGGGAGCCCTCCGAGGTGGCCGCCGAAGGCATCGTCTGGATGGTGCGCCAACCGGTGACCTACTCGGGTCGGCGAGAGAGCATGTTCGCCCTCCGTCATCGCGAGGGCATCATGGCCTCGCGCGTCGGCCACCCGGCCACCCAGGCGCCCCCCACCGAATTGCATGACGGCCTGGTGGCTGTCATAGAGACGACCTTCGTCGAGCCGTATCCCGACGACCCGGCCCCGCCCGCGTGAGCCACATCCGGCGGCCGCCAGCACTCTTCGACACCACCGTCGCCCACCCCCAAGGAGCCTGAGAACATGGCAAAGCCCACCCCAGAACAGGAAGCCGCCATCGCCGCCCGCACCGCCGGCCTGGTGAACGAGCCACGCCTGGGTGCGTGGATGGACACCCAGGATCTCCCAGCCAAAGGAGAGCCGGTGACCTCGACGTTCATTAGCGGCGGAGCATCCAATGAGATCTTTGAGATCCGCCGGGGGGACTTCCGGGCTGTGCTCCGCCGGCCGCCCCGGGTGGTGCCCAGGGGCCGGAACAAGACCATGATGCGCGAATACCGGGTCCTCCATGCCCTCAACGGCACCGACGTGCCCCATCCGGAGGCCTATGCCGCCTGTGACGACGACGAGGTGATGGGATCGTCGTTCTACCTGATGAGTCTGGTGGACGGCTGGTCACCGATGAACATGGACGGCTGGCCCGAGCCCTTCGATACCGACCTGGATGCGCGCTATGGCCTCGCCATCCAGCTGGTCGACGGCATCGCCCGCCTGGCCCGGGTGGACTGGAAGGCAGGGGGCCTCGAGGGATTCGGTACCCCCGATGGCTTCCACGACCGCCAGGTGGACCGGTGGTTGGCCCACCTCGGCTCGGTCAAATTCCGAGACCTCCCCGGCTTGGAGGTGACTGCCGATTGGCTTCGCAACCACAAACCCAACCACTGGGAACCGGGCATCATCCACGGCGACTACCAATTCGCCAACGTGATGTTCCACCATGGCGCTCCGGCCCGGCTGGCGGCCATGGTGGACTGGGAGATGTCGACGGTGGGAGACCCGCTGCTCGACCTGGCCTGGGTCATAAACGGATGGACCGATCCGGGCGAGGACCGGACCAAGGGGTACGTCGACTGCACAGGCATGCCTACCCGGGCCGAAATGCTGGACCATTACGCCACCGTCAGCGGACGGAGTGTGGAGGAGATCGACTATTACGTGATCCTGGCCCGGTTCAAGTTGGCCATCGTGCTCGAGGCGGGCTATGCACGGGTGGTGTCCGGTGAGGCCGACAATCCGACCATGGCCGACTTCGGGGACGTGGTCCTCAGCAACATGGCGGCGGCGGCGGAGTTGGCGTCGACCACCTCGCTCGGCCGCTAGTTCAAGGAGGGGCCACATGCTCATTCTCAGAGATCGAATCGAGCAGATCGAGGTACTGACGCTCAACCGTCCGGAGGCGGCAACTCCCTGAACCCGCCATTGATGGATGAGCTGGGGATCGCCCTGCAGGACATCCTCGATGACGACTCGGTCCGGGCGGTGGTCGTCACCGGTGCCGGCGAGCGGATCTTCTGCGCCGGAATGGACCTCAGCGCCCTCGGCGACTGGAACGCCAGCTCGGCAGCGGCGGCGCGGCCCGGCGCCGAGGTGTTGGCCCAGTTCATGACCGGTTCCTATCCCAAGCCTCTGGTGGCGGCCGTCAACGGTGCGGCGGTGGGAGGTGGCCTCGAGATCATGATGGCTTGTGATCTCGCGGTTGCCGCCGAGCACGCCCGTTTCGGACTCCCCGAGGTCAAGCGCGGGCTGTTCGCGGCGGCTGGAGGCACCTTGCTCTCGTTACGGATCCCTCAGGCCCTGGCGCTCGAGATGGGGCTGACGGGTCGGCTGATCGACGTGGAACGAGCGGCTGCCGTCGGGTTGGTCAATCGGGTGGTGCCGGCGGCGGACCTCTTGACTGTGGCCAAGGCGTTGGCGGCCGAGGTGGCGGCCAACGGTCCGCTCGGGGTGCAGTTGACCAAGCAGTTGATGCGCGACGCCGTCAACCTGGGGTCGAAGGCCGGCTTGGCCACTGCCGAGCAGAGCCGCCGCATCTTCACCAGTGACGACGCCCGCGAGGGTGCCCAGGCCTTCATGGAGAAGCGTCCGGCGGGGTTCAACGGCCGATAGTGCAGGCGGCGCTCGCCGCCGGAGCGACCGGCACCTGTCCGGCCGGTTGGCGGGTGTCGTAGCCTTTGGCTTCGGCAACTTGGCTCCACTTGGACAACTGCTGGCGAAACTAGGGAAGGGATGCAGATGAGGATGTCCGAACACGGTGGCCGGTTCACGCGGTTGCCGTTGCGGGTCGCAACTACGCTGACCTGTCTGGCCCTCTTGGGCCTGGCCGGCTGCACCAGTGGCAGCGCCCAAGGGAATTCGAGCACGACATCGCCTGGGTCCGAGCGCCCGATCCCCTCAGGGCCGGCAGCCCAGCTGTCGGCACTCACCGGCGGCAACGGCGTGTTCATGGGGGAGGCAACCCCACCCAACCTTGCACAGATCGGTTACGTGCAACACGAATTCGCCGCGGCCGGAACCGCGACGTCCTACAAGGATGCGGGGGCGCTGACGTCGGATGGGCGTTGGACGTTCGTGGCCGACACGGAAGCTGCGTACCGCACCCGCGTGGTGGTGCGAGAGCCGACCAAGGCCTCGGCGTTCAGCGGCACGGTGGTCGTCGAGTGGCTCAACGTCAGCGGAGGCGTCGATGCCGACCCCGAATGGACCAGTCTCAGCGAGGAGATCGTGCGGGCCGGTAATGCGTGGGTCGGAGTGTCAGCTCAGAAGATCGGCGTGGAGGGTGGCCCCGTATTGGTGAACGTCGGGGGAGTTCCTGGCTCGGAAGACGCCGGCAAGGGCCTCAAGGCCATCGATCCCGCCCGATACGGCTCGCTCAGTCATCCCGGGGATGGCTACTCGTTCGACATCTTCACCCAGGTGGCCCGGGCCGTGCGAGATGGCGCCGGCCTGGGTGGGGTTCGTCCGCAAGAGGTGATCGCGGCGGCTGAGTCGCAGTCGGCATTCGCGCTGGTCACCTACGTCAACGGCGTGCAACCTCTCACCAAGGTCTTCGACGGGTTCTTCGTCCACAGCCGCGGGGCGAGCGGTTTGCCCTTGGTGGGACCGGGCCAAGATGCCGACATCGCCGGTGCCATCACCGGCAAGCCGACCATCTTCCGTACCGATCAACCGACACCCATTATGGATATCCAGACCGAGACCGATGTGGGAAGCATCCTCAACTCCTACGCGGCCCGCCAGCCCGACAGCAGTCACTTCCGGCTCTGGGAGGTCGTCGGCACCGCTCACGCCGACGCCCATCTCCTCGGAGCTTCGGCCCAGTACATAAATTGCGGTGTTCCCATCAACAATGGTCCGATGCACATCGTCGCCAAGGCGGCGTTGCGGGCGTTGACCAAATGGCTGACCAACAGCACGGCTCCGGTTAACGCTGCGCGCATCGACGTGACGCCTGGCACGACACCGCAGATTGTTCGTAACAATGACGGGATCGCATTGGGCGGTATCCGAACACCGCCGACCGACGTCCCGGTGGCGACATTGTCGGGTGAACCCGGGCCGAATCCTTCCACCATCTGCCTGCTGCTCGGCTCAACCAAGCAGTTCTCGGCGGCACGGCTGGCACAGCTGTATCCGTCCCGGGCCAAGTATCTCCAGCTCTACACGGCCGACGTCGACAAGACCATCAAGGCAGGCTTCGCCCTCCCCCAAGATCGCCCCGCCCTGCTGGCCTTCGCCCAGCCATCCCTCATCGCGAGCTGACGCACCCTGCAGGGAAGTAGAGGCACGTCGAACCATCCGACCTCTGGCCCGATCTGTCTATCTTCGGTACGATCCTCGGTCCATGCCAACGGTGTACGAAGCGGCGGGTGGAGATGAGGGATTGTTTCGGCTGGCCCACGCCTGGCATGTCAGGGTTATGGCGGATGAGGTGGTGAGCCATGCGTTCAGCCACGGCTTCCACCCCGAGCACAGCCAGAGGTTGGCCGCGTATTGGGCCGAGGCGCTTGGGGGCCCGACGAAGTACTCGGCTGGATTCGGCGACGAGAGCTCGGTGGTCCGGATGCACAGCGGCAACGGTCCTCATGACGAAATGGACCGTCGAGCAATCATTTGTTTCGATCAGGCCCTCGCTGACGTCGGCCTTGCTGATGACGACCCGGTCCGACAGGTACTGCATGACTATTTCGCCTGGGCTACCACCACCACGATGTCCCATTACCACCGTTCTGCCGACGACGTACCGGACGGTCTACCCATCCCGCACTGGTCGTGGGATGGACCTGTCACTCTCCGACCGCTGCCCGGGCCAGAGCGTGGGTCAGGAGCACTCCCGAGGTGACATCGTGCAGTTCCACTCGAACCCACGACCAGGGATCGTCGCCCAGCCAAGTCGAGGTGGTTCTGACCGGGCCCACCCGGACCTGCGACAGATACCGGATGTCGAGGTCGCTGACGAACGCCGGAAGCCCCAAACGGACGCTGATCATCTCCTCGGCAGCTACCTCTGCCACACAGGCGACCATGGCTCCCTGCATGGCGCCCGATGGATTTCGAAGCTTGTCTTCGACCACCACTTCTACCGTTCCGGCAGGGCCGTCGATGATGTTGATACCCATTTCATCGGGCAGCGTGCCTTCGATGACTGGCCCCATGAACCCACGCTGGGATTCGGCCGAGGAATTGAAGACGTGCTTGACCGGATCGCCATCGCGGCGAGCCACTCGAACGAAGCTGAGTACGCCGTACCCGTGGCTACGACCAGCCTCGTCGACAAGGGTCACCTCGCAGGTTGCCGACCGGGCGCCCTGTCGGAGCACCATCGCCCGTCCTTCCACGTATGCCGGCGCGGGCGTGTTAACCATGCGAACCGACATCTGCGAGGTGAAGGTCCAGGTGTCCTGGTCTCCATCCACGGCAATCCCGGCGAGCGCGTCAATAATGAAGCTGGCCACACTGGTCCGCAACGATCCAAGCCGGCACGTCTGAGGCACGGGGTGTAGACGCATGGTGAGCTCGGGACCGCAATGCGTCGAGACGTTGAGCCGATTGGGCAGGGTCGTGGTTCGGTCGAAGAAGACGTCGGTCATCGGTTCGACTCGTACTCTGTCATATTCGTCATGCGAAGTCAGATCCTCTGTGTGTCCGACCAAGCTCATGCTCTACGTCGGCATGGATGCCGGTGTCATCAAGAACATGTCGCCGGGGTGGCGGACGGCACAGATGCGGGATTGCGTGACACCCTGGCTCCCTACGATGGAGCGCGTGAATACAAGATTTCAGGTCGTCCGCTTCCGGTTCCGGCATCGGTTGATGGCGATGGAACCGCCCGCAGGCTGAGGCCCCGGCCACGTCCTCAGCGGAGCAGGACCGACGTCCATATCGACACATTCGAGGCGACGGGCCCAGCAAGAGCGGCTCCTGTCAGCCAGCGACGGGGCCATGCCGCGGTCATACTTAGAACATGGAGACTTTCCGCCAGTCCAGTTCGATCGTCGTCAACCGTTCGCCGGACGAAGTCTACGACCTCGTGTCCGACATTCCCCGCATGGGTGATTGGAGCCCCATCTGCAAAGCCTGCTGGTGGGACGAGGGCGATGGGCCCGCTCTCGGCGCGAAGTTCACGGGCCGCAACGAGCTACCGGGGCGGACTTGGGAAACACGATCAGAAGTCGTGGTTGCCGACCGCGGTCAAGGGTTTGCCTGGTCGGTGATTGAACCGCCGACCCGCGCTCGATGGGGATTCACCTTTGCGCCAATCGCGGGGGGAACCGAGCTTACCGAGACCTGGGAGCTACCTCCCGAGGGGGCAGAATTCTTTGTGCAGCGCTTTGGAGATGACGCAACGAAGGAGATCGGGATTCGAAACGATCTGGCCAAGAGCGGCATCACCGAGACCCTCTCCGCAATCAAGAAGGCAGCCGAGGCCTAATTAACTGGTTGCGGAAACGACCCAGGCACGGATCAATATTGTTAGTCTGCCAACCCAGAGCGGAGGTGGTGGCAATGCTTCGAACCCCCCAAACTGTGCCGCCCGGTGCCACCTCAGTCGGATCCTGGTGGTAGGTGGGCTCGGACAGCGTGGTCGGCATGGTTACTCCTTTTCGCTTGTCCTGCTGCCGTCGGTTGAACAAGTCATGATGCGGGACGCCACTCATTGTTGCTCGAGTGGTCGCCCGACAGCCACCGAGCGAGATCACGATGTGCGCTGTCCCGACGGGTAGCGTCGATCTTCTCGACATCGGGATGATCGACGGTGAACTCAAGCACGAGGCCGTTTGGATCGGTGAGGTAAAGCGACCTGCAGTAGCCGTGGTCGGCAATCATCATCACCTCCAGTCCAGCGTCCTCGGCTCGGGCACGGATTGCCTCTTGCTGTTCTGACGTGACAAGCATGGCGAAGTGCCTGAAGAGTGAGAAAGGAGATGGTGGTGCGAATTGTTCTGAGAACTGACTGTTGGCGAACTGGAAGAAGGCGAGACACCCACCGTCTCCGAGCTCGTACATCGTGTGACAGAACTCCTGTTCCTCGCCACCCATCAAGTGCTCGACTTCGGTCCATGTGGCGACGAGGGGCAGGCCGACCACGTCCTCATAGAACCTCCGGGTGGCCTCCTGATCGGCGGTCACAAAGGCGTGGTGGTGCAGCCGGGCTGGAGGCGAATGATGGGTGTCTGCCGCGCTGAGATCCGCCATGCGTCTCCTCCTCACCCCGTGGAATCAGGTACCACAATCGTAGGCAGGTCCATTTCGAGTTTGCTCGAGGTCGATTGGGTCGCCTGGCCGGCAACGGCTCAAACACAAGGTCCGGCGGTAAGCGACGGAACGCAATTCTGGCTATTAGCTGGCAGAACGTTGGCGATCTGCCAGCTCCGGGTGGAGGTGGGCGGTCTCGAACCGCCAACTCCTAAGTTGCGAATAACCGAACAGCACTCGTGAGCTGTAACAATCTGCATAATGCCAGGCACGTGCCTATGGTAGGGCGATGGAACCGCGCGAGGCACTCACACTCGACCAGATCAACCTGTCGGACATTGAGTTCTGGTCTCGCCCCTGGGAGGAGCGCGAGGGCGCCTTCCAGTTGTTGCGTCGGGAGCGCCCGATGGGCCACTTCGAGGACCCGGAGGTCCCACCCGAAATGGCCTTCATGGTGCCCAACAAAGGAAAGGGCTACTACGCCCTGACCCGCCACGCTCATATAACCGAAGTCAGCCGGCATCCGGAGACCTATCAATCCGAGCAGGGCGCTACATCCATGATCGACATGCCGCCGGAGATGCTGGAGTTCTTTGGTTCCATGATCAATATGGACAACCCCCGCCATGCTCGTCTGCGGCGCATAGTTTCGGCCGCCTTCAACCCCCGCATGATCAAGAGCATCGAGGACCGGATTGAGTTGGTAGCCAACGACGTAATCGATCGGGTGGCTGAGCAAGGTGAGTGTGACTTCGTGGTCGAAGTGGCGGCCCGCCTCCCACTCGAGATCATCTGCGACATGATGGGCATCGCGGCAGCCGACTACAACACCGTGTTCAACGCCTCCAACGTCATCCTCAGCTCGGGTGACCCCGAGTACATCCCGGAGGGCACGGACGCCATGTTGGCATTCATGACGGCGGCGCAGCAGCTCAACATGCTGATGACCGAACTGTCAGACTTCCGCAAGAAAGTCCCGACCGATGATGTGACCTCGGCCCTCGTCAACACCAATGTCGATGGCGAGGCGCTGACGGCTTCAGAAATCGCCGCGTTCTTCATCCTTCTGGTCGTGGCCGGTAATGAGACCACCCGCAACGCCATCAGCCATGGGCTGCTGGCCATGACGCAGCACCCCGACCAGCGTTCGCTGTGGCAGGCCGATCCGGCCGGGATCGCCGCCACCGGGGTCGACGAGATCGTGCGCTGGGGCTCCCCCGTCATCTGGATGCGGCGGACGCTGGGCGAGGACGCGGTGCTGGGTGGCGAGGAGTTGAAAACGGGCGACCGGGTGATCCTCTTCTACAACTCGGCCAACCGGGACGAGGACGTCTTCGAGGATCCGTACACCTTCGACGTACGCCGCAACCCCAATCCGCACATCGGGTTCGGGGCGGCCGGTCCCCACTTCTGCCTGGGGACTCACCTGGCCCGCCAGGAGATCGACGTGATGTTCCGCCAGCTCTTCGATCGCCTACCCGACATCGAGAGCGTCGGCGAGCCGGACCGCCTTCTCTCGCCCTTCATCAACGGGATCAAGCACCTTGGCTGCAAGTTCACCCCGGTGGCGGTCGCCCGCTGAACACGGATCACACGTCTCCGACCCCGACACAATCGAACCCGCCCCATTCGGCGTGTAACGGACGTTCCCACCGGATCAGAACCCCCACTGCCGACCAACCCACCCGCATGCGTCCAAGACCTCGCCACCTGCCCAGGACAACTAGCCGGACCCGATCCGGACCCGGCCGTCCTGGAGTCGGGGGTTCGCGCCCTTCCCTCGAAGCCGCAGCCCAATCGCATGGACCGCTTCGGTCAGGGTGCGATCCCAACCACCGGCGGGTTGAACACCTTGCCGCCCATCGAGCCGAAGAAGGCGGCGGCGTCGAAGGCGAAGATTCCTCCGTCCGAGGCCACCTCCCAGTAGCCCTTGCCGTCGGGGGTATTGACGATCCCAACCACTGGCTTGTTGAGTGCCTTGCCGCCCAAAGAGTTGTCGAAGCCGGCATCGCCGAAAGCGAACACGCCTCCGTCCGAGGCCACCTCCCAGTAGCCACCGGTCCCCGCGGGGGCGGGGGGGATCCACCGGGTGTGGTCGGGGACGGCAGTGCGGTGGCGACCCCCGGGGAGGCGGCCAGGGCCAAGCCACGCGGGCTGTTGAGCCCGGTGGCGGGTCCCGAGATGGTGGCGATGGGGACAGGGCTGCCGTTCGCCCCGCTGGCGTACTCGCTCACCGCGTTGTTGGTGTTGGTGACGTACAGGTTCCGGCGGAGTCGAGGGCCACGGCGGACGGCGCCAACCCCAGCCCTGAGATGGCGGCGACGGGGGCAGCGTTGCCGTTGGCGCCAGCGGCGTACTTCGTCACATAACCGGCGGTAGTGACGTACAGATTCCCGGCGGAGTCGAGGGCCACGGCGGCGGGCGAACGGAGCTGGGTGGCTGGTCCCGAGATGGCGGCGATGGGGGCGGCGTTACCGTTGGCCCCCGTGGCGTACTCAGTCACCGAGCCATCGCTGTTGTTGGTGATGAACATGTTTCCAGCCGAATTGAAAGCGATGCCGATGGGGCCGCTGAGCCCGGTACTGGCGCCCTGGATGGTGACAATCGGTTTGGCGTTGCCGGTGGCCCCCTTGGCGAACCCGACCACTGACGAGGTCCCGCGGACGCGTTGGCCACGTAGATGGTCCCGGCCGCGTCGACGGCCACACCGAAGGGCTCGGGGAGTTAGGTGTGGTCCCCCGAGATAGTGGCGACGGGGACGGCGTCACCGGAGGACCTGGCTGCGTACTCGGTCACCGACTGCCCGGAGTTGGCCCCCCCGCTGTTGGTGACGTACAGGTTCCCGGCCGAGTCGAGGGCCGCGTCTTGCGGATCATTGAGCCCGGTGTGGGGACCCGAGATGGTGGCGACGGGGACAGCGTTGCCGTTGGCCCCCTGGGCGTACTCGGTCACCGATTGGGCTGGGCCGTTGACCACGTAGGAGTAGGGGGTGCTGGCGGTGACGCTCGGGGTGACGGGATTGGATGACAGAGAAGCCGGGCCGGCGCCGAAAACGTTGATGGCGGGGTGCGAAGCGAGATGACACTTCGAGCCGGTGACTCAGACATCGCCGCATCCCTCGTCGGTGCAGGATTGATCCGGAGCGGTCCTCGTACCCGGCTTGGTGGTTTCTCCGTGTCCGGACTCGTTTGATCGAATGGCATCGATGTCGCTGGAGGTACCGATCAGAACCAGTTCGTCCCCCGGTTGCAACACCGTGTCCCCATTGGGCACCACCAGATCCCGATTCCTCTGGATGGTGGTCACAATGACACTGACGGGCAGTCTGGACTGACGGAGAGACCGGCCGGCCAAAGGCGATCCCGCGTCGATGAGCAACCTGTCGGTGCCGGCGGCATCACCCCCGGCATTCATCTTCTGGAGGCTGGCAAGGAGGCCCAACCGGTAACCCCTGACGACATCCGAGATGGCGATCGTTCCGATCACCTTGCGTTCGACGTCGAGAACCGGCACCCAGTGGTCGGAAGCGGTGGTCATGGCATCGATTGCCACGTCGAGATGAGCAGTCTCGGAGACAGTAGGAGCCGCCACGTCCACGAATGATCCGAGTTGACGTTCGCCCCTCTCCCCCTTTTCCCCGAGGCTCTGCAGGCTGACGGTGCCCTCGAACCGGCCTTCCCCATCCACGACGGGCGCTCCGGAAAGACCGTTTTGGCGCAGCTGGTGGCGAGCCACGCCCACCGACGTCCCGCCGGTGATCACCAGACGAGGGGGGGCCATTGCAGTTCGGACCGGAACGGTGGCGAGGACCGGCATGCCAACGAGGATCCGCTGGGCGGGAGTGTCGGCTCTCGACTTCAACTGGCTTCGGTAAATAGTGTCGTCGTTCCGCCGGACAATGAACCACGCCAGCCCCACGGCAATCATGGCGGGGGCCAGTATGGACAAACTGCCGGTCATCTCCGCCACCATCAACATCACGGCCAACGGAGCACGAGAGATACCTCCGAAGCAGCACATCATCCCGACGATGACGTAGGGCGCGGGGTCATGACCCATGGAAGGGAATGCCGGGTCAAAGAGCCGCCAGACCGATGCCCCGATGAACGCCCCGATGACCATGCCCGGCCCAAAGATGCCCCCCGAGCCGCCGGACCCGATAGAGAGGCTGGTGGCCAGGATCCGGGCGAACGGCAGGATGATCACGATCCACAACGGCAGCGACAAGAGTTGGTGACCGAGGCCTTGCTGGATCCATCCGTATCCGGTTCCGAGCACCTCAGGGATGGCAAGGGCGATGAGACCGACAACGACCCCGCCGATCGGCGGCTTGATCCAACGGGGGATCTGAAGGCGTCCGGATAGAGCCGAGAGGCCGTAGAAACTCTTGGCGTAGAGAAGGCCGATGAGGCCACCCAGCACGCCGATCAAGGCGAACCACACCAGATGGGTTGGATCGGAGAAGTGGTAGCTGCCGGCGAAGCCGAACAGCGGTGTGAATCCCAGCGTCGCGCCAAAGATGACATAGCCGATCAGCGATGCCACGAAGCTCGGGAGCAGCGCTTCCGCCTCGAAGTCGTCCCGATAGAGGATCTCGGTCGCCAAGACCGCTCCGCCCAGTGGTGCCCCGAAGATGGCTCCGATTCCGGAGCCGATCCCGGTGACAACCGCAATGCGGGCATCGGTGGGGCTGAGGTCGAGTTCCCGGGCGAGCAACGAGGCGAACCCGGCGCTGATCTGGCCGGTGGGACCCTCTCGACCCCCCGAGCCACCTGAACCAATGGTGAGTGCGGACGCCACGAGCTTGACGATCACCGCCCGGAAGCGGATTCCTCGGGGATTGTGGTGGACGGCCGAGATGGCCGCATCGGTGCCGTGGCCCTCTGCCTCGGGAGCGAATCGGAACACGAGGACCGCCCCGACCAGCGCCCCGAGACCGACCACTAATGGAAGTGCCCAGGGTCGGGTGAACGAGGCCGAGGCTGATTGCCCGCCTTCGCCAACCGGAGTGGGTACGTGGTAGCCGGCCAATGTGCCCAGGAAGAAATGCGTGCAAGCCAGAAGGGCCTCGATGAACACGAGGGCGCCGACTCCGGCCATTGTCCCGATGAGCACGCCGAGGACCAGCCACTTCTGGAGGTAGGAGGCGCCGCCAAGCCAGCGGGACGCCCGGGTCATTGTGGCCCGCCAGGAGGTTCGGCGGAAGATGGTCATGGGATGCGCTGTCCCATCTATAGATCCCACCCAGTGGACCAATCCTGTTCAGGCACTTCACCGGCCGCGGCGGTTAGACGCTGGAGGGAGTCGACCAGCGCCGCCTGTTGCTCGTAGGGGATGGCCTCGAGGAGGTGGGCGATCTCCGCCCGTCTCCGACCGGTCACTGCATCCACCAACTCCTGACCGCTTTTGGCCAACGTCAACCGGACCAAGCGTCGATCCGCTCGGTCATGCCGGCGGACGATCAGGCCCTTCCGGACCAGGCGGTCACACATGCGAGTGGCGGTCGGGGGAGTGACATCCACCGCCTCGGCCAGGGCGGCGAGACTCTGAGGTCCTCGGGATGCCAGCACGACCAAGGTGCGGTACTGAGTGAGTGTCACTTCCTCGGCAACGTCCCCCAGCGAACGCGCCGCAACGGCGACAAGTACACGGCTGGCGGTCAGTACCGCCTCGACGATCGCGTCTCGATCAACTTCTTTGGGGGTCGCATTCGCAAGCATATGCTAATGATTGTAGTAGCTAATGACCCCACTTCGAGACACCGTCAGAGATCCGGATGCTCCAACTTTTGGGCGCCGATCTCGTTGGCATGTCAAGCGCAGTGGAGGCGATTGCTGCTCGGCAACTGGGTGCTGAGGTTCTCGGTCTGTCCGTTGTTACGAACCTGGCGGCAGGAATGGCGACCAACCCCATGTTGCCAAGTTCGATCGTCGGTGAAGCCGAAAGTCAGGCACATCGGGTCGGCCGGATCATACGTGAGGTGGTTACGGCTCTGTAAATGCGGCAAATTCATTCCGCACGATGCAGCTGGATTTTTCGATTCCCAGAGGAGCCGCGGTGCCCGACCATTCCCTTGTATTGTTCCCCCGCCCTTGTCTTCCTCCTGCTCCGGCCCTGGCCCCGCCCTGCATCGGCCTCGGTATTCGGTCGATTCCACACCCGCCCAGAGACCAGGTTGAAGGTCACTGTGTTTAACCCCGTCAGTTCAAAACCGCTTTTGACCGCTCCTACGCGCACGGATCGCGCACAGAACACTTCCGGCCGCGAGTCAGCCGGGGCAGAAACCCCGGCCGAACTGCACTTTCGGGGATCCCACTTCAGCCCTCTGAACTGGACTTTGGTGGAGGTGAGCGGACTCGAACCGCCGACTTCTACGTTGCGAACGTAGCGCTCTACCAGCTGAGCTACACCCCCGCGGGCAGCCAGAGGTTAGCCGCGGGCCCAGGCGTCACCATCCTGGCGAGCCGATCGAATGCGATGGCCAGAGGATCAGGAGGAATGCTTGACCAACGGGATGCCCAAAAGGTTGGGCGCCGTCGTGGTGGTGGTAGTCGTCGCTGCCCCGCCGGTCCCGGTACTCACCGCCGTGATCGGGAAGGTCCAGGTCCCCGAGACGCAATCCTGAGGCTGGGAGGCAGTGACGGTGTACAGACTGGGGTTGACAGGATTTGACCACACCTGCAGCGCGGGACCGGTTTGCAAGCAGGCCAGATGGGGATCGTTGGTCTTGAATGTGGTGAGGGTCCCGAGGATGAACAGGGTGTCCCGAGTGGCAACCGGAGTGAGGGTAAACGAATGGCCCTGCCAGCTTCCCGTCGTCGTATAGACCGGCGCGGTGGTGGACGTCGGTGGCGCGGAAGTCGTCGATGGCGCGGTAGGAGTCGGTGGCGCGGTGGTGGTCGGCGCGGTTGTCGCCGTCGGCCCGGGAGCGAAGTCCTTGGCCGCCGGAGACTGCCCCAGTAGCGCCGCCAGCATCGCCGGGTCGTTGCCGTCCATGCCCAGGGCCCATATCCCCATGCCGCGCACGTGGAACGAATTAGCCAACTGGGCCTTCAAGGCCAGCGAGGTCGGGTCGTCGAAATACGTCTGGTGCCACTGGGTGCCTACCTTGTAAGACGTCCACGCTGTCTGGGTGGTCGGATCCCAGTAGGTCGGGTTGTTGGCGGAAGCGATGACGCCGTAGCTGAGCGGCGCGTCCGGACCGGTGGAGTGTGAACCCTGGGTCCCGTCGGTGGTCGGCCAGTCATACCCGTAGTAAGGCACACCCAGAATGACCTTGGCTGCTGGAACCACCGAGGTGAACTCTTGGAGCGCTTCGGTGTCGTTGAATCCCCCACCCACCAGCGGCGCGGTTGCACTGGGGGTGACCGGGTCGTTCATGTCGTAGGCCATCACAAAGAACCCGTCGAGGGCGGGGGCCAACGCCGCCACGTTGTAGAACCCCGCCGAATCGCTGGCCGCGCTGGCGTAGACCGCCATGGTGTTCTGCCAATGCGGGTTGGCGGCATGGAGCGCGTTCGACACCTGAGTGATGAGGTTGGTCAGCCCGACACGGTCTCCGCTCCCCACCCCTTCGAAGTCGAAGTTGACCCCGTCGAGGTTCTTGGCGGTCACCGCGGCGATCAACGCCGTCGACAGCCGCCCGGGCGCTGCCGGATCCGAGGTGATCTTGTTCAGCGACTGCTGGTCGAAGTCGGTGACCGTCAACACCACCCGATCGCCGGCCGCGTGCGAGCGGGTCACCAAGTTGGCCAGATCCTGACTCTCATAACCGTTCCAGCCGGACCCGCTCTGGTCGAGGGTGCCGTCGGCATTCACGTCGACACTGAAATACGCCAGGGTGGTCAGGTTCTTCACGTCGAAGCCAGCCGACTCTGGAAGCGTCCAATACGGCGCGTAACCGAAGACCTCATGAGACTGGAGCGGCGCGGAACCGGCCAGGGACGGCGGCGCTGGCGCCGGCGCCGATGACGCGGCGGGAAGTGGCGGCACCTTGGGGGCATCGGACGCCTGGAGGACATTCCCGAGTGCGACCGGAGCGCGATGGGCAGCCGGCTGCGCCGACCGACGGGGCGGCGAACCCCCCGACGCCGTGATGGCAAACGACGCAGTCGCCACTCCGGCGACGAGAACCACCACCACCAGGCCGATGACTGCCTTCCCGACCCGTTGTTGGTCGGATGCCCGCTCGGCCGACCCGGCCCCGCGATGCCCCGAGCCGGGCAGCACCTGGGATCCCAACCATGCCGCCGTCGCCAGGTAGGCGCTGAGCACGACCCCTCGGGGTGGAACCCCGGTTGCGTCCAGCTTTGAGCTGCGGGCCCCCGGCGACTCGGCTCCTCGAAGCGCGGCCGCCCACGGCTTCGACCAGCTTCCCACCCCCTTGAAGAAGTGCACGAGGTCGGGCGCCGGGACCAGAAACTTCCGGATCTGCGAGCCCTCGCGTCGGTCGGGAGCGCCAACCACGATCTCGAGAATCTGACCGGTAGCGCCGTCCGCGGTGGTGACCCACTGGTCGGCGGAGAATCCCAGTAGCAGTGACCACGGGACGACCATCGGGATCACGGCTCGGCTCCCGGCCGAAGGCCCGACGGTCATGCCCGCCGATGACAGCCGAATGTCGAAACAGACATGGGGGGTGGGCGCCCACGGGTCGGTCACCTCCCGGGCGGAAACCAACGTCACCGAAGGTGGTGGTCGGCTCGCGGTTCGGAAGGGTCGTTTCATCATGTCCCGGTCTGTCGAGCAATGCACCACACGCGTGGTGACGATGCATCAGTGAACGCAACGATTGTGGTGACGCTATCACTCACAGTTGTTTTTCGGCCTTCACAAGGGGATTTAAGTGCTCCAACCGCCCAACAGCCTGGTCAGGAAGGCCGGCCGACGCCTCAGGCGGCCTTGACCGCCGCCACCAACTTGGTGAGCGAGTCCTTGGCGTCACCGAACAGCATGGTGGTCTTGGGGTCGAAGAGCAGTTCGTTGTCGATGCCGGCGAAACCCGGTCGCATCGAACGCTTCAGGAAGATGATGTTCTGCGCCAGGTCGGCGTGGATGATGGGCATCCCGAAGATGGGGCTCCCGGGGGTGTTCTGGGCGGCCGGGTTCACCGTGTCGTTGGCCCCCACCACCAGCGCGACATCGGCGTCGGCCAGCTCGGGGTTCGCCTCATCCATCTCCTTCAGCTCGTCATAAGGAACGTTCGCCTCGGCGAGCAGAACGTTCATGTGTCCGGGCATCCGCCCGGCCACCGGGTGAATGGCATAGAAGACCTCGACTCCGCGTGCGGTCAGCAGGTCGGCGAGCTCGCGGGCAGTGTGCTGCGCCTGGGCGACCGCCAATCCGTAGCCGGGGATGATGACAACCTTGCGGGCGTAGGCCATCAGCACCCCAAGGTCTTCGGCGGTGCCGGTCTTGACCGGTCGGGCATCCGCGGTCCCGTCCGCTCCCCCGGTGGCGGTGATGACAGAACCGAACGCGCTGAACAGGATGTTGACCAGTGAGCGCCCCATGGCTTTGCTCATCATCCGGGTGAGCAGGGTTCCCGAGGCGCCGACCAGGGTGCCGGCAATGATGAGCAAGTTGTTGTGAAGGGTGAACCCGGAGGCGGCCACGGCCAGACCGGTGAACGAGTTCAACAGTGAGATGAGCACGGGAACATCGGCGCCGCCGATCGGCAGCACGAAGATCACTCCGAGCGCCAGGGCCAGCACGGCCAGCACGACCAGTACCGCCACGTTGGCCGTCACCGCGACGGTGACCACCAACCCGAGAATCGCCAACCCGACAATCCCGTTGATCACCTGCTGGGCCGGGTAGGTGACCGGGCGCCCGGGCATCAGCTCCTGGAGCTTGGCGAAGGCGATGGCGCTTCCGGACAGCGAGACGGAGCCGATCAGCACCCCGAGAACGACCTCGATGATCTCGTAGACGGCCGGCGAGCCGGCTTCCCCACCTCGGGATGAGGTGAGGACCAAAAAGGCGGTCATGGACACCAGGGCGGCGGCGCCACCGCCCACACCGTTGAAGATGGCGACCATCTGGGGCATCGCGGTCATCTTCACCATGCGGGCGGCGGGTACCGCCACCGCGGTTCCGATGACCATGGCCACTACCATCAGCACCAGGTGGCTGCCGGCGTGCCGCACTGACGGGATTGAGAAGGTCATGGCGATGGCCAGGAGGGCCGCTCCGGCGCCGAGCAGGTTGCCCTGCCGGGCGAACTTCGGCGAGCTCAGCCCCTTGAGGGCCAGGATGAAACCGATGGCCGCCAGCAGGTAGACCAGGTCAATCCAGGTGAACAAGGTCATGGTGTGGACCCGTCCTCGTCGGCACCCTCGCTGGGCGCCTTGGACCGCCGGTCGGAGGGCTTGGCCTTGAACATCTCGAGCATGCGGTCGGTGACCACGAATCCGCCGACCACGTTGAGGGTGGCCAGCAGCACCGCGAAGAAGCCGAGGACGACCTGGGCGGTTCCCTGGGCCTCACCCAGGATCGCCATGGTTCCCACCAGGATGATCCCGTGAATGGCGTTGCTCCCCGACATCAGCGGGGTGTGGAGGATGCTCGGAACCTTGGACACCACCTCGTTGCCGACGAAGATCGCCAGCACGAAGATGGTCAGAAGTTCGATGATGCCGACGGTGCCGACGTTCATGACGTCCCCTCCTTCTTCTCCTCAGTCGCATTTCCCTCCGCCGGGGTGGCGTCGACCGGCGCCGCCGGAGGTGGCGTACGGACCGGCTCCGGCACCGGCAGGCCCAGCGCCTCGGCCGTGGGGGCATGGACCACTGTCCCCGCCTTCACCACGCAGGTCCCGGCCACGATCTCGTCGTCGAAGTCAGGGGCCAGCTCGCCGTCCTTGACCACCAGAGCCAGAAAATTGGCGATGTTCCGTGAATAGAGGAAGCTGGCATGGGTCGGCATCGACGCCGGTGGATTGGACATCCCCACGACGGTGACGCCGTGGGCGACGACGTCCTCACCGGCCACCGACAGTTCACAGTTGCCGCCGGAATCCGCGGCCATGTCGATGATGACGGCCCCTTCCGACATGCCTTCGACCATGGACTCCGTCACCAGCACCGGAGCCTTTCGGCCGGGGATCTGGGCAGTGGTGATGACCACGTCGGCGGCAGCCACCTCGGCGGCCAGCAACTCCTGCTGCTTGGCCAGGTATTCGGCCGACTGTTCCTTGGCGTAGCCACCGGTCCCCTCCTGGGTTTCGAGATCGAGCTCGACGAACTGGGCGCCCAAGCTCTTGACCTCGTCTTTGGCCGCCGCCCGAACGTCATAGGCGCGTACCACCGCTCCCAGCCGCCGAGCGGTGGCGATGGCCTGGAGCCCGGCGACCCCGGCCCCCATGACCAGCACCTTGGCCGGGGGCACGGTGCCGGCCGCGGTCATGAACATCGGGAAGAACTTGGCCAAATGCTCGGCGGCGCTGAGCCCGGCCCGGTAACCGGACACGGTGGCCTGGGAGGAGAGGGCGTCCATCGACTGCGCCCGGCTGATCCGGGGCAACAGGTCGAGGCTGTAGACGGTGGCCCCCTTGGCGGCCAGCGCCTTGACGACGTCCGCGGATGCCACCGGTTGCAGCATGCTGATCACCGATACCCCGTCGGGGAGCTGAGCCACCTCTTCGACGCTCGGGGGCTGCACCTTGGCCACCATGGCGGCTGCCGACAGCGCCGCAGCTGCATCGGCGACCACCGTCGCCGCGGCCTGCTGGTAGGCGTCGTCGGTGAAGCGGGCGGCACTACCGGCTCCGGACTGCACGACGACCTCGATCCCGGAACCGGCCAGCTTTGCCGCCACCTCGGGAACGACCGCCACCCGTGCCTCGCCCGGGAAAGATTCTTGAATTACGGCGAGTTTCACGGCCCGTTGTCTACAGGCAAATTGCCCTTCCGGACCACTCCGGCGCTGCGGTCAGCCGTCGCCGCCGCCGGCGGCGGCCCGATAGGCCGGCATCTCCCCTCCACCGTGAGCCACCAGGTTGGCCCCGGATACGTAGCCGGCCACCGACGGGGACGACAGGAAGAGGCACAGGTCGGCAAGGTCCTTTGGGGTGGCGAAGCGGCCCAGGGGCACCGTGGCGGCCACGCTCGCCATTCCCGCCTCGCCGCCGTAGTGCTCGAGCCCGGCTTCGGTGGCCACCAGACCGGCCGTCACGCAGTTGACCCGGACTTTCGGGGCCCACTCGACGGCCAGGGTCTGGGTCAGGTTGATCAGCCCGGCCTTGGCCGCCCCGTAGGCCGCGGTACCCGGGGAGGGCCGGATCCCGCTGACGGAGCCGATGTTCACGATCGACCCGCCTTCGGCCTGACTCTGCATCACCTCATTGCCCGCCTGGGCGCAGTAGAAGGGCGCCAGCAGGTTGAGGGTGACGATCGAGCTCACGAACCGGGGCGACACCGTGGCCGCATCGGCCTGAGGCGATCCTCCGGCGTTGTTGACCAGCACATCCAGACGTCCGAATCGTTGGCGGGCGGCACTGATCACCGACGCCGCCTGATCGGGATCCCGAACATCGGCGACCACAAAGACGGCCCGTCGGACTTCGCCGTCCTGGCCACGGGCGGACGGGAGCTCGTCGCCGGCCATCACGTTCCGGCCGCACACCACCACTTCAGCCCCGGCGGCCAGAAATCCTTCCGCGATGCCACGACCGATCCCACGGGATCCCCCGGTGATCACCGCCACCTGGCCGCCAAAATCGAACCGTACGGGCGGGCGGGTGTTCTCGGGTGTCACCACTGCTGCCTCCTGGTTTCCGACTGCTACTGTCCTATTCTGACGGTGTATCAGATCACAGTGCGTGAGAGCCGGTGCCCGAACCTGGCCTGGCCGGCGCCCGGTGCCTGTTTCTGACCCGGAAACCGACCGACTCGGAGTTCTCCATGCCTATCGAGACCTATCAGAAACTGCCCGGTATCGCCGAAGTGGTCATCAACCATCCGCCGGTCAATGCGCTCGACGTGGCCGGTTGGTTCGCTCTGGCCGACGCGGTGGTGGCGGCCGGGCGGATGGCCGACAATCGGGTGGTCATCGTGCGGGCCGAGGGACGCGGCTTCTGCGCCGGGGTCGACATCAAAGAGATCCAATCCAAGGGCGACGAGGCGCTGATCGGAGCCAATCGAGGGTGCTACGCGGCGTTCGCCGCCATGTATGAGTGTGAGATCCCGGTGATCGCCGCCATTCACGGGTTCTGTCTCGGTGGCGGAATCGGCATCGCCGGGAACTCGGACATCATCGTGGCTTCCGACGACGCCACCTTCGGGCTCCCCGAAGTCGACCGCGGCGCCCTCGGGGCGGCCACCCATCTTTCGCGCCTGGTCCCCCAGCACCGGATGCGGTCGATGGTCTACACCGCCCAAGTCGCCACCGCCGAAGAGCTCCATCACTACGGCTCGGTGTTGCGGGTGGTGCCTCGTACCGAGCTGCTTGACGCCGCCTACGAGGTGGCCGCCGACATCGCGGCCAAGAGCCCCACCATCCTCCGGCGGGCGAAAGAGTCGCTCAACGGCATCGACCCGGTGGACGTCAAACTCAGCTACCGGCTCGAACAGGGATTCACCTACGAGCTCCACGTTGCCGGGGTGGCCGACGAGCAGCGGGCGGCGTTCGTAGATAAACGCGACGCCGACACCTCCAAGTAGCGAACGGACGGACTGGGACAGTGCCTGACAAACGACTCTCGCTCGACGAGTTCGTCGGCCAACTCGACAGCGGCATGACCATCGGTTTCGGCGGATGGGGCTCGCGCCGTAAGCCGATGGCGGCGGTACGGGCGATTCTGCGTTCCGACCTGACCGACCTGACGGTGGTGTCCTACGGGGGGCCGGACGTCGGCCTCCTCTGCGCGGCGGGCAAGGTCACCAAGGTGGTGTTCGCCTTCGTCACCCTCGACTCGATCCCCACCGACCCCCATTTTCGAGCCGCCCGCCAGGCCGGGGTAGTCGAGACCATGGAGGTCGACGAAGGCATGTTCTACCTGGGCCTGCTGGCCGCCTCCCAGCGGGTTCCCTTCCTTCCCACCCGGGCGGGCCTCGGCTCCGACGTCCTCGCCCACAATCCATCCCTTCGCACCATTACCTCGCCGTACGACGACGGCGAGGAGTTGGTGGCCATGCCGGCGTTGCCCCTCGACGCCGCGGTGATCCACGTGAACCGGGCCGACGCTGGAGGGTCGGGGCAGATCTTGGGACCGGACCCGTTCTTCGACGAACTGTTCCTCGGGGCGGCTGGACGCCGGTATGTCACCACCGAACAGCTGATACCCACCGAGCAGTTCGCGTCGGAGGGGCCCCTCCAGACCATGAGCATCAGCCGGCTGTTGACCGACGGGGTCATCGAGACCCCGGGCGGAGCCCACTTCACCGCTTGCGTCCCCGATTACTCGCGAGACGAGGCGTTCCAGAAGGCATACGCGTCGGCGGCCGGGGATGCCGACACCTGGGCGGCGTTTCGCCAGCGGTACCTCGAGGTTGACGAGGCCGGTTACCAGGAGGCGCGCATGGACCCGGTCGACAACCCGGCCGGGGCGTCACGATGAACGACCCCACCGATGTCAGCCGGGCCGAGTTCTGCGCCATCGCCTGTGCCGAGGTCTTCCGGGGGGACGGCGAGGTGATGGCCAGCGCCTTCGGGACGGCTCCGGCCCTCGGGGCCCGGCTGGCCAAACTGACCTTCGCCCCCGATCTGGTCCTCACCGATGGCGACGCCGCGTTGATGGTCGGGGCCCCGGCGCTCGGCACTGCCCCATCGGACCTGATTCTCGAGTCGCACATGCCCTACCGGAAGGTGTTCGACGTGGTGTGGTCGGGGCGGCGCAACCTGATCATGATGGCCTCGCAGATCGATCGCACCGGCAACCAGAACATCAGCGCCATCGGTGACTGGACCCGGCCGAAGGCTCAGCTCATCGGGGTGCGCGGCGCTCCCGGCAACACCATCAACCATCCCACCAGCTACTGGGTGCCCAACCATTCCACCCGGTCCTTCGTGGAGCAGGTCGATGTGGTGTCCGGAGTGGGATACGCGAGAGCCGCGGCGGCGGGAGCGCCGGCCACCCGGTTCCACGAGATCCGACACGTGGTGTCCAACCTCGGGGTCTTCGACTTCGAGACGCCCGAACACACCATGCGGCTGCGATCGCTCCATCCCGGCGTCAGCCTGGAGGAGATCGTGGAGGCCACCGGGTTCGAGTTGGTGGTCCCGCCGGACGTCCCCGAAACCCGGCTGCCGACCCCCGAGGAGTTGGAACTGATTCGCCAGGTACTCGACCCGAAAGGACTACGGGATCGGGAGGTGAAGCCTTGACCGGGAACGCCGGCCGGGTGCACCCGGCCCTCCACACCCGGTTCTGCGAACTGGTCGGAGTCGAGTACCCGATTGTCCAGACGGGCATGGGCTGGGTCGCCGGACCCCGGCTGGTGGCGGCCACCGCCGAGGCCGGCGGGTTGGGTGTCCTGGCCTCGGCCACCATGACCTTCGAGGAATTGGTCGAAGCTATCGCCGAGGTGCGATCCCGCACCGATAAGCCCTTCGGCGTCAACCTGCGGACCGATGTGGCCGACGTCGCCGACCGGGTGGCGCTGATGATCGAGCACGGGGTGAGGGTAGCCAGCTTCGCCCAAGCCCCGAATCCCGAGCTGGTCGCCCGCTGCCAGGAGGCCGGACTGGTGGTGATGCCGACCATCGGCGCCCGGCGCCACGCCGAGAAGGTCGCCGGATGGGGCGTCGACGCGGTCATCGCCCAGGGCGGCGAGGGAGGCGGTCACACCGGGACCGTCCCCACCTCCCTGTTGACGCCGGCGGTGGTGGACGCGGTCGGAGGCAAGGTCGCGGTCATTGCTGCCGGGGGGTTCTTCGACGGCCGCGGGCTGGTGGCCGCCCTCGCCTACGGAGCTTCCGGCATCGCCATGGGCACCCGCTTCCTCCTGACCCAGGAGAGCCGGGTTCCCGACGCCGTGAAACAGGTCTACCTGGGGACCCCGGTCACCGGCACTGTGGTGTCGACCGCGGTTGACGGTGCCCCCCAACGGGTCATCCGCACCGAATTCGTCGATCATCTGGAAAAGGCCAGCTGGCTCCGGAACCTCCCCCGGGCCATGCTCAGCGCCCAGGCCTTCAAGCGCGAGACCCACACCTCGCTGAGCGCACTGCTGAAAGAGGGTCGAGCCATGAAGCACGGCAACGAGCTGTCCTGGCCCCAGGTAGTGATGGCGGCCAACGCGCCGGTCATGACCAAGGCGGCATTGGTCGACGGGCGGACCGATGTCGGGGTGTTGCCAACCGGCCAAGTGGTGGGCGAGATCACCGAATTGCCGACGGTGGCCGAGTTGATCAACCGGGTGGTGGCCGAGGCCACCGAAGTGCTGGACCGACTGGGCTCGAATACGGACGGCAGGTCGGCTGAGTCTGGGCGTTGACGGCGGATACCGGCGGGGTTCGGCGAGGGGTCGGGCTCGACTAGCGCAACACCGGACGGCGGCGCTGCTGTCGGCACCGCCTCCGACGGCCGGCCCGGACGGCCACCGCCATCGACAGGACGACCAGGAGGGCGATTCCGGCCCCGACCGGCCCGAAGCCGAGGAGGACGACGACCAGAACCAGGACGCCCACGTCGATCACCAAGAACGGGATGCGACGGCGACGGCGATTGTTCATCCCCCGGCGTCGATAGGCATCGAGCTGACCCAGGAGTCGGGGCAATCGTTGATCCACCTGGACAGCCTCCTTGGTCGTTCGAGCTATCCCAGCCGTTCGATGATGGTGGCGTTGGCTTGGCCGCCGCCCTCGCACATGGTCTGGAGCCCGTAGCGGGCGCCGCTGCGCTCCATCTCGTTGAGCAAGGTGCACAACAGTCGGGCGCCCGAGGCACCGGTCGGGTGGCCGATGGCGATGGCGCCACCATTCACATTGACCTTGGCCATGTCCGGGTGGTGCTCCTTCTCCCAGGCGAGGACCACCGAGGCGAACGCCTCATTGATCTCGATGAGGTCGATGTCGTCGAGGGACATCTTCGCCTTCTTGAGCACCATGGTGGTCGCCGGGATCGGCGCGGTCAGCATGATGACCGGATCGTTGGCCGCCACTGCGAAGGTGTGGAACCTCGCCCGGGGCCGCAACCCCAACTGCCCGGCCCGCTCCTCGGTCATGATCAGCACCGCCGCCGCCCCGTCGGAGATCTGCGAGGACGATGCCGCGGTGACCAGGCCGTCCTCGACGAACGCCGGCGGCAGCGAGGCCAGCTTCTCGTAGGTGGAACCCGCCCTCACTCCCTCGTCGAAGGTCAGCGGGCCCTCGCCGGCGGGATCGCCTTCATCGGTCCCGGCCTCGGCGACCTTGTTGTCGATCCGGGCCCGGCGGGTGGCGAGCGGGACGATCTCCTGCTCGAACCGACCCTCGGCGATGGCCTGAGCCGCGCGATCGTGGGACTCGAGGGCCAATCGGTCCATCGCCTCCCGGGAGATGCCCCACCGGCGGGCGATCTCCTCGGCGGCCAGACCCTGGTGGATGAAGTCGAACCGGTCATGCACCGTCGGCCCATAGGCGTCTCCGGGTCCGTGGTCGGTGGTCGATCCGATCGGGACCCGGCTCATGGCCTCGATCCCGCCGCCAATGGCGATGTCCATCGCTCCGGACATCACCGCTTGGGCGGCGAAGTGCACCGCCTGTTGGGCGGATCCGCACTGGCGATCGACGGTGGTACCCGGCACGGTGTCGGGAAACCCGGCGGCCAGGGCGGCGTTCCGGCCGATATTCATGGCCTGCTCGCCGACCGTCATCGTGCAGCCGTAGATGACATCCTCGACCAGGGTCGGGTCGAGGTCGTTGCGCTCCAACAGCGCCCGGAGCGGTTGGGCGGCCAGATCCACCGCGTGCCAACCGGAGAGCCGCCCGTTCTTCTTCCCCACCGGAGTACGGACGGCATCGACGATCACGGCGTTCGGCATGGGATCATTGTGCCCGATCAACCCAATTGCCGAAAGTCTGATGGTGTGTCAGATTTCTCCCTCCCTGCCGATGCACCGCCGGATCGGCCCGGATCCCGACCTCACGACCGACCAATGGACAACCTGTGACCAGCCCTGATGAAGGCCCGATGGACCTGCGATTCACCCCTGACCAGGAAGCCTTCCGATCCGAGGCCCGCGACTGGCTGGCGGCTCACGCCCCGGCCCCCGGATCGTTGCCCTCCCTTGACACCCCCGAAGGCTTCGAGGCCCACCGGGCCTGGGAGCAGACCATGTCGGCCGACCGCTGGTCGGTGGTGTCCTGGCCGGAGGAGTACGGAGGTCGGGGGGTGGGGATCCTCGAATGGCTGATCTTCGAGGAGGAGTACTGGCGCATCCAGGCCCCGACCCGGGTGAGCCAGAACGGGATCTTCCTGCTCGCCCCGACCATGTTCGAGTTCGGAACCGACGAGCAGAAAGCCCGCTTCCTGCCCCCCATGGCCTCCGGCG
>DASXFR010000080.1:0-1833 GCA_036489495.1 Acidimicrobiales bacterium | reverse complement strand
TGCCCCGACGGGTCGGAGATCGGGCGGGCCCAGTGGTTGCAGGCCCTGGCCGCCGGGGTGGTGCCGGAAGCGGCCATGAATCCGGTGCTGCTCAAGCCCGGCAGTGATCACCGGTCCCATGTGGTGCTGATGGGCCGGGCGGACGGCGAGGTGTCCGCCACCGACTGGACCACCGGCCGGTCGGCCCTGGCCGAGGCGGCCTTCGGGGCCTTTACCGATCTCCGGTCGCGGTTCGACGTGGTGGTTGCCGAGGGCGCCGGCAGCCCTGCCGAGATCAACCTGCGGTCGGGTGACTTCGTCAACATGGGATTGGCCCGGCGGGCCGGACTTCCGGTGGTGGTGGCCGGAGACATCGACCGCGGCGGGGTGTTCGCCGCCATGTTCGGGACCCTGGCCCTGTTGTCGGCCGCCGACCAGGCATGGGTGGCCGGCTGGGTGGTCAACAAGTTCCGGGGCGAACAACGCCTGCTGGAGCCCGGTCTCGAATCGTTGGCCAAGGCGACCGGGCGCCCGGTGCTCGGCGTGCTCCCGTGGTTGGACGAGGTATGGATCGATGCCGAGGACGCGCTGGCGGTTGCCGGCTGGTCCGACCCATCACCGGTCGCCGGCCCCACCCTGCGGATCGCCGTCATCCGCCTGCCGCGGGTGTCGAACGCCACCGACGTCGACGCCCTGGCCGCCGAACCCGGGATCGCGGTCACGATCACCGCCGATCCCGACGTGGTTGGTTCCTCCGACCTGGCCATCCTGCCCGGCAGCCGGGCCACTGTCGACGACCTCGACTGGCTCCGCCGACAGGGTCTGGCCGATGCCCTCTGCGCTCGGGCGGCGGCTGGTCGGCCGGTGTTGGGCATCTGCGGGGGCTACCAGATGCTGGCCACTTCCCTCGACGATCCGATCGAGTCGGGGCGGGGATCGGTGCCGGGCCTGGGTCTTTTGCCCACCCGGGTCACCTTCGACACGGACAAGCATCTCGGGACGAGGTCCGGCACCTGGCGGGACCAGTCGGTCAGCGCCTACCAGATTCATCATGGGGTGGCCGTCCTCGACGCTGAGGACCCCAAGGCGAACGAGGCCGAACCGTTTCTCGATGGCTTCCGCCACCTGGCGGTGTGGGGTTCCACCTGGCACGGTACCTTCGAGAATGACGGGTTCCGACGGGCGTGGTTGGCCGAGGTCGCCGCCCAGGCCCAGGTCGACTGGCATGCTTCGGAAGGGTCGCCGGGGTTCTCGGCCCGACGGGACGCCATGCTCGACCGGTTGGCCGACGCCATTGACAAGCACCTCGACACCGACGGCCTGCTCCGCATCATCGAGCACGGACCCGGCTCCGGGCTCCCGTTCATTCCGCCCGGCGCCCCCTGAACGGTTCAGGCGCGGGCCGGTACACGGAGACACATGAGCCGACTGGTACAGGCCATCGTCCTGGTCGAGGACCTGGCCGACGCCCGCCGACGAATGACGACCCTCGGCTTCGCCGTCGACGACGGGGGTCGCCATCCGGGCCGGGGCACCGCCAACCTCATCGTCCCGTTCGGACACGAGTATCTCGAACTCCTCTCCGTCGTCGACGACGGTGAGGCCCGTGCCGCTCCCCAGGGGCGACCGGTGCTCGACGCCCTGGCTCGGCGAGGGCCCGGCTTGGCCCGCTGGTCGGTGGAGCCACCCGACATCGACGCCACCGCCAGACGGCTGGGGCTCCCGGTGGAGCCGAGGCAACGCATCCGTCCCGACGGTGAGACGGTGGGCTGGCGAGCCGTCGGAGTTGATGAGGCGTGGGCCCAACCCTGGCGATGCGCCTTCATGACCTGGGATGACCCCCGATTCCGTCCT
>DASXFR010000019.1:0-5071 GCA_036489495.1 Acidimicrobiales bacterium | reverse complement strand
TGAGCCTTGAGAACCGGGTCCTGGACGTCGTTGATCGCCGAGGTCACGCTGTTCTGCTGAAGGGTCAGGGCGTCAGCCACCCGGGCCTGGACCTTCTCGGTCGCCTGCCCGAACTTCTCGACGGCGAGGTCGGACAGGTTCGGGCAATTGTCCCAGAGGATTTCGATATCGGAGGGATCCTGGGGGTTGAGAGTGACCGGAAGCATCGGCCCCACCCGTCTCGAGTGAATATGGGTCCGCAGATACAGGCCGTAACGCACGCCGTTGGGCGGCACCACGCAGAGCAGGAGCCAGCCCAGGTACTCGTACTTGCTGGCGGAGACGCTCCCTCCCCTCGAAGCGAAGTGGGTCCAGGGGGGACGGAAATTGTCCCCGAACATGTAGCCGAAGGGGTCGGCCGAGATCGAGACGGCCAGGGCGGTACCGACCAGTCGACCTTTGGGCAGTTGGTCGGGGGCAGGAGGCCAATCCGGGATCTGGGCCCCGTCCCAAGGGGACGGATCCAGGTGGGTGGGATCCTGTCGCTCAGCGGCATCCCGTAAGTCCTGCAGGAGCACCGACGACGCCGGGAGGAACGGCGCGGCCATCCCCTGGGCCGCTGCTATCTGCTCAGGATCGGGGCCGGCATGGACCGACACCATCGGCGCGATCCGCGCCCAGGTGCCTTCCGGGTCGAGGATGGCCGGATCGCGCCGGGCGATCCGCTCTTCCATGGTCGGGGCCTGGTCCCACTCGATCCGGAGATCGGTCGGGTCATCACGGTTGACGGTCACCGGGAACTCGAAGCCGGGCACCGGGTGCTTCTCGCGGGGGATCCAGCTGTTGTGGGCCACATTGAACTCATCCCGCCCGGGAACCCGAACGCGGAGCTGTGACGAGCCCGTCCAATTGTGCAGATTGGAGAACCCGGCGTCACCCCGCAGCACCAGCGCGGTTCCGCTGATTCCGTTCTCGATGGGCGAGCCGTCCTGGACTTTGAGCGAATACATCCCCCGGGGGGGCAGCACCCATGCCAACGCTCCGGGTCTGAACGGCTCGCGGGCCATGGCGTGATCTTGCCATGAAACTGCCTGGAAGTCACTCGGCACCCGCGGCATCGGAACCCAGGGCGCCCGGGCCGTCGGCGAACACTCGTCCGCTGCCCGACCCCTACAGCTTGGGGCGGGCCCGTTCGAGAATGGCCGAGGTGTCGACCCCCGTCGGCAACGTGCCGAAAGCCACCCCCCAGTCGCCGCCGAGCCGGGAGGCGCAGAAGGCGTCGGCCACCGCAGGGTGGCCGTAACGGACCAGCAGGGTGCCCTGCAGCGCCTTGGCCATCGACTCGACGATGGCGCGGGCCCGGTATTCGAGGTCGTCGAGATCGGTGAGTTGGTCGCGGAGGCGAGCGACGGCTGCGTCCAACCGCGGATCGGCCCCGCCACCGGCGTCGAGCTCCTCCAGGAACACCTCCACCGATTCGGGCTGCCGGGCCATGGCCCGGAGGGTGTCGAGGGCAGCGACGTTGCCCGACCCCTCCCACACCGACAGCACCGGTGCCTCCCGGTAGAGGCGGGGCATGCCGGAATCCTCCGAGTACCCGTTCCCGCCCAAGCATTCCAACGCCTCGGCGGCGAACACCGGGCCCTGTTTGCAGACGTAGTACTTGGACGAGGCCAGGGCGATGCGCCGGAACAGCGCCTCGCGCTCGTCCCCCTGGCCGGCCCGGTCGGTGGCCCCGGCCAGTCGCATGGACAGCGTGATGGCGGCTTCGGCCTCCACCGCCAGGTCGGCGAGCACGTTGCGCATCAGCGGCTGGTCGATGAGGTACTTCCCGAAGGCTTTCCGGTAGGTGGCGTGATGGACCGCTTGGGACAGCCCGATCTGCATGCCGGCGGCGGCACCGATGGTGCAGTCGAGCCGGGTCATGTTGACCATCTCCACGATGGTCCGCACCCCCCGCCCTTCCTCGCCCACCAACCAGGCGGTGGCGTCGTCGTATTCGACTTCAGCGCTGGCGTTCGACTTGTTGCCGAGCTTGTCCTTCAGCCGCTGGAGGTGCATCGGGTTCCGGGACCCGTCGGGAAGCACCCGGGGCAGCAGGAAGCAGGAGAGGCCACCGGGGGCCTGGGCCAACATCAGGAAGACGTCCGACATCGGTGCGGAGGTGAACCACTTGTGCCCGGTGATCCAGTAGGAGCCATCGGCCACCGGTTCGGCCCGTGGTGTTGGCCCGGACATCGGAACCACCCTGCTTCTCGGTCATCGACATCCCGGCGATCAGCCCCCGCTTGGTCAGCGGCGGGCGCAGCCCGACGTCGTACTCCCGGGAGGTGAGCAGCGGCTCGTAGGCGGCGGCCAACTCGGCGTTGGCCCGCAGGGCCGGGACCACCGCGTAGGTCATGGAGATCGGGCAGCTGTGGCCGGCGTCGGTGGCTGTCCAGGCCAGGAACTTGGCCGCCCGGGACACGTGAGCCCCCGGACGGCTATCGCTCCAGGGGCTGGCGTGAAGCCCGAAGCCGACGGCGTGGCCCATCAGGTGGTGATAGGAGGCGTCGTACTCGACCTCGTCGATCCGGTTCCCGTAGCGATCGAAGGCTCGGAGCACCGGCGGATGGGCTTCGGCCAGCCGCCCCCATTCCTGAGCCTCGGCGCTCCCGGCCAGCCGGCCCACGAAGTGGAGCTCGTCTTCGGCCCACCCGGCGCCCTCCCGGTGGAGCGCCTCGAGCAGGGCCGGACTGTCGGCAGCGTCGAAGTCGACCAGCGGTGGGGCCTGATTGGTGACGACGTGGGTGTCGGGCATGAGGGCTCCTCCCCGGTAGCCGGCGAATCCGGTCAACTCCGTCCCGTCGTGCCAGGATAGGTCCAGCCATGGGGAGGTAGAGCATGTACAACCCATCACGTCGGGCGTTTCTGGCCAAAGGGGCGGTGGCCACCGGGGGCATCCTGGCCGGGGCGGCGCTGGCCGGCTGCGGATCCAGTGCCGTCACCGCGGCGAGCACCACCACCACCTTCCCGCACGTCACCAACGGGGACGACGGGCTGGCCCGGCTGGTGGCCGGGAACACCCGCTTCGTGAGCGGCAACCCCACCCACCAGGGCCGCACCAGCGCCCGACTGGTCCAGCTGGTCGACACCCAGTCCCCGTTTGCCATCATCCTCGGCTGTTCCGACTCCCGGGTGTCGCCGGAGATCGTCTTCGATCAGGGCGTCGGCGACCTGTTCGTCATCCGGGTGGCCGGGAACACGGCTATGGACCCGGTGCTGCTCGGATCCATCGAGTACTCGATCGCCGAGCTGGGATCAGTGCTGCTGATGGTGCTCGGGCACGAGAACTGCGGGGCGGTGAAGGGCGCCCTGGCCGAGGTCCAGAAGGGAACCACGTTCCCCGGCAACATCGGCAGCTTTCTCGGCCCGGTGGTCCCGGCGGCCCAGTCGGTGGCCACCCTGCCGGCCGCCTCCCAACTGGACGGCGCCATCAAACAAAACGTGCTGAACCAGGTTCAGCTGTTGAATTCCTCTGCCGCCATCATCCAACCGGCGGTCGCGGCCGGGAAGCTCAAGATCGTCGGGGCGGAATACACCCTCGCCACCGGGAAGGTCACCATTCTCACGTAGCCGCGGCGAAAGCCCGGGACGCTTCGGTCACCAAGTCCTGGCCCTGAACCGCCTGAACCACCGTCGGCGGGTGGCTTGGGTGAGCAGGGCCCCGAACACGATCATGGCGAGCGCCGTCTCGACGGCCGTCGAGATCCAGGCACCGGTGAACGCCAGGGTCGGCGTCGTGAATGGAACGGGGGTGGTGGCCGGAATGAACACCGGAGCCGCAGCGAGTTGCGCCGGTTGTGCCGTCGGGATGATCGGCGCCGTCGGGGCGGGGGGAATCGGGACCGCGACCGGATCGGCCGTGAAGCACTCGAGGGTGTCAATGGTCCCACTCAGGTTGTCCGAGGAACCGCTGTAGACGGAGCCCGGCGCCGGGGTGAAGACGGCCGCGAAGCAATAGGTACCGACCGCAGTCGGGGTGAAGGGAAGCGAGATCCCGGTCGAAACGATACCGGTGTCACCCGGGGACGGCAGGGTTACCGTGCCCAGTGGGGTCGCCGTCGAGGTGCACAACGCCGGGGCGGCCAACGGCCCGCAGACGAAGAAGGCGACCGTGCCGGTGGGAAGCCCGAGGGTGGCGACGCCGGTCACCGCGACGGAATCCGCCACCGTCCCGCCCGGGCCGAGGATGACCGTCGTGACGCTGGCCATCGTGGTGGTGACCGTGGTCGCCGGGGTAGCGGTGAAGCACTCGCTGGCGTCAAGGGTGCCGCTCTGGTTATCCGAGGATCCGGTATAGGTGGAGCCGGCCGCCGGGGTGAACACGGCGGCAAAGCAGTAGATACCGGGTGCCGTCGGGGTCACGGTGTTCGAGTGGCCGGTCGACACGATGCCGGTATCGCCGGCCGAGGGCACCGTAGCCGTGCCCACCGGGGTGGCCGTCGAGGTACACAACGCCGGGGCGGTTAGCGGCCCACACAGGTAAAAGGTCACCGTCCCGGTGGGCAGCCCACCGCCGGGAACACCGGTGACGGTGACGGTGTCGACCTCGGTTCCTCCGGGGCCCAAGATGACTGCCGAGGTGCTGGCACTCGTCTTGGTGGTCGTGGGGTTGGAAACCGGTGGCGGTGGCGGTGGCGGCGGGGGCGGCGCCACCGAGGCGGTGAAGCACTCGTTGGCGTCGACGACCCCGCTCTGGTTGTCGGAGGATCCGCTATAGGCAGAGCCGACCGCCGGAGTGAAAACGGCGGCGAAACACCAGGTTCCGGCCGCGGTCGGGCTGAAGCTGCCCGAGGTTCCGGTGGAGACGAAGCCGACGTCACCGGCGGAGGGCAGCGCGGCCGTCCCCACCGGTGTGGCGATCGAGGTGCAGAGGGCAGGTCCACCGGTCGGGCCGCAGACGAAGAAGGCCACCGAGCCGGTGGGGAGCCCGGCCGCGGCCACACCGGTCACGGTGACGGCGTCGGTCACCGTCCCCCCCACCGCGACGGTCGAGGCACTGGCCTGGGTGGTGGTAACCGTTGGACTTGCGACGATGGCGGGTACGACA
>DASXFR010000091.1:0-26337 GCA_036489495.1 Acidimicrobiales bacterium | reverse complement strand
AGCGGCGTCGACACCTCGACGTCGACTTCTACACCCAGCTTCGGCACCACCCGGTCCAACCACCGGGGCATCCACCAGTTGGCATTGCCGATCAGCTCCATGATGGACGGAACCAGCACCATCCGGACCAAGGTGGCGTCGATGAGGATGGCGGCGGCCAGGCCGAGGCCGAAGACCTTGAGGACATGGAGGGGGTCGCCGATGACGAATGACCCGAACACGCAGATCATGATGGCTGCCGCCGCGGTGATGACCCTAGCCGTCTCGGCCAGTCCGTCGGCCACTGCGGTCGCATTGTCATGGGTGAGCCGCCACTCCTCCCGCATTCTCGACAACAGGAACACCTCGTAGTCCATGGAGAGGCCGAACAGGATGGTGAACATCATCAGCGGGATCCAGGGATCGATGGGGCTGGTCGACCCGATCTTGAAGAACCCCCCCTGCCATCCCCACTGGAAAACGGCCACGATCACCCCGTAGGCGGCCCCCACCGACAACAGGTTGACCACCGCCGCCTTCACCGGGATGGCGATCGATCGGAAGACGGCCATCAACAGGAGGAACGACAGCAGGATCACCACCCCGATGACCCAGGGCAGCCGGGACGACAGATACGACGACGCGTCGACCGAACCGGCCGTCTCCCCGCCGACCATGGCCTGGACACCGGTGCCGGCGGTGGCGGCCGGGAACACCTGATTGCGGAGGGTCCCGACCAGGGCCTGGGTTTGGGCCGCCTGGGGCGAAGTGGTCGGAACGGCGATGATCATCGCCGCGTTGCCCGACGGACTGAACTGGGTCGGGGCCACGAAGGCGATCCCCGGGGTGTTCTGGAGGGCGGTGCCGAGACGGGCGACATCGGCGCCTTGGCCGGGCGGAACCGTGGCGACCACGATCAACGGCCCGTTGAATCCGGGCCCGAACCCGGTGGCCAACGCATCGAAGGCCTGCCGGGTGGTGGCGTTGGGGGGATCGTTCCCGGCGTCGGTGAAGGCCAGTCGCATCGAGAAGAGCGGCAGGGCGATGACGATCAGAATCAGGAGGGCGGCGATGCCGGCCACCAACGGGCGACGTTGGATGGTCCGGCTCCACCGGTACCAGAACCCTCGGGCCGAGGGCACCGCCGCGCTCTGCAAGAGACCGGGGACGTGCAGCTTGTCGATGGCCCGACCGGAGAAACCCATCATGGCCGGAAGCAGCGTGATGGCGGCCGTCATCACCAGCACCACCGCGGCGATAGCGCCGATGGCCAGACCCCGCATGAACGGGAGCTGCAAGATGAACAGACCGAGCAGGGAGAGGATCACCGTGGTTCCGGCGAACACCACCGATCTCCCGGAGGTGGCCAGCGACATGGTGATGGCATCTCGAGGTTCCCGTCGTTCGGCCAAACCTTGTCGGTAGCGGGTCACGACGAACAACGCGTAGTCGATGCCCACCCCGAGTCCGATCATCGCCATGATCTCCGGGGCGAACGTCGGGGTGGTCACGATGTGGGACAACAAGTCGAGGACGGCAAAGCCGATGGCGATCCCGAACAGGGCGGTGATGATGGGAAGGCCCATGGCCACTACCGATCCGAAGGCCAGCAACATGATGATGATGGCCGCGAAGATGCCGATCCCTTCACTCGAACCCGGTTTGCCCCCGGCCACCAGCCCGATGGCCTGACCTCCGACCGCCACCTGGTAGCCCGAGGCCTTGAACGACTGGGCGGTGTTGACCAGATTCTGGATGGCGGCGGTGGGCAGATCTCCCGCCTGCTGGTTGAATTGGACGGCTACGTAGGCGATATGCCCGTCCGGCGAGATCTGATGGGCACCGGCCGGCGACAGCGGGCTGATTACCCCGGACACATGGGACTGCCGGCCCAGCGCGTTGACCAGCTGGGCGGTCCGGGCCCGATTGGAGGGGTCGGTGAATGGCGTGGTGGTGGTGATCACCACCTGGGCCGGGCTTCCGGCTTGGCCGGGGAAATCGGCGTTGAGGATCTGCTGGACGGTCTGCTTGCCCCCGGTGAGGTTGTTGGTGAGCTTGCTACCCGCCGCCCCGGCGAACACGTTGGTGGCGACGAGGGCAACCAGCCAGATGATCAACACCAACCAGCGGTGGTCATGGCACCATCCGGCGATCCGGGCCAGGGCGCTCTCCTGCGCGGGTTGGGACCGGGGTCGGACCGGTACCGGCCGTTCGTCGAGCCCTGTCGAAGTGACCGTCATTTGATGCCTCCATCTTGGGAAAGAACCCTGCCTGGCGTCACTGGTAATGCCGCCTCGTTCGTCGCCGATCCGACCTCATTGTCACCCACTGAGGATTGAGCGGCAACGGTGTCTTGAGGGTGGACGAGTCGGGCGGCCCAAAGTAATCGACCGCTGGCCACCCAATTAGTTGACCCTTCGGTCGACGAGAATGTGACACAACCGGGCTCGGCCCGGGTGGCGTACCGGCACCGGGACGCCGATGTCGCCTGTCACAATGGCACCGGCAGCTTCGAGATCGGAACCGATTGACATATCCACGGCGAGCAATCGGCGTCATGTTGGCCATCTCGGCGATGGGTCTGGCCGCCTGCGGACAGACCCTGGCCGCCACCCCCGGTACTCACCCGGCCGGGGCCACCTCCTCCACCACCACGACGTCCACTCTCCCGCCGCCGCCCCCGGGGTTGCCGCCTCCGACCGCTTTGGTTCCGCTGGCGTCCCCGCCGTTGGCCGGAGAGGGGCAGTGGACCGCGGCCGGGCGGAGCGTCTCGGGGTCACCGGTTCTCTACATCACCACCCTGCGCGCCCCGGGTTCGGACACGCCGGCCGGGATCGCCTGGATGGACACCAGCCGGCTCCGGGGGACCCTGTATTCCGGCAGCATCAGCCCCGGCCAGGGCCCGTGGACCTACACCGCCCCGGTTTCACCCGCCGCCGCCCTGACCCTGGTGTGCGCCTTCAACGGCGGTTTCAAACTGGCCGACACCCATGGGGGCTATTACGCCGAGGGCCGTTACTTCGCTCCGTTGGTCGACGGCGCCGCCTCGCTGGTCATCACCCAGGACGGCACCGTCACCGTCGGGCAGTGGGGCCGCGACGAACTGATGGCCGCCAACGTGGTGGCGGTGCGCCAGAACCTCACCCTGCTGGTCGACCAGGGAGCCCCGGTGCCCGGATTGTCGGCGAGTGACACCGCGGTCTGGGGATCGACGCTCAACTACGTACCCCAGGTCTACCGGTCGGGCGTCGGGGAGACCGCCGGCGGCGCCCTGGTCTACGTGTCGGGACCGTCGCTCGACATCGTGCAGCTGGCCGCCCTGCTGGTGGCGGCCGGCGCGGTGCGAGGTATGGAGCTCGACATCAACCCGGCGTGGGACACCTTCGCCTTCTACACGCCTCCGACACCGTCCGGTGCCGCCGCGCCGGCCAACGGCACCGAGCTGCTGGCCTCGATGTCGGGGGGTCCGTCGAGGTTCTTCGATCCGTCCTGGGCCCGTGACTTCATCACCATGTCGACCCGCTGATCTCCGACCGCACTCCTCGGCGTGGCCGGTCCTGGCCGCCTCCTATCCTGGGCCGCATGGAACCGGATCGGGCGGCCGAAGCCCACGATGCGGCCATCGCCGCAGGTCAGGCCGGGTACAGCGACCCGGACACCGGACTGTTCGTTCTCACTGCCGATTACCTGCGGGACCGGGGCACCTGTTGTGGGAATAACTGCCGGCACTGTCCGTACGAAAAAGCGGAAGATCCTGCGCCTTTGTAATTGTCAGAGCTCCAGCCATCTTCGACCTCGGAGGCAGTAATCCATCAAGTTGGGAGCCGTGGACGTCGATGTTGTCCGTATGGCTACAACTGGTGGCGACGAGAGGGACAGGCGCGAGGCACTTTCTGCCCTCGGTCACGCCTTGGCCGGCCGGTCCGCCTCCGTGGCTACCTCGATCGCCGAGCGATGGAAGGCCTCCGGAGGATTCGACCGGACGCCCCAGGCTGACGAACTGCGGTCGGAGATCGAACGGTTCACCATTTTGGCGACCAACGCCGTCGCCCACTACCTGATCACCGGCGAGCCTCCGACCCAGGACGAGGCGGACGCCCTCTCCATCGCCGGCCGGGCTCCGGTCGACGAGCGGTTGTCCCTGGCCGGCCTCACCAAGCTCTACTTATTCTGGCGGGATGCCGCCGAGCTGGCCGTCCGCCAGGAGGCCGATCGTCTCGAATCGACCGGCTCGGTCGTCGGCGAAGCCGTCTCCATCGTCCGGGCCGGCGCCGACGGGAGCATGGTGGGGATGGCCAAGCAGTTCGACCTCGCCTACGGCGAGCTCCGGGCCCAACTGGCCGAAGAGCAGGCTCGGTTGGGGTTCTTGGCCCTCCACGATCCGCTCACCGGTCTGCCCAACCGTGCCCTCTTCATCGAACAGCTGACCCGCGCCCTCAGCGCCTCCGACCGTCTCGGCACCCAGGTAGCCGTCCTGTATCTGGACATCGACCACTTCAAGTCGGTGAACGACTTGGCTGGCCACTCGGTGGGCGATCAACTGCTGATCTCGGTGGCCACCCGGCTCCAGCAGCTGGTCCGCCCGGGCGACACCGCCGCCCGTCTGGGCGGCGACGAGTTCGTCGTCCTCTGCGAGGGTCTTCGAGGCGGCAATGTCGGGGGGGCGGCGCTGGCCGCCCGGATCGGTGAAGCCATGGCCCAACCGGTGGACGTCGGGGGACGGGTCCTGACCGCCACCGCCAGCATCGGGGTGGCGGTGGCGTCGTCAGGCGACGACCCGGGGATCGTCCTGTCCCATGCCGACGGCGCCATGTACCTGGCCAAGCAGCGGGGCCGGGCTCGTTACGAGCTCTACACCCCCGCCGACTGAAACCAACCAGGCCTCAGGCGGTGAACCGGGCCGACGCCCCGGCGTTCACATCCAGCACCGACCCGGTGATGTGCCGGGCCCCGTCGGAGACCAGGTAGACCACCGCGGCGGTGATCTCCTCGGGCTCGAGCCAAGGCACCGGCTGGGTGTGGAGCTCCGCCATCACCGGGGCCACATCGTCAGCGGTGGCGTGCTCGAGATCGGGGCGCATCAGCCCGTAGAGCTGGTCGTTGTGAATCATCGGCGTGGACACATTGCCCGGCGCGATCACATTGACGGTCACCCCGAACCCGGCCAGCTCGAAGGCGGCCGACTTGCAGAGTCCGATCACCCCCCATTTGGAGGCGGTATAGGCGGGGATCGCCGGCTGGGAGAACCGACCCAGCATCGAGGAGATGCCGATGATCCGGCCGGACCGTTGCTTCCGCATGTGGGGCGCGGCCGCCCGGATGGCGTTGAAGACACCCGTGAGGTTGATGTCGATCACGTCGCCCCACTGGGAGGCGGTCATGTCGCAGACCGAGCCAATGGCGGTCACCCCGGCATTGGCCACCATGATGTCCACCGACCCCAACGAGGCCTGGACCCCGTCGACAAAGGCGATCAGCGCCCCCAGGTCGCGTACGTCCGCCACTTCGGACACGCACCGCCGGCCGGTGGCGTCGACCAACTTGGCCGTCTCGGCCAGATCATCCGCGGTGGACAGCGGGTACCCGATGGTGGCGACGTCCTCGCACAGGTCGCAGATGGCCACGTCGGCCCCGAGCCGGGCGAGTTCGAGGGCATGGCTGCGGCCCTGTCCCCGGCCCCCGCCGGTGATGACGGCCACCCGGCCGAGCAACGGCTCTGCGGTATCTGCCTCGGTCATCTGTCTCCTTCTCATTCCTCGAACAACCCGCCTTGATGCGCTCGGGTCGGGGATCAGGCGTTACGGCTCCACTTCTCCAGGACCGACCGATAGCCGGCGTCCCAGCCGTCATACTGCTCCCTCAACGCGGTCCCCGGCCAGCCGGTCGGCAGCAGCTCGGCGGGCAACAGGGGATCGGCTTGCAGGTGACGGAGGACCGAGGCCGACAACTCGAAACCCGGGGCCAGATCCGCGGGCGCCCGGGTCGGTTGGGCGTCCATGGCCCGCATGAGCCGGCGGGCCCGGTACCCCCAACCCTCGACGTTCCAAAGGCTGGCCGCCAGCTTGCCCTGGTCACCCTCGGGTCGGGCCAGGAGCACGGTCGAGTCCCGCCCGACTTCCGGATCGAGCCGCACCTCGAGGTTGTCGGGGCGCATCCACACCCCCTCGCGGAGCTCGCCCAGCCGGGCGAACCGCAGGGCGTTGCGTCGTTTGGAACGGGTCTCGGCCGAGCTGCCCGAGGTGGTCACCACTACCACCCGCCACTCCCCCGACCAGCCACCGGTATGTCCGGCCCGACTGGCCAGCTGGCGCGCTTGTCGTTCGAGGAGGCGACCGGCCAGCCGGTACCGCCCGGTGCCGTCGGTAGTGGCTTCTCCCGAGCCCACCATCCGGCTGAGGGCCACCCGGGCCCGGTTGTCGTTGATCCCGAACAGGCCGGCCACGTGGACCAGGTAGGCAACCGGAAGTTCGGGGGGGTCGACGCCCAACAAGGTGCTGGCCAGGACCGATCGGGCGGTCAGTGGGGCATTACGCTCTTGATCCATGTGTTTTTTCATTGTAATATGGATCCCATGACCGCCACCATCGTGCCCGATGTCGCCGTGCGGCCGTCAGTCCTGCCCACCGACCGGCTGCTGGCCAACGGGATGTGCCGGCCCGACCTGCGCCAAGAGCTCCGGCAGATCAACGATGTTCGCAACGCCCTCACCGTGATCGGCCTCTGGGCGTGGGTGGTGGCGATGATCGGGGTGGCGGTGTGGATCAACAACCCCTTCCTCTACCTGGCGGTGTTCGTGTTGATGGGCCCGATCCATGCGCGGTTCGCCATTCTCATGCACGAGGCGGCCCACAAGCTGCTCTTCTCCAACAAGCGGATCAATGACTGGGTCGGGACCTGGGTCATCGCCTATCCGGCGTTGGTGCCCATCCAGATCTACCGGCGCGGCCACTTCGCCCACCACCGGCATGAGTTCGGGCCGGAAGAGCCTGACATGGCCTACTACGGCGGCTACCGGTGCGATCACCGCACCATGGCTCGGCGACTGGTCCGCGACGCCGTCGGCATTTCCGGATGGAAGAACCTCTACCCGTTGTTCAAATCGGTCAAGGTACCGGCCTACCGGAAGATCTCCCTCCCGATCATCGGCACCCAGGCCGGACTGTGGGCCGTCGCCTGGGCGGCCACCGGCCGGTGGTGGATCTACCCGGCGTTCTGGTTGGCGCCGTGGATGACCCAGTGGCGGGTGATCAACCGGCTGCGGGCCATCGCCGAACACGGGGGCATGGAGGAGGGCGAGGACCGTCGGGTCACCACCCACAACGTGCGCCAGTCGTGGCTGGCCCGGTTCTGGATGGTCCCCTACAACACCGGATGGCACCTGGCCCACCATGTCGACATGGGCGTCCCGTTCCGGAACCTCCCGAAGTACTACGCCGAGTTGGAGCAGGCCGGCTACGTCACAGGCGGGATCACCTATCCCAACTACCGGGCCCTGTGGAAGGACCTCGCCTCGGCCTGAACTGGCAGGCCCTTCACTGTCGGCGAGGAACCACTTCGGGAGCGGCTTCGAGTCTGGGGAATCGAACCATGGGCCTCATAGGGATCGCAGGAGGAGGAATCGGTGGCCTAACGCTGGCGGTAGCCCTCCAGCAGCGGGGCGTCGAGGTGATCGTTCTGGAACGTCAATCGGAAATCCGGGATACAGGCGCGGGGATATCGCTTTGGCCCAACGCGCTGGCGGCACTGGATGCTGTTGGATTAGGAGACGCGGTGCGTTCCCTCGGAAGATCACTTGACGAGGGCGGCGAGCGCAAACTCAACGGCCACGTCGCGCTCAGTTTTTCTCAACAAAGGTTTCGGGCCGCGCTCGGCGAGGGCTTGGTGTGCGTAGATCGAGGCGACCTCGTGCGGGCTCTGGCCGCTCGACTTAGTCCCGATGCCGTCCGAACCGATTGCGCCGTGGCCGGATATGGCCGCAACCCTTCCGGCGTAACCATTCGACTGCAGAATGGCCGCGATGTCGCAGTAGACGCTGTTGTCGGTGCTGACGGCATTGGCTCAGCCATCGCCACTCAACTCGCCGGCCCGCTTCAATCCACCTACAGCGGTTATGCGGCATGGAGGGCCATCGCGGAGACCGATTTCGGACGCAAAGATGACCAGATCTGGACCTGCATGGCCGAGGGCCACGAATTCGGCTGGCTCCCCATCAGTGACGATCGGACCTACTGGTTTGCCACCGCTTGTCTTCCTGAGAGCCACAGCTTTCCGGAAGGTGACGAGGCTCATCTCAAAGACACGTTCGGTCATTGGCCGCACCCCATCCCGCACCTTCTGGCATCCACCCCACCCCACCAGCTCGTGCGAAACGACATCGTGGACCGCGCCATGCCAAAGAGATGGAGCGATGGCCCTGTCACGCTCTTGGGAGACGCCGTTCATCCGATGAGGCCACACCTGGGCCAAGGGGGCTGCCAGGCCATCGAGGACGCGGTGGTCCTGGGTTCCTATCTAGCTAAGTCTGCGGATATAGCCGACGCATTTGCACAGTACGAGCAACGCCGTCGGCGCCGTACCCGTTTGATCGTTCGGCTATCACGACTATCCAGCTTGACGCGCCCTCCCGGCCCAACCACAACGGTCTTCGACCGAGCGACCGCGGCCCTTCCCAATTTGCCTGTAGGCCCTGCCATCCGAGCCATCGCCCCCATCGCCGGATACCGTGCAGGTCAGCGGGTCGTAAGCGGAATTTGAACGGGCCCGTCACCCCAACCGTTTGGGGCCCTGTCAGCTGGGGTCTACAGGGTGCCCGGCGGCTCACGCTTACTTTCGTTCTCAGCTACTAGCCGGTGCGTTGCCGGAGCGCGCGGTAGTGGCGCACCAGCTCGGCGGTTGAACCATCCTGGTCGGAGAGATCCGGCTCTTCCCGGTCGATGAGGACGGGGGCTAACTGCTTGGCCATCACCTTGCCGAGTTCGACTCCCCACTGGTCGAATGAGTCGATGCCCCAGATGACCCCCTCGGTGAACACCGTGTGCTCGTAGAGAGCCACCAGTTGGCCGAGCACCGATGGGGTCAGCTTGGGGGCCACGATGGTCGAGCTCGGCCGGTTGCCGGGCATCACTTTGTGAGGAACCAACTCCGGCGGGGTGCCGTCGGCGGCGACTTCCTCGGCGGTGCGACCGAAGGCCAGCACTTTCGACTGGGCGAAGCAGTTGGCCATCAGCAGGTCCTGCTGGTCACCGGTCTCGTGGGTGGAGTTGACGAAACCGATGAAGTCACAGGGGATGAGCTTGGTGCCCTGGTGGATCAATTGGTAGAAGGCGTGCTGTCCGTTGGTCCCCGGTTCCCCCCAGAAGATCTCCCCGGTCTGGCCGGTCACCGGCGTACCGTCCCGCTTGACTGACTTGCCGTTCGACTCCATGGTCAACTGCTGCAAATACGCCGGGAACCGGGCCAGCCGCTGGTTGTAGGGCAGCACCGCATGGGTCTGGGCGCCGAAGAAATTGTTGTACCAGACATTGAGCATCCCCTGGATGACCGGGAGATTGGACTCCAGCGGCGTGGTGAGAAAATGCTGGTCGACCGCGTGGAAGCCGGCCAGCATCTCGGCGAACGCCTCCGGGCCGATGGCCACCATCAGCGAGAAGCCGATGGCCGAATCGTAGGAGTAGCGGCCGCCGACCCAGTCCCAAAAGCCGAACATGTTGGCCGGGTCGATACCGAACTCGGTGACCCCGGACTCGTTGGTGGAGACGGCCACGAAGTGCTTGGCCACTGCCTCCTTGCCGGCCCCCAACCCGGACAACAACCACTCCCGGGCCGCCGCCGCATTGGTCAGGGTCTCGAGGGTGGCGAACGTCTTCGAACTGACCACGAACAGGGTCCCGGCCGGATCGAGATCGCGGGTCTTGTTGTAAAGATCGACAGGATCGATGTTGGAGACGAACCGGCAGGTGATCTCCGGGGTGGCGTAGTCGAACAGCGCCTCATGGGCCATGGCCGGGCCGAGGTCCGAACCCCCGATCCCGATGTTGACCACCGCGGAGATCCGCTTCCCGGTCTGGCCGGTCCACTCCCCCGACCGGATGCCCCGGGCCACCTCGCCCATCCGATCCAGCACCTGGTGGACCTCGGCCACCACATCCTCCCCGTCCACCGTCAGGTGGGCGTCCCTCGGCATCCGAAGGGCGACGTGGAGCACCGCCCGGTCCTCGGTGGTGTTGATGTGCTGGCCGGCGAACATCGCGTCGCGTCGTTCTTCCACCCCGGCGGCCCGGGCCACCGCCATCAGCGACGACAGGGTGTCGTCGGTGGCCCGATGCTTCGAATAGTCGAGCCGGAGATCGGCGGCGCTCGCCGTCATCCGGGTTCCCCGCTCGGGATCGGCGGCGAACAGGTGACGGAGGGTCTCGTCCCGGAGCTTGTCGAAATGACCAGCCAGGAGGTTCCACTCCGAGCTTGCCGTGATGTCCCCTGCTGCTACTGCCGACATGTCGGCCTCCGTTCCCGTTGCGATCGGACCGGCCCGGGATTCCGGGTGCTCTCCGCACCGTACTGCGGGCGAATCGGGCCCGGCAGCTGGTTCAGCTGGTCGGGGTCAGGGTGGGGGCGTCGGCCGGTTCCTCCGGCGGTTCGGCCTCGGGGTCGGCGCCCGCTGCCGCCGCCACCCCGGCCTCCCGCTTGGCCGCGGCGGCCGCATTCGCCTCCAGGCTGGAAGCCCGGGCGTTGGCCTTGGCCTGGCCGTGGCGGACCATGGTGTCGGCGGCGTCGGCATCCTTGATGGTGAGGGCGACGCAGGCGCCGACGAGGGCGATACCGGCGGCAGTCAGGAACGCTGCGTGGTAGGCCCAGAGGTTGCCGGTGAGGTGACCCCCGACCACGTGGGTGGTCCCGATCAAGGCCAGCACGGTGGTGAGGATGGCGACCCCGACCGCGCTCCCGAGCTGCCGTTCGCTGTTGAAGAGAGACGAGGCGTTGCCGGTCTCGGCCCGGGAGATGGTGGCGAACGAGGCCGCCTGACTGGAGATGAACACCTGGGCCATGAACAGCCCCAGGGTGAACATCAGCAGCCGCATCCACCACAGGTCGGTGCTGAATCCGATGAGGGTCATCAACCCGATGGAGATCGACACCCCGACCAGCCCGGCGGCGATCAAGCGGCGGGGGCCGATGACGGCGTAGAAGAAGCGGCTGGCCAGCTGGGCCCCGATCATGATGCCGATGGCCTCGGGGAAGGTGTTCAACCCCGACTGCAGCGCCGACAGCCCGAGGGCGAGCTGGAAGAAGAGAGGCACGGTGAACAGCACCCCGAGAAACGCCATCACCGACAAGATCAGCACCAGGCTGGCGGAGCGGAAGAGCCGGTTGGTGAACAACCGGAGGTGGACCAGGGGCGCCGGGGTCCGGAGCTCGACCCGGATCATCACCGCGATCATCACCGCCCCCGCCGCGATGGTTCCGAGGATTAACGGGGAGCCCCAGCCCCGGGTCGGGGCGTCACTGATCCCGAACATCAGGAGGGCGAAGCCGAAGCCGGCCAGGATGAAGCCGGGGATGTCGAAGCGGCCGACCGACGGCTCCCGCTGCTCGTCCAGGAAGATGAGGCCGAACAGGAAGGCGAGGATCCCGATGGGGAGGTTCACGAAGAACACCCAGCGCCAGGACAGGTCGGTGACCAGGAATCCACCTAGCACCGGGCCAACGGCGGGGGCGACCGCGGTCGGGACGGTGAGGATGCTCGAGGCCCGTACTCGCTCGGCCGGCGGAAACGCTCGCCACAGCATGGCCATCCCGACGGGAGTGAGCATGCCCCCGCCCACTCCCTGGATGACCCGGTAGAGGACCAGTTCGGAGAGGGAGTTGGCGGTTCCGCACAGCACCGAGGCGGCGGTGAAGATGGTGATGGCGGTGAGCAGCACCCGCTTCATGCCGAAGCGGTCCCCCAGCCATCCGGCGGCGGGGATGAAGACGGCCAGGCTGACCAGGAAGCCGATGGCCACCGAGTCGAGGCTGGCCGTCCGCTCGTGGAACTGCTTGCCGATGCTGGGCAGCGCCACGTTGACGATGGTGATGTCCATGATGCTCATGAACATGGCGGAGACGAAGACCACGCTCACCGCGATCTTCTGACTGATGTGAATCCGAGGCATTGATTCCTTCAACTGGGTGGTCGTCCCGGGACCGCGACCCAACTCGGGACGACAATGGTCTACTACTGCCAACCCCCCAGGTCCGCCGATCATTCCACCGACTTTGGATCCCTCGACCCAACGTAGCGGCGTCATCCGGCCACGAAGGATGGTCATCCGGCCTGAGCCGGGTCAGCCCGCCCGGACATCCAGAGCTCTGCCCTACGATCACCCCGAACGGTGTCGAATTCGGGACCGCGGACTCGTCGTAATTATTGAGGGCCGAGCCATCCGGTCCTCGGGAAATGGCCAAGACGCGGCTCTGAACGGAAAGGATGGACAGCATGGAAGACATCGTCACCGTGGCCCCCAACGAATCCTCCCCTGCCGATGAAGGTAACGGCCCGCCCGACTGGCTGATCCTCTCTCTGGTGTGCCTGGCCCAGTTCATGGTGATCCTGGACGTCTCCATCGTCAACGTGGCCCTGCCTTCCATCCAGAAGACCCTGGGCTTCTCCGAGGTGAACCTGCAATGGGTGGTGACGGCCTATGCGTTGACCTTCGGCGGGTTGTTGCTGTTCGGCGGCCGGCTGGCTGACATCTTCGGCCGCAAGCGCATCTTCTTGCTCGGCCTGGTCCTCTTCACCGGGGCCAGCCTGCTGGGCGGATTTGCCCAGAACCAGGCGACCCTCATCATCGCCCGCGCCCTCCAGGGGGTGGGAGGTGCCGTTCTGTCCCCGGCCACCCTGACCATCCTGACCGTCACCTTCACCGAGCCGAAGGCCCGGGCCAAGGCACTCGGGGTCTGGACGGCGGTGGCGGCCGGTGGCGGCGCGGCCGGAGCACTCTTCGGTGGCATCCTCACCGATCTGCTTTCGTGGCGGTGGATCCTGTTCGTCAATGTCCCCATCGGCATCGCCGCCTTCTTGCTGGCCCGCTTCTACCTGCGGGAGTCGCGGTCGGAGGGCGAGCGCCAACGGCTCGACATCGCCGGCTCGCTGACGGTCACCGCCGGGCTGATCATCCTGGTCTACGGCATCGTCAGCACCGACCGCCATGCCTGGGGATCACCCCAAACCATCATCACCCTGTTGATCGCCGCGGTGCTGCTGGCCGCCTTCGTGCTCATCGAGGGCCGGTTGGCCACCCACCCGCTGATGCCCCTCCGGCTGTTCAGGTCCCGGGCGGTGAGCGGGGCCAACGCGGCGATGTTCCTGGTCGGGGCGGCCATCTTCGCCATGTGGTTCTTCCTCACCCTCTACCTCCAACAGGTGCTCGGCTACAGCCCGCTGGTCACCGGGTTCACCTTCCTGCCCCAGACGGCGGCGATCGCCATCGGGGCCACGGTGGCCGGACGGCTGGTGCCTAAATTCGGACCCCGGCCGCTGATCGTGGCCGGCGGCCTGCTGGCGGCGGGTGGGCTGTACTGGCTGTCGTTCATCAGCGCCGACGGCAACTACTGGACCAGCGCCCTCGGCGGGGGCGTCATGTGCACGTTGGGCATGGGGTTGGCCTTCACCCCCATCGCGGTGGCCGCCACCGGCGGGGTGCCCAAGGAGGAGGCCGGGCTGGCCTCCGGTCTCATGAACACCAGCCGCCAGATCGGGGCTTCGGTCGGGCTGGCGGTGCTCACCACGCTGGCCGCCAGCCGGATCGCTTCGATCGAGCACGGGCACCCGGCCACCCGAGAATTGGCCCGAACGGCCATGACCGCCGGTTACGCCCGCGGCTTCCAGATCGGCGCCCTCTTCGCCTTGGGGGCGGTGGCCCTCACGTTCATCATTCCGGCCATCGTTGGCGCCCCCTAGCCGGCACCTTCGGGCGAGGTGGGCGGCGAGATGGTCGTTGAGCTGGCCGCCGCCGGCGAGGGCGCCCCGACCTCGTCGTAGGGCTCGGCTCAGGCGGGCACGAAGCTGAGCCGCACCGTCCGGTGGGGGTTGTCCTCGTTGGTGTCCACCAGCACCACCGATTGCCAGGTCCCCAGCTGGACGGTCCCGTCGAACACCGGCAGGACCATCGACGGGCTGATGAACACCGGGAGCAGGTGGTCGGCCCCGTGGCCGGCCGAGCCGTGCCGGTGCCGGTACCGATCGTCCCGGGGGAGCAGCTGGCCGATGGCCTCGACCAGGTCCGACTCCGAGCCGGAGCCCAGCTCCATCAACGCCACCCCGGCGGTGGCGTGGGGGGCAAACACATGGACCAGCCCATCACCCTTCCCCTGGCAGAACGACACCACCGCGGCGGTCAGGTCGGCCACCTGCCGGCTCGAGGTGTCCACCCCGATGAGCTGGGTCTCCATCTCCAGATCCTGCCACCTGCGCCTCCCACCGCTCTACACTGACAGTGGCGATGGGGCTCGCCACAACCGCCGGAGACGGCTGATAGCTCCTACCGGAAGACCACGAATGGTGACCCCGGAAGGAGAGCCTGTGCCCGCAGCCAAGCCGAGCGCCACCGAATGGCCGGCCTTTCCCACCCGCCGCATCCTGGTTATCGCCGTCGGCGGCGCCCTCGGCACCCTGGCCCGCTATGAGGTCAGCCGGGCGGTGGTGGTCTCCGCCACCGGGTTCCCCTGGGCCACCTTCGCCGTCAACGTCTCCGGCTCCTTCCTGCTCGGGGTGATCCTCACGGTGGTGGCCGAGAGGTGGCCGCCCACCCGCTACGTCCGCCCGTTCTTGGCCATCGGGTTCTGCGGCGGGTTCACCACCTTCTCCACCTTCGCGGTCGAAGCCGTCCGGCGGACCCAGCTCGGGGACCCGGTGGTCGCCATCGTCTACCTGCTCGCCTCGCTGGCCGCCGGGGTGGCGGCGGTGGGGCTCGGGGTGCTGGTGGCCCGCCGCGGGCCCGGCCAACTGGCCGGCCTGATGAGCGCCGACCCGGATTCCGACGCCGGTCCCTCCGCCGGCCCTCCTCCCGATCTCGAACCCGCTCTCGACACCGACCAAAGGACACGCCCATGACCACTCTCTCCGGACCGGCCGAGCGCCTGACCATCTACATCGGCGAGTCGGACCGCCACCACCACGTGGCCATGCACGCCGAGATCATCCATCGGGCCCATGCCGCCGGCATGGCCGGGGCCTCGGCCTGGAGGGGTTTCGAGGGCTTCGGGGCCAACAACCACATCCACACCACCCGGATCCTCAGTCTCAGCGACGACCTGCCGATCATGGTGGAGATCATCGACACCACCGAGAAGATCGACGCCTTCCTCCCCGAGATCGAGGCCCTGGGGGTCAGCGGCCTGGTGGTGCGGGAGCCGATCCGGGTGGTCGCCTACGGCACCGACCCGGGAGCCGCCGGGTGATCATCGCCGGCCTGATGATCGCCGGGGCCGCCGGGGCGGTGCTCCGCTACCTGGTCGACCGCTCGGTCCAGGGGCAGGTCGAATCCGACTTCCCCTATGGCACGGTGGTCATCAACATAACCGGGTCCCTGGTCCTGGGGTTTCTCACCGGGTTGGCCCTTCACCGCGGGCTTTCCGCCACCTGGGTCACGGTGCTCGGCACCGGCCTGTGTGGCGCCTACACCACCTTTTCGACCTTCTCCTACGACAGCTTCCGGCTGCTGAGCCGCGATGCTTCGACCGGCGCGGTGGCGAATGTCCTGGTCAGCGTGGTGGCGGGGCTGGGGGCGGCCATCGCCGGGCTGGCCCTCGGCACCCTCATCTGAGCCTGGACGGGCCCGAAATGAACTTGAGGGGGGAATACTCAGATTTCCAGTCTGTTTACATAGCAACAGTTACGAGAGGTAGCTGTAGCGATTGGAGCAACCGTGGAAAAGACCGCCCCAGAAATCAACCAGAATTTGCCCCTGCTTCCCCTCACCTCGGGGGTCGTGCTGCCCGGGATGGTCTTCACCATGGGCCTCGAGTCCGACGAGGCCCGGGCCGCGGTTGAGGCGGCCGGGCTGGCCGGCGGCCAGTTCGTCATCGTCCCCCTGATCGACGGGCGCTACTCCACCGTCGGCGTCATCGCCGAGGTCATGGAGAGCGGCGAGCTGCCCGGCGGGATGCAGGCGGTGGCGGTGCGCGGCATCGAGCGCGCCACCCTGGGCACCGCGGTACCCGGGACCGGCCGGGCCCTCTGGGTCCAGGTCGAGGTGATCGAAGAGCCGACCCCCTCCGACGGGGTCAACGAGCTGGCCCGCGAATACCGGGCGGTGATGGAGAACATTCTGGTCAGCCGCGGCGCGGGCCGGTTCGCCGAGCGTCTGGGTGACGTCTCCGGTGCCGGTCGGATCGCCGACGTGGCCGGGTACTCCCCCGACCTGACCCTCGAGCAGAAGGTCCAGGTGCTGGAGACCATCGACGTGGAAGACCGGCTGCGGCTGGTCCTCGGCTGGGCCCGGGAGGTGCTGGCCGACATCACCCTGCGCGAGCGGGTGAAGACCGACGTCGAGGAAGGCATGGAGAAGACGCAGCGGGAGTTCTTGCTGCGGCGCCAGCTGGAGTCGATCCGCAAGGAGTTGGGGGAGATCAACCCCGACGGCGAGGAAGCCCCCGACGATTACCGGAAGGCGATCGAGGACCGGGAGCTGCCCGAGGCCGTCCGCAAGGCGGTCGAGCGGGAGATCGGCAAGCTCGAGCGCACCAGTGAGCAGAACCCGGAGAACGGTTGGATCCGTACCTGGCTCGACACCGTGCTGGAGCTCCCCTGGGGCAAGCTGTCCGATGACCGGTTGGACATCGACGAGGCGGCCCGCAACCTGAACGAGGACCACGACGGTCTCGATGATGTGAAAGAGCGCATCCTCGAGCACCTGGCCGTGCGCAAACTCCAGGCCGAGCGCGGCCTGAAGGAGGTGACCGGACGGGGCAGTGGCGCCATCCTGGCCCTGGTCGGCCCGCCCGGAGTCGGCAAGACCTCCCTGGGTGAGTCGGTGGCCCGCGCCCTGGGCCGCTCCTTCGTCCGGGTCGCCCTGGGTGGCGTGCGCGACGAAGCCGAGATCCGGGGACACCGCCGTACCTACGTCGGTGCCCAACCTGGCCGGCTGGTCCGCGCCCTGCGCGAAGCCGGGACCATGAACCCGGTCATCGTCCTCGACGAGGTCGACAAGCTGGGCGCCGACTACCGCGGCGACCCGTCCTCGGCCCTGCTGGAAGTGCTCGACCCGGCCCAGAACCACACCTTCCGGGATCACTACCTGGAGGTGGAGCTGGACCTGTCGCGGGTCTTGTTCATCGCCACCGCCAACATGATCGACACCATCCCCGGCCCGCTGCTGGACCGGATGGAGATCATCCGGCTGGACGGCTACACCGAGGAGGAGAAGGTGGCCATCGCCAAGCACCATCTGGTTGCCCGTCAACTGGAGCGCTCGGCGCTGCGAGCCGACGAGGTCGTCATCACCGACGACGCCCTGCGCCAGGTGGTGGGCGACTACACCCGGGAGGCCGGGGTCCGAACCCTCGAACGTGAACTGGGACGGCTGCTGCGCAAGGTGGCCACCCAGATCGCCTCGGGCGAGAAGACCGCGCCGGTCACCGTCGATGCCGAGGATGTCACCGGTTGGTTGGGTCGGGCCCGCTTCTTCTTCGAGGCCGCCGACCGGACCGCGGTTCCCGGTGTCGCCACCGGGCTGGCCGTCACCGGCGTCGGTGGCGACGTGCTCTACGTCGAGGCATCGGTGAACGACGGGCCGGAAGGCCTGACGCTGACCGGTCAGTTGGGTGACGTGATGAAGGAGTCGGCGGAGATCGCCCTCTCCTACGTCCGCTCCCACGCCACCGAGTTGGGCATCGACAGCCACGTCTTCGAAGGCAAGCGGTTCCACGTCCACGTTCCCGCCGGGGCCACCCCCAAGGACGGGCCGTCGGCCGGGGTCACCATGACCACCGCGCTGGTCAGCCTGCTCCGGGGTGTTCCGGTGCGGTCGACGGTCGCCATGACCGGGGAGGTCACCCTCCAGGGTCGGGTCCTGCCCATCGGGGGGGTGCGCCAGAAGGTGCTCGCCGCCCACCGGGCCGGTCTCACCGAGGTGGTGCTTCCCGCCCGTAACGGGCCGGACCTCGAGGATGTACCCGTCGTGGTTCGGGATCAGATGACCTTCCATCTGGCCGCCGAGATCGGTGACGTGCTCACCGCGGCGCTGGACGGGCCGGACACCGTCGCCGATGTACTCGGCGACGCGCCCGGTGAACTGGTCGGCTCCGCCGCCTAAGGCTCAGCCTGCATCCAAGAAGCTGCCGAGTATCCGGGCCAGCTCCAGGGGTTGGTCTCCCTGGATGCTGTGCCCGGCTTTTTCCACCACCAGGACCTCGGCGTCGGGACGCCGGCGGCGGAACTCCGCCATATCGGCGTCATCGACCACCGGCGACAGCCCGCCGCGCACCAACAAGGTGGGGGCGGTGATGCTCCCGAGGTCGTCCCACAGCGAGCCGAACTCCACCGATTCGACGTGGAGGCCAGAGGAGCCGGCCGGCCGGCCGAGCTGATGGCGCCACGTCCAGGAGCCGTCGTCCCGTTGCACCGCGTTGTGGAGCACCCCCCGTCGCAGCGACGACTCGGTCCGGGTCGGGTTGAACTGGATGGTCCGCTGGAGGATCTCGTCGAAGCTGGCGAACGACTCCGGGCCGGCCAGGAACGCCCGGATGTCCGAGCTCTTCTCCCGGTCGACCCCCGGGGTCACGTCGACCAGCACCAACCGGGGAACCAGCTCCGGATGCCGGGCGCCGAGGGCCATGGCGGTGATCCCGCCGAGGGACATGCCCACCACCATGCGAGCCTCCGGGGCCAGCGCCCCGATGGCCACCGCCACGTCGTCGGCGATGAGGGCCGGCTGGAGGGCCCGGGCGTCACCCGGCCAGTCGGAGTGGCCGTGGCCGGGGAGGTCGAGGGCCACCAACGGGCGGTCGAGGGCCAGGGCCACGGTGTCCCAGGTGTGGGCGTTCTGCCCGCCCCCGTGGATCAGCACCAACTCGGCCGGCCCGGCCCCCCAGACCAGGGCGCTGAGGTGGCGGCCGGGGGCGACCTCGACGGTCTCGCGACGGACCACCGGGTCGCCGTTCCAGGGGAGCCCGACTTCGGAGGCGTTGTCGGCGAACATCGAGAACTCGTCGTAGTCCTGCCCGGGTTCGGTCGTCACGTCGCCACCTCTCTCGTCCAAACCGTGTCCGGTGAGACGTTAGGGGACGACCGGCATGCCCGACACCTCGGCTGGGTAGGGTCGGGTTGAGCGATGCCGAGCATCGTCCGACATTTCAACCCCGGAGCCAGCCATGCCCGACCCCGCCCCGCCCGACACCGCCAGGCCCGATACCGACGAGAGCTGGGTCGAGACGGTCCTCAACTCGGACGACCATCGCTACGAACTGTGGCTCGACGACCGGCTGATCGGCATCGCCTCCTTCCGCCCGAGCCCGGGGAAGATCGAGCTCCACCACACCGAGATCGAACCGGAGATGGAGGGGCAGGGCCTCGGGGGCGAGTTGGTGGCCGCCGCCCTCGACCACGCCCGGGCCAGCGGGCTGGTGGTCGTCCCCACCTGTTCGTTCGTGGCCTACTACCTCCGCCAGCACCCCGAGTACGCCGACCTGGTGGCCGGCTGAGTCGCCAGGGTCGCGCCGTCCGACCGGCGCGAGGCGCCGACCCGGTGGCACACTGAGTCCGATGCCGCCTCGAATCTGCACCCCCGCCGAAGCCGCCGCCCTGGTGCAGACCCGGGACACCCTCGCCTTCGGCCTCGGCCCGGCCAACCCCGACGCCCTGCTCACCGCCCTCGGGACGAGGGACGACTGGGAGGGGCTGGTCGTCGGGGGCTCCCTGTTGCTCGGGTACTACACGGTGTTCACCCACCCGAAGGTGTCCTATCGCTGCGGGTTCTTCGGCCCGTCGGAACGGGTGCTGTTGGGCCAGGGCTACAACGTGGAGCTGGTACCGGGAGGATTCCGGCAGTTCGCCCCCATCCTCCGCCGGTTTGCGCCCCGGATCATGACCGCGGCCGGCGCCCCGCCGGATGCCGACGGCAATGTCAACCTCTCCCTCCATCTCGGGGGCACCTACGACGAGCTGGTGCTGGCGGGCAAGGACCCCGGCCGGCTGTTGATGGTGGAGGTGAGTCCCCACTTCCCCCGGACCCGCTCGCTCCCCCCCGAGTACACCAACACCCTGCCGCTGGATCTGATCGATGTCCTGGTCGAGTCCGATGGTCGGCCCTACGCCCTGGCCGACGCCGCCCCCGACGAGGTCGACCACGCCATCGCCGACCTGGCCATGGGCTTCATCCCCGACGGGGCCACCCTCCAGATCGGGATCGGGGCAATTCCCAACATCGTGGCCCACCAGCTGGCCGCCGGGACCGGCGGGAGCTACGGGATCCACAGCGAGATGTTCACCGACGGGATGATGGGCCTGCACCTGGCCGGCAAGGTGACCAACACCAACAAGGGGATCTTCGACGGGCTGTCGGTCACCACCTTCGCCCTCGGGTCCGCCGACCTCTACAAGTGGCTGGACGACAATCCCGATGTCGCCTTCCTGCCCGTCGAGGTGGTCAACGACCCGAACCTGATCGCCCACAACCAGAAGCTGATCTCCATCAACGGCGCCCTGAGCCTCGACCTCTACGGCCAGGTGGTGGCGGACAGCATCGACGGTCGGCAGATCTCCGGGGTCGGCGGGCACGAGGACTTCGTGTCGGCCGCCGCCCTCCGGTCCGACGACCACTCGTTGATCTGCCTGCGGTCCACCGCCACCGTCAACGGCGAGCCGCGGTCGCGCATCGTCGCCGCCCTCCCCGAGGGCTCAGTGGTCTCCACCCCCCGCCACCACACCGGGGTGGTGGTCACCGAACACGGGGCCGCCGACCTCTACGGCCTGACCGTCCGGGAGCGGGCCTATGCCTTGGCCGGGATCGCCGCCCCCGAGTACCGGGGGGAGCTGCAGGCCGCCGCCTCCACCCTCGGCCGGCACTGAACCCTGGTGACCGACCCGGGTCAGCTGACCGTGGCCACCTTCAACGTCCACTGCGGCGTCGACGGATGGGGCCGCCCCTTTGACGTGGCCGCCGAGTGCGCCGCCCTCGACGCCGACGTGCTGGTCATGCAGGAATCCTGGACACCGGCAGGTGGTGGCCTGAGCACCGCGGCGGTCGTCGGCCGCCAACTCGGCTACCAGGTGTTCGAAGAGCAACTGGCCACCGGCAGGATCTTCCCGCCCCACCCCGCGGCCAACCACCGGTGGGGGCCGCGGCCCCGCAGCGCCAGCCTGGTCTTCCGGCTCGATCACCCCGATCGCCAACCCGGGCGCAAATTCGAGCGCCTCCATCCCGACTACGGACTCGGCACCTTCGGGCTGGCCGTGCTCACCCGGGTGCCGATCATCCACCGCCAGGTGATCCCGCTGGGCCAGCTGAAGACCGACGCCTCCATCCGGTTGGCCATCGCCACCACCGTTCCGGTGGGTGAGGACTCGATGACGGTGATCGGCACCCATATGTCCCACCTGCTGCAGCGATCGCCGGTGCAGTTCAAGCGGCTCCGGGCGGCCTTGCCCGACCCGGCCCAACGCGCCGCCGTCCTGACTGGCGACATGAACATGTGGGGCCCACCGCTGTCGGCGTTCTTCCGCGGCTGGCGACGGGTGATCCGGGGGCGCACCTGGCCGGCCTTCCGCCCCCACAGCCAGCTCGATCATCTGCTGGTCACCCCGTCGGTGGCGGTGGTCGATGCCCGGATCGCCGAGCACACCCGGTCCGACCACCTCCCGGTCCGGGCCACCCTGGCCCTCGTCCGTCCCCCGGTCGGCGACCGCCTGAGCCAGACCGGTCATCGCCATCGTCCGGCCGAGTAGCCCGCGGTTCTGACGGGCATGGCCGGCGGCCATTAGCTTCGTGCCATGACAGATCCACTGGAGGGATTCGAGAAGGGCAGCTTCACCGCCGAGGGCAAGACCCGGGTGGTCTACCGGACGGGTACCGGACCGGCGGTGATCGTCATCAGCGAGATGCCGGGCATCACCCCCCATGTCGCCGAATTCGGGCGGAAGGTCGCGGCGGTCGGGTGCACCGCGGTGCTGCCCCACGTCTTCGGGGACGACGGGCGCCGACCCACCGTCGGGTACACCGTCGGGTCCCTGGCCCGCGCCTGTATCTCCAGCGAGTTCAGCGCCCTGGCCCTGAAGAGGGCCAGCCCCATCACCACCTGGCTGCGGGCCCTGGCCAAGGCCGAGCACGAGACCTGTGGCGGACCCGGGGTCGGGGCGGTGGGGATGTGCTTCACCGGGGGGTTCGCGCTGGCCATGATGGTCGACGACGTGATGGTCGCCCCGGTGCTCAGCCAGCCGTCGATGCCGTTTGCGGTGAGCAAGCGCCACAGCTGGGACCTCGGGATCTCCGACGCCGACCTCAAGAAGGTCCAGGAGCGGGTGGCGGCCGGGATCTGCGTGCTCGGCCTGCGCTTCACCGGCGACCGGATGAGCCCTCACGCCCGGTTCGAACATCTGCAGCAGGTGCTGGGGGACGGGTTCATCGCGGTGGAGCTCGACTCGTCGTCGGGGAATCCCCACGGCCACCGGTCGATGGCCCACTCGGTGCTGACCGAGGACCTCGACGACCGGGAAGGCACCCCGACCCGGGCCGCGCTCGACCAGGTGCTGACCTTCTTCACCGACCGGTTGCTGGCATGACCGCCGCCTCCGACCAATGGGAAAAACGGGGCAGCCGGATCTCCCTCGCCGGTTACGAGGTCTTCGTGGTCGACATCGAAGCGGGGGATCCGGCCGGACATGAGCCGCTGTTGATCATCCACGGCTTTCCCACCTCCTCTTTCGACTTCCACCAGATCGTCGACCAGCTGGCCCGGGACCGGCGGGTGGTCCTCTTCGACCTGGTCGGCTACGGGCTGTCGGCCAAGCCCGACATCGCCTACACCGTCGACATCCAGGCCGAGGTGGCGGTGGCCCTCACCGAGCGGCTGGGCCTCGACCGGATCTCCCTCCTCACCCACGACTTCGGGGACACGGTGGGCGGCGAGCTGCTGGCCCGCCAGCAGGAAGGTCGGTGGCCGGTGGAGATCCTCCACCGGGTGCTCACCAACGGCAGCATCTACATCCAGATGGCCCATCTGAGCGACGGGCAGAATTTCCTGTTGAGCCTCCCCGATGCCCGGCTCGACGATGCCGCCCCGATGGACCCCGCCACCCTGGCCGCCAGTCTCGCCTCCATCTGCAGCCCGTCGTCGACGGTGAGCGAGGAGGAGCTGGAGGGAACCTGCGAGCTGGCCGCCCGGTCCGGTGGCCTCTTGCTCCTCCCCCGGACCATCCGCTACATCGAGGAGCGGCGCCGGAGCGAGGCGAGGTTCACCGGGGCCATCGAAGTCCACCCGTCACCGCTGCACGTCGTGTGGGGCGCCGACGATCCCATCGCCGTGCTCCCCATGGTCGCCCGCCTGCAGGAGGCCCGGCCCGACGTCGGCGTGGAGATCCTCGACGGGGTCGGCCACTTCCCGATGATCGAGGCCCCCGAGCGGTTTCTGGCCGGGGTGCAGCGCGGCCTGGCCTGAGCATCCGAGTCCCGGTGCCGGGCGCGTCGCTCACACCGTGCAGACGACTTCGCCGTGGAGGACGCTGAACCAACCATCGGGTTCGGCCGACCAGTCCCGCCACGCCTGGGCGAACCTGTCCAGATCTTCCCGGGTGGCAATCTGGCGGGCCAGCAACTGATCGGCCAGGGATGACTTGGTCACCCGGTCGGCCCACAGATCGCCCCACCAGGTCCGGTCCTCCGGGGTGGCGAAGCACCACACCGAGGCAGACGGGGTGACCGACCGGAACCCGGCCTGGCGGGCCCAGCCGAGGATCTTCCGGCCGGCGTCGCACTGGGCGCCGTTGGCCAGGGTGGCGGCCCGGTAGGCGGCCAGGCTCCTCTCCAGTTCGGGATACGGGGGAAAGGCGATCATGGCCGGGTAGTCACCGTCGCGGGCCGCCACCACTCCTCCCGGCCGGCACACCCGCTTCATCTCCACCAGCGCGGCCACCGGGTCGCCCAGATGCTGCAACACCTGGTGAGCATGGACGACATCGAAGGTCCCGTCCTCGTAGTCGAGGTCGAAGAGGTCGCCGACTTCGAAGACCAGCCCGGCCGGGCCACGGCCGGCCAGGGTCCGGGCTTCCTCGATGACCTCGGCGGAGGCGTCGAGGCCCACCACCCGACCCGGTGCCACCCGGACGGCCAGATCGGCGGTGATGGTCCCGGGTCCGCAGCCGACGTCGAGGAGGGTCATCCCCGGCTCGAGGTGGGGAAGCAGGTAGCCGGCCGAGTTCTCGGCGGTACGCCAGCGGTGGGAGCGCAACACGCTGTCGTGATGGCCGTGGGTATAAGGGACGTTCGCCATCCCCCCAGTGTGGGCCCGCTTCTTCGCATTAGCAAAGAGGTATCTCTGAGAGTTGATATAAGGTTTTCGAATGGCAGCATCGGAGTGGCTCCGCACGTTTGTCGCCATCTATCGATCAGGGTCGGTGACCGCCGGCGCCGCTGTCCGGGGCCTCTCGCAGCCGGCGGCCAGCCAGCAACTGAGCGGGCTCGAGCGGAGGGCCGGCGCCCCCCTCTTCATCCGTACCGCCGGCGGGGTGGAGCCGACCCGCCGGGGCCGCGAGCTGTACGCCCAAGTCGCCGAGCAGCTGGACCGGCTCGAGCCGGTGCTGATCGGTCTGGATGGCGGAGATACGCCGTCTCCCCCGCCGACCATCCGATTCGGGTCCTCCGCCGAGTACTTCTCGTTCGAACTGGTGCCGAGGTTCGATCCCTCCGGACCCGCGATCGTGGCCACGTTCGGGAGCGACGACGAGATCATCGACCTCCTCGAACGCGGGGAGCTCGACGTGGCGGTGACCAGCACCACTCCGGCCCGTCGGTCGATCACCTCGGCGCCCATCGACACCAAACGGTTCGTGTTGGTGGCCCCGCCCGACATGATCCCGACCCCTCGGCTGCGCTCGATCGCCCAGCTGTCGTCGTGGCTGGTGGGAAAACGTTGGGTGGCCTACAGCGCCGAGCTGCCCATGACGAGGCGATTCTGGCAGTCCGGATTGGGTCGGCCGTTCGCCGCCGACCTTCGTCTCATCGCCCCCGACCTTCGGGCCGTGGTTCGGGCCGTCGAGTGCGGACACGGCATCAGCCTGCTCCCGACTTTTGTGTGTGCCGAGGAACTGGCCGGCGGCAGCATCGTCGAGCTCTTCCCGGCGTCGGACAGCCTCCCGGAGGAGCCGTGGTTCGCCTGCACCCGGGTCGGGGATCTGGGCCGCGAACACATCGGCGCCTTCACCCGGAGATTGGCGGCTCCGACGGTGGAATCGTTGCCCACAGGCACATGAGCCAGTGAGACATGATGTATGATTACATCATGCAACGGACCCAAATCTCCCTCACGAGCGAAGAGCGGAGAGCTCTCGACGCCGAGGCGGCGCGCACGGGTCGATCTATCTCTGCCCTCATACGAGACGCGGTCGAAACGGTATACGGCGTGGAGCGCTCCAGTGACGACGACCTCGCCGCCATGCGCCGGGCATTCGGCTCCTGGAAGGAAGGCGAGTTGGATGGGGAGGCATGGGTGGACCGGCTGCGGTCTGGATCGCGTCTGCCGGAGCCCAACTCTTGACCGCGTTAGTCGACAGCTCGGTGCTGATCGACTACCTCCGAGGTCACCAGGGAGCCGCGGAACTCCTCGAAGAAGAAAGGGCTGCCGCGCCCTTGCATGCCAGCGAAATCACGCGATTAGAGATTCTCGCCGGCATGCATCCCGCCGAGGAGAGCGCAACCCGTTCATTGTTATCAACCCTCATCTGGCATCCAGTCGACGCGGACGTAGCCGAGGAGGCCGGCGCTCTGGGCCGTCAGTGGCTTCCAAGTCATCACACGATCGACGGCGCCGACCTTGCCATCGCGGCCACCGCCATCCGTACCGACTCACGGCTACTGACACGAAACGTCCGGCACTTTCCGATGTTCCAAGACATCCGCTCGCCCTACTGATGCCGTTGCGGCCGAGCCAGGTTGTTGATCCGGCCGGACCCACCGGCGGCAAAGCCACTCCACCGGTCGGGGATTCGGCCGACGACAGCTCGACTTTCCGGCTGGCCGGAGGTTGTACCGTCTAATTGCAGTGACCGACTTTCACCACGTGGCCGAGGAGTACGACCGGATCGGCCCCGAGTACCAGGAATCGAAGCTGCTCCCCTTCCGTCTCCACATCGAGGAGCACACCGCCTTCGGGCTGCTCCCCGACCTGGCC
>DASXFR010000073.1:0-4201 GCA_036489495.1 Acidimicrobiales bacterium | reverse complement strand
CAGCGGATCTCCGCCCTTTCCACCCCCCGCAGTCGGAGGGCAGCGTCGCTCAGACCACCGGCGGCGGTGGTCGCCACCCCCCGCCCGATGTGGTCGACATGGACCCAATAGCCGATCTCCAGGGCTCCGACTCCGACCCGGGTGTGGAGCCCGCAGCACCCGATGATCGGCCCGGCTGGAAGTTGACGGATCAGGTACTGAAACTCCTGGAAACCCTCCCACTGCGTGGCGGCGTTCCCGATGAAGGTGCCGATCGACTCGGACGTCGCCGACTCTTGGGCCCAGGGCATCCACGGACGGAGATGGGAGAGGCTGGCGTTCACCGCCGACACCAACTCCGGGCCATGGTCAGGCGTCATTCGCACCAGCACCCGGTCACCCACCTCGATCAGCTCGGGTGGCCGGTCATCGAGCCACGCCACGTCCTCGGGCATTGGCAAATGATCTCACGCGATTGTCGGGTCCGGTCCGACGACGTCAGCGGTCGATCAGCTGAGCCGGGCGCCCCACCTGGCGGTGAAGGTGTCTCCGGGTTCGAGCCGGGCCAACCCGTCCCCGGTGGCAAAGGCATTGGGCGGGCAGCTCATCGGCTCGGCGCCGAGGCCGTGGCGGCGGCGCGACGGATCCAAGGTGTCGCCGGTGTACAGCTCGATGATCGGGTAGGCGCCGTCGACCCAGAGTTCGGCCCGACGACCGTCAGGGGCAGCCAACCGGACCCAGGCCCGCCCGTCGTCATCCCGGGCCAGGTCCTGGAAGGCGAAGTCGATGCGCAGGTCTCCGAGCTTCCGGGCGGCTCGGAAGTCGAAGACGGTGCCGTCGACCGGCTCGTTCCCGGTCGGGAGCTGGCGGACATCGTCGGTGACGATCCGGGTGGCGGCGTTGAGCTCGAGCTGGCAGTCGTCGATGAGGCCGACGCCGGGGGAGAGGTAGGGGTGTTGGCCGCAGCCGTAGGGGCAGGGGCTGATGCCCTGGTTGGTGGCCTCCGTGGTCACCGTCAAGCCGCCGTCGTCGAGGAGATAGGTGACCCGCACCTCGAGATCGAACGGGTATCCCATCATCGGGTGTAGACGCGTCCCCATCACCACCCGGCTGGGTCCACGCTCGACGGCCCGCCACGGGCGCCACATCAGAAACCCATGGATGGCGTTGTGCTTGGCCGGCTCGGTGATGGCGACCTGGTAGTCGACCCCATCGAATCGATACCGGCCATCGGCCAGCCGATTCGGCCAGGGCACCAGCACCGCGCCATGGGCGCCGTCGCACATGGCGTCGAGCGGGTAGGGGTCAAGGACCTGTCGATCACCGACGGCATAGGAGCGGACACCCCCACCCACCTCCACGATGGTGGCCCGTTGCTCACCGTGGGCGATCTCGAACTGTTGGCCGGAGGGGGCGGCGCTCATCGGTGATTCCAAGGGCAGGTACCGATCGGCATCGCCAATGTCTACCCCGCCACCGAAGGCGGCTACCGGCAAGCTGACCCTCGGAATCGGTCAGCCGGTCGGCGCGGGTCGGAGGTGGGGAATCGTCAGCCGTCTTTGGCCGGGTCGGCGCCGGGAATGCCCGATTGCACCGGTTTCATCGGTGGGGCAGACGCCATGGGTGGGGCGGAGGGCATCGTCTCGGAGGCCATGGAGGCGGAGGACGATGCCGGTACAGTCGGCGCCGGCGGGGCCGCAGCCTGAGCTGGCGCGGCGGATTCTGCTGACGGCGCGGCGTAGTCGGCCGGGGTGGCGGCCGGCGGTGCGGTCAGCCGGGGTGCGGCCGGCTCGGTGCGCACGATCGATACGGATTCCTCCACGTCGACGGGTTGGTTGGCCCCGACAGCTTCGAGCGGTCGGTTGTGGCGGACGGCCCAGCCGATGGCGAAGGCACCGCAGGCGGCCAGGATCAACCCGGGGCCGAACGAATAGCCGACCTGGTTGGAGAGGAGACGCAACGGGTCCGCCGCCACGAAGTACTGGCCGGTGTTGTCGACGATCGGCCAGGCCAGGGGCCCGATGACGAACCAGGCCCCGCAGACCACGGCCACCAGGCCGGCGACCGTCAGGCTCACCCGCCGTCTGGCGACACCTTCGGCGGAGAGGGGGGCGAGGAACGTGAAGGCGACCAAGCAGCCGATGGCTCCCGGGACCAGGGCCAGCACTGAGTGGGTCAGGTTCCATTGCCAGGAGTTTGCGCCGTCGGCGCTGAAACTGAAGGTCGGACCCAGGTAGGGGATGATCCCGCCCCAGGCGGAGATGAGCAGGGTGATCACCCCGAGCGACCACAGGCTGGCCGACAACGATCGGGTGGCCTGATTGGCGCCAAGCTCTCCGGCCGGATTGGCCGATCGGGTGCGCCTCATCGTCTCCGGCCACTGGTTGTTCCCGCTGATAGCAGTCGTCATGCCCGACTCCTCTCGCTGAATTCCGGGAGTGCGGGATGTGCCGCATCCCCGGCCAAATGGACCCACCAATTGATGTACCCGCCGGCCGCCTCGACAAACACCGAGACCAGCCAAGGTGTGAGCTGCTTTGCCGAAGGCACCGCCCTGGCGCAACTGACGACGAATGGGGGAAACTGGGGTCGGGAGCTGTCGAACTCCACCACCCTCGGTGAAAGGTTCGCCACCCAACCGACACGCCTATGACTGCACCCGACCACCGGCCATGACGTCCGCCACCGAGATTCTCTCCGGGAGGTACCGGCTCGGTCGGCTCCTCGGCCGGGGTGGAATGTCCGACGTCTATCTGGCGGTCGACCAGGAGAGCGGCCGGGAGGTGGCGGTCAAGATCGTCCGCTCCGGCGACCCCGAGCTGGCCCGGCGGCTGGCCCAGGAGGCCCGGGCCCTCGAAGGCTTCGACCATCCCGGACTGGTTCGCCTCCTCGACACCGGAGTCACCGGTGACCAGGCGTATCTGGTGATGGAGTTCGTCGCCGGATCGAACCTGGCCGAGATCCTGCGTCGGGGCCGACTCACACCGGAGATCACCGCGGATCTGGGGGCGTCGGTGGCCGGCGCCCTCGGCTACGTGCACGAGCGGGGCATCGTCCACCGCGACGTGAAGCCGGCCAACATCCTGGTGACACCCGACGGCCAGGCCCGCTTGGGCGACTTCGGGATCGCCCGCCTCATCGATGTCTCGACCCTCACCCTCGACGGCACCACCTTGGGCACCGCCGCCTACATGGCGCCCGAACAACTGGAGAACCATCAGGTGGGGCCGTCGGCCGACATCTGGTCCCTCGGCCTGGTCCTGCTGGAGTCCTTGACCGGCCAGCAGGTCTACCGGGGGTCACCGGGCGAGATGGTGGCGCAACGGCTGGCCGGACCTGTCCCGATACCCGCTGATCTCCCGGTTCCCTGGAAGGTGCTGCTGAGCGGGATGCTGCAGGACCGACCCGATCAGCGACTCGGGGCGCTCGAGGTCGCCGACCTGCTCGACACCGCGGCGCTGGCCGCGCCCTGGGAACCCTCTGCCGGACCCGCCACCGACCCGCTGGCCGCCACCCAGGCCGACGACCTCACCCAGGTGAGCCCGCTACCCGGTGTGGGCGGTACCACCCAGGTAGCTCCAGGCGACACCCGGGTGGCTCCGCCGGCCCTGGTGGTCGGCACCCGCCTGTCCCGGGCCCGGCGACAGCGGTTGGCGGCGGTGGCGGTCCTGTTGGCCACGGCGCTGGTGGTCGGCCTGGTCCTCGCCTTTGCCCCTGGGGGCACCCCGACCAGCAACTCGACGACCACCACCCATCCGGTGACGACGACAACTTCGACACCGCCCACCACCGCGGCCGGACCCCCGACCGCCGCCCAGGCACTGGCCTCCCTGGTCGGAGACGTCGCCTCCGGGGTTGCCGCACACACGGTCTCTGCCAGTGTCGGCCAGATGATCTCCTCGCAGGCCCAAGAGGCCGTCACCGACGCAGCAAGCGGGAAAACCCAGCCGGCTGCCAACGACCTTCAGCAGGCGGCGGCGTCAATCGCCAACGGCATCCGGAGCGCTGCCATCGCCGCGTCGGAGGGCGCCGTACTCCAGGCCGACCTCTCGACCCTCGCCTCCGCCCTGGATCTGGGTGGGGCCGCCGCCGAGACGACCACCGTCCCGCATACGACCCCGCCGCCGACGCCGACCACCGCGGCGGGACCCGGAGCCGGACCCGGGGGCGGGCCCAAGGGCAAAGGCGACAACGGGAACTGAGCCGGAGGCGGCGAGGCGGG
>DASXFR010000051.1:0-3793 GCA_036489495.1 Acidimicrobiales bacterium | reverse complement strand
GTCTTCGTAGTAGCCGCCCCAGACCCACCGCCCTTCCGGCTGGATCAGATAGTGACCACGGGATCCGATGAGGGAGGCAAAGACGGCGGGGTCCGCCCACCCGGGGAAACACAACCAGGTGCAGGCGCCTCGGGGATCGACCAGGACACCGCGGTGACCGTCAGCCAGCAAGGCGTAGTCCCGGAGCACGAAAGGCGCCGGGAGGTCGTCAGTGCGCCGATCGACGTCGTCCGATTTTGAGGCGCGCGCCATTTCTCCTTCCGTACCCCGAGAGGTCGGAATGAAAACGGCACCGATGACCGTTACCGCGCCATCGGTTTCGGGTATGTACGCAGATAAGGCGACCACCGGATTTGGAGCCGGTCCTACCTCGACCGAAACGATTCGTCCCGGAAGGTAGGTCCGGTCTGCGGTGGATGCCCGAAAGGAGACCAATGGCGAAACTCGCTGCCGAAGCATTGATCGAGCGTCTGATCGATTGGGGGGTCGACACCATTTTCGGACTTCCCGGAGATGGCATCAACGGGATCATGGAAGGACTTCGCCGCCACCAGGATCGGCTCCGGTTCGTCCTGGTCCACCACGAGGAGGCCGCCGCCTTCATGGCGACCGGCTACGCCAAGTCGACCGGTCGGCTCGGCGTCTGCCTGGCGACGTCGGGACCCGGGGCCATCCATTTGTTGAACGGTCTCTACGACGCCAAGCTTGACCACGCACCGGTGCTGGCCATCACCGGCATGCAGGAATCGCAGATGCTCGGCACCGGCTACCAGCAGGAGGTGGCGCTCGAGAAGCTGTACATGGACGTAGCCGAATACAACCAGATGATCCATGTCCCGGCCCAAGTGCCGACGCTGGTCGACCTGGCGGTGCGTCATGCGCTCGCCCGCCGAACGGTCAGCCACCTCACCATCCCGACGGATGTCCAGATCGCCGACGCCGACGCCCAGCCGTATTCCGCGCCGGCGCCCGCCACCATCCTTCCCACCGCGGCGATCTTCCTACCGGCTCCGGGCGTTCCCCGACCAACGGATGTCGCGGCGGCAGCCGCCGTTCTCAACCAAGGAGCGAAGGTGGTCATGCTGGTGGGCGCGGGTGCGCTCGGCGCCCGTGACGAGGTCTTGGCCGCCGCCGATCTCCTGGCCAGTCCCATCGTCAAGACCCTCCCGGGCAAGGCGGTGGTGAACGATGACGACCCCCTGACCATTGGCGGCATCGGGCTTCTCGGCACGGCCCCGGCCGAGGAGGCGATGGAGTCCTGCGACACCCTGTTGATGGTAGGCACCAACTTCCCGTACACGAAGTACCTGCCCGAGCCCGGGAGCTGCAAGGTGGTCCAGATCGAATCCGACCCCATCCGGGCCGGCAATCGGTTGCCCACCGACGTGCCGATGATCGGGGATGCAAAGGAATCGTTGCGGGCGCTGACTCCCCACCTGACCCGCCAGCCCGACCGGGACTTCCTCGCCCGCGCCCAGAAGGGAATGGGGCAGTGGCGTGAGCGGATGAGAGCGCTCGAGTCGATCACCGCCGATCCCATTCAGCCCCAATTCCTGATGTCAGTGATCGATCGTTTGGCCAGCGACGACGCCATCCTGACCTCCGACTCGGGAACCATCGCCACCTGGGCGGCCCGCCACTTCGAGATCCGGGGCGAGCGGGAGTTCTACCTGTCGGGAAACCTGGCCACCATGGCGCCGGGACTGCCCTATACCATCGCCAACCAGCTCGCCCACCCGGACCGTCAATGCATCGCCTTCGTGGGCGATGGTGGCTTCGCCATGTTGATGGCCGAGTTCGCCACCGCCTGCCGCTACCGATTGCCGATCACCGTGTTCATCAACAACAACTCCTCGCTGGGGCAGATCCTGTGGGAGCAGATGGTGCTCGGTTACCCGGAGTTCGGGGTCCGCTTCGAACAACGGGCGGACTTCGCCCCCTGGGCCGAAGCTTGCGGGGGCCGGGGCATCCGGGTCGACAAGGCGGACGAGCTCGAGCGGGCCGTGACCGAAGCGCTGTCCCATCCCGGGCCGTCGCTGGTGGACGTCAGCGTCAACGTCGACGAGCCGCCGATGCCCGGCAAAGTCACCTACGAGCAGGCCAAGGGACTCCTGAAGTCCTTCCTCTCCGGTCAACCCAGAAAGGGCTCGATCGCTCGGACGCTGTTTCGGGATAAGTGGTCGGAGGCAACGGGTTGAGACGGCTGCGCCATGTCGCATCCATACCGCTCGATCCGGTCGAGCCGACCGTGATGGGAATTGACCGGCTCCTCGGCAATATCCGTCACGGCCGGTTCGAGCGCTCGCTGTCGGGTTTGACGGCGGTCGGCGCCCTGGTCACCGGGGTCGAGATCTGGCTCGAGCACGACCGGGCCAGCTTCGGCAACAAGATGATGTGGCTGCCCGTCATGCTCACCCCCGCGGTGTCGGCGGCCGGGGTGGCCGGCATCTTCTCCCGTCGGATGGCCAAGACCGCCCTCCCGGCGGTGTCGATGGTGGTGGTGATCAACAGCCTGCAGGGCCAGTACCTCCACCTCCGTGGGATCGGCCAACGCCCGGGTGGATTCGCCTTGGCCCGTTACAACATGGAGATGGGCCCGCCGACCTTTGCTCCGTTGCTGTTCGGCCTGGTCGGCGGCATGGGACTATTGGCCGCCATCCTGCGCCGGGAGGGCTGATGGCGAAGGCCCGCCGAGGTCGACCCGCGGCCACCACGCCGGGGACGGCTGAACCTCGGTTCCCCGGTTACGACGTCACTGGGCAGCGCGAGACCTGGGACGAAGCCACCCGAGTGGTGGTCCTCGGCCGGCTCGGGCCCCGCCCCCCGTTGCGCTTCTTCGCCGCCGACCGGGAGGCGACTGCCCGCGCCCTGGTCGATCGACTCTTGGCCCAGGACGACGAGCCTCGTGTGCCGGTGATCGAAATGATCGACCAGCGCCTGCTCGAACACCGAGGTGACGGGTACCGGTACGAGGACATGCCTGACGACTGGGTGGCCTGGTCGCGCTCGATCGAGATGCTCGACGTCGACGCCCATGCCTCGTTCGAATGCTCGTTTTCGGAACTCGGGGTCCGCGATCAGATGCGGCTGGTCGAAAAGATCAGCTGCCTCGATGGCGACTGGTACGGACTTCCCGCCAATCACCTCTTCGAACTCTGGATGCGCTACGCCTGTGATGCCTATTACTCGCATCCGTGGTCATGGAACGAAATCGGTTTCGGCGGCCCCGCGTACCCGCGGGGGTACAAGAACCTCGGCCTCGATAAACGCGAGCCTTGGGAGGTACCGGAGCGGGATGCGTCTGACCCGGTGCCGTGGGCGGACCGGGTGGAACAGGCTCGAGCCCAACACGTCGACGCTCCCGACACCGGTCGACCGCCGCATCAGGATCCGGTCGACCGCGGTGCCAAGCCCTCCGCGGCGACCTCGGGGAACGGCAACGGCAGCCGCACCACCGGTATCGACGCGCCCGCCTCCCGCCCATGAGCCGGGTGCGACGTCGCAACGAGTCGGCCTGGTTGCTACCCAATGACGGCACCCGGACCAACCACCGCCTGCGGGACGAGATGCAGCGATTCGATCCCAGTGACGAGGTCGACCTCGTCGTGGTCGGATGCGGAGCTGGCGGCGGCGTGCTGACCCAACGGATGGTTCGAAAAGGATGGAAGGTGGTGGCCTTCGACGCCGGTCCCTTCTGGGATCCCGACCGTGACTGGGTGAGCGATGAATCAGGCTCGCACCATCTCTACTGGACCGAGCCCCGGGTCATCTCCGGCTCCGATCCGGTACCCAT
>DASXFR010000146.1:0-22728 GCA_036489495.1 Acidimicrobiales bacterium | reverse complement strand
TGTGGTCGGGCTGCCCGGATTTGAACCGGGGACCTCTGCGTCCCGAACGCAGCGCGCTAACCAAGCTGCGCCACAGCCCGTTGACCGGATCCGGCGCTTATGCCAGTCCAGAACAGGGAAATGCTAGCCGACCGGAGTGCGCTCGCTCCCCGTGTCGCCGGCGACCTTGCCGGGAACGGGATCCGGGTCGGGTACGGTCAGCCGCCGGGCCACGACTTTGGCGATCCGCCGTTTGTCCATCTCCGCCACCCGGAGCTCCCAGCCGTCGACCTTGAGCACTTCGCCCTCACTCGGGATGTGCCCGAACCCATTGAACAGGAAGCCTCCCAGGGTGACGTACTCCCCCTCCGGCAGGTCGATCCCCAGCCGGCCGATGACGTCGTCGACGCTCATCCGGCCGTCGACCAACCAGCGGCTTCCGTCCACCCGGACCACGTCGGGTTCGTCGTCGGGATCGAACTCGTCGGGCAGCGGCCCGACCAGTTCGCTCAGCACATCCTTGACCGTCAACACCCCTTCGACCCCGCCGTGCTCGTCGACCACCACCGCAAACGCCCGTCGTTGCCGGCGCATCTCTGCCATGACGTCGAACACCAGTCTCGACTCGGGCACCAGGAACGGTTGGCGGAGCCGCCGGGAGATGTCGACCGGATCCGGGATGCCCAGGTTGACGGGATCGGTGGTGACTTCGGCTCCGGAGCTCGCCGTCCCGGGATCGGCGTCGGTCGCCGCCGTCCGCTGGGCTTCGGGACGGCCGCTCTGGACTCGCCACCCGGCACGGAACAGGTCATTGACGTACAGCACCCCGATCAGGTCGTCGAGGTTGTCGTCGTAGACCGGAAAGCAACGGTGGCCCGATTCCCGGATGGCTCGGGTGACGTCGTCGGCGGTCACCGGGATGGACAGGGCCACCACATCCACCCGCGGGGTCATGATCTCGCCGACCACCATGTCCCGCAGATCGCTGATGGCTTCCAGGATGAACTGCTCCTGGGCTGCGCCCCCCCGACCCATGGTGAGCCCGGCCTCACCCTCCGGGCCGCCGGCGGCCTTCCCCCTACTCAGCGCCCGGCGCTTCTGGGTTGGTGGGGATTGCCGTTCCTTTTGTCGTCGGAACACGGACCCTGCCTTCGTCGGCCTGATGGAGGCCGTCAGACGCCGGCCGCAGGAACGACCGACAGGGGTTGGTAGGACTCGTCGTAGTACGTACCACCGTCGAGCAAGGAGGTCACGGCCCGACGCAGGCGGATCGGATCGAGCGGCTTCACCACCCACCCCTCGGCCCCGGAACGGCGAGCGATGAACACATCGGGACGACGGTCGAGGAGCATCAGCACCGGCACGTGCTCGAGGTTGCCGTACGACTCCTCGAGCCGCAGTTCGAGGCAGACGGCCATCCCGCCCATGTTCCCCATTTGCAGGTCGACCACCACGAGGTCCGGGAGGGTCTCGGCGACTTCCTCGAGCACCGCCGGCCCGGAGCGGGCCTCGCGGATGGTGATATCCGGCCGACCGGCGATGGCGGCGATTTCGGCTCTGACCGACGGGGCGTCGCTGGCCACCAGGATGGATCGCACAGCCACGAGGTTAGCCCGCCTGCTGGGGAGACTCAGCCGGTACCGGGGGCGGCACCGCCGCCCGTCCGTCGGTGACGAACAACAGGTCGGCGATGAGCCGCAAGCCGTCCAGATCGTGGACATCGGTGTTGAGGAGCGGCACCCGCGAGACCGGCGCGGGGGCGACTCGCGCCACCAGGTCGCCGTAGACCTGCTCGTCCCGATCCGACGCCGCCGCGTACCCACCCAGGTTGTCGGTCAGCACCCGGAGCGGCGCGCTGTCGCCGGTGGCCCGCCCGACCAGCTCCGTCAGTTGCCCGAGCCGCTGGTCCTCGATGAACCGGGGTTGCACCCGATTGACGATGAGGGCGGTCACCGACATCTCCGCATCGGCCAGCTTGGCCGCGAAGTGCACGGCTTCATCCACCGAGTCGGGCCGGGGCGAGGCCACCAGCACGAAGGCGGTGCCCGGCTGTTTGAGCAGCTCATTGACCCGGATGGCCCGGGTCCGGAATCCCTCCTCCATCCCCTCGAAGGCCTGGAAGAAGGTCACCGCGTCCCGGACCACATCGGCGCCGGCCACCTTGGAAATGGTTCGCAGCAGGGCCTGGGCGGCCATGCCCACGAACTTCAGCGACACCCGGGTGGGCATCATCAGCGCCTGGAACAACCGGTTGCTGAGGAACCCGGTGAGCCGGCGGGGGGCGTCGAGGAAGTCGAGCGCGTTGCGGGTCGGCGGGGTGTCCACCACCACCACGTCGAAGCCTCCTTCCTCCACCAGCTCGTAGAGCTTCTCCATGGCCATGTACTCCTGGGTGCCGGACAGGGCCCCGGTCAGGTTCCGGTACATCCGGTTGGCCAGGATGCCGTCAGCCTGATCGGGAGTGTCCGAGTACCGGCGGACCAGGTCGTCGAACGTGCCCTTGGGGTCGAGCATCATGGCGTTCAGCTCGCCCGGCCAGTCACCGTCGATCCTCGAGGGCTGGTTGGAGAGGGCGTCGAGGCCGAGGGAGTTGGCCAGTCGGCGGGCCGGATCGATGGTCACCACGCAGGCCTTGCGGCCCTGGCGGGCGGCCTGCAATGCGAACGCCGCCGCTGTGGTCGTCTTGCCGACGCCACCCGAGCCGCCGCAGATGATGATCGACCGGTCCCGGGCGATCTCGCCGATGGTGAGTCCCGAGCTCACGAAGCCGCCGCCGGTTCGACGTCGGGCAGCCCGGCGATCCCGGCGGCCAGGGCATCGGCCAGCACCTGCAACTCTTCGGGGCCGATGGAGGCGGTGAAGGCGAACGGCACCCGGAGTTCGGGGAGGGGCAGCTCGCGGCCCAGCCGCTCGATCTGTTCCTGCTGGAGCGCCTCCCGGGTGCGCCGGAAGGCGCTGGCGGCGTCGAGGGCCTGGCGCAACTCCTCATCGAGCGCCACGCCCGCCGCCTCGGCGGCCTCGGCGGCCGGGACCTCCAACCCGGGGATCGACGGGTAGCAGCCGTTGACGATGATCGGCCCCAGGCTGATGCCCACCTTGTCCTCCAGCTGGTAGGCGGCATCGACCACCTCGTTCACCGGCATCTCCTCCGGCAGGGTCACCAGCGCCACCTGGCTGCGGGCGGGGTCGGTGAGGAGGGCGACCACGTCGGCGGCCTGGGCCCGGACCGGCCCACCCCGGGCGGCGTCGAGCAGCCCGCTGGCCGACGACAGGAAGGTCATGGCGTGCCCAGTGGCCGGCGCGTCGACCAGCACCAGGTCGGCGAGGCCGGCCTGTTCGATCTGCTTGACCTTGCCGAGGACCAGGATGTCCCGGATCCCGGGGATGGCCCCGGCGACGATGTCGATGATCCCCGACGACATCAATCGCTTGGAAATCCGTCGGAGCCCGTGGTCGGCCAGGTATTCGATGAGGGCGTCGTCGGGGGTGATCCTCCGGGCCCGGACGCTCCCGGGGGCCAGGCGGGGGGTTTCGACGCCGTCCTCGGGATCTTCCTCGACCTGGTCGGCTCCCGCCGCGCTGAGCACCGCCCCGTCGTAGTCGAGGCTGTCCCCGTGGCCGAAGGCATCGGAGACGCCGGACCGGCCTTCGAGCTCGATGACCAGCACCGACAGACCGGCATCGGCGGCCATCCGGGCGATGGCCGCCACCATGGTGGTTTTCCCCACCCCACCCTTGCCTGCCACGATCAGGACGTGACTCTGCGTACAGAAAGTTCTGACGTCCATTTGCTCCGGAGCGTAGCGTTCTCGCTGCCCGGTGAGGGTTCTCCGGCCACCGCCGGGGCGGGAAAGCCCAGCTGCCTGGCGGCGGCAAAGGGAGCCGGACAGAAAAACCTGGTCAGACCCCTTGTTTCGCTGCCTCGGCGCGAGTACGTTCGCTGGCGTGGAGTAATAGTCCACAGGCAAGAGGGGGAAGGCGAATAATGGCGCAAGCTTTGGACACATGGCAGGTCAAAGCTTCATGCCGCGGCCCTCATGCTGAGATCTTCTTCCCTCCCGCTCACGCCGAGCGCAAGGAGGAGAAACTCCAGCGCGAGGCCCACGCCAAGGCGATCTGCGCGACCTGCTCGGTACAGACCGACTGCCTGGACTACGCCATCCGGATCCGTGAACCGCACGGGATCTGGGGCGGGCTCAACGAGGTCGAGCGCAAGCTGCTGACCGACCGTCGAGCCGGCTGACCACTCCGCTTCGGGCTCAGCCCGCCCCCAGCGCCTGGGCCGCGGCCCGCACCCCTTTCGAGCTGCACACCGAGGATGGGTTCTGGTGGGTGGCGATGCAGATTCCGGCCGACAGGTAGTTGGCCGATGCCACGATGGCCCGGCTGTCGGAGGTGGTCCCGTCCTTCAGGTCGCCGATGATCGTCGACCGGGAGAGCCGCAGGATCATCGCCGGGCTGAATCCTGACGTGGTCGACACCATCACGTTGTCGACATCGACCAGCGGATAGGAACCGGTGGCCGGCCCGGTGCCGGCGCTGGACTGGTAGTGGGTGACCAGCGCCTGCTGGCCGGGCGTGAGCGAGGAGATCTTGGTGAACACCCCATTGGCGGCGGCGACGTCGGAATAGAGCTCCACCCCGGTGAAAGTGAGATACGGGCTGGTGTAGGAGGCGCCGAAGAAGCTGAAGCTCTGGAGCCCCGGGAACACCGAGGTGGTCGAGGACTCCATGTCGTGGAGGAGTCCGAAGGTCCCGAAGCGGGACAGCGCCAGCACCAGCGGCCACCGCTCTGCCGCGCAGAACGGGCAGTACTCGCTGCCCACGTAGAGCACTTCGGGCTTCTCTTCCGAATACAAGGCCGGTTGGCCGGTGACCAGCGTCGGGGGGGTCAGACCGGTGTTGGGCGCCGCCGCCCCGATCGCGTCGAAGGTGGCCACCGGCTCGCTGGCCAAGGTGTGGAGTACATCGGGAGCCGTCTCGGCCCGGTTGACCACCCGGAGGGTGGTGGGGGTGTCGGTCAACGTGTAGACGAGCAGGGCGGTGACCCCGACCAGGATGACGACGACCGCGCCCAAGGCGAAGCGGGAGGTTCGGGTCGGGGGAGGATGATCGGTCTTGGCCGGCACCAGTTATGACCCGTCGTGGGCCAGCTGGGCGCTTCCGTCGGTCTCGAGTTCGTAGTCGGTGGATAACAGGAGGGGAGAAGACGTCACGACGATCACGAACAGGATGAAGGTGAGGACATGGACCGACGTGCACCACAGGCAGATGCTCTTGATGATGAACAGCTCGGCGATCACCAGGTAGATGATCATCCCGACGCCGACGACCGCCAGGGCCAGCCGGGCCAGGTGGATTCGGCGGTCGGCGGATCGCCACGCCCAGGGCAGACTCAGGCCCAACATGGGCACGAAGTAGGCGAGCCCGAGCACCGCCACCGGGATGCCGAACACGTAGGACTGGGGGCTGGTGGTCACCTTTTGACAGTTGATGATGCCGCCCCCCGCCGGGCACGACAGGCCGATGTGGGTATCGAAGTGGGTGATGGTCAGATAGATCGACACGCCCAGCCCCATCAGGCTCAACAGCGTGGTGACGATGGGCTGCCAGCGCAGGGTGGGCATGGCGCGATCTCCGCGGGGGATCCGGGTCAGCTCAGCTTGAGTGCCTTGGCCGCGGCCTGGACACCCGAACTCGTGCACACCGCGGTCGGCTGCTGCTTGGTGCTGGAACAGATGGCGGCAGAGATGTAGTTGGCAGCACCGACGATGGACTGGGTGACCGCATTGTTCGGGTCGGTCAGATGGCTGGCGATGTCGTTGTGGCTGAGCCCGGCCAGCATCTGCGGGTTGTAGGTGGCCCCGGAGAGGAGGGCGACGTTGCCGATGTCAATGAAGGGGAAGCTCACCTGTCCGGCCGTGGCCCCGGGGATGAAGGCCGAGGTGCTGTACTTGTTGAGCACCGCCGACTCCTCCTTGGTGGGATTCTTCAGGACGGTGAAGCCGGAGCTGGTCGGGACAGTGGTGTACTGCTCGTCGGCGAAGAACGTCAGGTACTGGCTGGTGAAGGTGGCATCCCGGTAGCTGAAGGTGGAGGTGGCCGGGGCGACGTCGGTGTGGGACGAGGCGGTCACATCCAGATTCGACCAGGTGCCGAATCGGGACAGCGCCGCGGTCATCGCCCAGCGCTCGGCGGCACAGTAGGGGCAGTACTCGGCACCGTAATAGAACATGGCCGGGGTCTTGCCCCCCAGGGTCAGCGGCGGCTGGTTGGAGAGGACGATCGGCAGATTCGGTTGGGCGGTCGACGGGATGTTGGTTCCCACCGCGTCATAGACCGACGCGGGGATGTTGGTGACGTCGTGGACGATCGAGGCGGGCGCCGGGGTCACCGGGGTGTAGGCGGCGTTGGCGCTGGAGCCACCGGTCGCCTTGATGATCACGATGACGACGATAACGACGATGACCAGTCCCACCGCTCCCCAGGCGATGAGGGCGCCGGAGCGTCCTCGCGGACCGGCCGTTGCTTGCCGTTGGCTGCCCGGACGGGGGGTATTGCCCCCCCGACCGCCGCCGCCCTTGCCTCCGGGTCCCTTCCCCGACACCGGGCGGCTCTGGGCTCGGCTGGCTTCCTTGGCCGACGGGGTTCCGGGCCTCGGCTTGGGCGTATTGCCCCCCGGCTTCGGCGTGTTGCCGGCGGGCTTGGGCTTGTTGCCGACGTTGGGCTTGCTGCCGGTCCCGGCGCCGCCCCTTTGTCGTTCCACAGCCATGGTGTCCCCGTCTCCTCTACACAGAATTGGTCCTAGTGAGCGTAACTGTTACAGCCGGGGGGGTGCAGTCGGCTTCGAATCCCCTGGCCCTGGGTCTATCCCCCGCCGGAGCTGGGATTGTGCCTAGATTGACCGTCCATGCCGGCAACTCCAGCCATTGCCCTACCTTCCCCTGAGCCCGGCACGGAGTGCATCGACCGGGATGTCCGAGCCGTCACCTGGGGCAACGTGACGGTCGACGGCCATCGGGTGAGTTACGCCACCACCGGAGACGGACCCCCGGCCTTGTTCCTCCACGGATGGGGGCTTCGGCCCAATGCCTACGCCGAGCCGATCCGGCGGATGGGGATGGCCGGATGCCGGGTCTACGCCCCGGCGATGCCGGGCTTCGGCGGAACCCGGGAACTCCCGGTCGAGCAACGATCGTTCAACGGCTACGCCGCCTGGGTCGGCCGATTCCTCGACGCCGTCGGCGAGAGCCGGGTGGCGCTGATCGCCGGCCACTCGTTCGGTGGCGGGGTGTCGACGGCGTTTGTCCACGATCATCCCGGACGGGCCCTTTCGCTGTTGTTGGCCAACGCCATCGGCGGGCCGACTTGGGCCTCGTCCGCCGACCAGGTCCGCACCATGACCCAGCGGCCGGTGTGGGACTGGGGACGCTACTTCGGGACCGACCTGCTGCACTCCCCGCATCTGATGCGGGTGCTTCCGACCCTGCTCGAGGACTTCATCCCCAATCTGATGCAGAACCCGCTGGGGATGTTCCGCACCGGGGCGTTCATCCGGCGGGCGGACCTGGTGGCCGAGCTCCGGACCATCTCCCGCCGTCACACCCCGGTGTGGGTGGCGTGGTCGGACCGGGACGGTCTGGTGCCACGGGCGGCCTTCGACGAGCTCCGCCGGGCAGCGGGGGTGGACGGCGTGGTGGTCGAGGGTTCGCACACCTGGTTGATCGGCGACCCCGAGCGTTTCGGGGAACTGGCCATCCATGCGCTGGTCGACTCCGGAGCCCTCACCGGGCGCCGCTTCCTCAGCGTCGTCTGACGCCGCCACGGCGGTAGCCTGAATCGATGCCCGTCACCGTCCGCGATGCCGCCACCGTGATCCTGGTGAGGGACGCGTCGGACGGCGACGGCGAGCCGGCCATCGAAGTCTGCATGCTGCGGCGCAATTTGGCCTCCGAGTTCGTGGCCGGCGTCTACGTGTTCCCCGGCGGTGCCGTCGACCCCGACGACTACGGGGACGACATCGAGGCCCTCTGTCCGGGCCGCACCGATGCCGAGGCCAGCACGTTGCTCGGGATCGACTCGGGTGGGCTCGCTTTCTGGGTGGCGGCGTTGCGGGAGTGCTTCGAGGAGGCCGGCGTCCTGCTGGCCTTCCGGCCCGCCGATCAGGATGGCGATGCCGATCAGGTGGGGGGAAAGGTGCGGCTCCTCGACACCACCGACCCGGCCTCGTTGGCCCGGTTCGTCGCCTACCGGGATGCCCTGAATGCCGGCACCACCCGGCTGTTGGATGTCTGCCGCAGCGAAGGTCTGGCCCTCGACGTCGGATCGGTGCACTACGTGAGTCACTGGATCACCCCGGAGTTGGCCCCCCGGCGGTACGACACCCGCTTTTTCATCACCACCGCCCCCTCGGGCCAGGTCGCCCGCCACGATGACGGCGAGACCATCGCCTCCATCTGGATCCGGCCCGGCGAGGCGCTGAGTCGCTTCCACGACGGGGAAATCGAGCTCCTTCCCCCCACCATCGAGAACCTGCGGACCATCGGTCGGTTCCAGACCACCGAGGAGGCGATGACCTGGGCGGAACAGGTGACCGACATTCCCGAGGTGTTGCCGATCGTGCTGATCGAGGACGGACAGGTGGTGATCCTCCGACCCGGAGACGAGGGGTACGAGGAGGCAGCCGAGGCCAAGATGGCGGCGGGACCCGATGCCGAGGCGCGCCTGGCCGCCGCCACTCGTGAGGTGCTGGGGCCGAAGGCCGACCAGATCTGAATTGGTAACGGCCGACTTCGACCCCGGACCGCGGTCAGTTGCCACTGGCGTCGTCCGGATCACCGCCGCCAATCCCGGGATCATGACCGGTCCGGGCACCAACACCTATCTGGTCGGCACCGACCAGCTGGCGGTCATCGACCCCGGTCCCGATCAACCCGACCATCTGGACGCCATCGCCGAGGCCGGCGGCGGCCGGATCCGATGGATCCTGGTCACCCATACCCATCCCGACCACGCCCCGGGGGCATCGGGCCTGGCCCGGCGGACCGGGGCGCCGCGCCTGGGGTTCGCCTCCCGGGATGGCTTCGTGGCCGACTGGACCATCGCCGGTGGATTCCATCTGCAGGTGCCCGGTCTGTCGTTGCGCGCCCTCCACACCCCGGGTCACGCCTCAAACCATCTCTGCTACCTGCTCGACCGGCGCCGCCCGGGCGGCGGGGTCCCGGCTGACGACGGCCCGGCCCGGATGTTGTTCTCCGGCGACCACGTGATGCAGGGCTCGACGGTCGTCATCGCCCCACCCGACGGGAACATGGCCGACTACCTGGCCAGCCTCCGGCGGGTGCGCGACCTCGATCCGCCCGTCGACGTCATCGCCCCGGGGCACGGGCACCTCATCGACGACCCGGCCGCGGTCATCGACGGTTATCTCGAGCACCGCCTCCGGCGTGAGGAGAAGGTGGCCGACGCGCTGCGGGCCCGGGGGACCGGGACCATCGACGATCTGCTGCCCGTCGTCTACGACGATGTGGACGCGGAACGCCACCCCATCGCCCGGCGTTCGTTGTGGGCCCACCTTCGCAAGTTGGCCGACGATTCGGTGGTTGAGGGGGACAACGTCGATGACGCCGACTCGGTGTGGCGCTGGCGTGGGCCGGCTCCGGCCTGAGCCGAGTCCTCAAGTCCTTGGGTCAGGCCGTCGATGTCGGCGCGGCCGCCAGAGTGCCGGCGTCCACCGCGGCTTCCACCCGCTCGAGCAGCCGGGCACTGCAGCCGTCCATCGGGATCACCGGGGCGATGGTGGTGACGACTTCTTCGGCCAGGGCGGCGAACACCTTGGCCAGTTCGTGACCTTCGTCGAGCGCCACCGGGGTCCCGGCGTCGCCACCGGCGGCCACTGACGGGTGGATCGGCACCTGCCCGACCAGCGGGACCCCGATCTCGGCGGCCAGCCGGGCGCCGCCGCCCGATCCGAACAGCGCGTAGGGAGTGCCGTGCTCACAGGTGAAGTCGCTCATGTTCTCGATGACCCCGGCCACCCGGAGGTAGCCCTTGCGGGCCATGTCCGCGGTGCGGGCCGCCACCTTCTGGGCGGCGACCGGGGGAGTGGTGACCACGATGACCTCGGTGCGGGGGAGCATCCGGGCCAGTCCCATCTGGATGTCGCCGGTCCCGGGGGGCATGTCGATCAACAGGTAGTCGAGGTCGCCCCAGTGGACGTCCTCCAGGAACTGCTGGACGGCCCGGTTCAGGACCAGGCCCCGCCACATGATGGCGCTGTCCTCATCGGCCAGGAATCCCATGGACAGGACCCGGAGCAGGCCGTCGCCGATCCGCTGCTCGAGTGGGACCATCTTCTTGCCCCGCGACTCGACCTCCCCTTGCATGCCGAGCAGCCGGGGAATGGAGAACCCCCAGATGTCGGCGTCGAGTACGCCGACCGTCAGTCCCCGGCGGGCCATGGCCACGGCCAGATTGACGGTCACCGAGCTCTTGCCCACCCCACCCTTGCCCGAGGCGATGGCGATCACCCGGGCGGTATCGGGGATGTCGGTGGCGGGGGCCGGATTCCGGGCGGCCAGACGAGCCCGGGCCATCACCGCCTTGCGCTGTTCGGCATCCATCACCCCGGTGGAGGTGGTCACCGTGCCGACCCCGGCCAGCGCCCCCACATGGGTCTCGACATCGGTGCGGATCTGGTTTCGCAACGGGCAGCCGGCGATGGTCAACGCCACCTCGACCTCCACCTGGCCGGGAGCCGGAAGCCGGATGGCCGTCACCATGCCGAGTTCGACGATGTCCGCGCCCAATTCGGGGTCGATGACCCCGCGCAGCGCCTCGCGCACCTGCTCCTCGGAGACCTGGATTGCGCCACCCGGGGCGTTCACGCTGGTCATTACCCCTCAATTGTATCGGGGGTGGGCCTTCGACCACCCACGGGGATGTACCAATCGGGCGCCGGCGCGGTTACCATGGGTGCCTACGGCCAGCCTGGCTCCGGCCGGATGGCCGGCGTCAATCGATCTGCAGGAGGAACCTCGTTGAGCACGACCATGCAAACGGTAAAGCTTGGGAAGCGTCCCGCTCCGGTGACGTTGACCGACAAGGCCGCGTCCAAGGTGGTCGAGCTCCTGGCCCAGGAGGACACCGAGGGCCTGGCCCTCCGGGTGGCGGTTCGCCCCGGCGGCTGCTCCGGCTACAGCTACGAGATGTTCTTCGACGCCGACGTGGCCGACGACGATGTGGTACGCGAATTCGGCGGAGTGAAGGTCATCGTCGACTCGGCCAGCGCCGACCTGCTCAAGGGTTCGACCCTCGACTACGCCGATGGCCTGCAGGGTGACGGGTTCCATGTGACCAACCCCAACGCCACCCGGACCTGCGGCTGCGGCTCTTCATTCAGCTGACCTCCTGATCATTGAGTGCGCCGATCGGTCCCTATCGCCCCATCGTGCGGGCCGGGCCGTGGTTGGTGTCCTCCGGCCAGCTCGGCATCGAGTCGAACCCGGATCCCGCTTCTGCCCCGTCGCTGGTCGCCGGCGGGGTGGCCGCCCAACTGACCCAGGCGCTGGCCAACGGCGAGCGCCTGCTGGAGAGCGAGGGGGCCGCTCGTTCCGACGTGATCAAGACCACCGTGTTCGTCACCGACATGGACGACTTCGCCACCGTCAATCAGGCCTACGCGTCATTCTTCGGTGACCACCGGCCGGCCCGATCGGTCGTCGGGGTGGTGGCTCTTCCCTTGGGCGCCCTGGTCGAGGTCGAGCTCTGGGCCTACCAACCGGCCTAAGTCGGGCGGCGGGTTACTGGCGGGTGGCCATCCGCACACGGGTGCGGGCGGCGTTGAGCTGCACCCCTTCGGCGATCAGGAGCCGAGCGTGGGCCCGCTCGTGCCCGGGGACCAACCGACCCGAGGCGTTCACCACCCGCCACCACGGCAACTCGCTGTCGCCCCCGCCCCCGGCCAAAAAGTGGCCCACCGCCCGGGCGGCGCCGGGATACCCGGCCTCCAGCGCGATCTCGCCGTAGGTCATCACCTCGCCCTTCGGGATCGCGGCGATCACCGCGGTGGCCGCCTCGATGAACCCCGGGGGTGGCGCCATGCCCGACGGGAACCGAGGCTCAGGGCGTCCAGGAGGTCTGGCCGAACCGGTAGCCCACCGACCGGACCGTCTGGATCAGGTGGGCGTGCTCCTCACCCAACTTGGCCCGGACCCGCCGGACATGGACGTCGACGGTCCGGGCCCCGCCGTAGTACTCGTAGCCCCACACCCGGCTGAGCAGCGTCTCGCGGGTGAACACCTTGCCCGGGCGGGCGGAGAGGAAACGCAGCAGCTCGTACTCCATGTAGGTGAGGTCGAGCACCTTCCCCGACACCGCCGCCTGGTAGGTCTCGAGGTTGAGCACCAGCTCGCCGTGTTCGACCAGCTCGGGCCGGAGCCCCCGTCCGGTCCGCCAGAACAGGTGGGCCAGCCGGGTGGTGAGCTCGTCGGGATTCACCGGTTCGAGGCAGATGTCGTCGAACAGGTCCTCCCGCAGCTCGAGTTCGGAGAGCTGCCCGGTCCGCACCACCACGATCACCGGCGCCAGCGGCACCTCCCGCTTGCGGAGCTGACGGCAGACCAGAAAGGCGCCGGCCGGATCCTCCCCGCTGCAGACCACCGCGCCCGACCAGCCGTCCTCCGGCTCCTCGGTCTCCGCCGATTCGGGGGTGGAGACGGCGCGCCACGGGTAGCCGGCCCGGTCGAGCACAGCCGTGACCTCGATGGGCGGCGGATCGGGGAAACACAACAGCGGCTCGATGTCGGTCGCTTCCTCTCTCTCGTCCGGGGTCTGGCGGCTGGGCGGCGGCGATTCGGGTGGCCGGTGGACCTAATTACAGCAGGGGAAAGTAGCGGTCGAGTTCAAACTGGGTGACATGGGCCTTGTACTGGGACCATTCCTCCCGCTTGTTGCGGATGAACCACTCGAAGACATGGTCGCCCAGCGTGTCGGCCACCAGCTCGGACGACTCCATCAGACCGAGTGCCTCGTTGAGATCGCCGGGCAGGTGGGCGATGCCCTTGGCCCGGAGTTCGTCGCCGCTCAGGTCGAACAGGTTGGCGTGGGCCTCGGCTGGGAGCTCGTAGCCCTTCTCGATCCCGGCCAACCCGGCGGCCAGGATCACCGCGAAGGCGAGATACGGGTTGCAGGCGCTGTCCGGCGCCCGGTACTCCACCCGGGTGGACTCCGACTTCCCGGTCTTCACCACCGGGACCCGCACCAGCGCCGAGCGGTTGTTCCGGGCCCACGACATGTAGACGGGGGCTTCGTAACCCGACACCAGCCGCTTGTAGGAGTTGACCCACTGATTGGTGACCGCGGAGATCTCGCCGGCGTGTCGGAGCAACCCGGCGATGAAGCCCTCGCCCACCACCGACAGGCCACTGGCCCGCTCGGCGTCCACGAAGGCGTTGGTGTCGTCCTTGAACAGCGACAGATGGGTGTGCATGCCCGAGCCCTGGACGCCTTCCAGCGGCTTGGGCATGAAGCTGGCGTGGACTTGTTGCTGGCGGGCCATCTCCTTGACCACCTGGCGCACTGTCATCACTGTGTCGGCCATGGTCAGGGCATCGGTGTAGCGGAGATCGATCTCGTGCTGGCTGGGGGCGTCCTCGTGTTGGGCGTGCTCGACGGGAATGCCCATCTCCTCGAGGGTGAGCACCGTCCGTTGCCGGATGTCACTGGTCCGGTCGGCGGCGGTCAGCTCGAAGTAGGACCCATGGTCGAGGCCCTGGGGGCGGCGGGACGGATCGGCGTCGGCGAAGTAGAAGTATTCGATCTCCGGGGCGGCGTAGAAGGTGAAGCCACCGTGGTGGGCCCGCTCCAGGGTTCGGCGCAGCACATGGCGCGGGCACCCCTGAAACGGCGAGCCGTCGAGGTTGACGATGTCACAGAAGACCCGCGCCACCGGCGCCTCGAGTCCGCCGGCCTGAGGCTCCGACGGGTTGAGGCCGGAGCCATGCCCGCGACCGTGCCAGGGCAGCAGTTGAAAGGTGTTGACGTCGGGACGGGCCAGGACGTCGCTCTCCTGGACCCGGCTGAAGCCGTCGATGGCCGACCCGTCGAAGGTCATTCCCTCGTCGAGGGCGTTCTCCAGCTCGGCCGGCGTGATGGAGAAGGTCTTCGGAGTCCCGAGAACGTCGGTGAACCACAGCTGGACGAACCGGATGCCGCGCTCCTCAACGGTTTTGAGGACATACTCGCGCTGGCTTCTCATCGGTTCGGAGAGCCCTGGATGATCAACTCCCGGCCGCGTCGCCGCAGACGGTCTCCACCAGAATCGCGGTGACCTTGTAGGGGTCCATGTTGGCGTTGGGCCGACGGTCCTCGAGCCAGCCCTTCTTGGCCTTGGCCACTCCCCAGGGGATGCGGATCGACGCCCCGCGGTCGGAGGTCCCGTAGGTGAACTTGGTGTAGTGGGCGGTCTCGTGGGCGCCGGTCAGCCGAGTCTCGATACCGATCCCGTAGACGGCGATGTGCTCGTCGACCCGCTTCCCGATGGCCTCGCAGCCGGCGATGATGGCGTCCCACCCGCCCTCTTCCCGCATGGCCTTGGTGGAGAAGTTGGTGTGGGCGCCGGCCCCGTTCCAGTCGCCCAGGATCGGCTTCGGCTCCAGGGTGGCGTAGACCCCGAAGTCCTCGGCGATGCGGAAGAGCAGCCAGCGGGCCACCCACAGATGATCGGAGATGTCCAGCGGGGAGAGCACCCCGACCTGGAATTCCCACTGACCCATCATCACCTCGGCGTTGGTGCCCTCGATGCCGATCCCGGCCTCGATGCAGGCGGCGGTGTGTCGCTCGACGATGTGGCGCCCGGGCATCTTGTCGCCACCGACCCCGCAGTAGTACGGGCCCTGGGGGGCCGGGTAGCCGTGGGCCGGCCAGCCCAGCGGCCGGCTGTCCTTGACGAAGGTGTACTCCTGTTCGATGCCGAACATCGGCTCCTGGGCGGCGTACTTCTCGGCCACCTCCCGGAGGTGGGCCCGGGTGTTGGTCGGGTGCGGGGTCATGTCGGTGAGGAGCACTTCGGTCATCACCAGGATGTCGTTGGGGCCCCGGAGCGGGTCGGGACAGGTGAAGACCGGCTGGAGTACGCAGTCGGAGTCGTGGCCGAGGGCCTGGTTGGTGCTCGAGCCGTCGAAGCCCCAGATGCCCGGCTGCTCGCCGTCGGGGATGACCTTGGTCTTGCTCCGCAGCAGTGGAGACGGCTCGGTCCCATCGATCCAGATGTATTCGGCTTGGTAGGGCAACTCGTACTCCTCTGTTCCTCGTGCGTCGGGACCTGGGGGTAGGTCAGTTCCTCGGCCAACAAGTGTTCATCCTCACAGAGCGGGGTTTCCCGGCCGTTTCCCGATTGTGAACGGAGGATGAACACCCATGCCACTGTGCCCGTCCGGGCCCGAAACACCGGGCCCTCCGGGATGGTCGCCACAGTCTATGGCACCCGCGTTGGAGCCGGGCCGGCGCGGCCGGCCACCGGCCGGACCAGGCTCGGCGGCGGAAACCGCCGGTAGTCTGCGGTTATGACCCGACTGCGGCTGGCCACCTGCCAGATCAACACCGTGGTCGGCGACCTCGAAGGGAATGCCGAGCGGGTGTTGGCCGCCCTGGACACCGCCGAGGCGTCCGACGCCGACCTGGCGGTGTTCCCGGAACTGACGGTCACCGGCTACCCGCCCGAGGACCTGTTGAGCCGGCCGGCCTTCGTGGCCGAGAACCTGGCGGTGTTCGACCGGATCGCCGAGTCGACGCGGTCGTGCGTGGCCGTGGTCGGCTTCGTCGACATCGATCTCGAGGGGAACCTGATCAACGCGGCCGGGGTGTGTGCCGACGGCGCGGTGCTGGGCCGCTACGGGAAGCGGCTGCTGCCCAACTACGGGGTATTCGACGAACAGCGGTGGTTCACGCCCGGGTCGGAGCCGTTGACCACCCACCTGGTGGCCGGAGTCCCGGTGGGCGTCACCGTCTGCGAGGACATCTGGTTCCCCGGTGGCCCGGCGGTGGCCCAGGCCGAGACCGGGGCCCGGCTGATCGTCAACCTCAACGCCTCGCCGTATTCCCAGGGACGTCGGGCCGAACGGCTGGCGATGCTGGCCGAACGGGTGACCGAGACCGGGTGCGTGATCGCCTATGTGAATCAGATCGGCGGGCAGGACGAGCTGGTCTTCGACGGCGCCTCGGTGGTGATGGCGGCTGACGGCGAATTGCTGGGAGCCGCCGGCCAGTTCCACGAGGAGCTCCTCATCGTCGACGTGGAGGTGGACGGCGACGGATCCACCCCGCAACCGGTGCGAAGCCTCGCCCCGCCCCTCGAACCCGACGCCGAGGTCTACGAAGCTCTGGTCCTCGGGACCCGGGACTACGTCGACAAGAACGGGTTCACCGACGCGGTGATCGGTCTGTCCGGCGGCATCGACTCGTCATTGGTGGCGACCATCGCGGTGGACGCCCTGGGCTCGGACAACGTGCACGGGGTGACGATGCCGTCGCGGTATTCGAGCGGTGGCTCGGTGGACGACGCTGTCACCATGGCGGCCCATCTCGGCATCGACATCGCCACCGCCCCCATCGAGGACGCCCACCGCACCCTGGCCTCGGTGCTGTCGCCGCTGCTCGGAGCCGAGCCGGAGGGACTCACCGACGAGAACCTGCAGTCCCGCATCCGCGGGGTGCTGTTGATGGCGCTGTCCAACGCCAACGACTGGATCGTGCTCACCACCGGCAACAAGAGCGAGATGGCCACCGGCTACTCGACGCTGTACGGCGACTCGGCCGGCGGCTTCGCGGTCATCAAGGATGTGGAGAAGACGCTGGTCTATCGGCTCTGCCGGTACCGCAACCGGCGGGAGGGCTTCGACCTCATCCCCGAACCAGTCCTGACCAAGGCCCCGTCGGCCGAACTCCGGCCCGATCAGCGGGACGACGAGTCACTGCCCCCCTACGAGGTGTTGGATCCGATCCTGGCCGGCTACGTAGAGGGGGATCACTCGCCCGAGGAGCTGGTGGCCGCCGGGTTCGACCGCCATGCGGTCGAACAGGTGGTGCGGTTGGTGGACCGGGCCGAGTACAAACGCCGGCAGATGCCCCCCGGGGTCCGGATCTCGCGCAAGGCGTTCGGCAAGGATCGGCGGATGCCCATCACCAATCAGTACCGGTCGGGGGTCTCCCATGTCTGAGGTGGACGACGCCGACGGCCAGAAGTTGCCGCTGCCGTTGGCCGTCACCGCCGACCTGATCGGAGGGTACCGGTGGATCGAGCAGGCGCTCTATGAAGTGCTCGGCTCCTGGGTCACCGACATCCCGTTGCCGGGGGTGGCCGTCCACCTCGACGCCCAGAGCACCCGGCACGCCTGGCACGCTTCACTGTGGGCCGACCGGTTGCCGGTGCTGCACGGCGTCGACCCCGACACCCTGACCAAGCCTCCGCATCCGGCCGGTGCCGTGCTCACCACCCTGGCCGGAAGTGCGCCGCTCCCCGGGACCCCGGTCACCGCCGGATGGGCATGGGACGCCACCGATGACGGCGGTATGCCCCCGGACCCCCCCGGCGCCCTCCCCCGCCTGGCCGGCCTGTACCGGGTGGTGCTGCCCCGGCTGGTGGTGAGCTACGAGCACCATCTGCGGGTCGCCTCGGCGGTGACCGATGCCCCGGTGATGCGGGCGTTGCGCCTGATCCTGGCCGACGAGATCGAGGACTGGCATGCCGGGGAGCGGTTGGTCCAAGGCCTGGTGACCCGGCCCCACGACGTCGAGGCCGTCTACGGGTTCCAGCAGCGCCTCGAGCTGGCGGCGGTCGGATCCTCGCTCGCCTCCGGTCTGGTCAGGTTCCCGGCCGACATCGGTTCGGGCTGAGATCCGGGGCGATTCGCCCCCGGGCTGGCCTGCGCCGGGACGCGTTTTTGCCGGATATGACCAGGGGCCGGGAAGGGCGCGACAACGCCATATGCAGGGTCTCTGCTCGGGGGGGTTGACGCGTCCGGTAAACTTCGAAGGCAGCGATAGTTGCACCCACGAGCGTCAGAGCTAATCGAGCGAAGCACCGAGAGGTGTGGATGGGGCGGATGCGCTCGATTGGATCGGCGGCCCCCACGCTGTGGGGAGAACGAAGGACCGTGAAGTTGGCAAAGGAGCGCCTCGAAAGAGACGACGAAGACCTGGTACGACTGTATCTGACCGATATCGGTCAGTACCCGTTGTTGACCAAGGACGACGAAGTCCGTTTGGCCCAGGCAATCGAGGCGGGCCGGGAATCGGACGCCACGCTGGCATCCGCACCCAAGGGTCTCACCCCGGCCAAGCGGCGCGAGCTTCGGCGGACCACCCTCCAGGGCGAGCAGGCCCAGCAGACCTTCGTCCAGTCCAACCTCCGGCTGGTGGTCTCCATCGCCAAGAAGTACCAGGCGTCGGGTCTTCCCCTGCTCGACCTCATCCAGGAGGGCAACCTCGGCCTCATGCACGCGGTCGAGAAGTTCGACTGGCGCAAGGGCTTCAAGTTCTCCACCTACGCCACCTGGTGGATCCGCCAGGCCATCACCCGGGGTATCGCCAACACCGGCCGGACGATCCGGCTCCCGGTCCATGCCGGCGACACCTTGGCCCGGGTGCAGAAGGCCCAGGCCCGTCTCGAGCTCAAGTACGGCCGCCCAGCCACCTTGGCCGAACTCGGCGCCGAAGTCGAGATGCCCGAGGACAAGTTGGTGGAGGCGCTCCGGTTCCGAGCCGAGCCCCTGTCGCTCTCCGAGCCGCTCCGGGAGGACGGCGATGCCGAGTTGGGCGATGTGGTCGAAGACCGGTCGGCCGAGTCGCCGTTCGAGGTGGCGGCGGTCTCGCTGCTTCCCGATGAGATCGGCCGGTTGCTGTCCCCCCTCGATGAGCGCGAGCGGGAGATCCTCCGGCTCCGGTTCGGTCTCGACCGGGGCGAGCCCCGCACCCTCGAGGAAGTCGGTGAGCACTTCAACCTGACCCGGGAGCGGATCCGCCAGATCGAGGCCCGGGCCATGTCGAAGCTGCGTCATCCGTCGTCGGACACCGGCGCCCGCGATCTCCTGACCGTCTGACCGCCCGCCGGGGGGCACCCGGGGTGGTTTCCGCCGCCGATCCGGTTATTTGCCGAATCCACAAGACAGCGACGCACCGGACCGGTTACGCTCCTCAACCATGAAGAAGCTGATCATCCTCGCCATCATCGTCGCCCTGGGTGTTGTCGCCGCCAAGCGGCTGCGTCCTACCTGATCAACCGGGCTAAGACAGACGGGGCCGGCGGGCGATCCGCCAGGCCACCAATGCCCCGACCGTCGCGGCCGCGCCCGCCCCGGCCACCATGGCCGTGGCCGGAAGGCTGGGGACGCTCACCCGGTCGCGCAGCCGCACCGGCTTGGTGAACTGCATGATCTCCCAGTCGCGCTCGTGGGCGGCTTTGGCCAGCACCCGGTCGGGATTCACCGCCACCGGGTGGCCGACCGCCTCCAGCATCGGAAGGTCGGTATAGGAGTCCGAGTAAGCCGACGACTCGGCCAGGTCGATGCCTTCCCTGGCCGCCAGTTCGACCATCGCCTCGGCCTTGAACGGTCCGTAGGCGTAGAACTCCATCTCCCCGGCATACCGGCCGTCCTCGTCCACCACCGCCCGGGTGGCGATGCACCCGTCGACCCCCAGGTGTTCGGCCAGCGGCTGGACGATCTCCTCGGGTGACGCCGACACCAGGTAGACCTTGTGGCCGGCCGCCCGGTGGGCCTCGATGAGATCCAGCGCCTCGGCGTAGATGATCGGCTCGACCGTCTCCTCCAGCGCTTCCCGGACGATGTCGCGGATCAGCTGCTGGTCCCATCCCTTGGTGAGGGTCAGCATCGACTCCCGGACCCGGGCGAGCTTCTGCTCGCTGGCCCCGAGGTGGAGATAGATGATCTGGGAGACCACGGCCCGGGCCACCAGTCGGCGGGTGATCAGACCCCCGCGGTAGAAGGGCCGGCCGAAGGCGGCGATCGACGCCTTGGCGATGACCGTCTTGTCGAGGTCGAAGAAGGCGGCCTGCAACCTGTCAATGCCCCACGAGCAGTTGCCGGACGTCGTCCTCGGCCTCGGCGGTCACCAGCACCAGCACCTCGTCGCCGGCGGCCAGGCGGGTGTCGCCCCGGGGCACGATCAGCCGGTCGTCGCGCACCACCGCCACTACGGTGGCCTCCCGGGGGACCCCGAGGTCGGCCAGGGTGATCCCGCCGGCCGGCGAGTCGTCGGCCAGGGTGACCTCCACCAGGTGGGCGTTCCCGCCTTCGAAGCGCAGCAGGCGCACCAGGGACCCGACCGAGACGGCCTCTTCCACCAGGGCGGTGAGGAGCTGCGGTGTCGACACCGACACATCGACGCCCCAGCTCTCGGTGAACAGCCACTGGTTCTTCGGGTGGTTGACCCGGGCCACCACCCGGGGCACCGCGAACTCCTGTTTGGCCAGCAGCGACACCACCAGGTTGTCCTCGTCATCGCCGGTGGCGGCCACCACCACGTCGACGGTGGCCAAGCCGGCGGCGTCGAGCGACGACACCTCGCAGGCGTCGGCCACCACCCAGGTGACGTCGAGGCTGTCCCGGGTCCGGGCGACCAGTTCGTGGTCCTTGTCGATGAGGAGCACGTCGTGTCCTCCGTCGTGGAGGTCCGAGGCGATGGCGGTGCCCACGCTCCCGGCTCCGGCGATGGCCACCTTCATCGGCCCCCGTCCCCATCCTCCAGATCGGCGGTCGGCACCGGGATGCCGGCGATGACCTTCGTCGGGTTGTCGCCGTCCCGGGCGTTGGGGGTGGCGAACCGATCCTCGAAGGCCGGCTTGCCGACATCGGAGACGACGAAGTGGAGCACGTCCCCATCTTGGCCGACCAGATCGTCGATATCGAGGCGCGCGACTCCGGCCCGGGTGACCGAGAGCAGGACCACCTCCCCGGGGACGTTGAGCTCGACCAGGCGCTTGCCGGCGAATTTCTCGTGGAGCTCGCGCTCGACCAGGGTCAGGGTCCCGGTCGGATCCGTCCATTCGACCTCCCCCTCGCCGGGGACCAGCCGCCGGCGGACCTGGTCGATGGTCCAGGACACGGTGGCCACGGTGGGGATGCCGAGGCGGAGGTAGATCTGGGCCCGGCGGGGGTCGTAGATGCGGGCGACCACGTTGGGGATCTCGTAGGTCTCCCGGGCGATGCGGGCGGTGAGGATGTTCGAGTTGTCACCGCTGGTCACCGCGGCCAGCGACTCCGCCTTGGCCGCGCCGGCCTTGTCGAGGGTGTCGCGGTCGAACCCGGAGCCGACCAGCAAGGTCCCCGGCCAGTCCGGCGGCAGCCGGCGAAACGCCTTGGCGTTCCGATCGATGACCGCCACCGAGTGGCCCTGATCCATCAGGCCGATGGCCAACCCCGAACCGACCCGTCCACATCCCACGACGATCACATGCACGCGGACCATGCAACACGCCAGACGGGGAGATGACAACTCCCCAGGCGCCGGCGACCGGAATCCGGGCGAAACCGGCGCTCCGTCACCGGTCCCGGTCCGTGTTTTACTTGCGTGGGTGGACGCTCCTGGGACCGGTGAAAGGGGAGCCAGCGCGCCCCCCAAGGCGAAGCTGCCCCTCGTCGGCCCGGCGGGCACCGCCCCGGGCCGGGCCACCCGGCCGGCCGCTACCCCGGTGATCAGCGTCGACATCCCCGAGACACTTCGTTATCGGCTCAAGAACAAGCTGCTCGGACCTCCGATAGCTTCAGAACGGCAGGCGAGCGAGCGCCTGGGCAAGCCGACCGCGCTCGCGGTGTTGTCGTCGGATGTCATCTCGTCCTCGGCTTACGCCACCGAGCAGATGCTGCTGCCCCTGGTCCTGGCCGTAGGAGTCGCGGCCTACTCATTGGTCATCCCCGTGAGCCTGGCGGTCATCTTCGTCCTGCTATTTGTGACGCTTTCCTACCTCGAGGTAGTGAAGGTCTATACCAAGGCCGGAGGCGCCTACGTGGTGGCCCGGGAGAACTTCGGCCTCACCGTGGCCCAGGTGGCGGCCATGTCGCTGCTTATCGACTACACGCTGACAGTGGCGGTGTCGGTGGCCGCCGGCGTGGCCGCGATCACCTCGGTGTTCCCGGCGTTGACCCCGGAAACCACCTGGATCGCGGTGGTGCTGGTCATCCTTCTCGCCTACGGGAACCTCCGGGGCATCCGCGAGGCCGGCCGGGTCTTCGCCATCCCGACCTATTTCTTCATCGCCAACATGGTGATCCTGACGGTGGTCGGGGCCTACCGGGCGATTGCCGGTTCGCTCCATGCTCAGTCCGTCTACGGCCACCCCGGCGCAGAGCACATCGGATCATCCGGGAGTGGCCTGCTGCTCGGAGCCGGGGTGTTTGTCATCCTCAAGGCATTCGCCTCCGGCGGATCGGCGTTGACCGGGACCGAGGCGATCTCCAACGGGGTGAGCATCTTCCGCCGACCCGAATCCCGCAACGCCCGGATCACCATGGTGTTGATGGCGGCCATCCTGGGCTCGCTGGTGCTGGCGGTAACGGTCCTAGCCGCCCTCACCCACCCGGTCCCGTATGTATCGGGCACCCCAACGGTGATCTCCCAAATCGCCAAATTCGTCTATGGGACCACCTGGGTGGGAAACATCTTCTACGCGATGCTCCAGGTCGGGACCACCTTGATCCTGGTCCTGGCGGCCAACACCAGCTTCACCGGGTTCCC
>DASXFR010000009.1:0-3084 GCA_036489495.1 Acidimicrobiales bacterium | reverse complement strand
AAGGCGATCGAGCCGCCGATCAGCAGGCCGATGAAGACGGTGGGATGGGACACGTGGATCTGGGTCTGCGCCTGGTTGAACAGCCAGTTGACGTCGTAGCCGGGGCTCCCGATGGCCGGGGCGTGCAGCCCGAGCTGGGATCCGACCGTTTCGATGAACGAGGCGAACAGCGAGACCGAGGCGATGACGGCCGAGCCGATGGCTACCCCCTTGGTCACCGCCTTGGTTGTGTTGCCCACCGCGTCGAGGCTGACCATGACCCGCTCCGCCTCGCCGGTGAACTCGCCGGACATCTCGGCGATCCCGGCGGCGTTGTCGGAGACCGGGCCGAAACTGTCCTCGGAGACGATCATCCCCGCCGTCGACAGCAATCCGATTCCGGTCAGTGATACCAGATAGAGGGTCAACTCGATGTTGCCGCCGCCCAGGCCCACCGATACCGCCAGGGCCACGGCGATGGCGATGATCGCCCAGACCGATGACTCCAGGCCGATGGCGATCCCGGCCAGGGTGGTGGTGGCCGGGCCGGTCCTGGCCGCCTCGGCGATCTCTCGGACCGGGCTCCGTTCGGTGGAGGTGAACTGCTCGGTGATGGCGCTGGCCACCAGCATCAGGACGACCCCGGTCAGCACCGCGAAGAACGCCTTCCAGTAGTGCAGGTAGCCGCCGGCCACCGCCGCCGTGCCGCCGATGGTCAGGACGGCGGCGATCCACACTCCCCGGTTGATGGGGGCCATGGCGCTCTTGTCCCGGGGCCAGGCCCGGACCAGGAAGATGCCGATGATGGTGGCGATGATCCCGATAGCCGGAATGATCAGCGGGAAGACCACCGTGCGGGCCGAGACGTTGCCCTTGCCGATGGAGACGAAGGCGGCGACGCCGAGGATGATGGCGGCGATGATGGTGATGGCGTAGGACTCGAAGAGGTCGGCGGCCATCCCCGCGCAGTCGCCCACGTTGTCGCCGACGTTGTCGGCGATGGTGGCGGCGTTGCGGGGGTCGTCCTCGGGGATGCCGGCTTCGACCTTGCCCACCAGGTCGGCGCCCACGTCGGCCGCCTTGGTGAAGATGCCGCCGCCCACCCGCATGAACAGGGCCAGCAGCGACGCCCCGAAGCCGAAGCCGATCAGGACCGAGGTGGCGGTGTTCTGGAAGACCAGCACGATCACGGTGGCCCCGAGCAGGCCGAGCCCGACGCAGAACAGCCCGGTGATGGCGCCGGTCCGGAAGGCGACCTTGAGGGCGGGGGCCATCTGCCCTTCCCGGGCGGCGGCGGCGGTGCGGACGTTGCCGCGCACGGCCAGGCTCATGCCGATGAAGCCGGTCAGCCCCGAGCACAGCGCGCCGGCCACGAAGCAGATGACCCGGTAGATCCCGGCCTGGAAGAAGGTCAGGTCGACCACCGTGCTGCCGTCGGCGCCGATATGGGTCACCTTGGTGGCGGTGAAGAAGATCAGCACGGCCAGCGGCACCACGATGACCAGGATGGTCTTGAACTGCCGGGAGAGAAACGCTTCGGCGCCCTCCTGCACCGCCAGGGCGATCTCCTTCATCGACGCGGTCCCCTGGTCGGCGGCGAGCACGCCCCGCACCAACGTCACCGCCACGATGATGGCCACCACGGCGGCGGCCATGGCGAGATACAACCAGGTCTTCTCGGAGTGGGAGAGGAGAAAACTCTGGTAACCCCCTTCAGCCAGGAGGTGGATCATCGGTGGTGCTCCCTTCGATTACGACGCGAGGTATGGGTGAGTTCGATCAGACGCCTAGCGCCGCGACAGTTCGCTCAAGGTTGGGTTTCCTCCCCTTGACGAGGCCACGGCCAGGCCCCGGCACCGGAGGACACCCGAACGGCGTGTCGTACCGGCAATGCGGGCAGAAGCTACCGATAAAAGGCCCTCCAAGGCAAGACTCGCCGGATCAGGGCGAGTCCTCCCCGGCGCCCGGGCCGGCGATCAGCTCATAGTCGGGATTGAGAATTGCCTGGTGGTGACCCCAATCCCCCACCATTCCCTCCACCACCAGTCGGGCGCCAGGCTGCACGCCGGGGATGCGCCGTCGGCCCTGGAACACCAACAGCAGCTTGCCGGTGTCATCGGCCAGCACACACTCGAGGTTGGAGGTGCCGGCTCGCGGCTGGACCCGCACCGACCGGATCTTCCCGGCCACCCGGACCCGGGTCCGCCACTGCGCCTGCCCGATGGGGATGGTTCCCCGGCCCCGCTCGCCAAAGGCGGCCCGGTCGAAGGCAGGCTTGGCCGCCTCCCGATCGGCGACCCGTTCCGCGGCCCGGGCGGTGGCTCGGGTCGAGCGTCGGGCATCTGGCTCCGAACTCTTGACCGATACCCGTCCGCGCCCCCATTCCCGCCGCCGTGACAGCCATCCACCTTTCAACTGGTAGGGCACCACGCTGACGTAGACGTGATCGAGCTGGCTGACCGAGGCGGCGATCCGGTCCGCCGTCCCATCGTGGAGGAGGCGTTGCCATCCGACTTCGAAACCCCGTCGAGGCAGGAGCATGGTCAACTCGGTGGAGTTGTCCGCCACTGTTTCCGCCGCCAGTTCGAGGATGGCGCGGGTTAGGCGCCGATCCTCGCACTCCATAACATCGAGCGGGAGCCGGGTTAGCCCCAGCCGGCCCCACTCCGATTCCAATGCGGCCGAGACCCGGCTGTCCAGGTCGAAATGCACCGCCCGGAGCTCGTCGGGGTGCAGCGTGCGGGCGTACTGGAGCGCTCGGGCGGTGGCCATGTCCAACCGGTCGACCAGGACGACCACCGCGTGCCGGTTGAGCACCGGGGCTTCGGCGGCTTCGGTAGCGCCCTCCTCGAGTTGGGTCTCTTCGTCGACGTACTGGTGATGGAGTCGGAGGAGTCCGAAGACCCCGAGCGGGAGGATCACCAGGATGACCCAGGCCCCTTCGCTGAACTTTGCCACCGCGATGATCACCAGCACCACGAACGAGAGCACCGAGGCGGTTCCGTTGATGGCCAGTCGACGCCGCCAGTGGTCCTCTCGGTGGGCGTGGTGGTACTTGGCCATACCCGCGCCGGCCATGGTGAAACCGGTGAAGACGCCGATGGC
>DASXFR010000001.1:0-26857 GCA_036489495.1 Acidimicrobiales bacterium | reverse complement strand
GGCGGTGCCCACCCTGTCGTTCCAGGCCGCCTTCAACGGCGCCAGCGTCACCCCGACGGCCACCGCCTCGCTGGCCTCGATGGGGAGTTGTTCCACCTTCTCGGGGATCAACAACGTGCTGGTCATCACCTTCACCAACAGTGGGACCATCAGCACCGGCACGGCCACCGACGCCTTCGGCCACACCTACGCCGCCGAGATCACCGTCTCGGGGGTCAGCTACGCGGTGAGCGCTGACGTCAACAGCTTCGGGATCAATCAGGGCAACATTCAGGTCACCCGGCCCCCGGGCTACAACACCCCGCCGACCTTCGGAAACAGTGGGATCGTCGGCAGTGTCCCCAATGACAAGCTCACCTCGGCGACCAACGCTGGGAGCGCCGTCGGTGGTGCCTCCAACGCCAACATCACCGTGACCTCAGTGACGGTGGTGTCCAACAAGCCGAGCGTCACTATCCAGACCAACATCACCTCCACCGGCCAATCGGCTGTGAACGCGCCGATCAGTCCGATCACCATCTCCGAAGGCGCCCCCGGCTCCCTCGGGGGCGGGGTCACCGGGTTTGCCTGCGTGCAGATCGCCGGGGTGGCGGGACAGACGGCTGAATGGAACGCCACCACCAACACTCCGACCGCCACCCTCGGCGGCGGTTTCGGCACCAGCACGGTTCCGGTGACGGTGGAGACGACCGGCACCCAGACCGGTCCGGGTACCCTCGAGTTCCAGATCCCGACCCCGTCGACCGGTACTCCGGGCACCGTCACCTTGAGCGGGTTGGCAATCAACTTTGCCAACACTGCTGGAGGTTTCGTCCTCCTCCGGGGAAATCTGCTTTACGGCGGGATCAACGCCGCCTGTCAGGGCACGACCGCGTACGCGAAGAATCCCTTTACCCTGGCCAACGTGGCCGCCCGGATTTTCGGGCAGACCCAGGACGCCACCGCCGGTCAGATCTTCACCCGCAATCCGCCGGTCTGCGCGCCAGGCGTTCCGTCGGCTACCAATGAGACTCCGGCGGTATTGGTGACCAACGCCAGCTACCAGGATGCCTTGTCGGCCAGCTACCTGGCCGGCCAGTTGGGCACCGGGATCCTGACCACCCCGACGGCGACGGTTTCCCAGGACGCCCTCAACGCGATCCGCTTGACCGGGGTCACCGAGGTGTTCGTGGTCGGCGGGCCGCTGGCCGTGAGCCAGGCCAACGTCACCCAGCTCCAGAACACTCCGGCGTTCAACTGCGGGGGGGTGAGCCAGCGGACCACCATCGACGGTCAGCCGGTCAACCTGGTCGTCCAGCAGATCTTCGGCCAGACGGCGGACGGAACGGCGGCGGCGGTTGCCACCTTCCCGGGGGCAGGTCTCCCGGGCACCGGCAACTTCCAGGGCGCCTACGCCGGGACCTTCAACGACACCACCGGATCCAGTGGCTCGCCGGAGTCCTCGGCGCCGGACACACCGGTGACCACCGCGATTCTGGCCACTGACCAGAGCTTCACTGATGCGGCATCGGCCAGTGCCGTTGCCTACAGCAATCACTTCCCCTTGCTGCTGACCGGGCCGAGCTCGTTATCGCCCGATGCGGTCACCGCTCTCACCAACGACGCCGTCCAACAGGTGATCGTGATGGGTGGGCCAATCGCCATCAGCGACAGCGTGCTTTCCCAGGTGGAAGCCTTGGGGATCTCGGTGCTGAGAGTTGCCGGCCAGGACTTCACCGACACCTCCCAGCTCCTGGCCCAGTTCGAGCTGAATTCGGTCGATGGCGCGGGTCTCACCAACGGGCTCGATTGGGACCCGTTCTTCCTGACCTTTGCCCGGGGTGACTACTACACCGATGCCATCGTGGTGAGCCACTTCACCGGCGTCTTCGGTCCGGCCCCGATCCTGCTCACCTGGGATCCCAACAACGAGGGCAATCCCTCGGGGACCAACTACCTGGGCACGTTCCTCAATACGGTGGGCCAAGTGACTTCGGATCCAGGGACCCCGACCGATGGGACCATCAACACGTTGGCCTTCGTGGGTGGACCGTTCGCTATCTCGAGTGCTCTCGAGACAACGATCGCCACGTCGCTGAACGGGTAACGGGACCGGAATAGCTCATACGGGGGATCCGTTTGGCCGGATCGTCCGGGTGGAAGTAAGAACAGAGGGGCCCTTCGGGGCCCCTCTGTTCGTGGCATCGTCCGGGTAGATGTAAGAGGATCTCGGGTGCGGCAGCAGAATGTTCGTTGACCAGTAAGTTCCAAATCGAGGGCCCAAACCATCAATGGGCGTCGCCCATCAGCGTCGAGAACCGAGCTGTCGTTGTGCAGAATGAGCGGGGCCCGGGAGTTGGCACGTACTGCCGGTTGGTTGGACACTTCATTCGACGGTTAGGTCCTGTGAGCAGGCACTTCGTCGAGAGCCACGACCGCAAATATTTTCCAGTATCGGGGGGAACGGTGTGGTACGTTCGACTTGTCTCGTCCAACGGAGGGTTGGTCATTTTGGCCAATGCGTGCGGCGGGTTCGACGCCGATTGAATTGAATTCAAGGAGTTTTTCAATGAGACAGAAGAATTATCGAATCCGCCGGCTGGCCGTTGCGGCCGTCGGAGCCGTCACGGCGATTTCCGGAGTTGCGGTCCTCGGGACGATCCCCGCCGGGGCGGCCACGGTGCTGGCCGGAACCACGGTCGCCGGCTCGGTTCCCACGCTGAGTCAAAATCTCGCCAACCAGCCGGCTGGCACCCTGGCCGTCACCCTGACCCCGGGCGCCACCGGCGGCTCCTTCACCCTCACGGTGGCGGACTTCAATGAGACTGCCCACGTCATCTTCGACACCAACGTCCCCACCGCCAACGCACCCTCGACCGTCGGCAACGCCGGCTTCGCCGTCACCGGGCTGGTGACCGGCGGGAACACCAATACCATCACCGTCAATTACACCGATACCTCCGCCACCACGGTGAACCAGGTCATCAACATCACCGGCATCGCCTATGACGTCACCGGCGCCACGCCCGGACCGGTGGTCCTCCACGGGACCGACACCGATGGTGGGTACTCCAACTCGGCAACGGTGAACAACATCACCCCGCCGTCGGCGACGATCAAGGCCGGGTCGGGCAACTTCTACGACCCGGCGGCGTCGAATGCCTCCATCATCAGCTCAGTCGCCATCTCCGCCGATAGCCCGGCGGTCCTGGTGCAGCCGAACGTCGGAGGCAGCACCACCATCAGCCCGATCGTGCTCACCGAGTCGGCGATCGGATCTGTCCCCGGTGGGGCCGGCGGCGCCTATGTCTGTGTCATCTTGAACGGGAGCGGGAACCAGTTCCTGAGCAGCGGGGGAACGACCGCCGGGACGGCATCGGTTCCGGCGGCCAGCGGGGCGACGCTCGGGGGTTCGGGCGCGCTGACCAGCACCTCCGGTTCGCACGGATTCTCCTTCCAGGTGACCCACGCTTCCACCACGGCCACCACGTACACGATCAGCGGCCTCTCGGCGGTCAACCCGACCGGCCTCGGGGTCGGAAATGTGACCGCCGAGGTATTCGCCTCTTCGATGGCTGACTGCTCGACAACGACGGCGTCGTACACCACGAATGTGGTCGTCTACGCGGTGTTCAGTACCGCCCGGATCTTCGGTGCGAACGCCGACGGCACGGCAGCCGCCGAACTCGCGTCGCAATTCCCGCCGCCCAGCGACTGCCCGAGTAGCGGGAACGTGGTCCTGGCCACCGATCAGAACTTCCCCGACGCCCTCTCCGCTTCCTACCTGGCGTCGAAGCTCCAAACCGGCGTTCTGTTGACGCCGACCAATGCGTTGGCCTCCGAGACGGTCACCGCGCTCCGGGTCGAGGGCATCACCCACGTCTACGTGGTGGGAGGCCCGCTGGCCGTGGCTCCGAATGTCACGACCGCCCTGGGGCAGGAACAAGCCTTCAATTGCGGAGGCACCGTCGGCCTCACCAGCGGGGGTAACCCGGTGAACCTGATCGTCACCCAGGTGTTCGGTCAGACCCAGTACGACACCGCCCAGACAGTGGCCCAGTTCTTCGGCGCCGGCGCCGTCGGGACCGGCAACTTCTTCGGCGGCTATCCGACCAGTGCCACCGGGACCAGCGCCTACAACACCACCGCCGGCTCGAGCGGCACGTTGGCTCCCGCCAGCTCGGCGCCGACTCCGACCGCCATCCTGGCCACCGGGCAGACCTTCCCGGATGCCATGGCTGCCAGCGCCATGTCCTATTGGGGCCAGTGGCCGATCCTGTTGACCCAGCAGGCTTCTCTGTCCACCCAGGCGGCTGCCGCCATTGCCAACCTGGCAATCAAGCAGGTCATCGTCATGGGCGGCCCGATCGCCATTTCGGACACGGTCGTGACCCAACTGGCCGGGCTTGGGGTGTCGGTCATCCGGATCGCCGGCACTGACTACACCGATACTTCGCAGCTGCTGGCCCAGTTCGAGCTGAGCACCACCTCCACCGGTGCCGGACGCACCGGCTTGGATTGGGCTGAGTTCCATGGTGTCGGCTCCAACGTCTATGGGGTGAACATCTCCCGGGGTGACTTCTTCGCCGATGCCCTGGCCGGAAGCGCGATCGGGGGCTTGAACGACACGCCGATCGTGCTCACCTTCAACCCCGGCACCCTGGGCAGCGGGATCCCGGCGCTGTTCGCCGCCGAGCACGCGTTGACCGTGCCCAACCAGGTGAACGCCTTCACCGTCCTCGGCGGTCCGCTGGCGGTGACCGATGCCACGGTGACCGCCGCCTTGGCCTCGATCCCCGGCTGACCCCGACGAGGCAACAGAAGGTCGCAGACGGCGGCAGCAATCCAAGAAGGGGATCCGCATGGATCCCCTTCTTGCTGTCGGTGAGCTAGGTTTCTGGCGCCAGCCAGCGAGTCCGACGCCACCGCGTTGACCGACGCACCGAGGAGGATGAATGTGAGACCACCCATGAGCGCCCGGCTCCACCGTCCCGCCGTCGTCCTGGTGGGGGTACTGACCGCCATCGCTGGAGTGGTCGCCCTAGGGGCCGTACCCGCGGCTGCCGCCCCCGCCCCGGTGGTGCTGGCCACCACCCCCATCACCCGGCCCGCCAGCGTGGTCGTGGGCACGAACAATCAACCGGCCACCAACTGGGGATTCACCTTTTCGAACGGATTTGCCACCGGCGACTCCTTGGTCATCAACATCGGTCCTCCGGGTTCGAGCTCCTGCCAGTCGTCCACCAACTACGTCGGTTTCGCCGCCATCCCGAAGGTCACCGTCACTGCCATCTCCACTGGCCAGGACACCCCGCCGGCCATCACCGCCACCCTGTCCCAGCAGACCTCCAATCCACTCGAGTTCCTCCTGTGTCCCGGGATCAACGACCAGCTGAAGCTGACCATTGGGAATAGCCCCGACACCACCACCGCCGGCTCGTCCGGCTGGACCTGGGCGGTCACCGTCAGTGGGATCACCTACAACGTCGGGAACGCCACCGGGCCCGGAAACGTGACCACCGCCGGCTCCTACGTGTTCGCGGCAGCGGGGACCACACCCCTGGCCGTCGGGCTCTCGCCCGATGCGGTGGTGACCGTGGTCGGGGTCTCGGCCAACAATCCGCCGGTACTCGTCCAACCGAATACCACCTTCGATACTTCGGTCACCACCGCCATCAGCCCGGTGGTGTTGAGTGAGTCGTCCAACGCGGCCATCCCGGCCGGTGCATTCGTCTGTATCGAGCTCAATGCCGGCAACTTTTTCCTCACCAACAACATGTTCGCCCCGGTGGGCTTCGCCCAGACCAACGCCGGGAGTGGCGCGGTCCTGGCCAACTCGGGGGCCCTCGCCGGGTTCGGCGCCCCCAGCGCCATCGGTGCCTTTGACACCTCCGGCGTGGCCTTCCAGGTGACCACCGCCTCGACGACCGCAGGGGTGTTCGAAGCTGCCGGTCTCCGGGTGGTCAATCCGACCAGCGGCGTTCCGTTCGGCGCCCAGAACCTGGTGGTATTTGCGGCGAGTTCGGTGGCCAACTGTGCGAGCGGCACGGCCACCGCCGTCTACAGCTACGCCATCTCCGGCTTCTCGGTGTTCAGCACCAGTCGGATCTTCGGTCAGGACGCCGACGGCACCGCGGCCGCCGAACTGGCATCGGTCTTCCCGCCCACCGGATCCAGCTGCCCGGCGGGCGGAAGTGTGGTGTTGGCCACCGACCAGAACTTCCCCGACGCGCTGTCCGCCTCCTATCTGGCCGCCCAGCTCGGGACCGGTGTTCTGTTGACGCCGACCGGTAGCCTTTCGTCGGTCACTTCCGCCGCCATCCGGCTCGAGGGCATCACCCACGTCTACGTCGTGGGCGGCCCGCTGGCGGTCAGCGATGCGGTGGTCAGCTCGCTGCAGGGCAGCCAGGCCTTCAACTGCGGGGGGACTACCGGCCTCACCAGCGGGGGCAACCCGGTGAACCTGGTGGTCACCCGGGTCTTCGGCCAGACCCAGTACGACACCGCTCAGACGGTCGCCCAGTTCTTCGGGCCGGGCGGGGTCGGTACCGGGGCGTTCGGAGGCGGGTACCCGACGGTCGTCGCCGGAACCAGCGCCTACAACACCACCGCCGGCTTGAGCGGCACCTTGGCTCCGGCCAGCTCAGCCGCCACTCCGACGGCCATTCTGGCTACCGGGCAGACGTTCCCGGACGCGATGGCCGCCAGCGCGATGTCCTACGCCAAGAAATGGCCGATCCTGTTGACCCAACAGGGGTCGCTGTCGTCGCAGGCATCGTCGGCGATCGCCAACCTGGGTGTCAAACAGGTCATCGTGATGGGCGGTCCGGTTGCGGTGTCGGACACGGTGGTGACCTCACTGGCGGCGCTGGGGGTGACGGTCATCCGCATCGCCGGGACCGACTACACCGATACCGCCCAGCTCCTGGCCCAGTTCGAGTTGAGCACCACCGCCAACGCCACCAGTCAACCCACCGGGCTGGGTTGGGCGGATCTGGGCACCAATCCGAATACCTATGGGGTGAACGTCGCCCGGGGTGACTTCTACGCCGACGCCCTGGCCGGAAGTCTCGTGGGTGGCGTCCACCATGCTCCGATCGTGCTCACCCTGAATCCGGACACCCTGGGGACCGGGATACCCAACCTGTTCACCGCCGAAGCCGGACTGACCCTGCCCAACCAGGTCGACCTGGTCACCATTCTCGGTGGTCCGGAGGCGGTCACCCCGGCGACGGCGACGGCGGTCATCCAGGCGATCGCCAACGCCTGACCCCGGGCAGCAACTTCGGGGGTCGAGCTCGGACGTCAGGCCGGCTCCGGCTGGTACTCCCTCGTCTCATCGAGTCCGATGGCTCCGGCTCCCGCTGCCCCTCCGATCGGTCGGCTCGGGCGGGACAGCTCGGCACTTGATTCCCATCGGGCTTCGATGCGGCCGAAGCGCCAGATGGCCAGGGCGATGACCCAGACCACCACGAAGATGCCCACCATGTACACGCCCGCCTTGTTGATGTTGAAGCTCCCGAGCTGGTCCCAGACCCACCCGTGCAAGTGGGCCTCCTGGCCGAGCAGCCCGAACAGTTCGACGGTCCCGATGAAGAACGCCACCATTACCGACAGCCCGGTGATGGTGATGTTGTAGTACACCTTCCGGACCGGTCGGGAGAAGGCCCATCCGTAGGCGAAGTTCATGAAGCAGCCGTCGAGGGTGTCGAACAGGCTCATGCCGGCGGCGAAGAGGATCGGCAGCGACAGGATGGCCCAGAATGGCAACCCGCCGGCCACTGCCGTCCCCGACACCACCAACAGGGCGACTTCGGTAGCGGTGTCGAACCCGAGCCCGAAGAGGACGCCGATCGGGTACATCTTCCAGGGCTTGTCGATCCGCCTGGCCAGTGGCCCCAAGAAGCGGTTCATCAGCCCCCGTTGGTTGAGCTGCACCTCGAGGGCCTCGTCGTCGTAGCGCCCGTGGCGGAGACCGAAGAAGACCTTCATGACAGAGACGAGAATCACGATGTTGAGGGCAGCGATGAGATAGAGGAAGAATCCCGAGACCGACGTGCCGACGATGCCGGTCCACTGGTGGAGTCCGGAGCTCCCGTTTTTCACCTGGGCGTCGAGGGCTCGGATCCCGAAATTGAGGATCACCGCCAACCCGAACACGATGGTCGAGTGTCCGAGAGAGAACCAGAACCCGACGCTGACCGGACGTTTCCCTTCGCCCATCAGCTTTCGGGTGGTGTTGTCGATGGCGGAGATGTGGTCGGCGTCGAAGGCGTGCCGCATGCCGAGGGTGTAGGCGAGGATCCCGGTACCCACCCCGAACAGGTCCTTGGTGCTCAAGTGGTAGTGGCGCGAAACGGCGGTGAACAAGAGGACCAAACCCAGGACATGGAGCCCGACCACGGTGGCCGCCATGCCCCCGACCCGTCGCCACTCCGAGGGTTGGAGGGCGTCCCGAAGCCGTCGTGGCGGCTTGACCGAGGGGCCCGTCTCGGGAGCGGCGGGGGAGGCTGCGGCGGGACCCGGCACGAGCCCACTCTAGGATCTGTTGCGAACTAGTTGCAATAGCGGATTGTTTGCGCCCGGGCCGCCCGAGCGACGTTAGCTCTCCGCCGCCCCGTGGTGGTCGGGGATGCCTGGAGCCACCGCCGCGCACTCGGCACACCTCCCGCTCAGGGAGAAATGGTGGGGATCGATGACGAACCCGGTGTCGGTCTCGATCCGAACCCGCAAGGGATCGAAGGTGCTGTCGGGGATCTCGATGACCTTTTCACAGATTTCACAGACCAGGTGGTGGTGGATGTCGTCGGCCAGGTGCCAGCGGGACGGGCCGTGGCCGATGTGGACGTGGAAGGCGATGTCGAGCCGCTCGAACAGCTCGAGGGTGCGATAGATGGTGGCCAGGTTGACGTCGGGGTGCTTGGCCCATACCGCGTCGGCCAGCTGTTCGGCCGTCAGGTGGTCGTCGCTGCGGTCGAGCGCTTCGATCACTGCCCGTCGGTCGACGGTGATCCTGCCCCCCGAGACCCGGATCGCCTCGATGGCCTCTTCGACCCGTTTCCTAACCACCCTCGCGAGCGTAGTGGGAGACGGCTCCAGCCAGGGGGAGGTGCTGGCGCCTCGGCGGCAAGGATCAGACGTGTTGGTGATTCGCTCGCCGACGGGTGAAGACGACCAGCAGCGTACCGGCGGCCAACAGGAACAGCGCCCCGATGATCAGGGCCAGGAGATCAGCTCCGGTGAAGGCCAGCGTTCCGGCACTCCCGGAACTCCCGCTGGACGTGCAGGAGGTGGGCGAAACCACACAGGGGTCGGAGGGACCCGAGGCGCCTGGAGTCTGGGTCCCGGCCGGGGTGCACGAGGTGGGCGAAACCACACAGGGGTCGGTGGGGCCGGAGGGGGAGCTGCCGCCCGGGACGGTGGTGACGGTCGTCGTTCCCGGGTAGCCGGTATCCGCCCCGGCGGTAGCCGTGAACCCGAGGCTCAGGCCGCCAACCATCGCCACGACTCCACCTAGCAATAGCAATTTGCGGATTTTCATGGCACTTTCTTGCGGATTTTCATGGCCCGGACCAGGCTTTCTTCGCGACGTCCCCTGCGCCCTTCCTTTGGGTAACGGCTCAATCGCCCCAATATTGCGGTCTACCGGGTCAAAATCGGGAAAAATTGGCGCTGGCGAGCACCGTTCACCGGGGTCATCGACCGGCCAGGACCCTTTTCTTCCTTCTGGCCCGCTTCTTCAGATACCTGCGGCGGCCGTAGAGGGCGCCCAGCGAGGAGATGACGACGGTTCCGACCAGGGCATAGAGCCACAATCCGGCCACCGGAAGGGTGAAGCCCCGGTGCAGATCCAGCCGCCGCCCGATGTCGGCGATGATCAGCAGCAGTGAGACGGGGACGGCCAGGGCGACGGCCTGGACGAGGGCACCGGTGCGGCGACGGCGATGGCGGCCGGCGATGGCGCCCCCGATGAAGAACGCCGCCACCGTGAAGATCATGGGTACCACCCAGAGGTGACCGGGCTGGTCGATCATCGGCTGGCCTCGCCACAGCTCCTCCCACAGCAGCATCGGCACGCTGATGATCAGGGTGAACAGGTAGGCGTCACTCAGCGACCGGTAGTGGAGAGCCTGGTGGCCTCCGGGTGGCGAGCCGTCGGTGACGTCCCTGGTCGTACCCGGATCAGAGACGGAGGCCGGTCCGGCCGGCAGGCGGTCCGGTCCAACCACCTCAGGTTCAAGGGTGGGCGACTCGTCCATGCCAGCCTGAGACGGCGACGGGAGAGCCCGTCGGGTCAGGCGACCTGCTGCTGATTGGCGCGCCGACGGGTGAAGACCACCAGCAGGGTTCCCACCGCCAACAGGAAGAGGGCGCCAACGATGAGCGCCAGCAGGTCGGCTCCAGTGAAGGCGAGGGTGCCTCCGCTGCCCGTACCGCTGGAGCCCGTACTCAGGGCCGCCGTCAAGACGTTGGGGATGATCACGTACTCGGTGCCACCGGGGCAGCCGGACGTGTTGGTCAGCGAAACGGTATTGGTGCCGTAGATGGTAGAAACCGGCTTCGAACCGTTCACGCTGAGAAACGGATCTCCGGTGACGGCGTTGGTCAGGGTGACGTTTCCGGCAGGATCGGAGGCCACCGTGAGCCCGGTGGCAACCCCGGCAATCGCAATCGAGAATGTCGAGTTGGGTGCGCACCCGGTGAGAACGACCACCACGCTGGTACCCGACCGGACGGTGACGGTGGATACGCAGGGCCCGTTCGACGTGCCCCCACCACTCGGGTTGGTGTTCCCCGACATCGTGGTGGTGGTCGTGCCTGGATACCCGGTGTCGGCTCCGGCTGGGGCCGAGAAGGCCAGGGCCAGGCTTCCGGCGATGACAGCCGCCGTTCCGAGTACCGCCATCCTTCGGAGTATCACTGCACTGTCTCCCCGCAAATTCTGGCCGGACGGGGATTAGGCGTCCGGTGTGCCAATAGAACTACACCGTTGTGACAATGGAACGATCGATTCGACAGGATATCACGGTCCAATTGTCGAAAATTGGTTGAATTTCCTGCTCGGTGCCTTAGCGGGGAGTCAGCGACCACGTCTGGCTGAGGGTTCTCAACAGGCTGGCGGTGACGTACGAAGGTCCGACCACGTTCCAGTTCGGGCCCCCCACCACCTGGAGGGAAACCTGGGCCGGATACAGGCTGGGTTGGGGCACCAGCTGCAGGGTCAGCCGTCCGTTTCGAACCGCATTCGGGATCACGGTGGTGAAGTCGACCGTCTGGCTCCGTTGGGCCAGTACCGAGGTGGCCGTCCGGTTGAGGACCAGGCCTGACTCCGAGACCCCGGCATTGGTCTGCGATCCCCTGGGGGACCAGAGATAGACCCGGGTGACGTACTGCCCGGGGGTGAACGAGTTGAAGTTGTCCGGCCCCAGCTGGGCGGAAGGTGGCTGCCCGGCCGGAGCATGGTTGGCGATGGTGGCATAGGTGTGGACCACCGCGTCGTTCCGGCTGGTGATGGACACGACCATCCGGATGCTGGTGGTGACGTAGTAGTCGAGTTTGGCGGCGGTGGCACTCTGGACCGAGAGGTGGAAGGTTCGATCGGCGTCGCTGGTGTCGATGGCGCCGGAGCCGCCGGTCTTGACGATGATCGCCTCGAAGGCGGGATTTTCGTCCCAGGCCAGAAGGTGGCGCCCGGCCACGTCGGTGGCCAGGGCCACGGCCAAGGCGGCCAGGTCGACGTGCTCGGTCTTCATCTTGTCGATGACCGCCCGGGCGACGGCAGAAATATCGTCGTGGCGCTGGGTCTGGTCACCGGCCGGGAAATCGGCGTAGAGCTGATGGAGGAGAACGTCGGAGGCGTTGTCGGCGCTGATCGGCTCGGCGATGTCGGGGATGATGACCGGCCCCGACAACTGCAGCAGGCTCACCAGCGCCGGAACGTCGATGCCGACCACCCCGTTGACGTGGATGCCGGTGACCTCTTGGTACATCCCTTGCATGATCTGACCGCTCAACGGGAAGTCGGCGGTAGCGTTGACCGACTGCCACTGTTCGGTCGGATTCAGGGCGCCGAAGATCGCCTGGGTCCCCGGGGGTAATGGCACATTCACCGGCTCGGCCAGCGCGGCATCCGACGGCGAGGTGCTATCGAGGGAGAAGGTGCCGTCGGCGGAGTGCATCAGCGCGTTGGAGAGGACCATGCCCTGGTCCCGCATCTCGGCGTTATTCTCCCCGGCGATGAGGTACAGACGCGGACCGTCGGCTCCGACCAGCGGCAATGCGTAGGAGAGCACACTGCTTCCCGTACCCAGCAGCGCGGTGAGCCTGGCGTCCTCGGCGTCGAACGACGCCCGGGCGGACCCGAGTGGGCCCCACAAACCACCGCTCGGACGGTTCATATTCGAGAGCTGGGTGTGGGCGGACGCCACCGACGCCTGAAGGCTCCGGAGCTGGGGGATGGAAATGGTGAGCCCCTGGGTGGTGGCGGCCAGGGAGTTCACCTGCTGGAGGAGCCCGCCGCCGAGCGTGGCCGTCTTGCCCGCATCCTGGATGAGTTGGACGAGGCCCTGGATCTGCCCATGAACGATCGGGAGGGAACCGAAGAAATTGACGGCGAACGAGTCGTTCACCAGGGCTTCGGCGAGGCTCACGTCCTCTTCGACGGCGTCGATGGCCACCCCGGCCTCGGCTCTGCCGACCGGGGTGGTGAGCTCGTGCCGGTTGTCGAGAGCGGCGGAGATGGTGGCCCTGGCCGCGTTCATCGAGTGCTGAGCCCTCACGATATTGCGGGCGGCCAACGCCCCGAGGACGAGGACGACCAGGACCACCAGCACGAAGAGACCGGTTCCGGCCACTTTCCAGGCCCGCCAATCGATCCCTTCGACCGGAGCATGATGATGGCGTTGGTTCCGCCGATGCTGGTTCCAGTGGGAGAACCCGTACCGGAAGCGGTGGGCGAAGCGTTGCTGCCGATGTCCATACGGCGCCATCGCCGAGCTACCCGGCCCCCGCCCGATTTCGCGCCCGGGAGGGTCGCCCGGGGGGGACCAGATCTAGGATGGGGGTGGAAATCGGACGGAGGGGAGTCATGGGGCGGAAACGACCTGGCCGACAGGCACGGTGACACCACCGAAGCTCGGCCCAGCCGCTAGGGTACCTCGGCATGGATGAGCGGCAGGGCTATAAGCAACTTTACCTACGCGACTACGGGCAAATCATCAACCGTCGGAAATGGACGATCATCATCATCCTGGTCGTCGCGGTCGGCCTGGCGTACGGCTACGTGTCCATCTCCACCAAGAAATACACCGCCAACGCCCAGTTGCAGCTCACTCCGCAGTTGTCCTCGACCGTGCAGCAAGCCCAAAACTCGGCGGCCATCGCTCCGGTCGTCGATGTCCCCACCGCTATCCAGGTGATTCAGAGCAACTCGCTGCAGCAGGTGGTCCAAAAGACGGTTCCCAACGCCCCCTCGGTGTCGGCCAGGGAGGTCCAGCTGACTGCGGTGGTCACCGTGTCGGTGACCGCCACCAACGCCAAGTTGGCGGCCAACGCCGCCAATGCCTATGCCAAGGCCTATATCAGCCAGCAGACGACTCAGACGGTGACGGCGCTGAGCAACGCCGAACAGATCATCCAGAGCCACATCAACGATCTCGGCACCCAGATCACGAACCTCCAAGTCCAGATCGACGCGGCTCCGGTCGGCCAGCAGGTATCGCTGGGCCTCAATTTGCAGGCATTGAATACCCAACTCAACGGGTATCAGGCCGAACTGACCCAGTACCAGTTCGCCGCCTCGCTGGTGACCGGCGGCGGTCAGGTCATCGGCAACGCCACCGTGCCAACCAAGCCGTCCAGTCCCAAGCTGGTCATCGACATCATCCTCGGCGTCATCATCGGGCTGGTCATCGGCATCGCCGTGGCGCTGTTGCGGGAGTATTACGACGAGAGCATCCGCACCATGTCCGACCTCGAGCGGGTCACCCGTGGGGTCCCTACCCTCGGTCTCATCCCCGCCATCGGGGACTGGCGCAGCGACGGCGAGCCGTATCTGGTCAGCGACAAGGCACCGACGTCGCCGCCGTCGGAGGCCTATCGAAGTCTTCGGACCGCCATCCAATTCCTGGGCCTGGAACGGGACATCAAAACCCTGTTGTTTACCAGCCCGAGCGCGGCCGAGGGGAAGACGACCACGATGGCCAACATGGCCACCACCATGGCCCATGCCGGGCAAAGCGTGGTGATGGTCTGCTGCGACCTCCGTCGTCCCCGAATCCACAACTTCTTCGGTCTCTCGAACCAGGCGGGGTTCACCTCGGTCTTGCTGGGTACGACCACCCTCGAAGAGGCCCTGCAGTCGGTTCCCGGAATCCCCGGACTGTATCTCCTGGCGTCGGGCCCCACCCCGCCGAACCCGTCGGAGTTGCTCTCGGATCCTCGATGCAAGGCGGTTCTCGACCAGTTGTCAGCTCGGGCCGACATCGTTCTCATCGACAGTCCGCCGGTGTTGCCGGTCACCGATGCCGCGGTCCTTGCCACCAAGGTGGACGGCGTGGTGTTGGTCACGTCCGTGGGCAGTTCGAGCCGGAAGGATGTGTCCCGCACCATCGACGTTCTGGGACGGGTCAGCGCCCCGCTGGTGGGCATCGTCTTGAACAAGGCGTCGGAGAGCGACTCCTATGCGTACTACCGCTACTCGTACGGCCCGACGGACAACGATCAGTGGGCCACCGCCCGCCAGGCTTCGAAGCCGAATGGTAAGGCGTCGCTGACTCGGCCGACATCGGTATCCGGCGGTGATTCGAGCGAGCAAGGCAGCGGGTGACGCGCTGATCGAACTGGGCGGCCGGGAGCCGGCTTCCTGCGATCGTCGGTGCGATCAGGATTGACTACCCCATCTCAGGACTGTCCGCCGGCCTGACGAATCCCGCGTCGCTGACTCTGCGGGTCCCGGTCCGGGCGGCCAGCTGGGCCAGGAATTTATCGGCGGCCGCATCTGACAGCTTGGCCCGGTCGCTGGAGACGCTGACCAGGTACCGGCCTCGGTAGGTGAAGAACGTCACCAGGGCGATCTGGTTCGGCTGGGGCGCCACGGTGGAGAAGATGAAACGTATCCCGGGCGGATCGTCGGGGTCGTCGAGGGTACCGACGTTGGTGAACATCAGGTTCTGGGGCGAACGGTCGATCTGGTCGGCGAACGACCGGATGCCCTCGTCGCTGGCCGGGAAGGCGGCGATGCGGGCGAACCGGAAGAAGAGGTGACTCTCGCCCCGGTTCAGCTCCCGTCGGAACTGCTCGGTGATGGTACGGGCCAACGCCGGGTCGGCGGGCCCCGGGTGTTCGGGGTCCGGCTCGTCGGGAGTTGACACTCGGTACGGAGTGCACAACATGCCGACCGCGCACACGACGGTATCGGCTGGGAGGGGCGGCTCCACCCGCTGGCTCAGGTCGACCGGCGTGCCCAGGTACAGCGTCCGCTCCCCGGATTCGTCGAAAAGGGAGGCGAGCGACTCGAGGGCGATGGCCGCCAGCGCCCCACTCACGGTGGCGCCGGCCGCACGGGCCTGGTCAACCAAACCACTCAGCCCGCCCGGCTCACCCACCAGTATTTGGTAGCGCGGCACCCACGCTTCCTGGTGCCGGGCGTGGAACGGGACGAGCGGAGGTTCGCCGATTCCTTGACGTTCGCCCCGAATGGCCTGCAGTACGTCCAAGGCCGTCCGGGGGGAGCGGAATTCGGCAGGGAAGTGGTCATGAAGCAGTGGTGGCACCGGCCCCGGCGGCCTGGCCGGCAGGTTGTCGCCGTCGTGGGCAATCGCCCGTAGGACCTGTTGTATGAGCCGGCTCGATGCCCGGCCGTCAGCCATGGCGTGGGGTTGAATCATGAGCAAAACCGAGGTGTCTACGCCCTCGATGGGGAGGTAGATGCAACGGGCCTCCGGGGCCGGGGAGGGATCGAAGGGTCGCCCGAACTCCACTTCCACTTCAGCCAGCCAATCTGCGCCTCCAACCGTCCGAACCTCCAGCGGAATCTCTCCGGTGACTTCGACGAAGATCGGTTGTTTGTCAACGATCTCGATCCTTGCCCGCGTCCACGGGTGGACCCGCTGGACGGCGCGGAGGGCGGCGGAGATGATTTCCGGTTCGAGCCGTCGGTCGAGCACGGCGCCGGTCACGAGGTTCATGGTCGCCACTTGATCGGAGAGCCAAAAGAAGCGCTCCGACGGGTCCAACACCCGCAACACCGACGCTTCAGCGATCATCGCTGGTGAAGGCTACAGGATTGGGATGCCGTGTCCGGGTGCTCAGCTGCCGTTGTCGCCAGCAAACGCGGCCGCATTGGGCAGCTCCCGTCGCCACAGGCGGAGGTTGGCGGGAAGGGAGCGGATGGCCTCGGCCGGGTTGCCCCGGTAGAGGCTGAGCTCCTCGGTGAGCGGGGTGGCAATGACCGACCCGGCCGACACGATGGAGCGGGTGGGTACCCGGGCTCCGCTCAACATGGTGCAGCCGGACATCACGACGGCCCGGTCGGCCAGCTCCACCGGGGCGGTGACGGCCCTGTCTTCGGCCACGTCGAGCTGGCGGGTCAGGACCACGCACCCGAACCCGACGAACCCGGCGTGGTCGCCGATGCTCACCCGATCCGAACAGTCGATGTTGTGACCCATGGTGATCATCGATCCACACCCCATGACCAGAGACGAGTACCGATCGGCCGACGCTTCGACGAGGTCGGACGTCGGGGGGTCCCCGGTGATCCAGTTGCGGGTACTGATGCTCGACCCCTCTCCGAGCCGCAACTCGTCGAGGTCCCAGATCACGTTGAGATGTCCGATGCTGGCCCCGGGGCCCAGCGAGAGATGACGGACCCCGACGATGCTCCGGCCCAGATAGGCGGTCGGGTCGATTTCCCACCCGAAGAAGCGGCGACCCACCTCCGCCCGAAGACGCGACGGGAGCACAATCATGAACAAGGCCACGGCGAGGCGCATCGGGAACCCCAGGAGTCGACGGTTGAATCCGAGCCAACTGTAGCAAGACCCCAGCAGCCATTGACTTGCTACGACCGTCGCCCCGCGGTGATTCCCACCGAGGCTGTTGACAATGAGAGGCCCGGCGCTACGGCTTTCTCCCGGTGGCGGTTGACGATCAATGAATCAACCCAAGGGAGCCCTCCAGGCGGAGGCTTTGACGTGAGGCAACGGCACCGGATGGTCGTCGCCTGGCTCCGACGCCCCGGGCCTCCGCTTCGAGGAGCACCCGGTCCCGTTTCCCGCTGGCCGCCGCCTGGGAATCCGGGAGCTAGAGTCCCCCTGCGACATCATTAGATCCGAAAGGACCCGAGAGTGGCCACAGATCAGGACAAGGCGCGAGGCGTGATCAGCGAGTTCCTCCAACGGGCCGAAAAGAGCCACGGTGTGCTGACCGACGACACCGGACTGTGGGGGGACGGCCTGGGTCTCGATTCGTTGGAGGCGGCGGAGCTCTCGGCCATGCTCGAAGACGAATTCGGGTTCGATCCCTTCTCGAGCGAGGCCGAAATGCCTGAGCGGGTGGGGGACATTCTGGCGTTCTATGAGGCCACTCCCCGCGAATGATCCTGCTGCTCGAGAGAGCCGCGGCGGCGTCTCCCGGCCAGACCGCGGTTGTCACCCCCGAGGGATCGAGCTCCTACGGCGAGCTGTTGGAAGACGCCCACCGGGTGGGCGCCGCGCTCCTGGATCGGGGCCTCACCCGGTTTGCCCTGGTGGAGCCGGACGTCGGATGGGTGATCCGGATTTTGGCCGGTGCCGCCCTCGTCGGCGCCGAACCCTGCCAGTACCAGGCCGACTCGGCGGTGGCGGATCTGGAAGAAGCCGCCGCGGCACTCGGCCACACCGCGGTGGTGACCCGGCGGGACGATCTCGGAGTTGCCTTCGAGGTGGTCCGCCCCGATGAGCTGACCAAAGCCGCACCCGGCCGGGTGCCGACCGTGTCCGAGACTCAACCCCTGGTGATCCGTACCACCGGGACCACCGGGCTTCCGAAGGCGGCCCGCCACGACTGGCAGACCCTGGCCCGGACGGTGGCGGCGGTTCGGCCGACGCCGGATCAGCGCTGGCTGCTGGCCTATGGCCCGCATCAGTTCGCCGGCATCCAGATGCTGCTCCACGTGGTGGCCAGCCAGTCCACTTTGGTCGCGCCGTTCCCCCGGCAACCCCGCGACGGCCTCAACGCTCTGCTCAACGACCAGGTGACCTGCGTGAGTGCCACCCCGACCTATTGGCGGTTCCTGCTGGCGGAGGCCCGCGGCCGCAAGGTCGAGCTGCCCTCCCTACGCCAGGTGACGTTGGGCGGCGAGGCCAGCTCCGCCGACTTGTTGAACGATCTGCGGGCCGCTTTCCCCGACGCCCGGGTCTCCCAGGTGTATGCCTCCACCGAGTTCGGTTCGATGACATCGGTCACCGACGGCCTTCCCGGGATCGGGGTCGAGGCTCTGTTCAGCGAGACCAATCGCGCCTCGAACCTGCGCTTCCAGGAGGGTCAACTGTGGGTGCGGGGCGGGGCCGGCATGCTCGGCTACGTCGGCGACGCCGAGGTCGGACCGGCGGGCGTCGGGACGGACGACTGGCGACCCACCGGCGACCTGGCCGAAATCGTGGACGGACGGCTGCTGTTCCGGGGCCGGGATTCGGAGGTCATCAACGTGGGTGGGGTCAAGGTCCACCCGCTGCCGGTGGAGAACCGGATCGTCGCCCTGCCCAGCGTGGCCCTGGCCCGGGTGTTCGGGCGGGCCAACAAGCTGACCGGGGCCATCGTGGCCGCGGAGGTGGTCCCCGAAGGAGGGATCGACCACGCGGATGTCGACGCCATCCGGCTCGAGATCAAATCGGCGGTGGCCGACCTTCCCCGGGCCTGGCAGCCCCGGTCGGTCGCCTTCGTCGAAACGCTCGCCACCAAAGGGGATAAGACCGTGAGAAGGATGGAAACGTGAGCGGGAACGACGGGGTCCGGGTCGCCCTGATCACCGGAGGCAGCAAGGGGCTGGGGGCCGGCCTGGTGGACGCCTACCTGGCTGCCGGCTACTGCGTCGAAACCTGTTCGCGCTCGAAGACCGAACGGGTGGAGGCCTGGGAGAACGACCCGAACAACCAGGGTCGGTTCGCCTTCACCAGCGCCGACGTGTCGGTCTCCGCCGAAGCCGATGGCTTCGTGAAACAGGCGGCGGCTCGCCGGGGCCGGATCGACGTGTTGGTCAACAATGCCGGGGTGGCTCGGGAGGGGGTCATCGGCCTGTTCGCGGATGCTCCGATCGATCAGGTGGTCGACCTGAACCTGAAGGGAACCATCTACGTGACCAGGGCGGCCAGTCGGGTCATGCTGGCCAAGCGGTCCGGGTCCATCGTCAATATCTCCTCGATCATCGGCCTTTCCGGCTACCGGGGTCTTTCCGTCTACGGCGCCACCAAAGCCGCCCTCGACGGGTTCACTCGGGCCGTAGCCCGGGAGCTGGGATCGAGGGGTATTACCGTCAACAGCGTCGCCCCGGGGTACCTCCGCACCGAGATGAGCCACGGCCTCGATACCCAGCAACTGGATCAGATCACCCGGCGCACCCCGATGGGGCGTCTCGGAGAACCCCACGACGTGGCCCGGGCCGTCCTGTTCCTGACCGACCCGGCCAACCAATACATCACCGGACAGGTGCTGGTGGTGGACGGAGGCCTGACGTGTTGAGCGACGGAAGCGGGGCAAGTGGGGCCGGGAGCCAGCCGGGTGGGGCCGGTCGAGCCGGAGCGAAACAACCCACCTACTGCACCGTCCTCGCCATCAACTACCTCCCCCGGGCGTTGGCCCTGGCCGAGAGTCTGCGCCGCCACCAGGACGGGGCGTCTCTTACCATCCTGTTCATCGACGTGGAGGAGAGCCGGCTGCCCCAACTCGCCGGGGTGACGAGCCTGAGCACGGCGTCGCTGGGGTTGACGCCGCGCCAGCTGCTGGATCTGGCCATGGCCTACGACCTGGTCGAGCTGGCCACCGCGGTCAAGCCGCTTCTGTTCAAAAAGCTGCTCGAGAAGAATGATCAGGTCGTCTACCTCGACCCCGACACCTATCTAACCTCGCCGATGAGCGAGCTGGTGCCGGCCCTCGAGGCGTCGGCCGGCGGGATCCTGCTGACCCCGCACTTTCTCGCTCCGACTCCGAACGATGCCGAGATCAGCGAAGGGCACATGCTCCTTGTCGGTGTATTCAATCTCGGATTCTGCGCGGTCGATCGCCGAGCCCGGGCATTTCTCGACTGGTGGTGGGGTCACCTCAGCCATGAGTGTCTCTACGACCCGCTGTCCGGGTTGTTCGTGGATCAGAAGTGGATGGATATCGGCAGCACCCTCTTTCAGGCCGCCAGCTTCAGGCATTCGGGCTACAACGTCGGGGTCGGCAACCTCCCCGAACGACCCCTCGCCCTCGACGCCGAGGGGTACTACAACGCGGCCAACGAAGAGCGATTGCGGCTGTTTCACTTCCATGCCTTCGACTCCAGCGCTCCCGAGAAGCTGTCGGCGCGATTCCGCCACACCGCGGAGGGCCATTTCCAGAACGACGGCGTGCTACTCGGCCTCTGCAAAGAATACGCGGCCATCCTCTCCTCCTTCGAGGAGAGCCTGCCGGCAGCCCCGTCCTACACCTATGCCACCGACACCCAGGGTCGGGTGATCTCGAGACAGCTCCGACGGGCCCACCGGGTTCAGGCCCAGACCGAGGGCCGGTCGCTCCCGTCTCCGTTCGAGCCTTCGGAGGCCGACGAGTATGAGCGGTGGCGCCGGGGGGCCTGGCGGGTGGTGACCCGGTCGCTCGTCGGCGATGTCGCCAAGTGTGTGCGCATCGTGATTCCCGAGGAGTACGACCGAATGAGGGCGCGATTCCCGAGGTTCGCCGACAAGCTCAACAAACGGTTCTCCAGCGGAAAAGGTATGTGGGGCTGAGGGGTAACACGTCCCAACCTGCCGGTGGTCGCACCTCAGCTGGCGGCGGAGCCCGCCTCGCCCCGGCGGAAGAAACGCCAGGTATCGGGGATCGGGCCGATCGCCTCAGCCGGATTGCCTCCATAGCGGGTGAGCTCGTTGGTGAGCTTGGTGGTGATGATGGAGCCGGCGGAGATCACGCACCGCTCTGGGATCCTGGTGCCGCTGAGCAGGGTGCAGCCCGACATGACCACGGAGTGGTGGCCGATCTCGACCGGAGCGGCCTCGAATTTGTCCTGGACCAGGTTCAGGTTGTGGGTCATGACCGTGGAGCGGAACCCGGACAGGGAGGCGTACTCGGCGAGCTCGACTCGATCCGAGCAGTCGATGTCGTGGACCACCGAGATCGAGGCGTGCTTTCCCAGGATGAGGGCGGGATACCGGTTGGGGGACCGTTTGAAGACTTCGTTGAACTGGGCCGACGACAGCGGGAACCCGGTGACCGAGTTGCGGGTACCGATGCTCGCCCCCTCATCGAGTCGCAGCTCTTCCAAGCCCTTGATCACATTCAGTGACCCGATCGACGCATGGGGACCCATGGTCAGACGGGGAACGTTGATGACACTGAAGCCGATCCGGGCGGTGGGGTCGATCTCCCATCCCAGCACCCTCCGACCCAGGTACCGCTTCAGTCCCATCGGGAGCAGAATCATGCAGAGAGCGAGCACGCGCCGCATACGGCCATCCATTCGTCGACAGTGGAACTGCGGCATTCTAACCACCACTGCGGTTTTTCCCGATGAGGGCAGGAGCGGGTCACCCCGACCCCTGTCCACCGCTCCGCCCAAGAAAGTGACGGTTGGTTGGCGGCCAGGCGACAGCGGCCCTAATGTGATCACCTACTTGGACCAGGTGCGCCGTGTGAAGGTGGGGGCCCGGAGGTCCCGGCACCCGCTGGCGCTTTATGAAGGGATAGAGCCGCGTTGGGAGTCATTACCCGGTTGAAAGATCGTCGCCGAGTTCTCATAAACGCCAACCATCGGCGCATGGGCGCGGGTTTCATCGGCCGGGATCTCGCCGTTCTGCGGCGGCTGCAACGCGCCGGTCGGGTGACCTTCGGACCCGGCACTTACGGCGTCCCGGAGTTCTTCACCAACCGGTACGACCCCACCGCCCTTCACGTCGGCAACTATTCGTCGGTGGCGGCCGTCGTCATGCTTGGCGGGGGACACCCCGCCGACCGGGTAACCACCTATCCCCACCGCGTCAATTGGGGGATGGAGGGAGCTGGCGAAGACGGCTTCCCGACCCGGAGTAAGGACACCATCATCGGTTCGGACGTCTATATCGGCTGGCGAGCCATCCTGCTCAGCGGCATCACCATCGGGGACGGGGCGATCGTGGGCGCCCAGGCGCTGGTGACCAAAGACGTTCCGCCCTACGCCATCGTCGGCGGCAACCCGGCAAAGCTCATCCGCTATCGGTTCACCGAGGAGCAGCGAGAGGCCCTGCTCGAGATCCGCTGGTGGGACTGGCCAGAGCCGGACATCAGGGACGCCGTCCCCCTCCTGGCCGGCGCCGACATCGATGCGTTCATCGAGTACGCCCGCACTCGCTCACCGGGGAGCTCCGCTCCCGCCGTCTGAGTCGCAGGCGCCTTAGGGGCGCTTGCGCCAGTAGGCCCCGAACCCGTCGATGTCCACGATCGGCTCATCGATGCTGTTGGCGCCGCGGTAGTCGTGGACGGCTTTGCCGGCCTGGGACTGGTGGCTCCCGAAGTCGTCGATGATGCAGAACCCCCCCGGCGACAGCTTGGGATACAGCACTTCGATCGCCTGCCAGGTGGACTCGTACATGTCACCGTCGAGGCGCATGACCGACAGGACGTCGATCGGGGCGGTGGGCAGGGTGTCCTTGAACCAACCGACCAGGAACTTCACCCGCTCGTCGAGCACCCCGTAGCGCTCGAAATTGTGGCGGACCTGGTCGGCGCCGATGCTGAGGCCACCGCGTTTGTGCAACTCGTCCCCGGCGTCGGCCGGGAATCGGGCCGGGTCCGGCTTGGGCAGGCCCTGGAACGAGTCGGCCACCCAGACGTTGCGGGTGGTGTCGCCCCCCGCCACCAGGTTCGCCTTCATGAAGATGCAGGCACCGCCCCGCCAGACACCGGTCTCGATCAGGTCTCCGGGTACGTCGTCTTGGAGCACCGTCTGGACGCACTCTTGGATATTGTCCATCCGGCGCAACCCGATCATCGACTCCGCCCGGGCCGGCCAGTCCCAGCCCATCTCCCGCAGCTTCGGATCGTAGGGTTTCTTGTAGGCGATCTCGAGGTTGAACCGAGACGCCACCTCGCCCACCGAGCTGGCCAGGCGCTTCTTCCACGACGGCGAGCCCTGGGTACGGACGCCACCCAGAATGCTGTCGTTGTCCTCGGCCAGCGCCCCGGTCAGGCTCCTCTTCATCAGGTCGAGATAGAGGGACGACGCCTGGGTGGTGGGTTCGACTGTCACAGGGGGACAATAGCAAGAGATGGGGGTGGAGCCGATAGGGGTCGGGCCGCGGCGGCACGACCCCTCCTCGGCGGTCGGAGGTGCCCGTTCCCGGCGACTTCGAATGTTCGCCTGCTGCTATCGTGGCGCAATCTCAGCGAGGGGTGAATTGGGAATGTCGGTTGGAAGCGACCCGCTTGGCTGGGACGAAATGTTTGATGACCACGTGCTTGCGCTTGACAGCGCGCATGTCTTCTTCGCGTCAGCCCAAGCGTTGGCGTCAAACTCATCCTTGGTTCTGGAGGTCGGCTGTGGCCGGGGTGCACAGGTGGCCGCACAAACCCAGAGACCCTGGCAGGACCTCCGGGGTCCCGGGCGGCATGTGGTGGGCATCGACGTTGATCCCGCCGCCAGCCAGAACCCGGTCATCGACGAGTTCCACCTCATGGGTGATGACCAGCGGTGGCCAATTGCCGACGGCGTCGTGGACCTGGCCGTCAGCGACTGGGTCCTCGAACACGTCCAGGATCCGGAATTGTTCGTGGCCGAGTTGAGGCGAGTCCTACGACCCGGGGGCGTGTTCCTGGCGAGGACCGTCAGCCGCCATTCACCTCTCTCGATCGGTGCCCGGATGGTGCCCAACCGGGCCCACTCGCGGGTTCTTAAGGTGTTGCAGCCAAACCGACAGGAACAGGACGTTTTTGCGACCGCTTATCGGATGAACACTCGCCCGGCGCTGCACGCACTGTTCGATGGCGATTTCGAGTGGGCGGCGGCATCCCGAACCGGCCTGGATCAGTACCTGAAACCGTGGCCGAAGTTGGGCGGTTTCGTCGAGGGGGTTGAACGCCGTCTCCCCCGTGCGGTCCAAATGGCCCTGGTGGTGTGCGCCCGGAAGAAGGTGGTGGAGCCGTAGGAGCGAGGTTCACGCACTCAGTTCGTTGTACACCCACTCGTAGGTCTTCTCCATCCCGTCCTCCAGGCTGATGGCCGGGGCCCAACCCAAGGTCTCGGTGATCAACGTGTTGTCGCTGTTCCGTCCCCGCACGCCTTGGGGCGCATCGAGGTTGTAGCGGCGCTGGAGCTTGATGCCGGCCACGTTCTCCACGATGTCCACCAGCTCGTTGACGGTCACCAGCTGTTCGCTCCCGATGTTGAGCGGCTCCCGGATGTCGCTGGCGGTGAGGCGGAGGGTGCCCTCCACGCAGTCGTCGATGTAGGTGAAGCTCCGGGTCTGCTTGCCGTCGCCCCAGATCTCGATCTCGTGATTGCCGCTGAGCTTGGCCTGCGCCACCTTCCGGCTGATGGCCGCCGGCGCCTTCTCCCGCCCGCCGTCGTAGGTGCCGAGCGGGCCGTAGACGTTGTGATACCGGGCCACCCGGGTTTCGAGCCCGAAGTCCTCGTAGAAATGCCGGGCCATCCGCTCGCTGAAGAGCTTCTCCCAGCCGTAGCCGTCCTCGGGCATGGCCGGATAGGCGTCGCTCTCCCGCAGCGCCTCGACCTCTGGGGATTCCTGTTTGCCGGCGGCGTAGACGCAGGCCGACGAGGAGTAGAAGAACCGCTGGACACCGGCGTCGCGGGCGGCCAGCAGCATGTGGGTGGAGATCAGTCCCGACAACATGCACAACGCCTTGTTGTTCTCGATGAAGCCCATGCCTCCCATGTCAGCGGCCAAGTTGAAGACGGTGTCGATGTCCTCGCAGGCGGTCCGGCACGGGCCCAACTCCTGGAGGTCGGCGACCTGGTTGTCGACGTCGGGGAAGGTTTGGTGCCACTGGTCGATCGGCGCCTGGTCAACCGACCGAATGTGCTCCACCCCCTGATCTCGGAGCCTGGCCACCAAATGGCCGCCGATGAATCCTCCACCGCCCGTCACCAAGACGTTCTTCATCGCATTCCCCTTGCTTTCGCCGGCACGAACCGCGGTTCCGAATATCAGCCCGGTCGGGGCGCCGTTTCGCGTCTGCCGGCAAAACGGCCCCCGTAGGACCCCGTTACCTTATCGGCCCTGGCGGCGGTGACCAAAATATCGCCTGGTCATGAAGCCGCAAGGCCCGGCTCCCCGGTCGGTCAGGAAGTGCGCCGGTAGATTTCCTCGTGGAGGTTGCGAGCCCAGCCCGACGGGCTCAGCCGGGTGGAGAGGGCGTGGCTGATGGCGGACATTTCGCCGAGCCGCTCCGCCGGCTGGCCCGCCATCCTCGTCATCGACGCGCTCCAGGCGGCGACGTCGCCTTCGGGCACCGACCACCCGTTGTAGCCGTCCTGGATCAGGCCGGGAACCGCGCCGGCCGTCTCCGAGACCAGCAGTGGCAGGCCGGCGGCGGCCGCCTCGTGAACGACGAGCCCGTAGTGCTCCCCGTTAGAGGTAAGAACCAAACACGAGCTCTCGTGCATGAGCGTGGCCACCTCCGACGACTGCAGGAAGCCGCGCATCGTCACCCCCTCGACGTCCTTCAGGTGGTGTTCCTCGGGACCGAGGCCGACAATGTGCAGGTCCCAGGGGTCGGGTACCTCGGCTCGGTAGCGTCGGTAGGCCTGCGCGAGAACGTCGACCCCTTTGAACGGGATGAGCCGACCCACGAAGAGAAACCGACGCCGGGAGGCCAACTCTTCACCGGAACGGGGACCGGAGTCGAACAGCGGCGTGTCCGCCGTGTACGCGCCCCGGATGATGTCGCGGGGGCCGAAGCCGATACGCCGAGCCATGAACTCCGTCCGCTCGCTCGGCACGAAAGCGACGTCGAACAGCGGCTTGATCAGCAGTGGGTGCAGTCCCCGGCCGACCCACTGTTTCGGGCTCGACTGCCAGATGCTGTCCATGAACATCATCCTCAGGACGTGGGATGGCTGCTGCTTCATGACCTTCCGATAGCTGGAAGGGATATTCCACCCGGCGCTCATGATCGCGTCCGGCCGGAAAGCTGCCACCCGGTCGATCAGCAGCTGGGGGTCCTGATGCTCGTCCCAAGCGACGATTTCCGAGCGCTCCAACGCTTGGAGCGGTTCGAACGCGGTGTTCTCCGAGGTGGCCGAAAGGACGATCAACAGGTGGTCACCGAGATCGTGGAGGGTCCGCGAGTAGGCATCGGAGTTGCCGTTGATGCCGCCGCCCAGAGCAACCAAGCGCAGCGCTCGGGTGGATCGAAGACTAAGAGCTTCGTTCGGGAAGCCCGCGGCACTTTCGACGGCACTTTCGACCATTTTCGAAGAATAGCCGGTGCCATCCTGGGCTCTCATCGACGGGCCAGACAGGTGGCGAAAACGGCTTCGAACCGATCGGCGGCGACCTCGGGGGAGAAGGTGGCCTCGGCGTAGCTCCGCCCCGCCCGGCCCATGGCGCCCCGGCCCTTTTCGTCGCCGAGCAAGCCGGTCACCACCGGGCCGATCCGCGGTCGCTCGGCGGGGTCGGCCACCACCCCTGCCCCCTCGGCATCGAGCAAC
>DASXFR010000114.1:0-12890 GCA_036489495.1 Acidimicrobiales bacterium | reverse complement strand
TCCTCTCGAACCTGGTCGACGTCCCGCCGGCCGAGGTGCGGATCGGCATGCCGGTCGAGGTCCGGTTCGTGCCCACCCGTGACGACAGGGCCGTGCCGGTGTTCGCCCCCCGGGGAGGCGACCGGTGATCCAGCGACTCGCCTCCGCCACCTCCATCGTCGGTGTCGGTCAAACGGAGTTCTCCAAAGCCGCCGGACGCAGCGAGACCCAGCTGGCCAGCGAAGCGATCGTCGCCGCCCTGGCCGATGCCGGACTGTCAACCGCTGACGTCGACGGGCTGGTGAGCTACACCATCGACCCGGTCGAGGAGACCGAGCTGGTCCGGGCGGTCGGCTTCGACGAGATCGGCTTCTCCAGCCGGGTGCCCTACGGCGGCGGAGGATCACAAGGCGTCCTGCTGCACGCCGCCGCCGCGGTGGCGTCGGGCGCCGCCAACGTGGTGGTCGCCTACCGGGCGGTGAAGGCCCGTTCGGGGGCGCGGTTCGGTCGTGCCGATGTGGGCGGACGTCCGACATCGTCACACTCGGGATCGACGGCGATGCAATGGTCCTCGCCGTTCGGGGTCTTGACGCCGGCGTCATGGATGTCGCTGAACGCCACCCGCTACATGCACGCCTACGGCGTCGAGAGCGCCGACTTCGGCCGGGCGGTGGTGCAACTCCGTGCCTACGCCGCCAACAATCCCGACGCCCACTTCTACAAGCATCCGATCACCCTGGACGAGCACCAGGCATCCCGTTGGATTGCCGAGCCGGCCATCCGGCTGTTCGACTGTTGCCAGGAGACGGATGGTTCGGTGGCGGTGGTGGTCACCGGCGCTGACCGTTCGCGCGACTCCAACCGCCCGGTCCTGATTGCCGCCGCCGCGGGTTCGGGCCTCTTCGAGGAGGAGATCGCCAGCAACCACTACCGGCCCAACCTCGAAGTGATGGACGGATCGGTCGTACTGGCGAGGCGGCTGTTCGACGGTTTCGGGATCGACCGTGCCGATGTCGACGTCGCGATGATCTATGACGCCTTCTCGCCGATCCTCCTCATGCAGCTCGAGGGCCTTGGCTTCTGCGGGTTCGGCGAGGCAAAGGAATTCATCGCCGACGGGAACCTCGGACTGAAGGGAAGCCTGCCCTGCAACACCAACGGCGGATTGATCGGTGAGGGCTACATCCACGGTTTGAATCTGACCCTCGAAGCCGTCCGCCAGTTGCGCGGCGAGTCGGTGAACCAGGTCGACGGGGCCGCCACCGCCCTGGTGTCGGCCAGCCGGACGGGCGTCATCCTCCAGCGGCCGTAGCCATCGGCGTGCGCAAGCTCACCCTGACGGTGGACGTCACCGGGCGGGCACCGGAGGGTTGCCACCAGGTGGTGGCCGATCTCTTCGTTCCGACCGCCATCGATCCCGGTGCCGCGCTGTGGTGCTGTGTACCCGGGGGCGGGATGAACCGCGCCTACTTCGATCTCGATGTGCCGACCGGCGCCGGCGACTACAGCATGGCGAGGTTTGCCGCCGATCGCGGCCAGGTGGTCCTCAGCATCGATCCGCCCGGGATCGGGGCCAGTGACGTCCCCGACGACGGCTATCAACTGACCCCCGGATCCTTGGCCGGCACCCTCGACCATGTCGTCGCCGAGGTCAGGCGCCGGTTGGCGGAAGGTGCCCTCGACGGTGTGCCCCCCACATCGGGCGGGGCGACGGTGGGGATCGGCCATTCGGCCGGCGCCCTCCTGGTGGCGTGCCAGCAGGGGCGCAGCCGCCCCTACGACGCGGTGGCGTTGCTCGGGTTCTCCAACCGCGGCCTCCCGTCGGTGCTCACCCCCGACGAAGCCGCCTTCACCGACCGGCCGGACGCGCTGGCCGCCAAGCTCGCCGGCCTGGTGCGGGCCCGGTTCGGAGATCCCTTGCCTTGGCTGGGCAACCCGAGCACGGGCATCGACGCCGCCAGCCTTCTCCCGGCGCCGGTCCAGGCGGCCGTCGACCGGGCCGGGGATCGGCTGCTGGGGCTGGTGGGGATGACGGCATTGATCCCCGGCTCGATCCAACCGGAGCTTGCCCGCATCGACGCCCCGACCTTGGTTGCGATCGGCGACCACGACATCGCCGGAACCATCGGGGCGTTGCCGAGCCAGCTCCCGGCCTGTCATGACCTCACGTTGCTCACTTTGGCCGGTACCGGCCACAACCACAACTGGGCCGATTCCCGATTGGCGCTGTGGGATCGGCTCGTCGGTTGGGCCGGTTCCCTTCACCGGGACACCGGGGAGACCGGCTGACGGTCGTTCCCGTGGCCTTGCAACGCCAGCAACCATCGTGTTGACTGATGTCTCCATAGTAACAACTATGGAGACATCACAAGGAGGGGGATGACCGAAGCCGCACTGGTGTACGACCCCTCGTCGTACCAACTCCACGACGACCCCTTCCCCTTCTATCGGCGGATGCAGGAGGACGCGCCGCTGTATTACAACCCTGACCTGGAATTCTGGGCCCTCACCCGATTCGACGACGTGCTGGCCGGCTTGGGGGACTGGGGGACGTTCAGCTCCGCCCAGGGAACCCTCATCGAACAGATCCACAACGACGGGGCTCCACCCGACATGATGATCTTCCACGATCCTCCCCGCCACGAACAGCTCCGGAGACTGGTCGGGCGGGCCTTCACCCCCCGGCGGGTGGCCGAGCTCGACAGCCAGATCCGATCCATGTGCGCGGCGTGGCTCGAACCCATGGTCGAGTCCGGTGGCGGCGAGATCGTCGCCGACCTCGCCGGGCGGCTGCCGATGGCCGTCATCGCCGCATTGCTCGGGGCTCCGGCCGAAGACAATCACCGCTTGAAGAAGCTGTCCGACCGCCTCTTGCATCGCGAGGACGGCTCGGTGGCCCAACCCGAGGACGCTGCCGCCGCTGGCGCCGAGCTCTATGTCTATTTCGGCGAGCTCATCGGGTCTCGCCGCCAGTCACCCGCCGACGACATGGTGACCGCCCTCATCGAGGCGGAGATCACCCTGAGCGACGGTGAGTCCCAACGCCTCACCGACGACGAGATCGTCTCCTTCTGCCTGTTGCTGGGGGTGGCCGGCAACGAGACAACCGCCAAGATGATCGCCACCGGTACCGTGGTCCTCGACCACTTCCCTGAGGAGCGGACCCGTCTGGTCGAGCATCCCGAGCTGTGGCCGAATGCAGTCGAGGAGCTGCTGCGATTCGACCCGCCTTCCCACTACCAGGGTCGGGTGACCACCGTTCCCGTCGTCCGTCACGGCGAGGAGATCCCGAAGGGGGGCATCGTCCATCGTCCTCCTCGTCAACGGGGCGGCCAACCGCGATCCCCGGGCCTTTGACGATCCGGGACGGTTCATCGCCGACCGCCCGATCGAGCGGCACTTGGCCTTCGGCCACGGCATCCACTTCTGCCTGGGCGCCCCGCTGGCCCGGCTGGAGACCCGGGTTGCCCTCGAGGAGCTGTTGCGCCGTTTCCCCCGCTACGTAGTAGATCGGGACGGGATCGAACGATTCCACTCGACCAACATCCGGGGACTCTCGAAAGTCCCCTTCGCCGGCGGCGGCTGAGCGCTCCGCCCGCCCGACGGTGCCTAGACGCCGTAGAGGCGAGCGGCGTTGCCGGCGACGATCAAATCCCGCTCATCTTCGGGAATCCCGGCGAAGTTCTTCTCGACCACGCTTTGCGAATTGGGCCACGAGGTCGCCGGGTGGGGAAAGTCGGTCGACCACATGATCCGGTCGACGCCGAGCTCGTGGCGATGGACGAGGCCACGGGGATCGTCGACGAAGGTCAGATACATCTGCCGGTGGAAGTAGCTGCTCGGCTTGTCGTCCAGCATCGGGAAGTCGTAGGGGCCCTCGTACATGGAGTCGATCATGTCCAGGTAGGAAGGCACCCATCCGAGGCTGGGCTCGACTAGGACGATCTTGAGCTCGGGGAACCGGGCCAGGACGCCGGGCAGGATCCAGAACCCGATGGTCTCGGCCAGGCGCAGGGCCGGCTGGGAGGTGAAGATGCCCTTGTTGGGGGTCGGGTCCCGTCGGAACAGGTCCCACAGCGACTGGACCAGTCCGAGGTGCTGGCTGATCGACATCCCCGATTCCGAGATGGTTGCCCACACCGGGTCATACCGGGAGTCGTGGTACTCGGGAAGGCCCACCTCGGAGGGGAAGGTGGGAATGTGGACGGCCCGGGCGCCCTGGGCGGCCAGCGCGTTCACCTGCTTGACGGCAAAGTCGATGTCGATCAGCGGTACCTGATAGGCGGGGACGAACCGACTGGGGTCGACCGACGCGAAGTCGAGCATCACCCGGTTGAAGGCCTCCGAGGCTTCCATCCACCCCTCCCGCATGTACGGGTAGTGCCGGAAAGCGCTGACCTCGCTGTAGAGGATCTCGGCGTCCACCCCGTCACGGTCCATGGCCTTGAGGCGGGCACTGGGGTCGTAGTAGCCGGGATCGCTGAACGCCTCGTGGCTGAACCCCATGGCCAGCACCGAGGGATCGACGCCTCCCAGCTCCTCGAGGTGCTTGACCCGCTCCGCCTCCACCGCGTCGTCCCAGGCCGAGTGGTACTTGGCCGGCATGTTGGCCTTGATCTGGTCCGGAACGATCTTCACGTGCGAATCCACCGAGATCAGTCGGGTCGTCATGGGTCCCTCCCTCGCGCCTTGCCCCGAGGACCCCTGGAGGGTCAGCCCGGACGCAGCCATAGTAACTACAATGTTCACGGTACCATAGGAGGTCACCAGCGACAAGAGGGGCCGTAGAGTACGACCGTGAGTGCACCCAAATCGCCAATCGCGACCAAACCACCGCCCTCCAAACGCGGCCCGTCGGCCAACGGCGACATTGCCACCCGGCAACGGGTCATCGACGCGACAGTGGCCTGCGTCCTCGAATTGGGTTTCTACCGATCGAGTACCAACGAGATTGCCCGCCGTGCCGGGGTGACTTGGGGGGTCATTCAGCACTATTTCGGCACCCGCGAGAAACTCATGGTGGCCGTACTCCAGAACGGCAACCGCCATTTTGTGGAGATGGTGGAGGGAGTGGCGATCGAGGGCGACACCGTCAGGGAGCGGATGGGACAACTCGTCGATCTCTTTGCGGCTTGCTATGCCCGACCGGAATACCTGGTCGACCTCCAGGTGCTCCTGAGCATGGATCGCGACCCCCGTACCGGCTCCGAGGTTCGTGACACCATGCGGGAGGTGGCGGCGAAATCCGCCGCCCACATCCGGAGGTTGGTCAACGACACGCTCGGGCCGGCCGCCGCCGCCCCGGATCTCTTTGAGACAGTCTTCCTCACCGTCCGCGGGTTTGGATTGAGCCAGCAGCTTCTCGACACCATGTCCTATGACGCACCCGCCCCCAAACGCGATCGCGTCGCCCGGCAGCGACGCCTGCTGGCCGACCTTCTCTCGCCGGTGGTCGAGCAGCTGGGTGAGGAGGCAACCCGATGAGTGTCACATTCGAGGTCCGGGGCCGATGCGCGATCCTCACCATCAACCGGCCGGAAGCCCGCAACGCCGTCAACGCCGCCGTCGCCGCCGCCATCGAGGTCGGGATCGATCGGATCGAGGCCGACGACGACCTGTGGGTCGGGATCCTGACCGGCACCCGTCCGGCGTTCTGCGCCGGCGCCGACCTCAAGGAGGTCCAAGCGGGCACGGTGGGCGGGTTGTTCACCGAGCGAGGTGGGTTTGGCGGCTTTGCCGCTCGCCAACGGACCAAGCCGTTCATCGCCGCCGTCGACGGGCCGGCGCTCGCCGGGGGGACGGAGTTGGTGCTGGCCGCCGATCTGGTGGTGGCGACCGGAAGGTCAACCTTCGGCATCCCCGAGGTCAAGCGGTCGCTGGTGGCCGGCGCCGGCGGCCTGTTCCGACTACCCCGAAAGATCCCCGAGAACGTGGCCATGGAGTGTGCGCTCACCGGCGACTCCATCCCCGCCGCCCGGGCCGCCCACTTCGGCCTGGTCAACGAATTGGTGGAGGACGATGGCGCGGTGGACGCCGCCCTGGCGCTGGCCGAGCGGATCATCGCCAACGGCCCGCTGGCGGTCAGAGAGAGCCGCCGGGTGGTGCTGGCCTCCACTCATCTGAACGATGACGAAGCCTTCGCCCTCTCCCGGGAGGCGATGGGCACGGTGGCCGGTTCGGCTGACCTCCGGGAGGGGGTGGCGGCGTTCATCGAGAAGCGACCACCACGGTGGACCGGTCGGTAGGTCGGTTCCGGCGATGCCACTGGACGCGGTCGGGGGCGGTCGGGCCCACGGCTACGATCCCCTGAACATGAGGACGGGGGAAACAGATGCGCCTGGGTGACACCGCCAACGAGGGCGCCCGGGGCTTCGGCCGCCCCCTCGACGGGGTGCGGGTGATCGCCCTTGAACAGATGCAGGCGCTGCCGTTCGCCACCCAGTTGATGGCCCGGCTGGGTGCCGAGGTCATCAAGGTGGAAGAGGTCGGCCGGGGTGACTCGGGCCGGACGGCGACGCCGTCGATGACGAGGGAAAACGGCGAAAAGGTGGGCGCCACCTTTGTCCGCAACAACCTGGGTAAGGAGAGCGTCGCCATCGACTTCCAGTCCGATCGCGGCCGGCAGCTGGTGATCGATCTCAGCCGCAAGGCCGACATCGTCTGCGAGAACCTGGGCCCGGGCAAGGCCACGCGACTCGGCCTCGACTACGAGGCGCTGAGTGCGGAGCATCCCGAACTGATCTACCTGTCCATCTCCGGCTTTGGCAACGATGGGCTCTCGCCCTACGAGAAATGGCCGGCCTATGCGTCGGTGGCCGAGTCGATGTCCGGGATCTATGAGTACGCCCGGCGTCCCCACCAGCCTCCGATCATCAACCCGGTGGGTGGGCTGGGAGACACCGGGACCGGCCTGTTCGGGATCATCGGCGTGCTGGCCGCCCTCCGCCACCGCGACGCCACCGGGCTCGGGCAGCACGTCGACGTATCCATGTTCGATGCCATGGTCTCCATCTGCGACCTGGCCGTGAACTACTGGTCGATGGGTCAATATCGGGAGCCCGACGAGGAGTTCGACCTCCCCCTCATCCTCGACTCCTTCCCGAGCGCCCGTGGCTGGTTCATCGTCCAGGTGGTACGGGAGCACCAGTTCGAGCGGCTGGCCAACCTGGTCGGCCACCCCGAGTGGGTCGGCGACGACCGGTTCGCCACCCGCCAGGGATGGCGTGACCACTTCGAGACGGACATCCGCCCGGCGGTCGAAGCCTGGGCGGCTGAAAAGTCCAACCTGGAGGCGGCGCGGGCCTTCGCCGAGAGCGGCATCGCCGCCGCGCCCTGCAGCTCGGCCGCCGACGTGGCCGCCGATCCGCACGTGGCCTTGCGTAACATGCTGGTGGAAGTGGAGCGGACCGACGGGGTCGAGCAACCGGTGCTGGTGGCCGGAAACCCGATCAAGATGTCCAAGGTCGCCGAGGGCCCGGAGCGATTCGTCCCCCTGATGGGCGAGCACACCGATTCGGTCCTCAATTCGGTGCTCGGACTCGACGACAAGGCCATCGACGAGCTCATCGCCGCCGGGGTGGTCAGCCGGGTAGCGGCACCGGCCCGACCGACGGCGACCAGCACCCGAAGTCAGCCGCAGTGACCGAGGCCGGCTCCGATCGGGTCGCGGCCGAGTTGGCGATCCGGAACGTCATCGCCCGGATCGCCCTGCTGGCCGACCAGGGCGACCTCGACGAGTACATCGTGCAGTTCACCGAGGACGCGGTGTGGGCGTTTCCGACCGCCCCTCGGCATGGGCGTGTCGATATCCGGGCGGGGGCCGAAGCCCGGCGGGCGGAGGGCACCACCGGCCCGGGAACGGCCACCCGTCACCTCATCACCACCGTGGCCGTCCGGGTCGACGACGCCGACCGGGCCACGGCGGATTCCTACTTCGTGTTCTTGCAGAACACCACGACGTCACCCACCATCTTCAACATGGGCGCCTACCACGACACGTTCGTCCGCCAGGGCGGCGCCTGGCAGCTGGCCCGGAGGGAGATCACCCTCGGGTAGGGGCGGGTCCGGCCGGCGGGTTTACGAGCCCGCCGGCGCCCCGGATGGGGAACCGCTGACCCCGTTGCCCCTCGTTGAGGTGCGAATCACGACTTCGAGTTGTCCCTTGCGGCTTCCCACTCCCCAATCATCCTCCCGAAATTCGCGGGGTTGTAAATGTCCTCTTGGTTCCGGACAAGCCCGCCATTGGTGAACTCGATCATCGTCCAGGCCGTAGCTGAGTGGGAGCTACCGTCGCCAGGATCTGCCATATGTGTTCGGGCACAGAACACCACGCGGCTGTTCTCCTCGTCGAAGTAGACCCATTCATGGGTGCTCCGCTCCATCTGACTGATGGGGTACCCCCGCATTAGCGGCACGATCCAGCTTCGGACCTGCTCGCGCCCACGCATCTCACCGAATGCGTGTTCGAAGTAGGTGCAGTCTTCGGTGTAAAGGTCCGCGAACGCGTTGAAGTCGTCGGAATCTGCGCAGCGATCGGAGACGACTTTGAAGTCTTCATAGGCTTGGCGAAGTTCATTCAAAGAGAGTTCAGACACGGTGCATTCCTTTCCTTCTACCCTTTGGCATCTGGCGGATCTGTAGGTCGGTCGGACGTCGAAGACGACCAGGAAGAGTTCATTGTGCTGAACACGGGGAGCGTAAGCGGGAGTTCGACCGCGTCGATAATGCCCGGAGCAGCCCGACACACGAACGGGATCGCGTTGACAACACGCATGGCCGTGGCAATCATTCCGTGATCGCCAAAGTCGTCCGGTCCGCCAAACCGCAGCTCGCAGGTCATCACTGGCTCGCCGTCAAATGCGATTCGGTACGTGCCCGGGTGATCGCTGGTCGGCCAGTCTGGTGCGATGTCGGGTGCCATGCGGTTCACGTGCTCGATCACGATGACATCGCGCCCATCAACAACGCCAATCGTCTCGAAGCGCACCGCACCAACGGTTCCAGCTGGAATCGTGCCCGCCGCCACCTCGAGCGCATGCTCGGTAATCCGCTTCTCGTAGGTCTCCCGGACGCCGTCGAGCTTCATGCCGAGGCGGTCCGCCACGAGCTGCACGGGTGGCCCCCATGCGCTGGTCTGAATGCCCGGTATCTCCATCAAGCATTGATGCCCTGGAGGCATTCCGAACCCGAAAACCTCGAACATCGTGAATGCAACCGGATAGGTCGAGTAGCTGATGATCTCCTGCGTACGCACAGAGGTGATGTCCCGGCAGAGCGTCGAGAGCACGAGCACAAGATGGTCACCAGCAAAACCCGGTTCGAGCCCAGAAGCGTACAGAGTCGCAGCACCTCGCTGGCACGCCGCACGTAACCGGCTGACCTGGCTTGGATCCCAACCGGCCGGATAAAGCAGTCCGGGGACGGAGGTTGTAACGACGTTGATACCAGCTTCCAACATCCGGCAGAAATCGTCGACGACTTCACTGGGACGGGTCTCCCCACTCGCGGTGTAACACACGCAGTCGGGGCGAAGTGTGAGCAGAGCATCGATGTCAGAGGATGCCGTCACACCCAGCGGTCCTATGCCAGCCAGCTCCCCCGCGTCACGCCCCACCTTCTCCGAACTATGAACCCAGGCTCCCACGAGCTGTAGGTCGTTGCGGCGCGCTATTGCGTTGATCGCGATGGACCCAACTCCACCGGCAGACCATTGAACAACCCGGTAATTATCGATCGCCACGTGTCCAGTCACGGTAAGCCCCTCCTAGATTTCGAGCGGCCAAGACTGCGGATAGGTGGTTCGCGTTTCGCATCAGCGCGGAAGATCGGCCAACCGATCTCGGTCTCCCACTCGGCAGGATTCGAGGTGTCGTAAGGATCGCGGAGGTAGTACTCACGTAATGGGCCGTCGACGCTGATCTCGTGCGTGGTCGTGTAAGAACCAAGGTCGCCATAGGTGAGATCGACGTCGGCCAGTGAACCGTGGTGCGCTACTACCGCCAACTCTGCCGGTGGCACGACGAAGGGTACGACCCGTCCGATCGGATTGACGATGCCCTCAACGGGGATGAACACTGTCGCCTCGCCACGGTTGTGCTGGTAGATCGCACTGTCGAATAGTCCTCCGCTCGGCCCCATCCGGCGCAGGTTCTGTGCCGCGACGCTGGCGTGCAACTCACCAAGAGCTCCTTGCCACCAGGCCAAGACGTCCGCACGGTCGACGACCTGCTGGATGCCAATGGCAGCAACTGCCGGCACCGTGCGGTGCTCGACCTGCTCCCTCCTTTCGGGTCGCTTCAGCAGCTTCCGGAGCGAATCGACCGCGACGTGGGTTTGGGCCAGCCCGACCTCCAGCCGATCAAGGTGCTCGGCGATCAGCTCATTGCGCGTCGACGCGTCGGCTGCAGCTAAGACAGCCTTGACTTCGGCCACTGGCATCTCCAGGTCCCGCAGACGGCGGATGACCTGGGCAGTCGGAATCTGCTCGTGGGCGTAGTAGCGGTAGCCGGTGTGTCGGTTCACGTCGGCGGGCTCAAGAAGCCCCACCTGGTGATAGTGGTGCAATGTCTTCACACTCAAATGCGTCACTCGTGAGAAGTCGCCGATTGTGAGCCCTTCAACCATTTCCCCATACTGAACCCTTCCCCTGCAGGAGGGTCAAGCCGAAATGACCCGATTGACTCTGCCCATGCGGGATCCCTCAGAATCGCAACAGATCACCGACCGGTGATCGGGGCCCACCTGGGTCGAAAGGAGCACGAACATGACCGACACCCCCACCCTTACCGGGGTCCTGGCCGATCACGTCGCCGCCGTGAACGTTTTCGATGAGGATGCGATCGTTGACACGTTCGCCGACGATGCGTTCGTCGACGATGCCCACAGAGAGTTCTGGGGAATCGAATCCATCCGTCGCTGGGTTGCGAAAGAGATGGTTGGCGACAAGGTCACGCTGAAAGTCACCGAGGTCATCGACCACTACGGCGACACAATCGTGCGTGCAAAATACGACGGCGATTACAACAAGACCAACCTGCCCTCGGGGGATCTGATCATGAGTAACTACTTCACCGTTCGCGACGGAAAGATTGTGAGCCTAATCGTGATCCGGAACACGCCAGCTGACTACTGAGTCAACGTGTTGGTGGTAAGCCTCGACCCGGATCAAGCCCAGAACGATTCCTACTTCGTGTTTTTGCAGAGCACCACAACGCAACCCACCATCTTCAACCTGGGCCCTAACGCGTCGGGTAACCGCGGACCCCGCTTGTTACGAGCGCAACACCCGCCCGGGTCGTCGTCCGAGCCCCTCGGGGACCGACTGGCCGTCGACCCGGATGGGGACCCCGTTGACCAGGGTGTGGGTCATCCCCACCGGGGCATCGGCAGTCAGCCGCTCGCCGTCGGCCGGGAAGTCGAACACCCGGTGGATCGGGCCCGGGGCCACAGTGTCGGGATCGAACACCACCAGGTCGGCGGCCTTGCCCACCTCCACCGACCCCCGGTCGGAAAGACCGTAGACCCGGGCCGGCTCGGCGGTGAGCTTGTGAATGGCGTGCTCCAGGGTCAGAACCTGGCGATCGCGGACCCAGCTGCCCAACAGATCGGTGGCAAAACAGGCGTCGCAGAGCTGGCTCACGTGGGCACCGGAGTCGGCCAGTCCCAACAGCACGTCGTCCCGAGGCAGCAGGGAAGCAATGCCGTCGGGGTTGTTATTGGCCAGCACCGACGTGAATCGGGTGGTGAGGTCGTCGGCGAGCGACAGATCGAGGAGCACGTCCAGGGGAGTGACGCCCTCCTCCTCGGCGAGGGCGACGACGGACTGCCCGATGAGGTCAGGTCGGGTGGGCGACTCCGCCACCGACAGCGAGTTCACATTGAACAGGGTGCCGCCGCCACTCATCTGCTGGTGGGTGAGGGCCCGCCAACCGGCGTCACGGTAGGCCGCCTTTCGTTCCTCGACCGGGGCATCCAACAGGGCGGCGAAGCGGGGGAAGGGGTTGAGGGTGAAGGGATCGGCCAGGTTCATCTGGCTAACGAGCGGCCGGCACGACACCTGGGGCCAGACGTCCACCCCCGAGGCTCGGGCCTCGGCATGATCAACCATGACCTTCTCGTGGTAGTCGGACCCGGCAAAGGTGAGTAGTGCCGTCCAGGTGAACGGCCGGCCGATGTGGCGCTGCAGCTCGAACATCCGATCGTGGGAAAGCACTCCGCCGGGGAGCAGGGCGGCCACCCCCCGGGAGCGGTTGCGCATGGGCTCGAGCAGGGCGGCGAGCTCGTCGAAGTCGGCCACCCGGGAGGGCACCGGCCGGCCGTGGTCGCCGAAATGGGTCGGGGCCCAGCTGGAGGCGAAGCCCATCGCCCCGGCGTCGAGGGCCTCGCCGACGATGCCGGCCATGGTTGTCAGCTCGTCCTCGGTGGTGGCCCGTTCGTAGGCGTCGTCGCCCATGACAAAGAGACGGACCGCGGTGTGGCCCACGTAGCAGCCGTAGTTGAGCGCGACGCCTTGCCGCTGGACGGCGTCGAGATACTGGGCGAAGGTCTCGAACTCGTCCCAGGGCACCCCGGCCAGCAACGTGTCGAGGCTCATATCCTCGACGTGCTGCAGGGTCCGGGCCAGAGTCTCGATCCCCTCGGGACGGATGGGGGCGATGGAAAACCCGCAGTTGCCGGCCACTACCGTGGTCACCCCGTGAAAGGACGAGGGGGTGAGGTCGGGGTCCCAGAACACCTGAGCGTCGTAGTGGGTGTGGATGTCGATGAATCCCGGGGCCACCACCTGACCGGATGCATCGAGGGTGGTGGTGCCCGACAGTCGATCACCGATGGCCACGATCTTCCCGCCCCGGACGGCCACATCCGCGGTCCGGCCCGGCGCTCCGCTCCCGTCCACCAGCGTGCCGCCCCGG
>DASXFR010000056.1:0-63325 GCA_036489495.1 Acidimicrobiales bacterium | reverse complement strand
CTCTTGGATGGCCGGGGAAGGGTCGACTCGATGTTGGTCGAGGCCGACCCAGACACCGGGATACCCGTCGAGTCTTCCGACGTCAACGGCATCGAGGCCCAAGGCCACCAGCGCGTCAATGACCACCTGCTCGACCTGTCGTACGTGATCGGGACCGCGATGGAGGCCGGCCCCGACGGAGAGGATCGGGTAGCCGACCAGCTGACCCGGACCGTGATAAGTGACGTCCCCACCCCGGTCGGTCCGGACGATCTCGGCCCCGACCGACGCCGGGTCAACCAGGATGTGATCCACGTCGGCATTTCGGCCCAACGTGTAGACGTGATTGTGCTCCAGCAACAGGAGGTAGTCGTCCTCGGACCGATGACAGAGCGAGCGCTGCAACGCCCACGCCTCCCGATACTCGACGCGTCCCAACCATCGGACCCTCAACGGGGATTCCTCTCGTCGTGCAGGTTCTGGTTCAGAGCTCTCCAGCCCAGTCGCGTTCGTTCAGGATCTCCGACAGCCGAGCCAAGAACCGGGCCACGTACGCCCCGTCGACGGCCCGGTGGTCGAAGGTCATGGCCGCCAGTCCCACCGAGTGGATGGCGATCGACTCGCTGCCGTCGGGGAGGACCACCACCACCGGCTTCCTCGACACCCCATCGGTGGAGAGGATGGCCACTTGGGGCTGGTTGATGATCGCCCCGGTGAGCAGGGTGCCGAACGGCCCAGCGTTGGTGATGGAGAACGTGCCCCCACTGATGTCATCGGCGTTCAATCGCTTGGTGCGAGCGCGATCAGCCACATCGTGGATCCGTCGTGCCATTCCCCGGAGCGTGAGCTCTTCGGCGTGGTGGACGACGGGAACGATGAGGCCCTCGTTGTCGAGGTCGACGGCGATCCCCAGATTGATGTCGTGGTGGATGATCAGCGAGTCGTCTCCGACCGAGGCATTGAGGTGGGGGAAGTCTCCCAGCGCCTCCACGGTGGCCCGGGCAGCAAAGGCCAGATAGGTGAGGCTGAACCCCTCCTCGGTCTTGAACCGCGGACCGTGGGACCGGCGTACCCGTTCGACCCGTTCGTAGTCGATCTCCTTCACCATCAAGGTGTGGGCCGAGGTGGCCTTCGACCTCACCATGTGCTCGGCCGTCCGGCGGCGGATGTTGGTGAAGGGGAGGATCTCATCCTGCCCGTCGCCTCGGGGTACCGGGGCGGCCGTAGTCCGCGGCGGGGCTGCGCCCGAGTCGGTGTCGGGTACCCGGGCCGGTGCCACCACTGCAGCCCCCGGAGCCGTGGCGCCGCCCGATGCGATCACTGCCTCGACATCGTCCCGGGTGATCCGGCCGCCGATGCCGGTCCCGGTGACCGAACCGGCGTCGATGCCGTGCTCACTCAGCAACTTCCGAACCACCGGCGAGAGAACCAGACCGTTGCCGGCTCGCGGAGCCGTCGCAGCTGTCTCCGCCGGCGGTGGGGCTGCTGGTGGTGCGGGCGGCGGGGGTGGAGGTGGCGCGGCCGCCGGGGGTGCGGGCGACGCCGGTGATGGTGGTGGCGGCGGAGCGCTCGCTGCCGGAGTCTCCGGAGGTGCAGGAGCGGCGGCCGCTACCGGGGCTTCCGAGCCGTTGGACGAACCGCTGTCGCCAATCACCGCCAGCTTGACCCCGACGTCGACGGTGTCCCCTTCTTCGACCAGAATCTGGGTGAGGACGCCGCCGACCGGGGACGGGACCTCCGAGTCGACCTTGTCGGTGGATACTTCGAACAGCGGCTCATCCCGCTCCACCTGGTCACCGACGGCCTTCAGCCACTTGGTGATGGTTCCTTCCGTCACCGTCTCGCCCAGCTGGGGCATGGTCACGTCAGGCAACGTGAAGCCCCCTTCCGGTCAGGGCCAACATGGTCTCGCCGAAGTTCTCCGACAACGACGGGTGCGGCTGGATGAACTGTGAGACTTCGTCCGGGGTGGCTTCCCAGTTGACAGCCAGATAACCGGCCCCCAACTGCTCGGTGACCCACGGGCCGGCCATGTGCACCCCGAGCACCTTTCCGGTGGTCCCATCCGGACGTCGCTCGGCGATGATCTTGACCACCCCTTCGGTGTCCCCGATGATCCGGGCCCGGCTGTTGCCGCCGAACGGGTCCTTCTTCACCACCACGTCGTAGCCGGCCGCCTTGGCCGCCTCCTCGGTCAGCCCGGCGAACGCCACCTCGGGATGGCAGTAGATGGCCCACGGGACCCGGTTGTAGTTCACCGGGAGCACCGGCTCGTCGAGGATCGACTTGATGACGACGATCGCCTCCGCGAATCCCACATGGGCGAGCTGGGGGGTGCCGGCCACCACGTCGCCCACCGCCCACACCCCGGGTGCCGCCGTGCGCATGAGCTCGTCGGCGACCACGAATCCCCGCTCGTCGATGACCACGCCGGTTCCCTCCGCCAGCAGCCCCTCGGTGCGGGGACTCCGCCCCACCGAGACGACCACCGCGTCGACCGCCAGCTTCTCGCCGTCGCCGAAGAGCACCACCGTTCCCTTCCCCGACGGATCCGGGGTGTGGCCCTGTAGCTGGGTGCCGGCCTTGACCTCGATCCCCCGTTTCCGGAACGACCGGGCCACCACGTTGGTGATGTCGGGATCGCAGAGCGCCAGGATGCTCGGGAGGGCTTCGAACACCGTGACCTTGGAGCCCAGGTCGGCAAACAGGGAGGCGAATTCGCAGCCGATGGCCCCGCCCCCGACGACCGCCACCGATCCCGGGAGGGTATCCAGGTCCAGGACGTCATCCGAATCCATCACGATGGTCCCGTCGACGTCGAAGCCGGGGATGGTCCGCGGCAGGGAGCCCGCCGCCAGGACGATGTCGGTCCCGGTGATCTCCGTCGTCGAGCCGTCGTTGCCGACGATGCGGACCTTGTGGTCGGGCAACAGGGTGCCGGTCCCGTTGAAGATGTCGATGCCCCGCCCCTTCATCAACCCGGAGAGCCCCTTGAACAACTGGTCGACGACCTTCTGCTTGCGAGTCTGGCTGACACCGAACTCCACTGATGGCTTGGCATCGCCGTCGCCGGCGTCGCCGATCCCGAACTGGGAGGCGCCGGACACGGTGCGGTAGACGGACGCCGTCTCCAGGAATTCCTTGGCCGGCACGCAGCCCCGGTGGAGGCAGGTGCCCCCGACCTTGTCGAGCTCGACGACGGCGATCGACAGGCCGGCGGCCGCCCCGTAGAGGGCGGCGCCATAGCCGCCGGGCCCGCCGCCGATGATGACGATGTCGTAGGTGCCGTCGCCACTGCCCTCGGCGCCACTGCCCCCCGATGCCGTCTGCTCCGATGCCGCCTGGGGTCCCGTGGGAACCACCTCCAGTCTGGATGAATGGTGCCAGCTACAACCGTTTCAGCCTATAGGTCGGCGGGCGGCACTGAGCCTAGGAAAGCACCCGGCGGCGGAAGTTCCGGAGCCCGATACCGAGGAAGATGGCGGTGAAGGCGACCAGCACCGGGTACACCACGTAGAGGTGCATGTGTGACGCATTGGTGAAGGCCGCCCGCATCCCCTCATTGACGTAGATCAGCGGGTTGACGAGGACCACTGTCTGAAGCCAGTGCCAACTGCCCGCCTTGACCGGGGCCAGCCGGGTCCACTGGTAATACGTGCCGCCGAGGAAGGTCACCGGGAGGATGACGAAGCCGAACATCAGCCCGATGTTGCGGGGCTCGAAGGTGGTCCCGAGGAACAACCCGAGCGAGGTCATCGCCACACAGGCCAGGGGCACCAGGGTGAGGATGATCCACCAGTGCAGATTCAGCTTGGCTTCCACCCCGCTGGCATGGACGACCGAGGCAATGGGCAACACGATGATGGCGGAAATCGCCCCCTGCACCGCCCCGGAGAGCACCTTGGCCAACGCCACCAGCCAGATCGGGCAGGGTGCCTGCACCCGGTCCTCGATCTCCCGGGTATAGCCGAACTCGGTGGCCATGGTCAGCGCCACCGACTGCACCCCCTGGAAGAGAATGGAGATGCCCACCACCCCGGCGACCAGCACGGTGGCGAAGGCCGACTCGCTGCCGGATCCCCCACCGCCGCCGATTCCCTGGCCGATCTTCGGGAACACGTAGAGGAAGACCAAGCACAGCAGGAATGGCTGTACCACCACCCGGATGACGAACTCGACCAGGTGCTTCCGGAGCACGACCAGGTCCCGGAGGATCAGGGCCCACAGGGCGATGCGGCTGGTGGCGGCGGCCGACCGGGTCGGCCGCAGCTCGATGCGGGCTCCGGCGGTCGGGGCGGCGGCGATGTTCATCAGTCTCGTAGCTCCTTCCCGGTCAGGTTGATGAAGACCGTCTCGAGCGTCGGCTCGGTCACCGACAGGTCGATGATCGGGAATCCCCCGCCTTCCGCCGCCGAGATCACCTTGGGGAGCAGTCGCTGGTGGCCCTTCACGTGGAGCTCGACACCTCCCTCGATCGGGCGGGTCCGGGTGACCCCCTCGATTTCACTGGTGAGCAGCCGGGCCAGGGCTTCCCGGTCGCCGGAGGCGGTGACGGTGACGATGGTGTCGGCATCGATGCCGCGCTTGAGGGCGGCCGGAGTATCCAGGGCCAGGATCCGCCCGTGGTCCATGATTGCCACCCGCTGGCACAAGAGGTCGGCCTCCTCCATGTAGTGGGTGGTGAGCATGATCGTCTGGCCGGCGGCGTTCAACTCGCGGAGGATGTCCCAGAGGGCCAGCCGGCTCTGAGGGTCGAGGCCGGCGGTCGGCTCGTCGAGGAACAGCACTGCCGGGCGGTGGAAGACGGCCCGGGCCACCATCAGCCGTTGGGCCATCCCGCCGGAGAGGGCCTCCACCGAAGACTTGGCCCACTTGTCCAGTTGGAACTGGCTCAACAGCTGGTCGGAGATCCGGCGCGACTCACCGGCGGGGATCCCGAACAGCCTCCCGTGGAAGTACAGGTTCTCCCACACGTTCAACTGCCGGTCGAGGGTGTTCTGCTGGCTGACGATCCCCAGGATCTGCTTGGCCAGGGTCGGATGGGCGACCACGTCGATGCCGCCGACGAACGCCTGGCCACCGGTGGGTATCACCCGGGTGGTGAGCATGCCGGCAGTGGTCGTCTTGCCGGCGCCGTTGGGACCGAGCAACCCGAAGATCTCCCCGGTCCCAACGGCAAGGTCGAGCCCGTCCACCGCCCGGAAGTCGGTCCCCGCGTAGACCTTGGTCAGGTCCTCCGTGCGGATGATGTCCGCTTCCACCTCGGGTGGGGCCAGGACTGCGCTCACAGGTCCGACGGTAACGGAAGCGGCTTCCTACCGTCGAAACCCTCCTCCGCGAAGTGCCACCACCCCAGCTCTTCTTCATCTCTCTTCCAGCACAACAGGTAGACGACTCCCTTGTCGGTCACGGCCGGAAAGTCCAGGAGCCCTGACTCCGAGTCCCGGAGAACGACGCCCTTGTCTTCGAGCTCGCCGAGGGCCGACGGGACGTCCACCGGATCGGGGTCGACCCCATTGGCGCCGGAGCCGACCTCGTGACCGTTGGTCCGGGCCACGGTGTCCTGGTGCTCCCCCCGGCGAAGGGCATCGATGAGGAGGCGCATGCGCGGCAGTTCGGCCCGCACCTCATCTTCGGTCCAGTAGCGCACAGGCGAAGCGTAGGTCCAGGACCCCCCCGATGCCCGGGGGCCCCGCGCCTCGATGCCCGCCCGGGCTACTTCGGAGGCATGCGGATACCGCCGTCAAGCCGGATGACCTCCGCGTTGAGATAGGCGTTCTTGGCGATGTGGGCCACCAGCTCGCCGTACTCCTTCGGGATCCCGAGCCGCTTGGGGAAGTTGACCGACTGGCCCAGGATCGTTCGCTGCTCTTCGGGCAGCATGGCCAATAGCGGCGTGTCGAACAATCCCGGTGCGATGGCCACCACCCGGATGCCGACCACCGCCAGGTCGCGGGCCGCGGGAAGTGTCATCCCGACGATGGCGCCCTTGGATGCCGAGTAGGCCAGCTGGCCGATCTGACCGTCGAAGGCGGCCACCGACGCAGTGTTCACGATCACGCCCCGCTCGCCGTCGGCCTGGGGCTCGACGGTGGAGATGGCCGAGGCCGCCTTGGTCATGACGTTGAAGGTGCCGATGACATTCAGGTTCTGGATGAACTGGAAGGCGGCCAAATCGTGGGGCGAGCCGTCCCGGTTGATGACCCGGCCCACCCATCCGGTCCCGGCGCAGTTCACCGCGATGCGGAGGTTGCCTCCATCGGCCGCCTGGTCGACAGCCTTCTGGCAGTCGGCCGGATCGGTGACGTCACCGCCGATGTAGTTGGCGTTGGCTCCGATCTCGCCGGCGACCTCCTTGGCCCGCTCTTCGTTCTTGTCGAAGATGGTGACCCGGACGCCCTCGGCGCTGAGTTTGCGGGCAGTGGCTTCACCCAGGCCTGACGCGGCGCCGGTGATGATTGCTGAGCTTCCATTGATCTCCATGGCTGCAGATTACGGGACCCGGGGCCGGTACCCAAAACCGGGCCGAATCCCCCGGTCGGGGCCGGCCAGGACGCCGTCGTCGACCCCCTCCGGGACGTCCTTTCCGTAGAAGGAATCGCCAGGCTCACCCAGCCCCCGTCACTCCAACGCCGCCGCCTCGGTGGCCAACTGGTCCACCCAGTCGTTCATCGGGTCTCCCGAGTGCCCTTTGACCCACTCGAAGGTGACCCGGCGCTTCGGGTCGAGGCCGAGATCGAGGAGCTGCTCCCAGAGGTCGCGGTTGGCCACCGGCTTGCCCTGGGAATTGCGCCAGCCCCTCCGCTTCCACCCCACGTACCACTTCTGCCGGAAGCAGTTCACCACGTAGGTCGAATCACTGACCACGTGGACATCCCCGTCGATCGACCGGAGCGCTTCGATCACCGCGGTGATCTCCATCCGCTGATTGGTGGTGTGCGCCTCCCCACCACTTCCGTGGAGATCGCTCCCCGTCCCCGACCGCTTCCCGTCGACCGCCCACCCCCATCCGCCCGGCCCGGGGTTTCCCCGGCAGGCGCCGTCGGTATAGACGACGGTGATCTTGGCGGCGTCCGGATCGGAGGTGTGCATCGGGACAGCATGCACGCTGACCGGCGAGGTGCGCACACCCGCACTCCGGGCCACCTGCACTCCGGGCCACCTGCACTCCGGCCCACCTGGCGTGAGGGCCCTGGCCCCCGGCTTCCGTTTCCCCGAAAGCAGTGGGAGCATGGGTACATGCTTTTCGACGGGGTCAGCCATCAGCTCTACGACAGCGATGCGAGCGAGACCGCCGAGTGGATGGACGCCTTCGACGACGTGGTCGAGGCCCATGGGAGGACCCGGGCACGGTACCTGCTCCTGCGGCTCCTCGAACAGGCCCGGGCCAAGAACGTCGACTTCCCCGCCACCGTCTCCACCCCCTACGTCAACACCATCCCCACCGACCGCGAACCCCAGTTTCCCGGCGACGAGGACATCGAGCGCCGGATCCGGGCCTTCATCCGGTGGAACGCCGCGGTCATGGTGGTGCGGGCCAACGCCCGGTCGGCCTCCATCGGCGGCCACCTCTCCACCTACGCCAGCTCCGCCGCCCTCTACGAGGTCGGCTTCAACCACTTCTTCCACGGCAAGGACAACGGGGCGGCCGGCGATCAGGTGTTCTTCCAGGGACACGGGTCCCCGGGCATCTACGCCCGGGCCTTCGTGGAGGGCCGGCTGACCGAGCAGCAGCTCGACAATTTCCGGTTCGAGGTGGGCGGCGACGGATTGTCGTCGTACCCGCACCCCCGGTTGATGCCCGAGTTCTGGGAGTTCCCCACCGTGTCCATGGGGCTCGGGCCCATCAACGCCATCTCCCAGGCCCACATGAACCGGTACCTCCACGCCCGCGGGCTGGCCGACACCTCAGCCAGCCGGGTGTGGTGTTTCGTCGGCGACGGCGAATTCGACGAGCCGGAGGCGATCGGCAGCCTGGGCATGGCCGGTCGCGAGCACCTCGACAACCTGACCTTCGTGGTCAACTGCAACCTGCAGCGGCTCGACGGCCCGGTGCGGGGCAACGGCAAGGTCATCCAGGAATTCGAGGCGCTGTTCCGGGGGGCGGGATGGAACGTGATCAAGGTGGTGTGGGGACGGGCCTGGGACCAGCTGCTGGCCAAGGACGTCGACGGGGTCCTCCTCAAGAAGATGAACTCGACGGTCGACGGCGAGTTCCAGAAGTACGCCACCGAATCGGGCGCCTACATCCGCGAGCACTTCTTCGGCCCCGACCCGCGGCTCCGGGACATGGTCGCCGATCTGTCCGATGAGGCGCTCCAGTCCCTGCCCCGAGGCGGACACGACTACCAGAAGATCTACGCCGCCTACCTGGCCGCCACCGAATACGTCGGGGCTCCCACCGTGGTCCTGGCCAAGACGATCAAGGGCTGGACCCTCGGCCCCGAGATCGAGGCCCGCAACGCCACCCACCAGATCAAGAAGATGACCAAACCGCAGCTGCGCGCCCTACGTGACCGGCTGTTCCTCCACGACGAGATCCCCGACGCCGCGCTGGATGCCGACATGCCCCCCTACTACCGTCCGGCCCCTGACTCCCCGGCGGCCCGCTACCTGGCCGAGCGCCGACTTGCCCTCGGCGGGCCGCTCCCCATCCGGGTGGTCCGCCCGAAGGTGCTCGACGCCCCGGCCCCCGAGGTGTTCGCCGAGTTCCTCGAAGGCTCCGGGAAGCTGTCGGCCTCGACCACCATGGCCTTCGCCCGTCTGTTGCGGAACCTGGTCCGGGATCCGTCGGTCGGCAATCGGCTGGTACCCATCGTGTCCGACGAGGCGAGGACCTTCGGGCTCGAGTCGCTGATCGCCAGTGTGCAGATCTACTCCCCCGATGGCCAGAGCTACACCCCGGTCGATGCCGACCTGGCCCTCCACTACGCCGAGAGCGAGACCGGCCAGGTCCTCGAAGAGGGCATCACCGAAGCTGGGGCCACCGCCACCTTCACCGCCGCCGCCACCACCTACGCCACCTGGGGCGAGCCGCTCATCCCCTGTTACCTCTTCTATTCGATGTTCGGCTTCCAGCGGGTGGGCGACCTGTTGTGGGCGCTCGGCGATATGCGGGGCCGGGGGTTCCTGTTCGGCTGCACCGCCGGGCGGACCACCCTCAACGGCGAGGGCCTCCAGCACCAGGACGGCCACTCGCTGGTGCTGGCCTCGGTGGTGCCGACCGTGGCCGCCTACGACCCGGCCTTTGCCTACGAAGTGGCCATCATCATCGAGGACGGGATTCGCCGGATGACCGGTCCCGAACCCGAGGACCGCTACTGGTACATCACCCTCTACAACGAGAACTACCCGATGCCCGCATTGCCGGCCGAGGCCGACGAGGCGGAGCGGGTGCGCCTCGGGACCATCCGGGGCATGTACCGGTTCGCCGACCGTCCCGGGTTGCCCGCCTCCGACGCCAACCGGGATCGGGAGATCCGCAACACGGCCACCCTGCTCTTCTCCGGCTCGTTCTGGCAGGCGGCCATGGAGGCCCGGACCCTGCTGGCCGACGACTGGGGGGTCGACGCCGATGCCTGGTCGGTCACCTCCTACAAGTCGCTGCGGGAGGACTGCCTGTCGGCCGAGCGGTGGAACCGGCTGCACCCCGGGGAGGACCCGAAGGTGCCGTTGGTCACCGAGTCCCTGGCCGGTTCGGGTGGCCCGGTGGTAGCGGTCACCGACTTCGTGCGGGCGGTGCCCGACCAGATCTCGAGGTTCGTACCCCGCCACTTCACCTCGTTGGGCACCGACGGGTTCGGTCGTTCCGACACCCGGGACACCTTGCGGCGGTTCTTCGAGGTGGACGCCGCCCACATCGTGGTGGCGGTGCTCGACGGGCTGGTGGCCAGTGGGGACCTGCAGGCCGAGGTGGTCTCCAAGGCCATCCACCAGTACGGGATCGACGCCTCCTCCGGCGACCCCTGGACCCGCTGAGCCTTCCGGCCTATTGAGACGCCGAGTGGCTACGCCCCGGATGGAGCCGGAGGCGTGCCCGCCGCCGCGAGGTAGGGACCCGCAGTGCCCCACCCGATGCTGGCGGCCACCACCGGACGGAACCAGTGGAAGGGGTCGTCGGCGTGCCACGGGTTGTACAGCACCCGGGTCGACGAGCCAGCCGATGATCCACCGGTTTGGAAGATGGTTTCCTCCCCGGGGCCGACACCTTGGGCATTGCTGCCGATCAGTGGTTGGGTCCCGACCGCGGTGCACGGCCCGCTGATCCCAACGCACTTGGCCACCCCCCTGCGTAGTCGGATCCAAAAAAGCCGTCACCGCCGGAGTAGAACAGCCACCAGGTCCGGTCGGGGCCTCGACCATTTGCGGGGCTTCGATGATCGGATGAGCCCAGGCGGGGGCCTGGGCGAGGCCGAAGATGTTGGTCGGCGAACCCACCACCGTCAGCGCGTCGGAGGCCAGGGGCTGGGACCAGATGAGGTCGGTGCCGGTGTGGTCGGTGGAGTTGTTGTCGCTCTTCCACACCAGATACGGGCGAGGCGGCGCCGAGGTGTCGTCCATTACCACTTGGGGGTCGATGTCTCCGCCCTGGTCCCGCTGATAGACGATGGGCGTCTGAGGCCACGGCAGGTAGGGGCCGGCGGCCGAGGCGGCCACCGCGGAGCCCAGACAGTGGGTCGCCCGGGGGACCCGGTCAGCATCGGGATGTTGTCCCGGGGGTTGCCGAACGAGGTCGAGACGAAGAGCAGATACTCGCCGTGGCTCGACATCAGCCACCCTCCGGGGAGGTCCTGATTGGCCGATCCCGCCACCACATTGGCCGGCGCATCCGGCGTACTGGTCGGCGGCAGAGAGGCCAGCGCCGGTCGATCGGCGGAGACCGTGGAGGAGGTGGTGACAATGGCCCCGCCGATGGCCAGGACCACGGCAACCGCAACGATCGAATTCGGCCCGACATGGCTCCACCGGCGCCTGGCATGCTTTCGTTTGTGCTTGGCCTGCCGCATGAATCCTTCCACCCCGCCAACGGCCTGTGGCAGTCCAAAAAGGTCCGTCCCCCCGGATGGGCTACCGAGACTAGACACTTTTCGCCCCGGGATGAGGGCGGCCCGAGCACCATCACCTGGAGGCAACCTCCGGCAATCTGCCTGCTCGACCGCCACTGGGCCGATCCCGGTGCTCCCGGCTAGCCTGACAGCGTGATCCAATTGAGTGGCAATCCGGCCGCCGACAAGCTCCTCTCCGACGACCCCCTGGCCTTGGTCATCGGGATGGTCCTCGATCAGCAGATCCCGTTGGAAAAGGCATTCACCTCACCGCTCGAATTGAAAGAGCGGCTGGGCGGCTCCCTCGATGTCGCCAAGATCGCCGCCATGGATCCCGACGAACTGGCCGATGTCTTCGCGGAGCGGCCGGCCCTCCACCGCTTCCCGCGTTCGATGGCCCGTCGGGTGCAAGATGTCTGTCGCCTGATCACCGACACCTACCACGGTGACGCCGCCGCCGTCTGGACCTCGGCCGCCAACAGCAAGGAGCTGCTGGCCAACGTCCGGGCGCTCCCCGGTTTCGGCGCCCAGAAGGCCCGGATCTTCATCGCCCTGTTGGGCAAGCAGATGGGCCTGACCACGCCGGGGTGGCAGAAGGTATCGACCCCCTATGGCCAGCCGGGGACGTTCCAATCGGTGGCCGACATCGATTCTCCCGCCGCCCTGCTGAAGGTCCGCCAGTTCAAGCAGAAGAAGAAAGCCCAGGCCAAGGTCCAGGCCACCGCCGCCAATTGACGGATCCGGCCACCCGGGTCCCCGCCCGCGGGTGGGCCCTTTCCGAGCGTCGGCTCTATCTGTGCACCCCCGACCGTGCCGACCTCGGTCCCTTCGTGGAAGCCTGCATCGTCGGCGGGGTCGACGTTGTCCAACTCCGCGACAAACACCTGTCCGACCCGGATCTCAAGGCTCGGGCCCGGATCGTCCAGCCGGTCTGCACCCGCCATCAAGTGCCGTTCGTCCTCAACGACCGTCCCGACCTCGCCGGGGCCATCGGCGCCGACGGGGTGCACGTCGGCCAGCGCGACACCCCCGCCCGGGAGGCCCGGTCACTGGTCGGCGATGGCGCCCTCGTCGGCCTATCGACCCATGCCGGCTCCGAACTACGGGTCGCCATCGACCAGCGACTCCCGGTGGACTACGTGTCAGCCGGGCCGGTGCACGCCACCCCGACCAAGCCGGGCCGACCCGGTACCGGTCTCGACTACGTCCGTGAGGCGGTGACGCGGTCACCCTGGCCCGTCTGGATCACCGGTGGCGTCGACCCCGACACCGTCGGGGAGATGATCGGAGCCGGGGCCCGCCACTTCGTGGTGGTTCGCTGGCTGACTGACGCCTCCGACCCGGAGCGCCACGCCCGCCAACTCCGACAAGTCATCGACCGCGGCATCGCCCAGGCCGACACCTCGGGATAGCCGGGCGACCGCCTCGGGCCGCGGCGGCGGCTCAACCGGTGGTCGTGGTCAGGGTGCCGCGGTCGTCGGGGTAGGTGCGGTGGTGGGCGTCGTGGTGGCGGGCACCGTGGTGGTGGTGGGGGGCGCGGCGACCACCTTGGCGCCGCCGGGCAGCGTCACCGGTGGCGACGAGTTCACCGACGAGACGGTCAGCGACAGCTGGGCGCCACTGGCGGTGATGGTGAGCGCCGACAGGTACTGGCCGATCACAGTGGCGGTGAACGACGCGGTCTGCCCCTGCTGGGTCACCGAGAAGGTATAGGTGTCGCCCTTCTGCTTCACATGCTGGGCGTTCTTGGCCAGGGCGACATATTCGTGGACCGGGTCGTAGGAGGAGGCGGCTTGGCTGCTCTGCTTCTGGAAGGTGAGATGGTCGGTCGATGCCGACGGCGACACCTGGTTGCTCTGGTACTCGACGCTGTCGATGACCGCCACGTAGACCCGGACGGTGCCCGAGTCGACATAGCCCCCCAACCGGTTCGGCGCCTGGTAGACGAGGTGCTGGGTCTGGGTGCCCTGCGGGCTGCTCTCGAGCACGTCCGAGGTGTAGTTAGCGGCGTTCAGGGTGTTCTTGACCGCGGCCTGGAGGGTGGCCTGCTTGGGAGCCTGGCTCACGCCCAGCGCCGCGCCACCGGCGGCCAGCACCGCCACCAGCACCAGCAGCAGCCAACCGATCAGCCTTCGGGGTCCGGTCATTTGGGAGACGCTACGCCATATCCGAGAGGGCAACGGTCGCGGGACAGCCTCCCCGACCCGGCTTCTCCCGCCGCGCCGCCACGGTCAACCGTGGTGTTCGCCAGCGGAGCAAAGGGTGACATCCAGCCAACTACCCGCCGGTCAGATACCGATGCGTTGGGCCAGGAGTTCCCGGTGGTAGGAGGGGTCACCCAACAGCAACTCGGAGGACTTGGCCCGCTTGAAGTACAGATGGGCGGGGTGCTCCCAGGTGAAGCCGATGCCCCCGTGGATCTGGATGGTCTCGGCGGCGGCATGGAAGTAGGCCTCCGAGCAGTAGGACTTGGCCAGGCTGGCCACCACCGGCAGCTCATCGGAGTCCTCGGCCGCCGCCCATCCGGCGTAGTAGGCGGCCGACTTGGCCGACTCCACCTCCAGCAGCATGTCCGCGCACTTGTGCTTGATGGCCTGGAAGCTCCCGATCGGCCGGCCGAACTGGATCCGGGTCTTGGCGTAGTCCACCGAACTGTCGAGACACCGTTGCGCCCCGCCGACCTGCTCGGCGGCCAGCGCCACCGCGGCCAGGTCGAGGGTCTTCGACAGCCCCGCCGAGGCGCCGCCGTCCGACCCGATCAGCCGGGCCGGCGTGTTGGCGAACTCCAGCCGGGCCTGTTTGCGGGTCTGGTCCATGGTGGCCAGCGGGGTGCGGGTGAGACCGTCGGCATCGCCCTTCACCGCGAAGAGGCTGATCCCGGCATCGGTCCGGCCCACCACCAGGATGAGATCGGCCACGTGGCCGTCGATTACGAACGACTTGTGCCCGTTCAGCGACCATCCGTCGCCGGACGGGGTGGCGGTCAGGGTCACGCTGTCGGTGTCCCATTTTCCGCTGTCCTCGGTGTGGGCCAGGGTGGCGATGGTCTCCCCCGAGGCGATCCCCGGCAGCAGCTCTTCCTTCGCCTTCTGGTCGCCGGAAGTGAGGATGGCGTTGGCCCCCAGGGCCACGGTGGAGAAGAACGGTGCGCACAGCAGCGCGGCTCCCATCTCCTCGAGCACCACGATGAGCTCGACATAGGAGAATCCGGACCCGCCGAACTCCTCGGGGATGGTCAGCGACTGCAGGCCCAGTTGATCGGCCATCTGGGTCCACACCGCGGTGTCATAGCCCTCGGTGGTCTCCATCAAACGGCGGACTTCCGTCTCGGGTGATTTGTCCTCGAGAAAGCGCTTGACCGACTTACGAAGTTCGTCCTGCTCCTCGCTGAAGGCGAAGTTCATGGTGTTCTCCATCCCCCCTGGGGCGGCCCCCACCTTGGGGGCGTCGTGAACTCGTTGTCTACCAGAACTCGGACGATGTTGACCAACGGGTCAAGTAACGCCAGGTTCCGTGGCCCGGCCGCGCCTGTACGCTGCCCGGTTGGGGGTGGGAGTCACGGCGACCGCACAAATCCACCCGAGGAGGCATCCAGGGCAATGGCCAGCACCATCATCGATTACCAGGACAACGACGTCGAGGTTCACCGGGTAGTGGTCGGCCCGATGGACAACAACGTGTACATCGTCCGCTGCCGGCAGACCGGCGACGCCATGCTGATCGACGCGGCCAACGAGCATGACCTCCTCCTCGAGCTGTGCCGCGACCTCGGGGTGCGGCAGGTGGTCGAGACCCACGGCCACTGGGACCACATCCAGGCGGTCGAATCCGTCCGGAACGCCGGCTTCGAGGTGGCGGTGACCCGCGCCGATGCCGGGATGCTCCCTTCCTACGACCTGATCCTCGAAGACGAGTCGACGCTCGACGTGGGCAGGCTCCGGATCAGCACCATTGCCACCCCGGGCCACACCCCCGGTTCGATGTGTTTCGCCGTCGAGGGGACCCCGCTGCTGTTCAGCGGCGACACCCTGTTCCCCGGCGGGCCCGGCAACACCTCATTCGAGAACGCCGACTTCGACACCATCATCTCCTCGATCGAACGGCGCCTGTTCGCCGACTTCGGGCCCGACACCCTGGTCCTCCCCGGCCACGGGACCAGCACCACCGTCGGCGCCGAAACCCCGCACCTGCAGGACTGGATCGACCGAGGCTGGTAGCCGGGTTTCCGGCGACAACCAGTCGCCGGGCAGCCAGTGGTCAGACCGCGGTCGCCGGATGCCGGGGCTGGCGGATCACCTCGATCTCCGGCGGGAGCCCGGTGATGCTCATACCCCCGGGCACGTCGTCGCCCACCTCGATGGTGACCCGGGCGCCGGCCAACGGGATCCCCTCCACCTTCAGATGGCCGATTCCCTCGGGCAGGTTCGGGCACACCCAGGTCTTCCCGCGTGGAACCCAGGGGTCGAGGCGGAGCAGCGTGCGCAGGCACAGCAACGGGGACGCCGCCGACCAGGCCTGGGGCGAACACGAGGTCGGATAACCCACCGGCACGCTCAACTCGCGCCGGTCGAGGCCGCTGAACAGCTCGGGGAGGCGGCCGCCCTGGGCCACCGCGGCGTCGAGCAGGGCCAGGATCAGCTTCTGGGCGATGTCGTCGAAGCCGTAGCGGGCCAGACCGGCGGCAACGATGGCGGTGTCATGCGGCCACACCGAGCCACAGTGGTAGCTGATCGGGTTGTAGCCACCACTGTCGGACGCCAGGGTGCGAACTCCCCATCCGCTGAACATCTCGGGTGAAGCCAGTTTGGCTTTGACCTGGGCGGCCTTGTCCTCGTCGACGATCCCCGTCCACAGACAGTGGCCGATGTTGGAGGTCAGGGAATCGATCGGTCGCTTGTCGGCATCGAGGCCGATGGCGAACCACCCCTTTTCCTCCAGCCAGAAGTCACGGTTGAAGGCCGTCTTCAGTTCGGTGGCCTTGGCCCGGAACCGCTGAAAGGTGGAGGAGTCCCCGACCTCGTAGGCGAAGTGGGCCCGGGCCAGGTAGGCGCCGTAGGTGTAGGCCTGTACCTCGCAGAGGGCGATCGGCGCTTCGGCCACCCGACCGTCGGCGTAGCGGATCCCGTCCCAGCTGTCCTTCCACCCCTGATTGGCGAGCCCGCGGTCGGTCGCCCGGTGGTACTCGACATAGCCGTCGCCATCGGCATCGCCGAAATGCTCGATCCACTCGATCGCCCGCTCGGCGTTGGGCAACAGCTCGTCCACCAATTCGCCGGCCACTCCCCAGCGGCGGAGCTCACCCAACAGCATGACGAACAGGGGGGTGGCATCGGCGGTTCCGTAGTAGATGCTCCCGCCCCCCAGCGACAGCGAGGCGGCGTCGCCGAAGCGCATCTCGTGGAGGATCCGCCCGGGCTGCTCATCGTGGCGGGGGTCGACTTCGTTCCCCTGAAACCGGGCCAGGGTCTGCAGGACCCCGAGGGCGAGGTCGGGATCCACCAGCAACGCCATCCACGCCGTCAGCAGCGAGTCACGTCCGAAGACGGTCATGAACCACGGCGCCCCCGCCGCCACCACCACCCGTTCGGGGTAGTCGGGATCGAAGATGCGCAGCGCCCCGAGATCCTCGGCGCTCCGGGCCACCACGCTCTTCAGCCCCGGGTGGTCGGTGTCGACCTGGGGAATCCGGCGGCGCCACCGGGCCAGCCGCTCGGCCGGCTCGGCCCGATCCACCGGCTCGCCACATCGGTACCGGGGGTTGATGCCGGTCCCGTCGATGACCGGCGCCACCTCGACGCAGGTTTTCCATTCTCCGCGGGCGGGCACGATGGTCTCGAAGGTGGCCAGGTCCTCGACCAGGCTGACCGGATCCGCGAACCGGACCTCGGCGCCGCGGGTGACCCCGCCCCGCCGATAGGAGAAATTCATCGTCGGGGTGCCGAGGACGGGTGGCGTCCCACCCGTCCCGGTGCCGGCGCCACCGTTGATCTCGACGGTGACCGTCCCGGTGACCGGTTCGCCGTGTCCGCCGTCCCCGACCCGTCCCTCCTTCACCGCGAACAGATCGGCAAAGTCGGCGCCCACGAACAGTTCGACGGAACAGAAGGTCGGCTCATCGCCGAAGTTTCGAATGGTGATGTCCTCCCGCATGCCCTGTCCCACGTACCGGGACCGGAACACCATCAGCGTCGAGTCAGCCCGCCCCGGCGGGGGTAGGCACCGGGAGACGAAGGTCGAGGAGAACGGATCGTCGGTGACCGCCGACAGCGGTTCGGTCCGGGATCCGTTGATCAGCAGTTCGAACCGGGAGATGATCCGGGTGTCCCGTACGAAGAGGCCTTGGGCGCCGCCGACCGAGATGTCCCCGGCACTGCCGCTGATGGCGAAGGTGGACTCGTCGACCAGGGTGACGTCCCCGGCATACGCCTGGACCTGCGCGACCGGTCCGGCGTACGTCCACGGATCTGCCATCCCGATTACCGTACCTGCCACCTGTTGGGTCAGGAAATTCCCTGGTGGCAAGGTCGGGTCCCCCTATTCCTCCTACGACGGTAGGAGAAATGCCGATCGGAGGATAAGATCGGGGTGTGAGCGAAGGGAACAACGGGACAGCCACGTTCAACGCGTCAACGGCTCGACTTCTGGAGGTGGAAGACCTCCACGTGTCGGTGGAGGACACCCCTATCCTCCGGGGCGTCAATCTCACCGTCGAATCGGGCCAGGTGCACGCGGTCATGGGTCCCAACGGTTCCGGTAAATCGACTCTGGCCAAGGTGTTGCTCGGCAACCCCGCCTATGAGATCAGCTTCGGAACCATCCGGTTCCGGGGCGAGGATGTCACCACCTGGCCGACCGATGTCCGGGGCAAGGCGGGGATGTTCCTGGCGTTTCAGGAACCCGAAGCCATCGGCGGGGTGCCGGTGATCCAATTCCTTCGTCAGGCGCTCTCCGCCCGCCGGGGCATGGACATGTCGGTACTCGAAGTTCGTCTGATGATGATGGAGTGGATGGAGAAACTCGGGATGGACCCCGAGTTCGGCGAGCGCCATCTCAACGAGGGATTCTCCGGCGGCGAGAAGAAGCGCAACGAGATTCTTCAGATGGCCATGCTCGAACCCGAGCTGGCCATCCTCGACGAGACCGACTCCGGGCTCGACGTCGATGCGCTCCGCACCGTCGCCCGTGGCGTCCACACCGTTCGGGAGAACCGACCCGACCTCGGCGTGGTGGTCATCACCCACTACCAGAGGATGCTCGACGAGCTGGAGGCCGACCGGGTCCATCTCATCATCGACGGGGCCATCGTGGCCGACGGGGGGCCGGAGTTGTACAAGAAGTTGGAGACGGAAGGATACGACGCATGGCGGGCCTGACCAACGTGGCGCACGGCGTGGACGTCGAGGTGCTCAAGAAGGATTTCCCGCTCCTCGCCCAGGAGGTCAACGGGCATCCGATCACCTACCTCGACTCGGCGGCGTCCTCCCAGCGCCCCCGACAGGTGCTCGATGCCATGCGCGACTACGAAGAGACGACCCACGCCAACGTGCATCGGGGTGTCTACGGGATCGCCGAAGAGGCCACCCGCCGGTTCGAAGCCGCCCGGGTGGCGGTGGGCCGCTTCATCGGGGCACCGACTCCGGCGCGAGAGATCCTTTTCGCCAAGAACGCCACCGAGGGCCTCAACCTGGTCGCCCACACCTGGGGTCGGACCCACCTGCGCTCGGGTGACGCCATCCTCCTCACCGAGATGGAGCACCACGCCAACATCGTGCCGTGGCAGATGTTGGCCGAGGAGCGCAACCTCACCATCCGCTGGATTCCCATCGACGATGACGGCGCCCTGATTCTCGATGATCTCGACCGCCTGCTCGACGGGGTCAAACTGGTCGGGGTCACCTGCATGTCGAACGTGCTGGGAACCCTGAACCCGGTGGCGGAGATCGCCCGGGCCGCCCACGATGCCGGCGCGGTGGTGGTGGCCGACGCCGCCCAGTCGGTCCCCCACCTGCCCACCGACGTGGCCACCCTCGGCTGCGATTTTCTGGCCTTCAGCGCCCACAAGATGCTCGGCCCCACCGGCATCGGCGTGCTCTGGGGCCGGGATGAGCTGCTCACCACCCTCCCCCCGTTCCTGGGTGGGGGGGAGATGATCCTGGATGTCCGCAAGGAGGGTTTCACCCCCAACGACCTGCCCTGGCGGTTCGAGGCGGGGACCCCGCCGATCACCGAGGCCATCGGCCTCGGCGCGGCAGTGGAGTACCTGTCCGCCATCGGCATGGACTCGGTCCGGGCCCATGAGATCTCGTTGACCAGTTACGCCATGCGCACCCTGACCGAGCGGTTTGGCGACGATATCCACGTCTTCGGCCCCAAGGACCCCGCCCACCGCGGTGGCGTCATTTCCTTTGCCTTCCGCGACATCCACCCCCATGACATCTCCCAGATCCTCGATCAGTACGGGGTCTGCGTACGGGCCGGGCACCATTGTGCCAAGCCGTTGATGAGGCGCCTGGGGGTCAACGCCACCGCCCGGGCATCGTTCGCCCTCTACAACGACGAGTCCGATGTCGACACTCTGGTCGATGCCCTGGCCGAGACCGGGGCGTTTTTCGGATGAGCCCATCCCGGTACCCTGAAGCCGTGATTTGCACCCCTACATCCCTCGGATCGTCCCCGGCGACCCTGAGGAAGGTCGGCTGATGGCCGGCCTCGAGGATCTCTACCGGGAGATCATTCTCGATCACTACCGGTCGCCCCGGAACCGGGGGGAACTCCCGTCTCCGCCCGCGCAACGGGTCGAAGGGTTCAACCCGCTCTGCGGGGACGAGATCGTCGTCACCCTGGAGGTCAGTAACGGAGCTGTCACCGACATCAAGATCGGTGGCACCGGGTGCTCGATCAGCCAATCATCGGCGTCGCTGATGTCGGCGGCGGTCAAGGGAAAGCCGGTCGCCGAAGTCCGCGACCTGATCCGGACCTTCAAGGGGATGATGTCCATTCACGAGTCGACCCTCCCGGGCCAAGACACGCCCGAGGAGGCCGAGACCACCGAGGCTCAGCTCCTGGATGTCAATTCCCTCGGCGAGCTTGCCGCCCTCCAGGGGGTGGTGAAGTTCCCGGTTCGCATCAAATGTGCGACGCTGAGCTGGAACACCCTGGCCCAGGGCCTGGATGAGGCCGAGTCGGAGTCGGAGACCGCCAGCGCCTGACCGCCCTCGCTCGCACACCTAAGGGGTGCAAGGGGTGGGGTCGAAATCCGACGGGATGGTGGTCGTGGTCGTCGAGGTGGCATTGGTCGGCGGAGTGCTCTCGCCCGGGCTGGCCACGGTGGTACTGGTACTGGTACTGGTGGTGGTGGCGGGGCTCCCGTAGGGGTCGGGCGGTGCCGTGACGACCGGTGCCGGTGCCTCGCCCAAGAACTGGGCGATCACCTGATCGGCATCGGGCTGCTGGACATAGAGCACCGAGCCCAAATAGCCGAATACGTCAGAGTCAGCCCCGTAGGTGGGAAGCGTCGCGGTCACCAGGGAAGTGGAGGCAAAGGCGTGAAACTCCCGGGCCAGCGAGATGAGCCCGGCGACATTGAATGTCGAGTCGATGGTGACCCCTTGGACCACTGACCCGATGAAGGCGTTGAGGGTGAGTGGGTTGTACTTAGTCTCCGCCTGGTTGATGAGCGCCTTCAGAAAGGCGTTCTGGCGCACGATGCGCCCGTAGTCACCGGTCCCGTCATACTGCCAGTATCCGTTCTTGTAATACTCATAGTCTCGGCTGCGAGCCACCGCCAGGGAGTAACCACCATTCACGTGTTGACAGCCGGTGGTGGTGATATCCAGCCCGGTTTGGACATCTTTGGCCGGGTAGGGGAAGTTGAGCCAAATCCCACCGATGGCATCGACTGCCCCCCGGAAACCCTCGAAGTCGATCTGGACCACGTGGCTGATCGGGATGCCGAAGTCGGCTTCGATGGTCTGGACCAACTGATCCGGTCCGTTGTTGTAAGTGGCGTTGATCCGGTTGTACTTCCCGATCTGGCTGGTATCACCGGCCACCGCGACCACGGTGTCTCTGGGAATGGACAAAACCCTGATCTGGCCGGTGGCCGGGTCAACGTGGAGAATCTTGACCACGTCACTTCGCTGACCGGTGGTTGACGTCGCGGAGCCAAAATGGGAAGCGTCTGAGGACGTCTCCCCCAGGCGGGAGTCAGACCCGATGAGCAGCACGTTGAACGGCTTACCGGCCGGAGCCGTCTTCAGGTGCTTCACGGTGACCTTCGAAACCTGGTGGAACCGGTACTGGACGTATCCGTACCCGGCTCCCACCAGCACCAGCAGCAAACACACGAAGACCACCGCCCCCAGAAGCACCCGGTCGATCCAGCTTCGTTTCTGCTTGTGTTGACGACGCTGGGCTCTCCGTACCTTCCGGGTGTAGGCCAGCTCTGGGACCGGGATGGCCTCCGCGATGCTGGGGACGGCCTCGGGTCCCTCGACCGGTCCGATTCCCCCGGAACCCACCTCAGCCGGCTCCGATCCGGTCGAGTCTGCGTCCGGCGACTCCGGAGCAGGTGATTCCGCATCTGGCGGGACGGCATCACCTCGTTCGGTCGGCCGGGATCTCCCGTTCCCACCTCGGGGTGCACTGTGTGCGCCGCCCCGTCGGCGATCTCGGCGAGCCATGGCCAATGACGCTAGCAACCGCCGGTTCGAAACAGTCGCCACCTCCGCACCAGAATGCGGACCTGGATGCAGCCGCGACCCTCCGACTCCCGTCCGGGGCCGCCGGATGCCCAAGTCTCAGCTGAGGCACCGATTGCTCAGGTGTTCATGGGGCCTGGAACCGGTTGAGGCTCAGTCAGCTTCGGCGGCGCCCCCACCTGCCCGTATCTGCTCATCGATCAGGTTCACCACCGTCGGATCGAGGAGGGTGGTCACATCGCCGAGTTCCCGATGCTCGGCGACGTCCTTCAGCAGCCGGCGCATGATCTTGCCGCTCCGGGTCTTCGGGAGATCGGGGGTGAGGATGATCTGACGAGGCTTGGCGATGGGCCCGATGACCTTGGCCACGTGGTCCCGCAATTCCTTCACCAATGTGTCGCCCTCGTTCTCCGCTTCCGACACTTCGCCCTTGACGGTGACGAAGGCCACGATCGCCTGTCCGGTGGTGTCGTCGCTGGCCCCAACCACCGCCGCCTCCGCCACCCGAGGAAAGCCCACCAGCGCGTGCTCGACCTCGGTGGTGGAGATACGGTGCCCGGAAATGTTCATCACGTCGTCGACCCGACCCAGCAACCACAGATCGCCATCCTGGTCGCGCTTGGCCCCGTCCCCGGCGAAGTACCGCCCCGGATACCGGGACCAATACGTCTCCTCGTATCGCTTCGAGTCACCCCAGATGCCACGGAGCATCCCCGGCCAGGGTCGATCGAGGACCAGGTAGCCGCCGGCGTCATTGCCGACCGACTTCCCGGCTTCATCGACGACGTCAGCGCTGATTCCCGGGAACGGGCGCATCGCCGCCCCGGGTTTGGTGGCGGTGATCCCCGGCAGCGGGGTGATCATGATCCCGCCCGTCTCGGTCTGCCACCAGGTGTCCACCACCGGGCACCGGTCGCCACCGATGTTCTTGCGGTACCACATCCAGGCTTCGGGGTTGATGGGCTCACCCACCGAACCGAGGAGGCGCAGGCTCGAGAGATCGTGCCCGGCAGGGTGCTCCTCTCCCCATTTCATGAAGGTCCGGATGGTGGTGGGGGCGGTATACAGGATGGTGACCTTGTAGTCCTCGATGATCTTCCACCACCGGTCGCGACCACCGGCGTCGGGGGTTCCCTCGTACATCATCGAAGTGACGCCGTTGGCCAGCGGTCCGTAGACGATGTAGCTGTGCCCGGTAACCCAGCCGATGTCGGCGGCGGTCCAGAAGATGTCGGTCTCCGGCTTCACGTCGAAGATCAGCCGGTGGGTGGTGACGCAGTGGGTCAGGTAGCCGCCGGTGGTGTGGAGGATTCCCTTCGGCTTGGCCGTGGTCCCGCTGGTGTACATGATGTAGAGCGGCTGCTCGGCGTCGAACGCTTCTGGGTCATGACTGGTGGGTTGCCGTTCGACGACCTCGTGCCACCAGACGTCTCGACCCTCCTGCCACTCGACATCCTGGCCGGTCCGGCGAACGACCAGCACCGATCGGACATCCGGGCATTGCTTCAAGGCCTCGTCGACGTTGGGCTTCAGCGCCGCCTGGGCGCCGCGCCGGTAGCCACCGTCGGCGGTGATGACGATCCGGGCATCCCCGTCAAGGATGCGACTGGCCAGTGCCTCCGACGAGAACCCACCGAACGTCACCATGTGCGGCGCCCCGATCCGGGCGCAGGCCAACATGGCCACCACCGCTTCGGGGATCATCGGCATGTAGATACAAACCCGGTCGCCGGATTTCACCCCCAACTCGGTGAGGGCGTTGGCCGCCTGGCAGACCATGTCCTTGAGGTGGGTGTAGGTGATGGATCGGGTGTCCCCCTCGGGCTCACCGACCCAGTGGAAGGCGATCTTGGCTCCCCGGCCGGCGGCGACGTGGCGATCCACGCAGTTGACCGAGGCGTTCAGCTTGCCCCCTACGAACCACTTGGCAAACGGGACCTTCCAGTCCAGCACCTCGGTCCAACGCTCGGCCCATTCGAGCCGTTCGGCTTGTTGCTCCCACCAGGCGGTCGGATCGGCATCTGCCTCGGCATAGATCCCCGGCTCGGCGTTCGCCTGGGCCACGAACGCCGGCGGTGGTTCGAACCGACGAACCTCATGCAGGAGCGCCGAGAGCCCCTCCTCTGGTCGCCCGCTGTCTGCAGCCTCGCTCATGTTCTCAACCTCCCAACCATCAGCCTCGCGCAGTTCTGCCCGGCGGTCAGGACTTGGGGGCCAGCGGGATGGTGGGGATGACTGCCTTTTTGAACGTCTCGTTCACCACGCCGGCAAACGATGCGTACCAGGCAGCTGCGGCGGTGGCAATACCGACATAGCCGCCCCACTTAGTCAAGGTTTCCTGGCTATGGAACGCACCAATGGTGAGGAGAACGAACGTCGCCGTCAGCAGCACGAATACCAGGGCCACCGCGGCGCTGACTCGAAGCGAGGGGACGATCATGTAGAAGGTGAAGATCGTCCAGCCCAGTAGGAAGACGCCGGCCGCGACTGGTGCGTCGGCCGCGGTGACGGCCACGAACTTCCCGAACACGTAGTACGAGATCCAGAACGCCCCGAAAGAGGAAAATGCAAGGGCTCCAAAGGTGTTCTTTCGGGTGAATTCCCACATCCCGGCCAGGAGTTGTACCCCGCCGCCATAGACCAGGGCCAGGGCGAGGGCGGCGTCCGCTCCCGGACCCCAGATATTGGCGTTACCCACGCTCAAGGCGAAGGTGGTCATCGCGAATGCCGCCAGTCCCAATGGTGCCGGGTCCGCCGTTCGGTGGGGTGTCGGTGGCGTGGGAACCGGACCTTCGCCCACCTCGGTTGCCCTCATCCCCACTGATTCTGTTGCCATGAGCCCCCCTCTTTTCCATGCGGCCGAACCCAGGACAACAACCCCGGGCGCAGGCCGGTTTCAGCTTGTCTACCCGACTACTTACCCCGGCTCGGGCGCGGAATAAACAAATGCTCTTGTATGACATGGAATGTCGTTTTCATCCATGTGAACGTCATCACAAGGCGGCGAGGGAGCCGAAAGAGCCACCGGTTCGCTCGGTTTTGACAGACAGGTTCACTAGCTCTCGGGGCCCGACAGTCCCAACAGCGGGGTGACGGCGTGGTCGCGACCGGCGGTATAGCCCCCGTCGACCGGGAAGGCCACCCCGGTGACGAACGATGCATCGTCGGAAAGGAGGAACGCGGCCGCGGCGGCGATCTCCGCCGGTTTACCCATGCGGCGCAGCTTGTGCTCCTCGATGAGCAGACTGAGGGTCTTGTCCATTCCCGGGAGGGCAAAGACCCCGGCGGTCATCGGGGTATCGATGAAGCCGGGGCAGACGGCGTTGACCCGAATGCCGCGACCCCCGTAGTCGATCGCCATGTTCTTGGTCAGCAACACCACCCCTCCCTTCGAGGCGCTGTAGGCGCTGCCTCCGGCGGTCCCTTCCAGGCCCTCGATACTCGCCACCGTGACGATCGATCCCCGGGATCCGTCGACAAGCGGTCGTTCCAGCATGTGCCCGATGACATGCTTGGCCATCAGATAGGTGCCGGTGAGATTGACGGAAATGACCCGGTGCCACTCCCCTTCGTCGAGCGAGTGAACCGGTCCCCCGCCGGCGACTCCGGCCGCGTTGACCAGGCAGTCGATCCGACCAAAGGCGCCGACTGCCGACGCCACCAGTTCCGCCACCGACGCCTCATCACTGACGTCAACCCGCTGGAAGGCACAGGACCCGCTCGCCGGGGGGTCGAATTTCCAGTCGACGAGGTCACCGCCCATCACCGTTGCCCCCTCGTCGACCAGACGCTCCGCGCAGGCCAGGCCGATCCCGGAAGCCGCCCCGGTCACGATCACAACCTTGTTTGTCAGTCCCCTCATCGAGTCCTCCCAACATCATCGAGCGACGGCCGATCTTTGCATCTGCTAGAGAGTCAGGCACGTGCACGACTCAAGTTCCCGATGCCGACTGAGCAGGCTGCCCGGCTCGCACCGGCGTGAGCGGAGCTTGGGGCCCGAGGAAAGGACCCGGTGAGTGAAGTTCGCCCTCTTCTATGAGATCCCGGTGCCCCGACCCTGGCAGCCCGACAGTGAGCTGATTGCCTACCAGAACACGCTGGAGCAGGCCGTCGCCGCCGACCGGGCCGGGTGGGACGCGTTCTGGACGGTTGAGCACCACTTCTTGCAGGAGTACTCGCACTGCTCGAATCCCGAGGTGCTCTACGGGGCCATCGCCGCCCGGACCGAGCGGATCCGGTTGGGCTACGGGGTCCGGCTGATGCCCAAGCCCTACAACCACCCGGTGCGCACCGCCGAGTCGGTGGCCGTGCTCGACCTGATATCCAACGGAAGGGTCGACTTCGGGACCGGCCGATCGGCCACCCGAGCCGAGCTCGAAGGATTCGGTCTCGATCCGTCCGAGACCCGTGAGATGTGGCGGGAAGCCATCGAGCACGTGGTCGGGTGCTGGACCAACGAGGAGTACGAGTTCGACGGCACCTACTGGCAGATGCCGCTCCGCCGGGTGCAACCCAAGCCGTTGCAGAAGCCCCATCCGCCGATCTGGGGTGCCACCACCAGTGACGACGGCCACCGTCAGGTGGGTGAGCTCGGGCTCGGCCTGTGCTCGTTCGCGGTCGGGGTGTCCCCGGAGGAGGTCAAGAGGAGAGTCGACATTTACCGGGGCGCATCCCAGGCCTGCACGAAACCCCTCGGGGCCTTCGTCAACAACCAGGCGGCCACCTTCACCATGGCCCTCTGCACCGACAGCCGGGACAAGGCCATCGAACTGGCGAGGGAGTCGTTCGAGTGGTACCCGGTGACGGGGGCCAAGCAGATCGCCACCGTCTCCGAGTGGATGGCAGAACGGAACCAGGAGCTCGGCACTTACTCCTACGCCGCCGACATGAAGGCGCACCAGGACGACGGATCGCTGAACCTCCTCAGCCTCGAGTACCTGATCGACTCGAACGCCTGCGTCCTGGGCACCCCGGACGAATGTCTCGACACCTGCAAGAAGTACGAGGCGGCCGGGATCGACCTCCTGCTCTGCCTGGTCAATCCGTACAAGATCCCCCATGACGCGGTGATGGAGACCATCGAGTTGATGGGGACCTACGTGCTCCCGAAGTTCCGGGACTGACCCGCCGATCAGATGTAGGCGGCGTACCCGGTACGGTCGACGATCTCCGCCAGCTCGCTTTCACCGGTGGCAACCACCCGCCCGGCCGAAAGCACATGCACGACATCCGGATTGAGGACCTTCAACAAGCGCCGGAAGTGGGTGATGGCCAGCACCCCGAGATCCCATTCCTCGGTGGCTTCTTCGACCCGCCGGCCCACCGCCGCCAGGGCGTCGACATCGAGGCCGGAGTCGATCTCGTCGAGGATGGCAAACCGAGGCCGGAGCACCCCCATCTGCAGAGTCTCGTTCCGTTTGCGTTCTCCACCGGAGAGGTCGACGTTGAGCGAGCGGGTGAGGAACCGCTCGTCGAAGCCAATCCGCTGGGCCTCGGTGCGCATGCTTTCCCCCACGTCGCTGGCGGCGGTATCCACGCCGACCTCGTCGGCGTCGATCTCCGGCCGGGAGGCGGTCAGGGCGGTGACCAGGGAGACACCCGGCACCTCGATCGGATGCTGCATGCCCAAGAACAACCCAGCCCGGGCCCGTTGCCAGGTGGGCAGCGAAAGCAGGTCGATCCCGTCGAGGGTCACCGACCCGCGGGTTACCTCGTACCCCGGCCGACCCATCAACACGTGGGCCAAGGTGCTCTTTCCCGATCCGTTGGGGCCCATCACCGCATGCACCTCACCGCTGCGCACCGTGAGGGTCACGCCCCTAAGAATCTCCCGGCCGGGGATCCCGGCGTGCAGGTCTTCGATCTTGAGCTCACCGGTACTCATGGCACCACCACCGAAACATCCTCATCGTCGACGACCAATTGGTAGACCGGCACCGGCTTGGTGGCCGGGAGCGAACAGGGCTCTCCGGTGCAGAGGTCGAAGGTCGAGCCGTGCTTGGCGCACTCGATCTCCCGCTCGTCCGGCCACACCTCGCCGTCGGCCAAGGAGTACTCCTCGTGGCTGCAACGGTCACCGATGGCATAGAAATCGTCGCCGATCCGAACCAGGGCGACCCGGAGGCCGGCCACATCGAACCGCTTGGCCTGCCCCGGCTGGAGGTCATTGCGCCCGCACAGGCGGGCCGTCTCAGACACCGTGCACCCCGGTCCGATCGGCCAGCGCCCGGCCAATCACGGCTCGGGTCCCGGCAATGGGCACCTGGTTGGCGATGTCGTCGAAGAACCCGGCCACGATCATGCGTTCGGCCACCTCCGGTTCCACCCCCCGGGTCTCGAGGTAGTAGAGCTGGTCCTCTGAGACCGGGCCCACCGTCGAGGCGTGGCTGCACCGGACGTCGTTCTCCTCGATGTCGAGGTTCGGCACCGAGTCCGCATGGGCTCCCTCGTCGAGGACGAGATTGTGGTTGGTCTGCATGGCATCGGATCGGGCCGCGCCTCGCTGCATCCGGATCAGGCCGCTGTAGACCGAATGGGAATGGTCGGCGACCGCCCCCATGAAGAGCAGGTCGCTAATGGTCTTCGGCGCCCGGTGATCCTGGAGGGTCCGGAAATCGAGCATCTGTTCATCTCGTCCGATATAGGCCGCCCGAAGCTTGCTGGAGCCGGATGCCCCGACCAGCGCCGAGTCGGTCCGAAGTCGGGCGTAGTCGCCGCCGAGAGCGACGGCAAAACTGTGGAGGCTGGCGTCGGCGCCAATGGTGCTCGCCTGATAGGCCACCTGCCAGGTGGCCGGGCCCAACGCCTGGATGCTGACGAAGCTCAACTTGGCGCCGTCCGCCACCTGAAGCTCGGTCACCGGGACGACCAGATGCTCGGATCGGTTGGCCGCCGACGGCGTGCCGGTCGGCGACAGCTCGGCCAGCAGCCCGCCGCCGGTGTCGGCATCGACCACGATCTCGATCACCGAGGCCACCGACGAGGCGCCACCCCGGATCATCGCCCGGGGGAACACCGCATCGCCGCCGGGGCCGCTGATCACGTGGACGATCACCACCGGATCTTCGATCGAGGCGCCGGCACCGACGTCGACCACCACCGGGTCGGAGGCGAAGGCGTCGTTGAGAAGCACGAAGTCGGCCGGATCGGTGGCGATCGACCCCAGTAACGCTTCGGCCTCGTCGTGTCCGGTCAGCCGTCCGAGGTGTAGCCCGTCGTCCTCGGAGCCCGACACCGAGGCCAGCACGCCGTTGACGGTGATGATCAGCCCACTGCGGGGCCCGAGCCCGTCGACCAGGGCGCGGACCCGATCCAGGGACGGCGGCACCGGGACGTCGGTTGACGTATCGGCGAAGGCGTCGGGGGACTGGAACCGGCCGAGGTCGATACTGTCGATACGGCTGTAGCGCCAGACCTCGTCCTTCTCGGAGGGGAGTGGCGCGGACGCAAAGGCTTCCGCCGCCGCCCGGCGGCGATGGCGCAGCCATTCGGGCCCTTCCAGGGTGCTAGCGGTCTCCGGGGAAAAGGTGGGCAGGATTCAAAGCCTCTCGCGCAGCGAGGCCCGGGTAACGAGCCTCACAACCCATTGTACCTGTCTCTTTCGCCTTCTCAGACGGGCGCGGCCTACGCTTTCGGCCATGACCACCACTGCCGATCCCACCATCGAGTCCTACGTTTCCGAGGTGCTCACCCTCGAGGTGGACAACCACGTGGCCACCCTGTGGCTCGACCGCCCCGAGAAGCGAAATGCCCTCGGCCCGGCCTTTTGGGCCGACCTGCCGCGCGCCATGGCCGCCATCGGCGCCCATCCGGACCTCCGGGCGGTGGTGATCGCGGCCAAGGGACCCCATTTCAGCGTCGGCCTCGACCTGGTCGCCATGGCCGGGCTGACGGGGGGGGCAACCGGCAAGGACGGCAAGCCCCAGTCGGCGGCGGCACGGGCCCGATCGACCCGGGCATCGGTCCTCGAACTCCAGGCTTCGGTCACCTCCGTGGCCGACTGTCCATTGCCGGTGATCGCCGCCATCCACGGCTATTGCATCGGGGGCGGGGTCGACCTGGCCGCCGCCTGCGACATCCGCTTGGCGGCGTCCGATGCCCTGCTGTCGGTGCGGGAGGCCAAGGTGGCCATCGTCGCCGACCTCGGCAGCCTCCAGCGTCTGCCCCACATCATCGGCAAGGGCCATGTGGCCGAGTTGGCCTTCACCGGCAAGGACATCACCGCCGAGCGAGCCAAGGAGATCGGTCTGGTCAACCAGGTGTCGTCCGACCCCGAGGCGGTGCTGGCCGATGCCCGCGCCCTGGCCGCGGAGATCGCCGCCAACTCACCGCTCGCCGTCCAGGGGACCAAGGCGGTGTTGGCCGCCGGGGAGGGAAAGTCGGTCGCCGACGGACTCGAGTTCGTCGCCGCCTGGAATGCCGGGTTCCTCGGCTCCGACGATCTGGTGGAAGCCATGACCGCCTTCATGGAGAAGCGCCCCGGGGTGTTCACCGGCCGCTGATTCTCGGCGGAGCCTCGGGTCCTGACTCAGGGGCGACCGGTCAGACGGGCAACGAAAGATTCCGGTTCAGCGCCGCCGGTTCTTCCACCAACGACCCTTCCGGCGCTCCGCCTTGGCCTCTTCCGCCTCGACATCGGAGATCACCTGGGGACCGACCGCGTTGATGATGTCCTCGGCGTTGTCGAGCAGGGCGGCGGCGTCGGCGTCGGGAACGTCGGGCATCGATTCGAGGGGCGGCTCGACCAGTGACCCGCGAGCCCATCCCACATCGGCGTACCGGCGGGCATAGGACGGGCAGTTGTCCGGGCACTTCCACGGGGCGTCAGGCGCCAGGTCGAGAACGCAGAACCGGGCGACTTCTCCGGAGTCGTAGGTCCGACTCTGAAAGTTCTTGCACTCCTCCCGCATGGGCATGGTTCTATTGTGCCCGCTGGGTCCAAGCCGAGGACGTCACCCAAGGTGGCTCAGCCGACCGAGCCTTCCATCTGAAGCTCGATCAACCGGCTCCACTCCACCGCGTACTCCATGGGCAGGGTCCGGGTGATCGGCTCGATGAAGCCGTTCACGATCATCCCCATGGCCTGGGTCTCGGAGAGCCCGCGGCTCATCAGGTAGAACAGTTGGTCGTCGCCGACCTTCGACACCGTCGCCTCGTGGCCGATCCGGGCGTCCCGTTCGGCGACTTCCATGTACGGCTTGGTCTCGGAGATCGAGGTGTCGTCGAGCAGCAGGGCGTCGCACCGGACGAAGCTCTTGGCCTGTTTGGCCCCCTCGTCCACGTGGACCAGGCCCCGGTAGGTGGTGACCCCGGCATCCTTGGAGATGGACTTGGAGATGATGGTCGAGGTCGTCTCCGGAGCCGCATGGATCATCTTGGCCCCGGCGTCCTGGTGCTGGCCGGCGCCGGCGTAGGCCACCGACAGCACTTCGCCGGAGGCTTTGGGGCCCATCAGGTACACCGACGGGTACTTCATGGTCAGCCGGGACCCGATGTTGCCGTCGATCCACTCGACATGGGCTTCGGCCTCGGCCCGGGCCCGCTTGGTCACCAGGTTGTAGACGTTGTTGGACCAGTTCTGGATGGTGGTGTAGGTGATGCGGGCACCCTCGAGCGCCACCAGTTCGACCACCGCCGAGTGCAACGAGTCGGTGGTGTAGACCGGCGCCGAGCAACCCTCGACGTAGTGAACCTGCGAGCCCTTGTCGGCGATAATCAGGGTGCGCTCGAACTGGCCCATGTTCTCCGCGTTGATGCGGAAGTAGGCCTGGAGCGGCTGGTCGACCACCACCCCGGGCGGGACGTAGATGAACGAGCCCCCCGACCAGACGGCCGAGTTGAGGGCGGCGAACTTGTTGTCGTTGGGCGGGATGATGGTGCCGAAGTACTTGCGGACCAGATCGGGGTACTCCCGGACGGCGGTGTCCATGTCGCAGAACAGCACCCCGAGGGCTTCGAGGTCCTCGCGGTTGCGGTGGAACACGACCTCCGACTCGTACTGGGCGGTGACCCCGGCCAGGTACTTGCGCTCGGCGGCGGGGATGCCGAGCTTCTCGTAGGTGTCCTTGATGGCGTCGGGAAGGTCGCTCCAGTCGTTCACCTGCTCCGATGTGGGCTTGATGTAGTAGTAGATGTCGTCGAAGACGAGGTCCGGCAAGTTGACGGCGAACCACTCGGCCATCGGTCGCTTCTCGAAGCGCTGGAGGGCCCGGAGACGGAAGTTGAGCATCCACTCCGGCTCTTTCTTCATCATCGACATCTCTCGGACGATCTCGACGTTGAGACCCTTCTTCGGCTTGAAGACGTAGTCCTCCGCGTCGGACCATCCAAGCTTGTATTTTCCGAGGTCAAGTTCGGTGGTGGCCATATCGCTCCCGAGGAGGCCATCCGGTCGGACGGCCAATTTCTCCTATACAGATAGTAACAACCCTGGCCACCGGCCGAAACCCCCTCGTCAGACTCCCAGGCCGGCACCCATCCCGGCGGTGCCGTCGTCGTCACCCCGCCGTGCCACCATATGCCGATGCCCGGCAATTCCCTCCCCGTTCCCCCCGTTCCTGAGCGCCGCCCGGTGGAGCTCAAAGCCCACGGGGACATCCGTATCGACGACTGGTACTGGCTGAACGACAAGGAAGACCCGGCGGTCATCGCCCACCTGAACGCCGAGAACGCCTACACCCAGGCGGTGACCGCGGCCAGCGCCGGGCTGCGCGACCACTTGTTCGAGGAAATCGTGGCCCGGATCGAGGAGACCGACCTGTCGGTCCCGGCCCGCAAAGGCCCGTGGCTCTACTACAGCCGCACCGTCGAGGGCAGCAGCTACGGCATCCACTGCCGGAAGCCGGCCGGCACCGAAGAGGAGGGCGAGTCCGCCGAGGAGGTCATCCTGGATGAGAACCGGCTGGCCGATGGGCTCGACTACTTCGCGGTCGGGAACCTGTCGGTCAGCCCCGACCATCGGTGGCTGGCCTACTCCACCGACACCTCCGGCGGCGAGCGCTACACCATGCGCTTCCGCAACCTGGACACCGGCGACGAGTCGTCGGAGTCGCTGGCCGACACCTCCTACGGGGTGGCCTGGGCCAACGACAATGCCACCGTGTTCTTCGTTCGGGTGGATGACGCCATGCGTCCCTACCAGCTGTGGCGCCACCGGGTCGGGGGCGACCCGTCCGGGGATGTCCTGGTGTACCAGGAGGCCGACGAGCGCTACTACCTCGGGGTCGGGCGGACCAAGGACGACCGGTACATCCTCTGCGGCCTCGATTCGAAGGTGACGTCGGAATTCCGGGTGCTGTCGGCCGACGACCCGGAAGGCGACTTCTCGGTCGTCGAGCCCCGACGCCAAGGGATCGAGTACAGCGTCGACCACGATCGCGGCGACCCCGGGGCCGGGCGGCCGGGAAGATTCCTCATCGTGACCAACGACGACGCAGAGGACTTCCGGTTGATGGAGGCTCCCGACGCCTCGCCGGGCCGCCCCTCGTGGTCCGAGCTGATCCCGGCCCGGGAGGGGGTCCGCCTCGATGCCGTCGATCCGTTCGCCGATCACCTGGTGGTCTACGAGCGGGAGGACGGCGAGACCCGGATGCGGGTGATCGAGGCGACCACCGGCATCTCCACCCCGGTGGACCAGCCCGAGTCGCCCTCGACCGTCTGGGGCGGGGCGAACCCGGAGTACGACACCACCACCCTCCGCTACGAGTACACCTCGATGGTCACCCCCCGATCGGTGTTCGACCTCGATCTCGAGACCGGCGGGCTCGAGCTGCGCAAGCGCCAGCCCGTCCTCGGCGACTTCGACCCCGACCGGTACACCACCGAGCGGCGTTGGGCCCGGGCCGGGGACGGCACCCGGGTGCCGATCTCGCTGGTCTACCGCCCCGACCTGGTAACCGCCCCCGGCGCCGACGGCGGCGTTGGGGCGAGCAGTGGCGCACCGTGCCTCCTCTACGGCTACGGCTCCTACGAGGCGTCGATGGACCCCACCTTCTCGTCGCTCCGGCTGAGCCTGCTGGATCGCGGGTTCGTGTTTGCCATCGCCCATGTTCGGGGCGGCGGGGAGATGGGCCGACGGTGGTACGAGGACGGGAAGTTCCTGGCCAAACCCAACACCTTCTCCGACTTCGTGGCCTGTGCCCGCACCCTCATCGACGAAGGTTGGACCTCGCCTGACCGGCTGGTGGCCCGGGGCGGCAGTGCCGGCGGCCTGTTGATGGGGGCGGTGGCCAACCTGGCGCCGGAGCTGTTCGGGGCCATCGTGGCCGAGGTCCCGTTCGTGGACTGCCTGACCACCATCCTGGATGATTCCCTGCCACTCACCGTCCTGGAATGGGAGGAGTGGGGCAACCCGGTCGAGGACCCCGAGGTCTACGCGGTGATGAAGTCCTACTCCCCCTACGACAACGTGAGGTCGGTGGACGGTGAGGGTACGCCGGTCCGGTATCCGGACATCTTGGCTACCGGCGGGCTGTCCGATCCCCGGGTCGGATTCTGGGAGCCGGCCAAATGGGTGGCCAAGCTGCGGACGGCCAATCCGGAGAACCGGGTCCTGCTGAAGACCGAGATGGGAGCCGGCCACGCCGGCCCCTCGGGCCGCTACGACGCCTGGAAGGACGAGGCGTTCGTCTACGCCTTCATCCTCGACGCTCTGGGCCTCGCCGGCGCGGCTGGGTAGGCCGGCGGCCGGCGGTCTCCGCTCCCGGGGGCGTCTCCAACGAGCTGACTCCGGGGAGGGCCGGCTCCGGGGAGGGCCAGTTCAGGTCAGGTTGCCGCCATCCCGACGATCGGTTGGTTGAGGCGGAGGTTGCCGGTCGAGCCGAAGAAGCCGGCGCTACCGAAGCTGAAGACGCCGCCATCGCTGGCCACCAGCCAATAACCCTTACCGTCGACGGTGACGGCCATGCCCACCATCGGTTGGAGAAGAGGGAGAGGACCGGTGGGCCCCAGGTATGCCGCGTCTCCGAAATTGAAGATGCTTCCGTCACTGGCCACCTGCCAGAAGCCTTGGCCGTCGGGAGTGGTCGCCATGCCGACGATCGGGTGGGTGGGGAAGGTGGTTCCGTTGTACCGGAAATTGCCGACATCACCGAAGGACAGAACACCGCCGCCCAGGGTGCCTTCCAGCAGCCAGTAGCCCCGGCCGTCCGGGTTGGCGACAATGCTGACGATGGTGTCGGTGGCGAGGTTGGAGACGTTCTGAGCGGATCCGTAGAAGTGGGCGTCGCCAAAGGCAAACACGCCGCCGTCGCTGGCCACCAGCCAGTAACCGTGGCCGTCCGGGGTGGTGGCCATCCCCACCATCGGCTGGTTGAGACGGAGGTTGCCGGTCGAGCCGTAGAAGCCGGCATCACCGAAGGCGAAGATGCCGCCATCGCTGGCCACCAGCCAATAGCCGTGGGCATCGGGGGTGGCGGCCATACCGACGATCGGCTTGTTCAGGTGGAGGTTGCCGGTCGAGCCGTAGAAGGCAGCATCACCGAAAGAGAAGATGCCGCCGTCGGCCGCCGCCAGCCAGTAGCCGTGGCCGTCGGGTGTGGCGTTCACCGTCAAGGTGGCGGGATTGGTGACGACCACCCCCTGGACGTTGCTGAAGATGGCCTGATACTGGTTGCCATTCTGGGCGGCGGTGGTGCCGACGACGATGAGGGTGTCGGAGGTGGCGGCGGAGACGGCGTTGAAATGGCGTCCGCCGTCGGTCGAGATCAACCACTGGACAAACGGGGTCGGCGTGCCGCTGGCCGCGGCGGTGAAGGTGGCACTCTGCCCGGCGGCGACGGCCTGGTTCACGGGTTGGGTGGTCACGACCGGGGCGACCGCGGTGGTGATGCGGGGAGTGGCTGCCGCCGCGGCGGCGCCCGGGGCCAGACCGACGGTCCCGGCGGTGGCGATCACGCCGAGACAGGCCAGGACCCCGATTCCCACCCGACGGCGCCCGGCGCCCTTCGACCCATATCTGCTGTTCAACCTGCCCATTTGACCCCCGTCATCGGCTCGATCGAGCGTAGCCCTGACCGAGGGTGAAAATTGGTCAGGAGCTACCGGGTGACGTCGTGGTGCTGGTCGCGGAACTGGAGGCCGGCGGTTGGAAGGTGGCGGTGAACGGTATCTGGAACGGGGTTGGCAGCACCACCGGGAGGTTGTTGGCTCGCATGGACGAGAAGGATGCCCCGGTGGTGACGTTGATCGCACCGGAGGCGTGGATTACCTGGCTGGCTCCGGGCTCGAGGGTACCGGTGAACACGCTGTTCCCCGAAGCGACGTCGACGGCGTTCACCCAACAGCTACCGCTGGCCGTGACGATGACGTCGTAGGACGTTGCGCTCACCGAGTAGGTGGCGGACCCCCCGGTGGAAGAGACGGGCACCAGTTGGGTCGGCGGCTTGGTCGTGGTGGTCGGCGGGGGCCTCGTCGGCTTGGTCGTACTTGGAACCGCCGGCGAACCTTGATGGGAATTCGTCTGATGACCGGCAACCGTGGTGATGCTGGTCTGGGTGGTCGAGTGGTTGTTGGAACGGCGGCTTCCGACGAAGGCCAATACCCCGAACACGACCAGCACCACGATCACCACCGCCGGGGCCCGCCAATGCCACTGCCGGTGCTCCATGGCATGGAATGCCTGCTTGCGGGCCCGGTCCGAGCGGAACTCGGGAGCAATCGGCTTGAATCCGGATGCCCGGGCCCGATCGGCGGGCCGGGCGTCATCGAAGACCAGCTCGCCATCTGCGCCTCGAAGCTCGTCACCGACCCGCTCCGGCACCGGCACCGGCCCCGGCGGGGGTCCCGGGCGGGCGGGCGGGCTTCCGGTGATGTGGACCGAAGGTGTACCTGTCCATCCGGCGGCAGGGTCCGCGCTCTCCACCGATCCGCCCACCCCCTCGGTCGACCGGACGGCTCGATCGGAGAGGTGCTCCATGGTCCCGAGCGCCGTCCGGTACCTCCGAACCGAATGGGCTTCATCCGGGTTCGGTCGCCAGGTCAGCTTGGCCACCACGGCGCCCAGCGCCACCAGTACTACCGCGATTACGGCGATCCACACGCCAACTATTCAACCCGAATGCAGGCCACCTGTGTCGCCGGCCGCCGAGAACGCCCTCACCGAGTGGGGTTTCGAGGCGTTTCCGAGCGCCGGTAGGTGGGAGGAATCGACGACTCAGATGGCGGTGACCGATGTGAGGCCCCCGTCGATGGTGAGGTGGGTCCCGGTGATGAACGAGGCCTCGTCGGAGAGGAGAAACCGGATGGGCCGAGCGATCTCATCGGGGGTGGAAACCCGCTGGAGCGGGGTCCGGGCCTCCAGGGACTGCCGGAATCCCGGAATCTCGAAGGCCGGGGTCAGCATCGGGGTGGCCACCGCCCCCGGGCACACCGCGTTGACCCGGAAGCCCTCCATGGCAAATCGCTGACTGAGCGACCGCATGACTCCGAGGACGGCCCCCTTCGATGCGCAGTAGGCGGTGAGCATGGCACTCCCGAAGAGTCCCTCGATCGACGAGACCAGCACGACGGCGGAGCCGGGCCCGGCGTCGGCGAACGGTCCCAGCAAGGCCTTCGAGATCATCGCCGCGGCCCGGACGTTGGTGTTCAGGGTGGAGTCCCACAGCCCATCGTCGATGAAGTCGACCGACATCGCGCCGGAAATCCCGGCCGCATGCACGAACCCGCCAAGTGATCCGAGGGCGGTCGCCGTCTTCGGGACTTGTGCCTCCACGGCCGCCGAGTCGGTGACGTCGACCCCCGTCCAGGATGCGGCGACCCCGTACCGCTCGCGGCAGAGGGTCGCGGTCTCCTCCGCTCCCTCGGCGTTGATATCCCAGATGGCCACCGGTCGCCCGACTTCGGCCAAGGCCAGCGCCGTCTCCCGTCCGATGCCCGACCCACCCCCGGTGATCAACACGCCGGTGCTGGGTGATCCCAGTCGACCGCTCCGGGCCGCCGATGCCCGTTGGGCCCGCTCGGGGCGCGTCCCGCCTCGCTTGGCGGTCGTCGTTCGGTTGGCGGGAACCGCCTTCTTCACCGGGGAGGTGGCCGACCGCGATCCCCGCTTCCTCGGCGCCGCAGGTGGAGTCATGGGCGCAGCATCTCAGAGCCTCGGGATCAGGTGCGCAGGCGCGACCGGGGCTGGAGCCCCGGATCGAGATCCGCCCGGCGAGGGTTGGCCCGGTCCCGCTCCGACAGCACCGGATCGGTCAGTCCCCAGTCGGCCCCGATGGCGGGATCGTCCCAGGCCACGCCCAATTCGTCATCGGCGTTGTAGTAGCTGTCGACCAGGTACCAGAGGGTCAGGTCGGTCAGGGAGGCGAACCCGTGGGCCACCCCCGGCGGGATGAACAGGCCTCGGTCGTGGTCACCGTCAAGATCGAGGGTGAGGGTGGCGCCGTCGGTGGGCGATCCCTGCCGGAGATCGTGGAGCACCACCCGGGCGGTGCCTCGGAGGACGTACCAGTAGTCGGCCTGGTGCAGGTGGTAATGGAGGCCGACGATGGCCCCGGCCTGCTTCTCGGACCGGTTGCCCTGGGTCATCTCCCGCCCCAACGGAAACCAGCTGCGACGGTAGGTCTCGACGAAGCGGCCGCGCTCGTCGCCGTGGAGATCGGGCTCGACCACGATGACGTCGGCGATGACCTTCGACTCTTCGATACTCGGCACGGGTCTAGGTACCATCCTTTTCCATCGCGGAATGCGGCCCAGGGTTGGGTGGGTTCTCGGGTGAAGCCCCGACGATGACGCTCAAAGCGCTTTGGTAGAACAGCAACGGCGAACCCTCGCCCAGCCCGAGATCGAGCACTCTACCAATCACCAGCTCGTGGTCTCCGGCGTCATGGATGAATTCCAGATGGCAGTTCACCCAGGCCAGCGATCCATCGATGATCGGCGCCCCCCCGGTCGCCGAGTGCCACCTGACCCCGGCGAACTTGTCGCCTCCCGACACCGCGAACTTCCGGCTCACCGCCAGCTGGTGGTCGCCGAGGACGTTGACGCAGAAGCGGCCGGCTTTGGCGATCCGGGGCCAGCTGGTGGACGACTTGGCCGGAGCCAACGCCACCAGCGGTGGATCGAGGGACAGCGAGACGAAGCTCTGGCAGGTGAAACCGACCGGCTTGCCGTCTTCGAGGGCGGTGACCACCGTGACCCCGGTCACGAAGCGACCCACGGCCTCCTTGAACATCGCGGTATCGAAGGTCACCGCGTCGGTTGCGTCGGTCACGCCTTCCCCAAGTCGATCGGTGTCCGCTCCGATGCGGCACTGATGTCACTCAGGTGCCTCGGGGCGCCGAGCTTTCGGGCCCGGCTCAGCATCCGGTCGATGTCCCGGTCGTGGTGGGATGGATCGTGGTGGAACAGCGAGAGCCTCTGGGCACCGGCCTCGGCCGCCACCTGTACCGCGTAGGCCACGGTGGAGTGGCCCCAGTCGGACATGATCATGAATTCATCGTCGGTGTACTGAGCGTCGTGGATCACCAGATCGGCGCCCTCGCAGAGTTCGAGGACCTCGTCGGGGACCGAGCGGCGGTCGAGCGGAGCCTGATGGTCGGGGAGATAGGCCAGCGCCTTTCCGTCCGCCTCGATCCGGTAACCGAGGGTGTGGCCCCGGTGCGGCACCGGACGGGCCTTGACCTTGATGGCGCCGAAGGTCATGTCGTCCGACCCGTCGACATCATGAAATCGAAGTTCGCCCCGGAACTCGCCCATGTGAATCGGAAAGAACGGAGGTTGCACGGCCCGGGACAGCACGTCCTTGAGGGATCCGCCATCCTGGGCCGGGCCGTAGACGTCGAGGATGGCTCCGGGTACCCGCAGGGGGGTGAAGAACGGAAGCCCCAGGATGTGGTCGTAATGGAGGTGGGTGAGGAGGGCGGTGGCTTCCAGGGGGAGCCCGGAGAGGTGCAACGGCCGTTCGAGCGTCTCACCCAGGGCGCGGAGTCCCGTCCCCAGGTCGAGGATGAGCGGCGGCTCGTCCTCCACCTCCACCAGAACGCACGAGGTGTTCCCCCCGTAGCGGCGATGTTGGTCGGACGAGCACGGGCAGGAGCCCCTGGTGCCGAAGTAGGTAACTTTCACCGAGACAGCACGCTACTCGCCGTGCCGTGCGGAAGGCGCTCGTCACGGGCGGGATGGCAGGCACCGGACTACCCTCCGCGTTATGGACCAACAGACGATCACCGCCAACGGCGTCGAGTTCGCCTACCTCGCCGACGGGCCGGCGGACGGGCCGCTGGCCCTCTGCCTGCATGGGTTCCCGGACACCGCCCACTCCTGGAGACACCTGCTACCCCGGCTGGCCGAAGCCGGATATCGGGCGGTAGCGCCCTTTATGCGGGGGTACTCGCCCACCGCGGTGCCCGGCGACGGCCGGTTCGACACCGGCACCCTGGCCCTCGACGCCTGCGGACTCCACCAGGCCTTGGGCGGCACCGGGGAGGCGGTGATCATCGGCCACGATTGGGGGGCGTTCGCCACCTATGGTGCCGCCGGCTACCAGCCGGAGCGGTGGCGTCGGGTGGTGACCGCGGCGGTCGCCCCCCAGGCGTCGATGGCCGCCGGTTTCTTCACCTTCGACCAACTCAAGCGCAGCTGGTACGTCTTCTTCTTCCAGACGGCACTGGCCGAGTACGCCGTCGGCCTCGACGACTACGCGTTCATCGATCGGCTGTGGGCGGACTGGTCTCCCGGCTATGACGGGACCAAGGATGCGGCACTGGTCAAAGAGGCGCTCGGGACTCCCGAGAATCTCACCGCCGCCATCTCCTATTACCGGTCGATGTTCTCCGGCGCCCCGGAGAACACCGAGGCCGCCGCCGCCCAGACCGCCTCGGGGCGGCCCGGGCCTCAGCCCACCCTGTATCTCCATGGCGCCGAAGACGGTTGCATGGGCATCGACACCATCGGCCCGGTGCTCAATTTCCTGGCGCCGGGATCAGAACTGGTGGTGGTGCCGGGTGCGGGTCACTTCCTCCACGTCGAGAAGCCCGACGAAGTCAACAATCACATCATGCGGTTTCTGGCCGGCTAGGGACACGGGCTAGGGAGGCCGGAGCTAGGGAAGCCGGAGCCGACCGGTGCCCATGCGCTCGACCATTCCTTCCGCCAGCAAGCCGGCCGCCACCCGCTCGGCCCGCTCCGGCTCCTTCGGCCACCCCATGACCGCGGGGACATCCTCCTCCCGTACCGGCCCGAGCCGGAGGGCATCGATGAACCGACCGCGGCCCTGGCGATCGGAGCCGACGAAGGTGCTCTGCGGGGTCGATACCCCCGCCGATCCCCGGGCCGGATCCGGCATCGAGCGGCCATTCGCCCACCACCGGCACCGCTTGCGGATCGGACATCCGTCGCAGCCAGGATTGGTCGCCCCGCACAGTGTGGCGCCCAGATCGAGCAACGCCTGGTTGAACGCCCACGCCCGGCCACCGGGCACCATCGCGTCGACCAGGCGTTGGGCATCGCTCGGCGTCAACGGCTGGCCGGCCACCGCCCTCGACAGGACCCGCCCGGCGTTGGTGTCCACCACCCCGATGTCGACTTCGAAGGAGAAGGCCGACACCGCCCGGGCCGTATACGCCCCCACCCCGGGCAGGGCCAGCAGATCGGCCAACCCGGCCGGCACTTCGCCGCCGTGGCGCTCCACCATTACCCCGGCCGCCCGGTGGAGGCTCCGGGCCCGACGGTTGTAGCCGAGTCCCTGCCAGGCCCGCAGGACATCTCCGAGCGAGGCGGCGGCACAGTCGGTCGGGGTCGGGAACCGACCGAGGAAGGACCGGTAGGCGGGTACCACCCGGGACACCTGGGTCTGTTGCAGCATGACTTCGCTGACCAGCACCGCCCACGGATCCCGGGTTGCCCGCCACGGCAGGTCCGGCCGCCGGGAGGAAGCCCCGCCGGTCTGGTGATCGGCGGCGCCCCAGTCGGCGATGGCCCGTCCCATGGCCCGGAGCTGTTCGGGTCGGCGCCCCCCGGTGGGCCGGTTCACCCCGGTGAGCCGGTTCTCCTGGCGACTCGGGGATTCCCTCCTCGAGTCGGCCGGGAAGGCCGGACGCCTTGACTAATCCCAGGCGCCGTCGTCATAGGGGAAGCGCCGGGGCGGGGCGGCGGCGCGCTTCCAGATCATCACCTTGCGCCGGAAGAAACACACCTCGTCCCCGTGCTGGTTGAACGCTTTGGTCTCGACCGTCACGATGCCACGGTCGTCGCGGGACTTCGATTCGACCTTGTCGATCACCTTCGTCTCGGCGTAGATGGTGTCGCCGTGAAATGTCGGTGACCGGTGGATCAGCGACTCGACCTCGAGGTTGGCAATCGCCGCACCACTGACATCGGGGACGCTCATCCCCAGGGCCAGCGAATAGACCAGATTGCCCACCACCACGTTCTTTCCCTGGACGGTCTCGTGCTCGGCGAACCAGGCATTGGTGTGGAGCGGATGGTGGTTCATGGTGATCATGCAGAACAGGTGGTCGTCGGCTTCGGTGATCGTCTTCCCCGGCCAGTGCCGGTAGATGTCCCCGGGTTCGAAGTCCTCGAAATAGCGGCCGAACGGCCGGTCATAGATGGTCATGGCAGCAGGAGTGTACCGAGAGACACGGCTAGGGGGCCTCCGGTGCCGGGCGGGTGGTGAAGCCCAGCAGCCAATCCGATTGCGACTCGCCGTCGATGGCCATCCGCCAGGTGTAACGGGTTCCTGGGACCAGCGGCAGCGGACCGAGGTTCACCGCCAGGGCCACGTCGATGGGCGAGCCCTCCGGGATCCCCGGTGGCCGCCCGACGGTGAACTCGCCGCGTACCTCGACCGGGTGTTCGCCCTCGGGTGTCTGCACCAGTACCGGGCGGCCGTCGGCGTCTTCGAGAAACAGCTCCCAGTGGTGCGAGCTCTCGGCCTCGTTCCAGGCGACATCGATCTTGAGGGCGATGGCCGACGGGACCGGGTCGGGGCCCGTCATGCTCCATCCTCCGCCGAGGATGTACAGCTTTCCGTCGGCAACCTGGGCCGAATCGCACAACATCATGGTGACCTTCACGACTGTGGAGGCTACCGGCTTCCGCGCGGGGGCTTGTTCGGACGCCGGATCCGGTCCCCCGGCTCGCCAACCGGGTTTGGGCCGGCGGCGGAACCGGCGGCAGATAGCGTGGGTGAATGGAGATGCGGGGCCTTCGTGACGACGTCTACCGGCGGCCACTGGCCACCGCACTCGATCGGCTCGGCCTGGGGGCCGGATGGACCTGCGTCGATGTCGGGGCCGGCGGCGGCGATGTGTCGGTGGCTCTGGCCGAGATCGTCGGCCGGGACGGGCGGGTCTACGCCGTCGACAGCGATCCCGAGGCCCGCGACGAAGTCGCCAAGTCCGCCGCCGCCCACAGCCAGGTGCTGGCCATCACCCAGGCCGGCGAGGACCTGCGTCTCCCCGAACCGGTGGACCTGGCCTTCTGCCGCTTCCTACTCCTCCACGTGGTCGATCCCGCCGTCGTGCTCGGCCGGATGGCCGCCGCCGTCCGTCCCGGAGGTTGGGTGGTGGCCCAGGAGCCGATCACGTCTGCCGGTCGGATCAACGGCCAACCGTTTTCGATGCCGGAGGCCCTCCACCCCGACATCGGAGCCTTGCTGCCGGCGCTGGTCCGTCAGGCCGGGTTGGTCACCGTCGACACCTGGGCCGAGGCACCGGCCGGGGCCGGGCCCGGCGCGGTGGCCGACTACCTCACCCTGCTGACCGAGGTGGATCCGGGCGACGACCCGGTGGTGTTGCCGCCACTGGTCACGGTGGTCGCCCAAGTTCGCTCCGACTGAACCCGCCGGCGGCTCTCGGTCACGGCTTCCGCTCGGGTTCTCCGTCAGGTGACGGTCGGGCCGACCCGGCATCGACGGATCAGTAACCTGTCGGCGTGCCAACCGAATCCCTGCCCGCCCCCGACGCCGCCGCCGCCGCCCGGGCGGTCGCGGTTGCCGCCTCGGTCGTCACCTCCGCCACCACCGCCCTCGGGGCCGAGGGTGGCCCGGATGTCGCCCAGGTTCTGGCTTACGACCTCGCCCACGCCGCGTCGTCGGTGCGGACGGCCGAAGCCGTGCTCGGCTACGGGGCCCACGGCGACGTCGAGGCCCGGATTGCCTGCGCCTTCGCCGCCGATGCCATCGCCGACCTCGCCGCCCGAACCGTCGGTCGCGAAGTCGCCTGGGGCATCGCTCCGGACTGGATGGCGCCGGCGGTCGAGTTCGTCACCACCTTCCGGGACCCGGCGTTTCTGGCCTCCCTCGCCCGGGAACCGGGTGATCGCCACCTCGATGCCGACTTCGAACTGGTGCGGGAGACGTTCCACCGCTTCGCCGAGGAGCAGATCCGGCCGAGAGCCGAGCACATCCACCGGGCCAACACCGACATCCCCGAAGCGATCATCTCCGGCATGGCCGAGATGGGTGGATTCGGCATGTCGGTCCCCGAGGAGTACGGCGGGTTCGCCACCGGGGGCGAGAGCGACTACATGGGCATGGTCGTCGCCACCGAAGAGCTGTCGTGGGGTTCGCTGGGAGCCGGCGGTTCGCTGATCACCCGCCCGGAGATCCTCACCCGCGCCCTGGTCTACGGGGGGACCGAGGAACAGAAACAGCGTTGGCTGCCGCGGCTGGCCACCGCCGAAGTCATGGGGGCGGTGGCGGTCACCGAGCCCGACTTCGGGTCGGACGTCGCCGGGGTGATGACCATGGCCACCCGGACCGACGGCGGTTGGCTGATCAACGGGGTCAAGACCTGGTGCACGTTCGCGGCTCGGGCCGACGTGCTGATGTTGTTGGCTCGCACCGATTCCGACAAGGCCAAGGGCCATCGCGGCCTCTCCCTCTTCCTGGTCGAGAAGCCGCAAGGTGAGGGACACGGATTCGTCTTCACCCAGGAGCCGGGCGCCGGCGGCCGTCCGGGCGACTCGTCGGGTCGGATGGAGGGCCGGGCCATCGACACCCTCGGCTACCGGGGGATGCACTCCTACGAGGTCGCCTTCGAGAGTTGGTTCGTGCCCGATGCCGATCTGATCGGCGGGGAGGAGGGACTGGGCCGGGGCTTCTACCTTCAGATGCAGGGCTTCGAAAACGGCCGGCTCCAGACCGCGGCCCGAGCCCTCGGGGTGATGCAGGCCGCCTACGAAGCCGCCCTCGACTATGCCGAGAACCGCAAGGTGTTCGGATCGCCGATCGTCGATTACCAACTCACCGAGGTGAAGCTGGCCCGGATGGCCGTGCTCATCCAGTCTGCCCGGCAGTTCTCCTACGAGGTCGCCCGACTGATGTCCAAGGGCGAGGGCGCCCTCGAGGCCTCGATGATCAAGGCGTATGTCTGCCGGGCGGCCGAGTGGGTCACCCGGGAAGCGCTGCAGATCCACGGCGGCATGGGCTATGCCGAGGAGTACGCGGTCAGCCGCTATTTCGTCGATGCCCGGGTGCTGTCGATCTTCGAGGGAGCCGACGAGACGCTGGCCCTCAAGGTCATCGCCCGGGGACTGCTGGCTCGGGCCAAAGCCTGAGCCACGGTGAACCGCCGCTTTCCCAACCCCGAAAACCCAGAGGACCCGGAGGAAATGCCATGAGCAACGACTACCCGTATGCGGGCAGGTTCGACGTGAATAGGGCACTTCCCGAGTCCGGGCGTCCCCGGAACGAGGTGCTGGACGAGCTGGCCACCATGGCCAAGGAGGAGGACGCCTTCTGGGAGACCGGCAAGTGCTCGGGCACCATGTACTGCGTGGATCACGACCACTATGCGTACCTGACCGAGGCCTTCGGACTCTATGCCCATGTCAACGCGCTACAGCGGGACATGTGCCCGAGCTCGACCCGCTTCGAGGGTGAGATCATCGCCATGGTCCTCGATCTCTTCCACGCCGAGGCCGTCACCGACGGCGAACCGGTGGGGATGCTGACCAGCGGCGGCACCGGGAGCATCTGTCATGCGGTGCTGGCCTACCGGGAGCACGCCGCCCAGCACCGGGGGGTCACCCGGCCGAACCTGATCAAACCCGAGACCGCCCATCCCGCCTTCGACAAGGCCTGCCACCTGTTCGGGGTCGAACTCCGGCGCGCCGCCATCGACCCCGGCCCCACCATGGTCGACGTCGGCGCCGTCTCCGACCTCATCGACGACCAGACCATCGCCATCGTCGGATCGGCCTGCAACTACGGCTACGGCACCGTTGACCCGATCGCCGAGCTCGGCCAGCTGGCCATCGAGAAGGGGGTCGGCCTCCATGTCGACGGCTGCCTGGGCGGGTTCATCCTGCCCTTCGGACAGGAGCTCGGTTACGACATTCCCGACTTCGACTTCCGGGTCCCGGGGGTGACCAGCATCTCTGCCGACACCCACAAGTACGGCTACGCCCTGAAGGGCACCTCGACCCTCCTGTTCCGCGACAAGGCCATCCGCAACTCTCAGTACTTCTTCCTCACCGACTGGAGTGGCGGCAAGTACACCTCGCCGGGGATGGACGGCTCACGCTCCGCCGGCCTGCTGGCGGCGACCTGGGCGTCGCTGGTCCACCTCGGTCGGTCCGGATACCGGGGCTACGCCAAGGCCATCTTCGAGACCGCCGACCGGATGAAGCGCGCCGTCCTGTCGCATCCCGAGTTGCGGATCCTCGGCAGCCCCACCTTCCTGTTCAGCTTCACCTCCGACGAGTTCGACGTCTATCACGTGAACGACTTCATGCGTGGCCGAGGCTGGCGCTTCAACGGCCAGCAGTATCCGAACGCCCTCCACATGGCCGTCACCCGGCCCCAGACGCAGCCCGGCCTGGCCGACGCCTTCGAGACCGACCTCGCCGATGCGGTGGTGTTCGCCAAGGAACATGCCGACGACGCTCCGAAGTCCGGTGCCATCTACGGAGGCGTGGCCGGAGGCATGACCGACGAGGCGGACGAATTCATCCGGGCGGTGATGGCCCAGATGCTCGACACCCAGCAGGCCGTTCCCGGGGCGTGACGTCGTCTGGACCCTACGAGAGTCCCCTGGCGCGATTGGTGAACGGTGGTGGTGACGAGGCGCGTTTCTCCATCACCCCGCCGTCGTTCGACTCCGAGCTCCCCGATGTCGGCGGACTGCTGGCCGGAGCCTCCGAGGTCGACATCACCCCGCCGCCGGGCATGCCCAAGGCCGGGTTCTCCAAGAATGCCCACGACGGCATCGGGTTCCGCAATCGCCTTCGGGCCCGGGTCCTCCATCTCCGGGCCGGCCGGACATCGCTGGCCGTTGTCCAGCTCGATCTGCTGAGCGGATCCGCCCTTCTCCAACATCTGGTGGCCCAGGCCGTGGCGCCGTTCACCGACGTGCGCCTGCCCGGTCTCTTCCTCGGCGCCACCCACACCCATGCCGGCCCCGGGCAGTTCGACGCCTCGCAGTTCTACAACCGCTTCGCCTCCAACCGCCCGGGATTCGATCCGGCCTGGACCCAGTTCCTCGCCGACCGGATCGCCGCGGCGGTGATCGACGCGGTCAGCACCCGGGTCCCGGCCCGGGTCGGGGTGGGCCGCACTGAGGTATGGGGCCTCACCCGCAATCGCGCCCTCGATCCCTACCGACGCAACCGGACGGTGACCGACAAGCGCCTGGACCCGCAGCGAAAGTTCGCCGCCATCAACCCCTGGCTCCATATGGTGCGGGTCGACGCCGAGGCCGGTGACGGCGGTCTCCGCCCGTTGGCGGCCATGACGGTGTTCTCCGTCCACGGGACCGGGATCAGCCACCACAGTCACGAGTACCACGCCGACCTGTGGGCCTATCTCAATCACGAGCTCTCCCGGCGGGTGGAGCACTCCACCGGTTGCCGCCCGGTCATCGGCGCCATCGAGGGCACCCATGCCGACTGCGCCCCGGCCATCCGATTCGGTCGCGCCGGGTTCATCGAGGCCGAGCGGGTCGGAAGAGGCATCGGAGTCGAGGCCGCCGGCCTCTACGAGCGATTGGAGGGAGAGCTCACCAACCGGGTCCAACTCGGGGCAGGCATCCGGGAGCTCGACCTCGACCACGGTGGGGACGTCATCGGCGACCATCGCTTGGCACTGCCGCTTCTCGGCGCCTCCCAGGTGGCCGGGGCCAAGGAGAACACCACCCCGGCGTTGCATCTGATCCCCCCATTTCGAGCCGGCTATCCGAAGCCGTTCTCGAAACGCCGCCTGCAGGGAGCCAAGTGGGTGCTCGGGTCCCGCCGGCTGCAGCCCCTCATCCTGCCGACCCAGGACTTCCCGCGGGTGCTGACCATTCAGGTGCTCCGGATCGGCGGGGCAACCCTGGTGGGCGCCCCCTTCGAGATCACGGTCGAGGCCGGGCGGCGGATCGCCGAGGCCGTGGACCGAACTGGGGGCGGCGGGGCCGGCGGGGCCGGCACCATCGTCTGCTCGGTGGCCAACGGGTATTGCGGGTACTGCACCACCGAGGAGGAGTACACCCGCCAGTACTACGAGGGTGGCCACAATCTCCACGGTCCGACCACCCAGGGATGGCTGGCCGCCCAGGCCGCCCGCCTGGCCGACGAGGTGGCCTCGGGAGGCACCGGCGATGTCAGCGACCTGCTCCCGCAACGGAGGTTCTCCCTGTCCGTGCACCACTACCTCCCGGTGCCCGGCGCTGGAGCCCCAACGCCCAGGCGGATCTTGGCGCCGGCCCAATTCCATGATGGGGCTCGGGAGGACCCGGGGCGGTGGGAATTGCGCTTCCTCGACGCGCCGCCGGGTGGACTGCGTTGGCACGATCCCCTGGTCCGAGTCGAGCGGGAGGACGCCCCCCTCGGCTGGACGCCGGTGGAGGACGACCAGGGGGTGGACCTCGGTGTCGTTCACCAGGGGAACCGCCGAACCAACGATGGCCACGCCTACGCGGCTCGCTGGTACAACCCGTGGCTGGGGGCGGGGCGGCGCCACCGGTTCGTGCTCCTGGCCAACGGCGGACGCCCCGAACTGGCGTCCGATCCGTTCGACTGAGCCGCCCTCGAACATTCGCCTGACTCTCTGCGAGCATGAGGGCCATGGCCATCGACGACCTACCGCTTCGGGGCATTCCCGCCCTCGTCGGAATCGAACGTGATCGCCTGCTCGAGATGCTGGCCACCCTCGGCCCGTCCGACTGGGAGAAGCCGACCCCGTGTCCGGAATGGAGCGTCCTGGCCCTTTGCTCCCATCTGGTCGGGGTCGATGTGAGCAGCCTGTCGCGAAATCGGGACCACCACCACGGATCGGTTCCACCGATGGGGGCGAGCGAAGCCGAGTTCATCGGATGGATCGACAACCTCCAGATGGAGTGGGTCGGGTCGGCCCGGAGGCTGAGTCCCCGGGTGGTCATCGACCTGCTCGCCTGGAGCGGGCCACAACTGGTGGAGATGTTCGAGGGCGAAGACCCGACCGTTCGGACCGCCCACGTCTCCTGGGCGGGTTCCGATCCCGTGCCCGCCTGGCTCAATCAGGTTCGCGAGCTCTCCGAATACTGGATCCACCGGCAGCAGCTCCGGCAGGCGCTCGACCTCCCCGCCGACCTCCGTCCCGATCTGGTCGGCCCCATTCTCGAGGGTCTGCGGTGGGCCTACCCGTTCCGGCTCGGCGAGGTCCCGGCCGCCACCGGCGACACCGTGGTGATCGCCATCCACGGCCCATTTGCCGCCACCTGGCCCCTGGTCGCCACCGACATCGGGTGGGAGTTCAGTGACGGGCCCGGGGCTAGGGTCGTGGCCGAGCTCTCGATGACCACCGATCAGGCCTGGAGACTGTTGAGCAACAACCTGTCACCGGATGACCGCTCACAACTTGGATTCTCGGGTGACCAACGGATCCAGGCGGTGATCCTCCGGACCCGGGCCATCATCGGGTCTCCGAACTGAGCCCTCGGGTTGCCGACCCCCGCCGGTTAACGCGCCGATCCGGCCGGGGCAGATGCCCGATTCCATGGAGCCGGCCGTACACTGCAGACATGTACTACGCCCACGGCTCGTGGATTGCTCTGGTGATCTTCGCCGGGCTATTCGCGTTGCGTGCCCTCTCCTCGCAGCGCCGACGAGGGGGCTATCGCCGCCCGCCGCCGTCCGGGTTCTTCACCGACACCCACCCCCGGAGTCCGGGCAACGGAGCGACCGACCCGCCACCAGGGGCGACGGACACCACCCATGCCGGAACCGCCCCGGGCTGGCTCCGGGATCCCTACTTCAAGCACGAGTACCGCTACTGGTCGGGATCCGAGTGGACCGAGCACATCACCGACAACGGGGTGCCCGGCGTCGACCCACCGCCGTCAAAGTCGGGCCCACCGGCTTAGAGCCTCCGGCTGCCGCGCCGCCGTCCGCCGCCGCCCGGGCGTTGGCCACCCCGCCGTCGGATGACCAGCACGGCCACGCCGTTGGGTGGGGGCGGTCGGAAGGCGGAGCGGGGAATCGGAACCCCGATGCCCACCTCGAACTGTCGAAGCCACCGGCCGGCGCCGGGAGCCCGGCCGGACGCCCAACGTCGGGCCACGTGCCACGGCACCACCAGGTCGGCCCGGATCAACTGGCTGCCCGGTGCCACCAGCCGGTCCAGCAGCGCGGCGGTGACCGCGAACGGGGGGTTGGCCACCACCTTGAACGGGTAGCGGGGCAGCCAGAGATCGGCGGCATCGGCCACCACTACCTTGACCGGGTCGTGGTCGAACCGCGCCCGCAACCCCGCCGCCCGTTCCGGATGCAGCTCCACCGCCACCACCCGGGCGCCGCGCCTCACCAGCGATGAGGTGATTGCCCCCGTCCCGGCGCCGACGTCCAGTACCAGATCGCCCGGATCCACCCGCGCCTCCGCGACGATCCGTTCAGCCCACCGACTACCGAGCTGATGCCATCCCCAGCGTGCCTCCGACTTCGAGGACACGACGACGCGCCGTTATGACCATTGTCATGGTCGGATTGTACGGCAAGCCGGAGGGTGCCGCGGGATCGGAGCCCGGCTCAGTCCTTCGAACGGGAAAGGCCGGCGCGCTCGCCCCGGACCACGAACTTGGTGGCCATCTTGCGAGACGCCTCGTCGATCATCTCGTCCCCGAACATCACCGCGCCGGTCCGGTCGTCCTCGGTCGCCTTTTGGTAGGCGTCGAGGATGTCCCAGGCCTTGTCGAACTGTTCCTGGGTGGGTGAGTAGACCTCGTTGAGCACCCCGACCTGGTCGGGTGTCAACGCCCATTTTCCGTCGTAGCCCAACACCCGGGTCCGCTGCGAGAACTCCCGCAGCGAGTCGAGCTCCCGGATCTTCAGGAACGGCCCGTCGATGACCTGCAACCCGTTCGACCGCCCGGCCATCAGGATCTTCGAGAACACGTAGTTGAAGTGGTCGCCCGGATACTCGGGGATGGCCACCCCGCCGGTCAGCACCGGCATCTCCATCGACGCCGCGAAGTCGGCCGGGCCGAAGATGATCGTCTCCAGCCGCGGGGAGGCTGCGCAGATCTCCTCGACGTTGATCAGCCCGGTGGTCGTCTCGATCTGGGCTTCGATGCCGATATGGCCGACCGGGAGCCCGCTCTTCTTCTCCACCTGGGAGAGCAGCAGGTCAAGGGCGACCACCTCGGCGGCCCGCTGGACCTTGGGGAGCATCACCTCATCGAGACGCTCCCCGGCATTGCCGACCACCTCGATCACATCGCCGTAGGTCCACTCGGTGTCCCAGGCGTTGATGCGCACGCACAGGACCCGGTCGTCCCAGGCCAGGTTCTTGATGGCGTCGGCCACCTTCCCCCGGGCATTCTCCTTCTCCAGTGGGGCCACCGAGTCCTCGAGGTCGAGAAAGCTCATGTCGGCCGCCACCGACGGGGCCTTGGACAGGAACTTCTCGTTCGATCCGGGGGTGGAGAAGCACGAGCGACGGGGCAGGTAGCGGGAGCGTTCGGACATGCCCAGATGGTACGGCCATCGTCGGGAACCGCCAAACCGACCCCCCGGCCCGACACCACCGCTCCCCGTCCCCCGCCCCGCCCCGGGCCGGACCCCCGGCCCCGATCGCTCTCGCCCCCTACAGTGTCACCATGGCCAGCCCCGACCGTCCCGGCCAGGCGGCCCGCCGGCTCGCCTCCGCGCTCGAACCGGTGGTCGGCCAGGTCTACTTCGCCGCCGAATGCCACCAAGAATACGAGAAGCTCGGTTTCTCCCCCAGCCCGTTCACCCTCGACTCCGGCGTCCAACTACCCGACGGGCCGGCCTACTTCACCAGCCGCGGGTCGTGCCTGGGCCAGGTCCCCGGCGAGCTGGTGGCCGCCGCCTTCGGCGTCTTCAATCCCGAGGCGGTCATCCCGGCTGTCCAGTTCGGATGGTCGCGCTGCGACGCCGCCACCATCGCCTCGGCCCGCACCCGCGGCGCCACCGCCCAGCTGACCCGGATCCTGGGTGAGCGCCCGGAGGGAATCGATCGGGCCACGGACCTCCTGGTCCGGGCCGCCGCCCCCCTCCGACCGGAGGGCCGCCCGCTCTACGCCGGGCTGCTGAGCCTGGGTCTTCCCGGAGATCCGATGGGAGACATGTGGAGGGCGGGCGACACCCTGCGCGAGTTCCGGGGCGACGCCCACACCGCCTCCTGGACGTCGGCCGGGCTCGACGCCACCGAGATCGGGCTGCTCACCGAGCTCTACTGGGGCCTCACGCCTCGCACCTATGTCCGGACCCGAGCCTGGTCGGACGAACAACTCGATGCCGCCGAGGAACGGCTGCGCGCCCGCGGCCTGGTCGACGATGCCGGTCTGACCGATCCGGGCCGGGCCCTGCGGGAGTCGGTCGAGGTGGGCACCGATGAGCAGTGTGGCCCGGCAGTCGCCGCCCTCGGTGACGACCTGTCCGAGCTGTTGGCGGTGCTGGAGCCGTGGGGGGCCGCCATCCGGGCCGTCGGCGGCTATCCCCCCAGCGGGCCGCACGATCTGGCTCCGAAGGGATCGGGACCGTCGGCGTCGTCGCCGAGTCGGTAGGTCGGTAGGTCTTCACCCCGCCGGCGCCGGGGCCGGATCGGCCTGGAGGTCGGCGGGTATCAGCTGCTCGGACAACAGCCGATCGAACCGGGCCGGGTCCCCACCCACGAAGCTTCGGCACAACGGCAGCCCTTCCACGTAACAGGTGAGGTAGGCCCGCCAGGTCGGATGGGTGAGGAACTCGACGGCCTTCGACGCCCGATCGTTGGACAGCAGGCCCCACCGGGCGACTTCGTCGACCACCGTGTCGACATCGGCCCCGTCCTCGTGGAGCCGGAAGGCGGCGTTCTGGCGCACCGCCCCGAGCGCCTCGCCCGCCTCCGACACCGCCGCCACCACCTCCGGGTCGTAGCGGAGGCCCAGCGGCCGCAGGTGCCCGGCCACCACCGCCTCCGGACGCCGACCGACGATGACTTCGAGCCCGAGGTCGGCCAACCCTTCGGCCAGCAGGCACTGGGGGGTCCCGACCAGAAAGATCGACTCCTCCCACCACTGGCGGTGACGGACCAGCCCCACCTCCTTGCGGGTGTGCTCGGTGTGGTGGCCCGGATACGACTCGTGGGCCACCAGGTGGGCAAGGCTGGTCGACAGCACCGGCAGGTCGGTGTTCACCGCCACCCGGCTCTGCAGCCCGCCGAGGTAGTAGTTGAATCCCGACCACGGCTGGTTGGTCACCAACTCGAACTCGACATGCTCGCCCTCGGGCAGCCCGAACAGGGTCCGGGTCCGCTCCCGGAAGTCCTCGGCCAACGAATCGATGGCGGTACGGAGGGTCTCGTTGGGGACGGCGTGGGCCTCCCTCCAGAAAACCAGCCGCTCGGCCAGTGGACCGCTTCCGGGTAGCACCTCGTCCAGCTGCCGGTGGGCGTCGGCAAACGTGCCCTCGTCGACCCGGCTCGGACGGATCCCGTAACAGGCTTCGACCTCGTCGGCGTAGCCGATGGCGTCGCCGGCCAGCTTCCGGGCGGTGGTCATCAGCCCGATCACCTGGGCCCGCAGCCACCGACGTCGGGCCGGAGCCGACCCGTCATCCGCCTGGGTGCCCCCCACGACCGGGGAGGACCCCTCCAGCGCGCCCCCGGCGTCGATGTCGGCAAGAAGCGCCCTCGCCTCCGCCGCCATCCGGTCGGGCGGTTGCACCGGTTCCCGGTCGGCCGCCTGGGCCTGGGCCGGGGGGCCGTAGTAGGCGTCGACCATCCCGTCGATGTGCCGCCCGAGCCGGAGACCGAGGGCCAGATAACGATCGACCAACCCCGCCTCTCCGCCTGCCGCCATTGCGCCTAGCCCAGCTGCTCGCGGAAGAAGGCGAGCGTGCGGTCCCAGAGCAGCGCGGCGGCCTCGGGGTTGTACACCTCCGGACGGTCCTCGTTGAAGAAGGCGTGACTGGCCCCGGTGTAGAAGTGGAACTCGACCTGCCGGCCAAGATCGCGCAGCTGCGTCTCGAGCTCCCGCGTGCTCTCGGGAGTGAAGTAGTCGTCGTCGGCACCGATGTGGCCCAACACCGCCGCAGTCATCTTCGAGTAGTCGGGTTGGGCATCGGGCCACGGGATGAGCCCGTAGGCCGGGACCACTGCCTTGACCGCGTCGGGCCGTTGGGTGGCGAGCACCAACGCCAGCCCCCCACCCATGCAGAACCCGATGACGCCGATCTGGCCGTGCCCGGTGCGGCGGATCAGTTCGTCCACTGCGCCACTCAGGTCCTTGGCGGCGGTGTCCATCTTCAGGGCCATCATCTCCTTGCCGGCCTCGTCCGGCTCGGAGAGGGGAACGGCCGTCCCGTGATAGAGATCGGGGGCCAAGGCGGTGAACCCCGCCTCGGCGAACCGGTCACAGGTCTTCTTGATCTGATCGACCAGGCCCCACCACTCTTGGATGACGATGACCCCGGGCCCGGACTCGGCACCTCCGGACGGCACGGCCAGATAGCCCTGAGCCGTCTTTCCGTTGCTGGCAAATTCGATGATCTCACCCATCCCCTGACCCTACCCGGCTCCATTTGTTCAGGGCTGTTTCGGCTTGCTCGGGTGACCGCCAACGGGCCCCGGGCGCCCCGTCGACTCGCGTGACCCTGGTGAGTTTGTATCCCGACGCTGACTGCGAAGACGAACAAGACGTATATATGCAACGGCGGTCGCGACCTTGTGCGGAAACTTTGCACGGACGCGGCACGAGACATTGAATTGAGTGTTTCCGATACGTTGCATGAAACTCTGAACTGAACGTTAAAAACGAGTTGATTGTGGCGTAAACGGGAATTCAACGGGACGCGACGGGCTATGACGAAAATGCGCCAGATGGCATCAATCAGTATTTCCGATGTCGCAGGTCAGGCCCACAAAGCGACGGGGTGTCCTTGTGTGACGCGCACGGATGGACTAAAACGTACGACGTTATGACTCACGCCGAGCAGTACTCGACGTCCGAGCCAGGTGCCCCTCGACAGGTACGCACGATGTCCCGCGGGCGGATCGGTGCGTTGCTTGCACTGGCCGTCACTACAGGAATCACGTCACTGGTAGTGGTGCCCCCGCGCCTTGCATCGGCCGACCAAATCTCTGATGCCCAGGCCCAGGCCTCGGCTCTCACCGCCAAGATCGCCGCGGAACAACAGCAGATCCAGTCGTTGACCTCGCAGTACGACACCGCCAGTTACAAGGTGTCACAGCTCAATACCCAGATCGCTCAGAGCCAGGCCCAGCTAGCCAAGGACCAGGCCGAAGTGGACAAGGACCAAAGCGAACTCAGGACCCACGCGGTGGCCGACTACATGAGCAACGGCACCAGCAACCAGTTCACCCAGATGTTCACCGGTGACAATAATGCGGCAGGCATTCACAACGAGTACTCAGCCATTGCGTCGGGCAACGTGACCAATACGGTGGACTCACTGCACACCGCCCAGACCCAGCTGCATGCCCAGCAGGATGCGCTGCAGCAGCAACAGTCTCAGGCCACCGCCGCGGCCAACGCCGCGTCCTCGGCCAAGAGCCAGGCCACGCAACTGGCCGCCTCTGACGCGTCAGCACTCGACGGCGTGAATGCCAACATCAAGAACTTGGTCGCCCAACAGCAGGCGGCCGCCGCCGCGGCTGCGCAAGCTGCGGCCAACGCCAAGCTGGCTTCGGCGCAAGCCGCCGTCCAGAGCGCCGCCCAGTCCAGCTCGAGCGGTGGTGGTGGCGGCGGGGGCGGAGGCGGAGGCGGAGTCACCGTCAACCTCAGCCCACCCCCTCCGACCTCCAGCGGAGCAGCTGGCGCGGTGCAGGCGGCCCAGGGCGAGATCGGTGTCCCGTATGTATGGGGCGGAGCGGATCCTTCTGGATTCGACTGCTCAGGTCTGGTCGAGTGGGCCTACGCCCAGGTCGGGATCAGCCTTCCCCACTATTCGGGGGCGCAGTACGACGACACCACTCACATCCCGCTCGGCGACATCGCTCCCGGTGACATCCTGTTCTATGGCCCCGGCGGAAGTGACCACGAGGCCATGTATATCGGCGGCGGGGAGATGGTGGAGGCGCCGTATACCGGGGCAACCGTGACGGACAACCCGATCCGAACCGGTGACGGTTTCGTCGGAGTCGGACGAGTCGGCTGACAATCCGGGCGTCGGCAATCCTGCCGGCGTGAGGCATCCGCCCAGATTGCTCAGAGCTCCAACCGGTTCAGCGCTGGTCGTGGGCGGTGAGTTCCTCCGGCGGTAGCTTCCCTTCCGCCCCCTCGGCCCGGGGCCCGGGTGGGCGGGCGAACCGGAAGGACAGCGCCGGGCGCCCGGCCTGCACCACCATCGCCTGACCGGTTTCCTCCCCGGCGAGACAGTCGATCACCGCGTCGGCCACCGCGCTCGGTTCGATCATCGGAAACCCGCTGTCTTGCAGGAGCTGTCGAACCCCGGCGATCAGAGGCGTGTCCACCAGCCCGGGGCAGATGGCGTTGATAGTGATGTCCTGCTCGGCCAACTGGGGAGCCAGCGCCCGCACCAGCCCCACCACCGCCGACTTCGTCAGTGCGTAGATCGGGTCCGGCGAATAGCCGATGAGGCCGGCCAGCGATGCGGTGGCCACGATCGATCCGCCGCCCCGGTTCGCCATCACCGGCACCAGGGCCCGAATGCCGAAGGCCACGCCGTCCACGTTCACCCCGAGCGCACGCCGGTACTGCGCGTCGGTCAACGCGGTGATGTCTGCCTCTCCGGTGGTCACCCCGGCGTTGAGATGCGCCAGGTCGATCCCCCTGAGTTTCTCCGTGACCTCTGCGACGATGCCGGTCCACGCATCGGGCTGGCTGACATCAGCCTGGACCGCCAGCCCTCCGAGTTTGCCGGCCACCTGACCCGCCCCGGTGCCATCGAGATCCACCACCGCCACCGTGGCTCCCTCCGCCGCCAACCGGGTCGCCGAGGCCAGCCCGATGCCCGAGGCACCCCCGGTGACCACTGCCACCTTGCCCGAAAGCGTTCCCATCCCTCCCCCTCATCGGGACCAGATGTCCCGTGCACCGCCCGGCCCCTCGCCTCTGCCAACCTGCTCCCGCAGGTCAGGCTCGGGTCCCTGAACCAATTCCCGCCCCTGAAATCACCATACCGGGTGCCTGAGGCATACTTGCAGAGCACCAGCGGGACAACTCCGCCGCCCGGGGGCCGCACCAGCCATCGTCCCCGCCAGCACCACCCAACTATGAGACCAATCCCCGTCGCCTTCCATATCTGGTTCATCGAGGTCCACACCTACGGAATCGGACTGGCCATCACCTTCTGGTTCGCGCTCCGATATTTCGAGCGCCGGGTACGCAACGCCGGCTATCCATGGGAGTGGATCACCGGGATGTTCCTGTGGGTCATCGTCGCCGCCATTGTCGGTGCCCGCATCATGAGCGTGGTCCCGAACTGGTCCCAGTACTCCTCCGACCCACTTCAGGTATTCGCCATCTGGCAGGGCGGATTGTCATCCTTCGGGGGATTGATCCTGGCGGTGCCGGTAGGAATCATCAGTGCCCGGCGGCGTTGCCCGTCGATACCGACCATCCGGCTGCTGGATCTGGTGGCTCCGGTCCTGATGGCGGCCTGGGGCATCGGCCGCCTGCTCGGGCCGCAGCTGATGGTCAATGGCGGCGGCCACGCGACCAATCAGTGGTTCGGCATGTACTACGCCGGAGAGGTCGGCAAGCGGCTTCCGGTGCCGATCTTTCAGGCAGCCATGGATCTGAGCATCTTCGGCATCCTGCTGCTCATCGAACGCTGGCTCCGCGGCCAGGCCCCCGCCACCTCAACTCGGCTCGCGACCGCCGGGGTTGGTGCCGTGGCCCCCGAACCCCCCGATGCGTCACTGCGGGCACCCATGGAGACAGCCGAGGTTGGCAGTGTGTCTCAACGGGTCGATGCCGATGGCAGAGCCGGGGCCGAGGGCACCCCCGAGGCTGCGACCGGCATCGACGGCTCCACCAATGGCTCCTCTCATGACCCCCCCGACAGCGCTGCTGAGGCACCGGCTGAAGGGAGCGGCGCGGCCGACGGCCAACGACCCACCGATCTCGAGCGCCGCCGCCAACTTCCACCGGCCGGGATCATCATCGGGGCCGGAATGGTGCTGTGGGGGATCGAGCGTTTCTTTGATGAACGGCTGTGGTTGACCGACCCGAGCCATGTGGCGTTCATCTTGGTCCAGGTGGCAGGTATCGCTCTGGCGGTCGCTGGATTGGTGCTTCTGGCCACCCGCTATTCCGCCTTCAAGAAGTGGCGAAACCAGGGACCCGTAGTCGGAGGGCCGTTTCTCGGTGACCCGAAACCGAAGACGGCGCCGGAACCGGCCGCCTCCGGAGCTGCGTCGAGTCGCGCCTCTGTGACGAAGGCGCTGGCCTCGGGCGACTCTGGCTGACTACCGGACGGTTACCGACTCGAGGTTGCCGGACTTGGCCGGCTCCGCCCCCCGAGGCGGCGCGCCGGAGTCATCGGACGTCGCCATCGCCCTCCGTCGCATCAGGATGATCCCGGCGACAGCCCCGGCGACAGCCACGGCGCCAGTCGCACCGATTCCGACCATCGGTGACAAGTACCAGCCCACCGCCAGCGCCGCCACCAACTCCGTGCCCACGGTGACCCGGCTGACCTGGGGACCGGCGTCGGTGAACCTCCGGTGGAACGAACGCAGCGCGTCGGGGGTGGTGATGTTCCGTCCGAGCAGCACCGACAGACCCCGGACGAATCCGAACCCGACACCGAGGGCCACCGCCCACACCGGACTGCCCCCCAGCGCCCCGAAAACGACCATCAGATAGACAGCCGCGGTGGTGATGTAGGTGGCCAACCCCGTGCCGATCTGCCAGCCGAAACCGGCGGCGTAGACCCACGGTCGGAACTGGTCGAGCCACCGCTCGTTGACCTGGCGGTGATGAACCGGGAGTCGAAGCCCTTTCACCCCGATATCCGACGCCACCGCCAACACCGCGGTCACCAGGGCAGCCACCCCGACTGCTGTTGACGACAACGCCAACCCGTGCGCGCCGACGGCCAGGATCGCGACAAAGAGCCCCAGCGTGAGGCCCCCGACGGTGCTGCCGACCACGAACCAGGCGGCGGTGGTTCGGAACCGATTTCCTCGGCCCGTCTCCGCCAGCGGTGTGATCGAGGCCAGCATCGACAACCCGCAGGGCGACCAGGTGGATCGGATGGCGGATGCCACCGTGACCAGGCCGGCAACTGAGATGATCAACGTTGTCATCGGGCTCCTCGGATCGTTGGGGCTGGGGTGGCGAACTTCATGGCCTAGGCGGGTGACCCCAGGAACGGGGCGTCGAAGGAGAAGATGCCGCCGTCCTGGGCGACCAGCCAGTAGCCCGCCTGCAGGCGAGAGAGCGCCATCCCCACCATCGGTCGGGCCAGGGGAAGGCCGCCCATCGAGCCATGGAAGGGCGCGTCCCCAAAAGCGAAGATCCCGCCGTCGGCCGCCGCCAGCCAGTAGCCCTTGCCCGACGGCGTGGTTGCCATCCCCACGATCGGCTGATTGAGGGGATGGCCGCCCATCGACCCGTAGAACTGGGCGTCCCCGAACGAGAAGATGCCGCCATCGGCGGCCACCATCCGGTAGCCCTTGCCGGTTAGGGAGGCGGTCATCCCGACGATGGGTTGGTTCAGTGGATGGCCGCCCATCGACCCGTAGAACTGGGCGTCCCCGAAGGCGAAGATCCCGCCATCGGCGGCGGCCAGCCAGTAGCCCTTGCCTGTCGTCGTGGCGGCCATCCCCACGATGGGCTGGTTCAGGGCGACACCGCCCATCGACCCGTAGAACTGGGCGTTCCCGAAGGTGAAGACCCCGCCATCGGCCGCCACGAAGTAGTAGCCGCCGGCCGGGGAGGCGGCCATGCCGACCGTCGGTCGGGCCAGGGCGACGGTTGATGCATCACCGTCGTTGGGGAAGTCCCCAAAGGTGAACACCTTCCCGAACGAGGTGAGGACCCCGTATCCGTTGCCGTCACTACTCGCGGCCATTCCTACCGTCTGACAATTGGTGGCGGGGGAATTGCACGGTGGGGAGGGAGGCGCAGTCGTCCAGCACGCGGCGTTCTGTTCCGCGGTGCTGTCGTCTGCGGCATTGGTAGTGGTGCAGGACGCATCCACCTGCCATGGCGGGACGCAGGCCACCACCCGGCAGACAATCCGACCCATGCAGGCGATGTTCTGGTTGCACTGGCCGTAGCGGAACTGGAGGCACCCGGTGAGAAATGAATTGCATCCGCTCGGACCGCAGCCACAACTGGTTCCGTCACAGGAGGTATCGCAGAAATTGAAGCCGTTCCCGCATCCGGTGGTGCACCCGCAGGTGGCATTGCAATCCATGTAGTAGCGGGGCCCGCCGCAATAGGAGGAATTGTCCGCCTTCCACCATCCGCCCATCACCGTGTTGCTCGGACAGTAGTTGTAGCCGCCGTTCACCGAGCAGCAGAACTCGCTGAACCCGGAGCAACACGTCGAACCGCAATCACAATTGGCGTTGCCGCAGGAGCAGATGGCGCCGTAGGCGGTACCGGGCCGAAGGGCCAGATCCAGTCCCGCCCCGACTGCCACCGCGCTGCCGACGTAGGCCGAGCGGTTGATGAAGCTCCGACGGGACAACCGTGAGCCCAGGAATTCCGAGGCGCGTTCGGCCAGCGTCGTGCTCACCGGTTCATCGCCACTTTCCGGTGGCGCTCCCCACCAGCCGACGGGCGGCCTGGAGTTCTGACAGTGACGACAGAGCCAGGAACGTCAGCCAGATACACAGTGAACCCGCCGCCACGAACGGCACTCCATATAGTGGCTGACCTGCGAGGATGCTGACGGTGAACCCCCCGGCCGGGGCATCCAGCGCCACCGCCGCCGCGGCGATCGCCAAGCCCGAATTGATGACCGCATGCAGCCAGGTGGCGGGAGTGTCGAAGGTCCCGAAGCACCCGCAGCTGGCCAGCGAACCGCCCTTGGACCGGACATAGATCACCACCCCGACGAAAACCGCGTAGGAAATAGCAACCAGTGCTGCCGGTATCGGACGGGGAACGAACATCGCCACCGAGCCCAGCCCCAGCTCGGCGAGGGCGCCGATCCGGATCAGAACCCGGAGGGAGCGGTAGTGAAGTCGGCGACGGAGGCGAACGGGAACAACCACCGCGATCGCACGGGCGGTGTCGTCGGGTCGGATCAACTTCATCGCCCCGGCGATCACCAACAGGGCACAGGCGACGAGGTACGGACCGATCAGTTCCATGCCACCGTTCCCGGCGCCGCGGCCAGGGGCTGGGGGCTCAGCGACAGGTTGGAAAGAAGACCATTGACGTGGGGTACCAGCGCGGCCCGTCGGGCATGGCTGCCGAGGACGGCATAGAACGTGAAGGGGCGCTCGGACTCGGTGAAGAACCACTGGGTTCCGGATTGGCCCCCGATGCCCCGCCTCAACAGATTGGGGCGGAAGTCATCGATGCCGAGTGAGCGGGGCATCCCCTGGCGGGCAAACAATCGGGTTCCGACACTTTCTGGCCCGTATTCGAACAGGACCGCAAAGATGTCGCTGGGCCCCATCAGGGTGACGGCGCCGCTCCCGAAGTCGCCGACCTGGTTGGGAAGCGGGAAGGTCGCGAAGTGCGCCACCGGATAGGTGATCTCGTCGGCAACCCGCGGGCGGACGAAGATCCGACCCTCGAAGCTGTTCGGGAGCTGAGCGTGGATGCCGTGCGCCTGGAGGGTGGCCATCTATCAACCCGCTCGGCGTTCCGGGGTGGATCGCTGGGCTGGGGGGTTGGTTCCGGCCCCCTCCGGGTAGGGCGGAAGGACGTCGATGTCGGACGGAAATACATCCTCGAACGACGATGGGTAGAGGCTGGGGTCTCCGGGAAGGATGCCGGCCGCCCGCAGCTCTTGGTCATTGGCGGACTCCCGGGCGGGACCGTCGAGGCCGCCGGCAAAGGCTCGGCTCCGGCTTCCGCCTTCGCGTCGGGTTCCGACCCCGAATGCTTGCATGTCGACCTGGGCCCGCCGCACCAGTTCCGCCACCTGTGAGAAGTGATTGGCAACACCTTCGCCGATCCGTCGACCGGCCGAACCGTCGACCAGAACGAAGAAGGGGGATCCGGGAACCTCGTAGTCGCCCCAAGCGTCAGTCGACATCACCACCTGGAGCCGGCTGTGGGCTTTCGCCTGAACTTCTCCGGCGATCTCCATTTCTGGGCCTTTGGTGACGACTACCAATCTGATCCCGTCCGGAAGCCCCAGATGCTCCGGTGCCTGGAACGCCTCCCAAAACCCGGCGCAGGTGGCACAGCCGGACGACAGGAAGGCGATCAGCGTTAGATGATCGTTCCCGGAAACGGCGATGGCCAGTGCATCGCCGGTCGGGGTGACGCCAGCAATCGTCGGCGCCGATGTGGAGTTCCGTTCTCCGGGTAGGGGTGACCCCATGGTGAACGGGATCGGGGAAGAGATCGGTCCACCGTTGGCGTTTCGATCGCGGTTCCTGGCTCGACGCTGATTCCGCTCTTGATCATGACTGTGGTTGTGGGTCTCTAGATTGATCGGCTCCTGAGAAGGGTCACCGACACCCGCTCCCAGGTCATGGAGCGCCTTCAAGATATCGGCGTGGCTCCTCAGTAATCCGGCGACCAACACGGTGAGCAGCAGAACGACGACGGTCAGGATAATTACAAGTGCAACCATGGCGGATCCTTCACTTCACGGGACCATACGAGTTCGAACGATCTGACAGCTGTCTCCTCCAGAACACTACGAAGCCGCGACGCGAAAGTGGTGCATGCGCGCTGATTAGGGAACCACCTAGCTCCTTGCGGACAGAAGAAAATAGCCTCGGTTCCAGCTCGGGTCGGAAGGCCGGCAGGAGTTGAGTCGCCTTCGCACGGTTGCGCGCGAGGGGTTCATCCAAGGGAGGGTAGAGACGAAAAGGACCACAGCCAGCAGCCCTGGCTTTTGGGGCGGCAGGGACGCCCTATTCCCTCTGTGGGGGCGGTCGCTGGTTCCGGAGGCGATTGTGGAATCCGCAGAGCAGCCGGCCATTCTGCTGGATGGTGGGGCCGTTCTGGCCATAGGGCTGGATGTGGTCGACCTCACAGTCGACCGCCAGTCGGTCGCAGTAGGGGTGGGTGCACTCCCGGTCCCGGAGCTGGATCCCCCGCCGGGTGGCCCCGGTGAACAATCGGGCGGTGGCGC
>DASXFR010000127.1:0-7508 GCA_036489495.1 Acidimicrobiales bacterium | reverse complement strand
CTGGCGCGTTTCGGCGCGCGCAAACCATTCGCGGTCGCGCCGAAATTTCAACGGTGTTTTGCGCGTCGACGCAGTAACCGCGACCCGAGTCCAATTGCCTATGGACAAAAACTTCTTTGTTTGCAAGGCTTATTTGCCTAGAAACACGCCGCGTGGTTTTTCCCGACGACGGGCGTGAGCGAATGAAAACGGGCTGCACACGCCATAATTGCCGTGTAAAGAAAAATGACAATTTTTTCGCAAACTTTCGATAAACAGCGCGAATCGCGTGAATTGCGCGCCGCACATGCAGCATCGGCCTCCGCGTCGTTCGGTGTGTATCTCGGGCACGATGCTGACGGTTGGCAGTTCGTGGCTCCCGAATTGTCCGTCATGATCCTGGGTCCACCACGTTCGGGAAAGACATCCACGTTGATCATCCCGAACGTGTTGGCAGCCAACGGTCCGGTCGTCTCCACCTCCACCAAGCCGGACGTCCTCGAGGGCACCACGAGGGCTCGATCTCATCACGGGCGGTGTTTCCTGTTCGATCCCACCGGCTCGGTTCCTCCAACCGGGGATCTGGAACCCCTGCACTGGTCTCCCCTCCAGGCCTGTGGAACCTGGGACGGGGCCATGACCACCGCCCGGTCCCTGGTACAAGTCGCCCTCTCCTCGGGCTCGCGGGGAATGGTGCGTCCCGAGAGCTCCCATTGGAACGAGCGGGCCCAGTCGTTGCTGGCCCCACTCCTCTACGCCGCCGCTTTGGACGGGGCGGACATGCGGGCCGTCCTGACCTGGGTGGACCGTCGAAAATCCCTCCCCGCCCTCACCATCCTGGCCGCCACTCCCGGAGGGATCGCCGACTTGGCCACCAACGCCCTCGACGGTCTGGCCGCCACCGACGACCGGGAGCTGAGCGGCATCTGGTCCACCGCCTCGGGGGCTCTGAGCGGATTCCGAACGGAACGGGCATTGGCAGTGACGGTCGATCCCGATTTCAACGCTCACCAATTCGCCGACTCTGCCGACACCATCTACATCTGCGCACCGGCCCACCGTCAAGCCCAGGTCGCCCCCATGGTGGTCGGGCTGGTCGAGGACGTCCGCAACGCCGCCTACCAGCGCGCCGCCAGTCGCGGGCCCGGCGAGCCGCGCCTTCCGCCGGTGCTGTTGGCCCTCGATGAGGTGGCCAACATCGCCCCTCTCCCTCACCTGCCGTCGATGATCAGCGAGGGCGGCGGGCAAGGAGTGGTGACGCTGGCCTGCCTGCAGGATCTCTCCCAGGCCCGACAGCGGTGGCCCGACGAGGCCGAGGGGTTCCCGTCGTTGTTCGGATGCACGGTGATACTCCCCGGGATCGGGGACGTGCGCACGCTCGAGGCGCTGTCCACCCTGGCCGGCGACGAAGAGATCGCCGCCCGCACGGTGTCGAGGGGTCGGGGGCCGTCGGGGCATCCGGTTTCCGACCTGGTTACCGGCGGACGCCCCCACATGGGGGAATCCGCCACCACCCAGTGGCGCCGGCGACTTCCGGCCGATCTCATCGCCCGGGGCTCGCCGGGGCTGGCGCTTTCCTTCGACGATCGGAATCAGCCGAGCTGGATTCGCTTGGCCCCCGCCCATTCGGCGGAACCCTGGAAGACGTTGAGCCAAGCCGGACGGGCCCACCGCCGGCCACCGCCCGGGATCGAGCCGAACCTGCATCGCTGAGTGGGAGCGACGGCTCACCGCTCGAGTCCCCGATCCCGTCCTTCCTGGCGCCGAGATCCCTCCGCGCGGCCCAGATCACGACGTGGCACCCACCCTCGCGAGTTCCGGCCATCGGTGGTCGTCGACGACGAACGGTCCGGATCGAGGGATGCCGCCAATCCTCTCCCCCGTTGCCGGGTCACCACCGACAGCACGGCTCCTCGGCGCCACCGAGGTTCGCGGCCGCGGCTACATTCACCCTCGGTTCCCACCAAGGTAAGGATGCGGTCCACTGTCGAGTCGAGGTCGGCGACGGTGGCCCCGCCGGGCGAGGCTGCCGCCGCCAACGCCACCAGGTCACGACGGGCCATCGATCCCTCGGCTCGACCAGCCGTCTCCAGCCGATCGGCCATCCGCTGTCGATCGACACCGGCGGTTGCCTCTCGCCCCCGGTCGGCGCCCCGGCCCACCACCCGGGAGAGATCGCCGAGGTCGAATCCGAAGTCGGCGGCGCGTTGTCGCCAGGAGGACGCCAACGACTCGAGGGTCTGAGTGCGGTCCTTGTCCGGCCGGGTGGCGAAATAGGCATCCGGATGCCGGCCGGAGGCACCCCGGTGGCGCCTGGCGACGAACTCCTCGATCTCCGCCGACCGCTGGGAGAACAGCCTCCGCAGACCGGTCGTGACACCGACCACATCGCCCAGCCCCGAGGGCCGGACTTCCCATGCCGCCCCCAGTCGCTCCGACAGCTCCCAACGAAGTCTGGCTTGATAGATCGAACCGGCCGCCCGGGCGTGGGCGAAGACCCGCCGGCTGTCGGCGGCGGACCAGGTGCCATCCACCCCCTGGGCCATGTTGGCCGCCACCACATGGGTATGGAGGTGGGGATCCAGCGCCCGGCTGGTCAGGTGGCGAAAGTCGCCGGCCACCATGCCGGTCGACGGCAACAGCCGCACCAGCCCGCCGGCTCCCCGGCGGACGCCGATGGCGGTGCGGGACAGATAGGCGCTGGCCTCCGCCACCGCGGCGTCGTGACCGGCCCCGGCTTCGTGGGCGATCTCTCTCGGTCCCAGCGCCTGCAACAGGCTCACCGACTTGGGGGCGCAGAAGGTCAAATCGATGCCGGCCACGCTGGCGCGGCCACGATCGACACGGAGCCGGCGGCCGGAACCGGGGTCGAAGCCCTCCATCACCCGTCCGAAGGTCTCCGGTTCCACCGTTCCCCGGAGCCCCAGCGTCGTTGCCCCCGGCCCGGTCCAGGCCCCGGGCGACTCCACCGCCAGGTCGAAGTCGTCGGCCTGGCCCAGCTCCTGGCCCTTCACGTAATAACGGTGGCGGCCGACGTGAACCACATGGAGCTTCAGCACGGCGAGACCCTCACGCCCCAACCGTAGTTTCAGACTATGTTTTATACCATCTTGTTATTTTTCAGTATTTTTGGTATCAGATCGGTACCGGAGGAGGATCCGGGCGGCGGCATCGGCAGCCAGGGCGGCGTCCTCGGGGGGATCGACCACCACCGCCCCGGTCCCGAGGCGGAGCAACAGCCGCTCGAGCCAGGCATCCCCGCCCACCACCACCTCGACCTCCAGGCGATCCCCCTTCCGGACCGGCGCCCCCACCAGCGGGATCGATTCGATCATCCAGTCGAGCTCCGGATCGAGGGAGAGACGGACCCGGCGAGTGTCGGGTCCGGGGACGAAGGTCTCGAAACCACTCGGCTGGATGTCGGTCGCATGCCCGTTGCCGTCCCCCGACGGCCCGGGGACGACCCGGGCCTCGTCGATCCGGTCGATGCGGAACCGGCGGACGTCCCCGGCCAGTGAGCAGGCGGCGTCGACATACCAGTGGCCCTCGGAACCGAACACCCGCAAGGGGGCGATCTCCCGGTCGGTCCGGCGATCGCTCGACGCCGAGTAGTAGCTGATGGCCAGCCATTCCTTTGCCGCGGTGGCGTCCCGGACGATCGACAGCATCGGCGGCGCATCCAGATCGATGACCAATCGCTCACCCCCCAGGGCCGCCTCGAGCTTGGCCAGGGCCCGGAAGAGCGCCCCGTCCTCGTCACTGCCGGGGACGGCCAGCAGCCCCCGGGCCGACGCGGCCAAAGCGAACCCCTCGCCGGGAGTCAGCCGCCGGGGCCGGGACAACGCGCTCCCGTGTTGGGCGGACACCGCGGTGTCGGTGACGATGATCTCCATCAACTGGTCGGGCGTGTACGGCGGCAGTCCACAACAGGCAGCCAGCTCGAGCTCGGTGACCAGCGCCTCGGGCGTCAGGTCGAACCGATTGGCAATCTCCTCGATCGGCGCCTCCCCCACCTGGGCCAGCCAGGCCAGGATGGCCAGGAGCTGCCGGAGCCGACCGGCGGTGTCGGCCGGAGGGCTCACGATCGCGCCGTTTCACCGGCGTCGACCATCGCCGCCAGTCGCCCGATGACCGCGGCCCGGACATCGGGGGGTCCGAGGACTTCGATGTGATCCAGCCACCCGAGCACCCAGGTCACCAACGCCTGGTGGTCGGTGACCGCCAGGCGGACCACCACCGTCCCGTCGTCGCGTCGCTCGAGGACGGCGTCGTCGCCCAGCTCGCCGATGATCCGTCCGGACTCGGCCGCATCGACCAGGACATCGACGTCGGTCTCCTCGCCGCTCCCGAACTGCCAGGGGTCGACCGAAAAGGTGTCGGCGGCATCGAATCCCTCCGGCAGCTGGGCCGAGCCCGGAGGGCCGACCACCGGGGTTGCTTCGACCCGGTCCACCCGGAAGGTCCGGGGCTCGCCCCGGTCGCGGTCGAATCCCACCGCGTACCAGTGGCCCCGGCGGAAGCGGATGGCACCGACGTCGACATGGCGCTCGTCTCCCCGGTACCCGAAGCTGACGGTGGCCGACTGGCGGACGGCGTCGAACAGGACCGGAAGGGCCGGGAGCTCGGTCATCGAGGGCAGGTCCACCACCGGCATCGATGGCACCCCCAGCAGCGGGGCCTCCCCGGTGGCGCCCAATTTCGACAGGGCGGTGAGGCCGGTAGGCTCGCCGAGATGGACGCCGGCGACGGCCAAGTTGAGGGCAGCCTGCTCGTCCTGCTCGAGGCCCAGATCGGGCAGGAAGTACGAATCGGGTTCCACCCGGTAGCCGAGCTGGTCCACCCCGTCGAGCGTTTCGACCAGTACCGGAACCCCTTCGTCCCGCAACAACCGCTTGTCCCGTTCGAAGGCTTGGCGCCGGGCCCCCTGGGTCTCGGGGTAGCCCGGCACCCGGTTGGCGATCTCGCGGAGGCTCAGTGGGCGCGGCGTATCCAGCAGCACCAACAACAAGTCGGTGACCCGTTCGAGCCGATCCAGTCGTACCATCCTGATCAATTTAGGGCGGTTCCCTCCCGGTGCCGCCGGTAAGCGGTAGGTGTCCGTGACCCCGGGCCACCCGTATGCCTGGGATCCACACATCGTCGCCTGGTGCGTGCTGGTGCTGGCCGGATTGGCCATCGTCGTCGGTCACCGCCGGCTCAGCCGTCGGGACGGCGAGGAAACACCGTGGCCCCCGGCCCAAAAAACGGCGTTGGCCGGCGGGTGGCTCGCCGCCGCGGTGGCGCTCACCTGGCCCGTAGCGGACCTGGCCGCCCACTGGTCGCTCATCGCGCTGGTGGTCCAGCGGGTGCTCCTCACCCTCGCGGTGCCCTCGTTGGTCCTGCTGGGGATGCCCTACGACGTGCTGCGTTGGCTCACCCGCCCAGCCCCGGAGGACGCGATCCTCGACTGGTGCCGGGGGCCGATCAAAGCGGTGTTGGTGTTCACGGTGGTGATGGTCGTCTCGATGACGATTCCGCTGGTCGAAGCCCAGGCGTCGTCGCCGGCGGTGAGGGGGATCATGGATCTGGTGGTGTTGGCGGCCGGATTCGTGCTCTGGCTGCCGGTGATCGGGCGGGTCCCGGGCATCCTCCGCCTGAAGCCGGTGGTCCGGTTCGGATACCTGGTGGTCCAGGCCATCGTGCCGGCGTTCCTCTCCTTTATCTACATCTTTGCCTCCCACCCCCTGTATCCCGCCTTCAGCCACTCCCACCTGGCCGTCGGCCTGCGTCCCCTCAATGACCAGCAGGTTTCGGGATTCGTCTCCAAACTCTCCCTGTTGCTGGTGCTCCTCACGGTGGCGGCGGTCGTGCTCAAGCGGGCCCAGGTCGTCGATGACGACGACGACCCGGACGAGCCCCTGCTGTGGGCGGACGTGGAGCGCGAGCTGGAGCGGGTGGATCGCCGAAATGAGCGGGTCACCAGGAACGGGCCCGAGCCCGATCCCCCTCCGTCCGGGGAGGACCCGGGACTCTAGAAAGGTTTGGGGCGACGGCGACAGTCCTGTCCCCAGTTCCGTAGCATGGAGTGATGCCAATGGCCACCACTGCTCCCGCCTTCCGCAACTTGGTGAAAGGAACCATCCAGGCCGGCATCGAGGAGATCGCTGGTCGCCAAGCCATGGTGGTGCGATCGGTGTCGGCGCTGCGCCGCGGAGCGCTTTCGCTGGAGGACGGGGTCACCATCCAAGACGGGGCGGCCGCCGCCCTGAACCTGCGGATACCGCTGGTGCTGGTGGTGGCCTCCAGCGGGGCCGATGTCTCCGAAGGGATCGAATCGCTCCACGGATGGGGACAGGCCGCCCGGGCAATCGCGGCGTGTTCAGGCATGGTCCCGATCATCGCGGTGGTATCCGGCCCGGCGATTTCCGGGCCGGCGTTGATGTTGGGGATCGCCGACATCGTGGTGATGACCTCGGAGGCCTTCGCCTTCGTGTCCGGGCCGGCCATGGTCGAAGAGTTCACCGGGGTGCAACTCGGGCTCCGCCAGCTGGGCGGCACCGCCATGCATGCCCGCTCGAGTGGGCTGTGTGCCATCGAGGCGGAGACCGAGGCCGATGCCATGGCCCACGTCGAGAACCTGCTTGGTCTCCTTCCCGCCCATACCGACGAGGTGGCGCCCCGGGGCCCGCTCGACGACCGGGTGGACCGGGAGGTCCCCGAGCTGCGAGAGGTGATTCCGTCCCGGACCACGAGTTCCTACGACGTCCGCCACGTGGCAACCGCGCTGTCCGACGATCGTGACGTCACCGAGCTGTGGCCACGGTGGTCCCCGCAACTGGTCACCGCCATCGGGAGGATCGGCGGCCGTTCGGTGGGATTCGTGGCCAACCAACCCCAGGCGTTGGCCGGTACCCTCGACATCGCCGCGTCCCAGAAGGCGGCCAGGTTCGTCCGGTTCTGCGACGCCTTCAACCTGCCACTGGTGACCCTGGTGGATACTCCGGGGTTCCTCCCGGGGAAGGATCTCGAGTGGCGGGGGATGATCCGCCACGGGGCCGAACTCGCCTTTGCCTACGCCGAGGCCACCGTGCCCCGGGTGTGCGTGATCCTCCGGAAGGCCTACGGCGGCGCCTACATCGTGATGGATTCGCGGGGACTGGGAAACGACCTGTGCTTTGCCTGGCCGTGTGCGGAGATCGCGGTGATGGGCGCCCAGGGGGCCGTGCAGATCCTCTACCGAGACGCGGCGCCCGACCAGCGGGCCGAGCTCCAAGACGAATACACCGATCGATTCCTCACCCCGTGGGAAGCGGCCGAACGCGGTTACGTCGACGAGGTGATCGATCCCGCCGATACCCGGTCGGTCGTCGCCCGGGCTCTGGAGGCCCTGGAGTCATCGAGGGAACACCTCCCCGGCCGGAAGCACACCATCGGGCCGATGTAGAGGTGGCCGTAATTGAGTCGTCATTTCGTTGAGACACTTTGGGTTCCACTGAACACAGCGAAGCGCCCCCTCCTTTCGGAGGGGGCGCTTCGGTCAAACCCATTGC